>NZ_SNUY01000099.1 GCF_004376175.1 Halalkalibacterium halodurans | reverse complement strand
CACTGAAAGACTTGAAAGGCTTTTAAAAGCCCTAAGATTCTTAACAGAGGAGAACCCTAACATTCTGAATTCGCTTACACCTATGAGAATGGAAAATATTCCTCCCACAAAAGGTTGACACAATCTTCATTCATTCCTCACTGTGAGGGACAGGTCGAATTATGCTAAAGTGTATCTATAAAGCTCAAAAACTGTCAGGGAGGAAAACATGAGAACTCATCGATGGACGCTTTGGCTCCTATTGATCTTATTTTTCATCGCGTTGCCACAGGTAACGTATGTGACCGAAGCGAAGCAGCAGACAGAGGTCGCTGACCAAGAGCAGGAACTTCAGGTAGACCGGACGCTACTCTCGCTTACGGAGGAACGAGAGGTGAAGGTTTCATTTTCGATACCTGATCATCTCGAGTTGGATGATTTTGTTTGGACGTTTGGTGGCAAGGCATTAGAAGATTGGAAGAGTTGGGATGGGGAATCAAGAGATTTTTCTGGAGACTCTTTTATTACGTTTACGAAAGAACCTACGATCGATCGGAAAACAAACGATGTGCATGCCACGCTCTATTTCAGTTTGCCGTTCGGAACCGATGATTTGTCGCCACGAACGATCCGCGTTCGTTATCCTGAATTAATGGGTGAGTATGATCTTGCTGTGACACATCCTTCGTCGGGATTTTCGCTTTCCCAAAGCATGTCACTCAAAGTATATGACGAGTTTCTCACCTATGAGGAGATCAAACCGGCCATCGATGAAGTACTTCAAGATGCACCGGAGGATCGCTATTTGGAGTATCAGTCTCTCGGGAAGTCTGTGGAAGGAAGGGATCTTCATTTTGTCGTTCTTGCCAAGGATGAAGAGGCTGTTCATCGCTATTTGAATGAGACGCTTCCTACAGCGCTCGAACAACCGGAACGTTTACTAGAAACATTAGAGGATGGGACACTTGAAGACTATCAAGTACCGATCTGGTTTAATAACATACATCCTGATGAAGTAGAAGGAATTGACGCTCAGATGGAGGTTTTTCGAACGTTAGCGTTGGAGGATCAAGTCACGTTTCATACCGAGGATGAAGATGGTCACAGAAAAGAGGTCACTTTTGATGTGGAGGACGCGTTAAACCATGTTATTTTCCTGTTTCATTTTACCCATAATCCTGATGGACGGGTGGCTAACACGAGGGAAAATGCAAATGGTTTTGATCTAAATCGTGACAATGCCTACCAGACGCAGCCCGAAACGATTCAAGTCAATGAACATATCGGAAAATGGACGCCGCTGTCATTCATTGACCTACACGGGTATGTGGAAGGATTCCTTATTGAGCCAGCGACACCCCCTCATAATCCGAACTTTGAATACGATTTGCTCGTGGATTCAATGATCGGTCAAGCGCATGCAATGGGCAGGGCAGGAATTGGAAGCTCTACGCTAGATTCCTATTTCATTCCCCTGCTCGATTGGGAGAATGGCTGGGATGATATGAGCCCAGCGTATACGGCCATGTTCGCTATGCTTCACGGTGCGATCGCACATACAGTGGAGGTGCCAACGTTAAGTCAAAATTCTTACCGTGCCATGGTCGGTTTAAGTTATGGTGCCATCGACTATGTTCTAACAAATAAAGATGCCCTCTTTCAACATCAGCTCGAGCTTTTTGCCCGAGGGGTCCGCGGTGAGGATCATCGAAGTGTGGATGAGTGGTTTGTTAATCAAGAGGGTGACGTGATTGGACGTCAACGGGGTGCACATGATTCATTCTTTCCTGATTATTATGTATTGCCAATCGGAGCTGCTCAAAAAAACGAGTTGGAAGCGAAGCGAATGGTTGAGTATTTTCTTCGAAATGGCATTCAAGTAGAGCAAACAACCAGTCCAGTTGCAGTCAATGGTGTGACGTATGAGCAAGGAACGTACGTTATACCGATGGCGCAAGCAAAGCGGGGATTTGTTAACGCGATGCTCTACTCTGGAGCGGATCTTTCGGACTGGACCGCCATGTATGATTCGGTGGTTGTAAACTTCCCAGCACTACGGGGATTTGATGTGGTTGAGGTAAGGCAAAAAGATGCTTTTAAAGGTGAAGCGGAGCCTGTCCAAGAGGTAGAATGGACTTCACTAGCTGTACATGGGAAAAACAGCTATTACGTTGTCGCCAATTCTAACAACGAAGCCATCCAACTCGTGAATCAATTGCTAAAGGCGGGTAAACCTGTCTATGTCGCAGCAAAATCGCATAGAACAGTTGAAGAGGGTGACTTTATCGTTAGGTCAAGAGATTTACAAGCTCCGCTCAAAAACACACACGTAGATGCGACTCCGCTACACAACAAGTCCTCTGTACACGTGAAGCGCCTTTCACAGCCGAAAGTAGCGGTCGTCGGCTCTGCACAAACTAGGTACGTAATCGAACAGCTCGGGTTTCCTATCGTCTCTACAGATGAGGCGGATGTGATCGTAGATGATCTGGGGAACTTTAATCGCAAAGAAGCGAGTGGAAAAATGTATGTAGGGATTGGGGGCCGCTCCTTGCAAGCGATTGAAGAAGCGAACGTCCTGAAAGGTTTTGCTACAGGGAGCACGGAATTGAATCATGAAGGACTACTGGAAGCAGTCATGGAAAAAATCGTTACACAGCGGGCTATGAAAAGGAAGAAGCTTTATATGTCACAACAGGTTCGTGGATCGCTGAGCTTCCCGATAAGGCTACAATCTTAACGACTGTGGCTGATCGCGATGACTTTTTGATCTCTGGATGGTGGCCAGAGCATGAAAAAGCGCGAGGACAAGTGATTGCAGCTTCCATTGAGATGAACGAAACTGATTACGTTTTGTTTGCGAATGATTTGACGTTTCGAGCCCATCCGCAGCACAGTTATCGGCTGTTAGCTAATAGCCTGTTTGCAGCAAAGGAGAGCTGTACGGCACCGTTGCTTCGCATGCGTCCCTTTGAGGTGACACAGTCTGACACGAAAGGAGAAAAACAACTCGGAGGATGTTCAACAAAGCCGAAGAAGCTGAAGCCGCTCGTTCCGGTTAGTGATTAATAAGTACGCCCTACTTTCTGTTTGGAAGTGGGCGTTTTTTTACTTTATAGAAGAAAAAGCATAAGTCGGCAGAGGCTCGGCAATCACCGGTACTTTACCTATGAGAATAACAGGGGACTTGGTATAATAAAGAAAAGCACTGCTGCTGAGTCAGCAGTTTTTTCATGGGGAGTGTAGTTAATGGATTGTCCTTTTGAAGCTGTTATTTTTGATATGGATGGGGTAATTGCGGATACCGTCGGATTGCACTATGAAGCCAATCAACATATTGCAAAAAAATTGAGCGTTACGTTCTCAGAAGAAATGAATCAATCGCTTCAAGGGCTAAGCCGTGAGAAAACCGTTCGTGCCATTTGTGATTTGACAGGTGAGGAGGTCAGCGACGAGCAGGTGAAACAGCTGTCAGAGTTGCGAAATGAACAGTATCAGCGCTTAATAGCCGAGTTAACACCAGCCGACGCTCTCCCAGGCATTTACTCATTCATTCGTGAATTGAAAGAAAAAAAAGTTTCAATCGCACTTGCGTCGGCAAGTACGAACGCCCCTCGAGTATTAAGTAGGTTGCAATTGATCGATGCGTTCGATGTGATCGTCGATGTTCAAAAGGTAAGGAGAGGGAAGCCTGACCCGGAGATCTTTTTAACGGCAGCCCAATTACTAGGTGTGTCATCCAATCGTTGTGTCGCAATTGAAGACGGGGAAGCAGGCCTAACCGGTATTTTGCAAACCGAAATGTTCGCTGTAGGAGTAGGAACCCATTTAGCAATGAAAAAAGCCCACTGGCAAGTAGCATCAACTGAGGAGTTATCCTTAAAAAGTCTTATAAATGCTGTTAGGATGAAGAGAAAAAAGGATTTTTGATATTGGACGATTGTCCTATTCTTCTGCAAATGCTATAATAATAGCAGCTCTATGAAATGGATCAAAATGAAAACGATGCCATGTTTCAGGGTGCTAACATATAATAGCGTTCAAGGCTGGGAGAAGAGGTGTCAATCATGAAAAGTATTCGTGGCAAGGTCCTGCTCGGTTTTTCGATCGTTGTCCTCCTTTTCATCGTGTATTCTGCATATAGTTATTTTAATATTCAAAAAACAACTCAAAATATTGAACGGGTTACAGAGGAGCGATTCCCTTTAGTCGTAGTCAAAGGAGAATTGGTATCTAATGTTCAGGAAAGGTTATCTTTGGCGCAAGGTTACTTGCTAACAGGGAATCAAAACTATGCTCGTACATTTGAAGAATTGACTGAAGCAAGTCAAGAGATCGAAGAGCAGTTAGCCACTCTTTCTGAGGATCCCGTACTAGATGAATATTTGAAAATAAACGAAAACTGGTCGGCACTTATTGTAGATGAGGTCTTCCCTTCTTATGTAGATGGAGAAATTAGCCAGGCAAGTCGGATCATGAGCTCCCAAGGAACGCCAATGGCCATGTCGTTAATTACATATTTGCAAGATACAGCGAGTCAAGAGCGAGAGACGATGGGGAGTCAATTAAAGGAAGCCCAAAATTTAGGGCTCGAGTTACAGCGTTCAGTGATTGTCGCCACCCTTGTGACAATGCTTGGAAGCGTGATGGTCGCCCTCATGATTGCTAGAATTATCACCAAACCGATCCATTCCCTTTTAGGCCAAGTAAGTCAAATTGCCAAAGGGGATTTATCTGGTGAGGATATTAATGTGAAAAGCAAAGATGAGATTGGCCAATTGGCAAAAGCATTTGATGAGATGAAAAGTCATTTACGATCTCTCATCGGTAAAACGAAAGAAATGTCCGATCAAGTAACGGCAACCGCTCAAGAACTGTCAGCGAGCTCGCAAGAATCCGTGACCGTAACGAATCAAGTGGCGACTACAATTCAGGATGTATCGGAGCAATCGATGGATACGGTTGATCGGGCGAAAGCAAGCGTGATCGCTGCAAAAGAAATGAGCGCAGGTGTCGAGCGGATAACGTTCGCCACGGCTGACGTTAGTATAAAAGCCGATGAGGCCGCCTCCCATGCGGAAGATGGTGAGCGATCGATTGAACGAGCGATAGAGCAAATGGATACGGCCCAGCACTCGGTTCAACAGTCGGCAACCTTTATTAAACAACTAGGGGAACGCTCATCAGAGATCGGCTCCATTCTAGAATTAATTCACTCCATTGCTGAGCAAACAAACCTTCTTGCATTAAATGCAGCAATCGAAGCGGCCCGTGCTGGTGAGCATGGAAAGGGATTTGCAGTTGTCGCCGACGAAGTAAGGAAGCTTGCGGAAGAGTCGGGACGGTCGGCTAACCAAATTAGCAAAATGTTAGCCACGATTCAGCAAGATACGGAGAAAGCGATTCAAGAAATGGACAAAGGCCAAGTTGAAGTGGAAAAAGGAACAAAAGTTGTTGGCGACGCTGGAGCTACCTTTGCAAAAATTACTGCGTCCATTGCTGCGGTGAATGAGCAAATGCTGGACGTTTCCACAGCAACACAACAAATTGCTCGAAACACAATCGAGTTAAGCGACTCGATTCAAAACATGGAGCAAGCCTCGATGCAAAATGCCGATCACTCGCAAACTGTTGCGGCAAGTACAGAGGAACAGTTGTCTTCCATGGAGGAAATCGCCTATTCGGCCGAACAACTTAGCAACCTAGCAGCTGGTCTTCAAGAAGAAATCAATCGATTCAAATTGTAGGAGATAACCCCCTTTCGGTGCAGAACGGCCAAAGGGGGTTTTATCATGAATTATCTATTAACAAAAATTATCATTTTACAGTAAATTAGGATCATTTTACACCATATGAAAGGGTTTGCTCATCGGTCTATGGAATTTCTCGTATATACATATGCGAGATTAATAGGAGGGTTATGACGATGAGAAAACAGATACTTGTTGCTGCAATGTCAGCAGTTATCGTGGCGGGGAGTGTGTTTATTCCAGGGGCGGCTTCTCCATTTTCAACGGCTAAAACTGTGATGGCAGCTGAAAAGAATCATGCGCCATTTGATCAAAAGATCGTGAAACGGTTTAATGCTGACAACGCCTATGACCATATTTATCATTTGAGTGAAACGATCGGACCAAGGGTAGCCGGTAGTCAAGAAGAAAAGGAAGGGGCTGCTTATTTACAAGCCGAGTTTTCGCAGCTCGGATATGATGTAGATGTCCAAACCTTCTCCATTCCGGATCGCCTCTTCGGCTCATTAACGGTGAACGGGGAAGACATTCCAATCCGCCCATCTACGGGTTCTTCACCAACGCCTGAAGGTGGACTCACAGCTCCACTTTATGATGCGGGACTAGGATATCCAGAAGACTTCACTGAGGAGGCAGAGGGGAAGGTGGCCCTCATTTCTCGTGGTGGGTTTACGTTTGCTGAAAAAGCTCAAAATGCGGTAGACGCAGGGGCGGTCGCTGTCATTATCTACAACAATGTGGAGAGCTTAGTCCCTCTCACCCCAAGCTTAGGCGGGTCGACAATTTCTGTTCCTGTCGTTGGTACGAGCAAGGAAAGTGGCGCCTATTTGTTAGAGCAAGAGGAAGTAACGTTAGAGCTTCAAGCGCTGACCAATCAGACCTCACAGAATGTCATCGCCGTGAGAAAGCCACACAAAAAGATCAAAAATCCTGAAATCGTGTACGTCACTGCACATTATGACAGTGTGCCTTTAGCACCTGGGGCAAACGATAATGCGTCAGGAACAGGTGTGATGCTTGAACTAGCACGTGTGTTAAAAAGCTATCCCCTCGATAAGGAGCTACGCTTTATCGGATTTGGCGCAGAGGAAATTGGTCTAGTCGGTGCCCGCTATTATGTCGCTCAGCTGTCTAGTGATGAGATTGAGCGTAGTGTTGCTAACTTTAACATGGATATGGTCGGGACAAGCTGGGAGCCTGCTTCTAAGCTTTTTGTCAACGTAACAGACGGCTCACCGAACATTGTGTGGCAAATAAGCTCAAAAGTGGCAGAACGACTAGGGCATGAACCTCTTTTATTAAATCAAGGCGGGTCATCTGACCATGTCGCCTTCCATGAAGTGGGGATCGAATCGGCTAATTTCATCCGTCGTGAACCTGGGACAGGTGCTCTTGAGCCTTGGTATCATACACCGTTTGATACAGTTGAAAACATCAGTGTGGAGCGGCTTCAAGAAGCTGGTGAAATCGTTGGTGCCTCTGTGTATGAGCTCGTGCGTAAAGAGACAAACCGAAAAAATAAGCAAAACAAAGCACAATCCATTCAACCGACAGACATTTACTCCTCCTTACAGTAACCATGAACCGTTTGCATAAGTCCCCTCTCCCTTTCCCCCTCTTTTAATAAATCGTCCTTGGCGCTCTGTCTGTGCCAAGGCTTTTCTTTTTTGTCTACCGAAACACGGGGCGATTTCCCAAGTTCGCTCTACAACCAGTCATGATCGGCTCACAAGTTCATCGTGATTCCTTCATCCCTCCAGTTGCTACGTTTTTTTATTCTGTTGGACATTCTTTTTGGCTCTTCGACAAAACCTTTCTTTTTTCTCCCTCTTTCGATTAGATCAAAAGTCCCTTTTTGTCTTTTTGACGTTTTTTAATTGACAAACAAATAAGATGTAACTATACTTTTAAAAGTAAACTTATTAAACACAAAACGATAAAAAGTAGTTTAAAAGGAATAGGAGGAAATTTTTAATGTCTAAGGTATTATTTGTAAAAGGTAATCCTCGCTCTGTTGATGAGTCTGTAAGTGTGAAAATGTATCAAACGTTTGTTGACACATACAAAGAAGCGAATCCTAATGACGAAGTGATCGAGCTTGATATTTATAACGAACAGCTTCCATACTTGGATTCTACGATGTTAGCCGGGATCTTTAAGGCAGGCCAGCAGTTGGAGTTAACAGCTGAGGAAGAAGAGGCGCGCAAAGTCGCGGATCGCTATTTAACGCAGTTTGTAGAGGCAGACAAAGTAGTATTCGCCTTCCCGTTATGGAACTTTACGATTCCTGCCGCTCTTCATACGTACATGGACTACCTTGCCCGTGCGGGAGTCACGTTCAATTATACAGCAGAAGGCCCAGTTGGCCTCATGGGTGATAAAAAGGTAGCCTTGCTAAATGCACGTGGCGGTTACTATTCAGAAGGACCTGCTGCACAACTTGAAATGTCTTTAAATTACATGAAAACAATGGTAGGGTTCTTTGGCGTTCAAGATCCAGTCACTGTTGTGATCGAAGGCCATAATGCGGTTCCTGATCAAGCGGAAGAAATTATCAACAAAGGGCTAGAAGAAGTGAAAAAAGTAGCACAAAGCTTCTAAACGTTTTTAAAAGACGAAATAGGTCTAAACATAAAAAACAGGTGACCATTCTTTTTGATGGTTACCTGTTTTTGTGTTTGATTAATATGAGTTTGATAGCATGTTCTCTGCACATGAAAAATAAAACTTCAAGAGTATCTTGTGATGGAAAAAATCTCAAATCGTTAAAGATAGAGCTTGGCCGTAACGAAAGGAGATCTTACCAATGAGTGACAACAGTAAGAAACTACATCGTGTTCATCCTAAAGTATAGCCGGGAGATTGTTTGTGGTTAGCTGGAGCTTTTGAAAATGTTATTAACTTATATCCACCATAACCAATTACTCCACCTGCTGTATTTAGCAATATATCGTCTATATTAGGTATACCTACCCCAAAAAGAAATTGTAAGAATTCAATTATTATTGACGCAGCCATTACTATTAAGCCAACTAGATAAGATGATGTACGATAGTTTGTGTAAAGGCGTTGAATCAAAAAAAGAGGTAGGGTACCCTCTAGTTAACCGCTAAACCAACTGAGAGGAGAGGCCCTACCTATGAGTACTAGTATAGGACAAAGTACAT
>NZ_SNUY01000098.1 GCF_004376175.1 Halalkalibacterium halodurans | reverse complement strand
TTCTAGTGATACGGAAAACACTTTCAGACCCTCCTGGTTTGTTTGGTTAGCACTAACATTATTGCCAGGAATCTGTGAGTGTTTTCTTCTTTTTTGTTTAAATCACTAAAAGTGGTGATGAATCTCAAACAATAAAATAAACGTCACAAGTGCCGTAATAAATAGGTTATTTATAAACTGATTCATTGCATTTTCCCTCCTTTCTATCGTAGGACACTAGTTTTCTATTATTCTTATCTAGTTTATTAGATTTTTCCAATAATGAAAAGAATGGCAACAAAACATTCCTTCCTAATACATTTCTGTCAGTGAACCATATGCTTTTATGGAAGGTATAATAATTACTCTTAATAAATGAAAACATTCACTACTTCACTACATTACTCCAAAACCATCGTAACTCCATTCCTCATGACAAAAAGAATCAACTGCCTACAAGACAATTGATCCTCTTTTCAACATATTTCAATTGGACAGCCATGTTATCCCTACTCAAACTCAAACAACACCATCTGCTCACTTTCTCCGAGTCTGTCCATTGATTTAGGTTCATGGTCCTGGAAGTAGGCATGGTGCAGCCATTTTTCTTTTGTCATCACTTTTTTAGAAGAGTCGACTGATTCACGTAAGCGGCAGCTATAGATGACTGGGAAAAAGTCTTGCAGGAATTTTCCTTCTGCGTGAGCGGTTAGGGCAATAATTTGGAATCCTAGTTGTTCAGCGACAAAAAAGACCGGGCTTAAAACGTGATCACTTGAAGCTTTTCCAAACGGATTGTCTAAAATTACCGCTCTGTGACGTTTCATGTTTGGTTGGATGTGCTGCTTTTTCTCCGCAATATAATTTTGGATGCCCAAAAAGAGCGTCATGTTCTTACTCCATTTTTCTCCACCAGACCATACGTTACTTTGTTCCCACGAATAAGACCTTGTCGTGACTTTGTTATCATTTGTCACTTTGCGGCAATTCACTTTCATCTCTTCATTTTTCATAACCCATCTGAGTAACTGCTTGGATTGCAGCCACATATCAATTTCTTTTCTGACTTTGCCATCATCTTGCATCCCTTGATCATTGAGGAACCGCTCAGATTCTAGCTGCTCTAGAATCCATTCAATATAATCACGAATCCGATTTTTTCCGTCTTCCTCTTCCCATTCTGGAATCGCAAACGTAAAAATTTGTTTCCAATCATTTTCTACTTTCACTCGCGTCTTTTTAGGAATTTGTTTTAATTCCTCAACGAGCGTTTTTAAGTGAGCATGAATCTGATTAATAAAGGCTTGCAGCTCTGTATCTTTTTGACGAATATATTCATTTGCATAATTGGTCGCTCTCTCAACACTTATAAGCATGTTTTTCTTAAAATCGATTAAGTCTTCGTACGTTCGTTTATATTCAATACCATTTTCAGCCATCTGCCGCATCTTTATATCACTAATCGTTTGGCTAAATTCTCTAAAGGACTGCTTTTCACGCTCGACTTTCTCATTCTCACCTTGCAATGCTTCCTTCACTTGTTCGAGCTCACGAATAATCGCGTCAACAAATGGTTTACGTTGATACGTGAACGTTCTGCTTTCTTCTGAATTCAACGAGATGGCCTCAATATCTGGTGCATTAAAGTGATGCTTTTCGATAAAACGTTCTAAGCCACGTTCAGCTCCCTCAATGCTTGCAAGCTCTTGTCTCATTCTGTTCTTCTCTTGTTCAAGGTAGCTTTTGCTTTCTTTTAACGTTAATGCTGCACTCTTTAATTCTTCCTTTACTTCCGCTAATGCCGTGGTAAATTCAAAGATTGAGTCGTCAGGATACTTTTCTCTAAATTGCTCGACCTTAGCTTCCCACTTTCCTTCTTGCTTTTCCTTTGCAGATGATTTTTGCTTCACCTCTTGATTGAGAGAGTCAACTTGGTTCTCCGTCTTTTCTATTTTCTCCCAAAGATCCTTCAACAATTGCATCCCGTCACTTGGAAAAAGCACATCCTCATCAAGCTGTCCATGTTCGGTGCGCAACTCATCCATTGCCTTACTCGTCCGTTCTATACCAGCCTTTGCGTTTTCTAATTTCGCATTCCATTCTCCGTAACTGACTTGAATGGCTCGAATTTTAAATTCTAGGTTGCGAATTTTCTCTTGAATCATCTGCTTGCCCTCACCTGAAAATAGTGGCGTAAGGGGTTGAACAGCAATAAACTGTTCATCACGTTTTAAGATGCTTAATTCCGTATTTAAAGAGCCGATTCTTTTGTCTAGCTCTGCCTTTTGTTCAAATAAAGCATCATATTGGAGTTTGACGTTAACTACTTCTTTTTCGAGTTCCACAAGCTCTTCCTTTACCTGCTTCTCTTTCTTTTTCGCCTCTTCTACTTCTCGGCTATATTGAAGGTAGAGATTTCCTCGTTCAACCTTCCACTCCAATCCTTTCATTTCATCCTGGTCTTTTTTGACAGTATCTTTTAAAAGAGTAAGCTTAGATCGTAAGTCTTCCATTTGCTCATCTTCTTTTACGATACTAAGAGAGAGCCGCTCTATTTGACGTATGATCGTTGAGCGCTCTTCCTGTAACTTGGTCATTTTTTCATATGAAAATTGTGCCATAAAGTCGTCAAAGGCTTTTTGAGCATGTTCCCATTTTTTCATTTCCTTTTCTTTTTGCTCCCGTGAAAGGATTGTTTCATTCGCTGTTTTAGCGATATCTTCTTTCCAATGTTGGAACGATTCAGCTTCCATTCCCTTGCTCCAATGAAGAGGTGCTATCCATGTGTGTGGACTTTCGTCTTTATGAGCGACAGCTGCTTCTTCTGTCGTCATGACATGAATTGGAAATTGCAGTCGGTCCGCTACACCGTTTAATTTTTCTTGCAACATAGCCTTGGATTTATTTGTTGTTATCAGTGTTAACGACCAGAGAGGATAGCTTTTTTTCTCAAGGTAATCAGCCGCATCTAATGACTGGATATATTCAACCCCTGTCAGTAATAAGTCAAACTGATTTTTCCAAGACTTTAACTGGGACTCGACAAAGGAATCACCAAAGAAGACATTTTGCTTGTCATAATCATCGACAAACCGATGCGCGATTCGCTCCAAGTACAGTAAATGGCTTCGTTCTTTCTCAAATCTTTCAATTGTTTCAACTAGTCTTGAAGCAATCGAGCTTTCATTTTCATACACATTTTCAAGAGCTGCCCATTGCGGACGAACAGCAGAAAGGATGGCAATCAAGTTTTTCTGCTCTTTGTTGATTGTATCAAGCTGATATTCGATGGAATCACGCTCGCGCTCGCGGTTCACTCTTTCTTCTTGAAAAGCATCTTTTCGCTTTTGCGCCTCACTTTTTTCAATTTCAATTTGCTTTTCCTCTTGCTGCAATCGAATCATCTCATCATCTAAAAATTGATAACGATTATTCCAGTTGACGATTTCTTCTTGGACACGCTGTTGCTTTGGATTGGCTAACAGCTGCTGCTCTAGTTGGTTCATATCCTTCGTTCTCGTATCAAGCAGACTTTTGATACTAGAAAGCTTCTTTTCCTGTTCTGCTTCTTTTTCCTGTAATGAAGTTAACGTGTCTTGCGATTGTTGCAGCTGTTCTTTAATCGGATTCATCTCAAAAGTTAGACCTCGTATCTCTTTTTCAATCTTTTCGATTTTCCCGATAAAAAAGCCTAGCAACGAGCGTTTTGCCTGTTCTAGCTGCTCTTCAAGCTCCTCAAGCTCTTCTGTCTGGTTCAGCTTGTCCATTTCCTCTTCAAAATGCTTCAGTTGATCTTTGAAGTTCTTCTGCTCGGCCTTTAGCTCCGCTAGTTTAAGCGAATAATAGTCCAAATGATGACGTTTAAGCTCTTCTTCTAACTGGGCATATTTCGCAAAAGCTTGATTATACTCTTTCGTTAAGCTGTCTAGGGTCGATTTTTCAACGGCAATCTCATAAGAAGCAGACTTAATGGCGTGCTTGTAATCTTTTTGCTTCCATTCCTCCAACTTTTCAAACAGAACCGTTTGTTCGCCCTTTATCTTTTCCTTTTGCAGCTGGATTTCCTCCCACGTACCTTTTGCCTTTTGCTTTGTTTTTTTGTATTCTAGTTTCTTTTGATGAAGCTGTTCAAACGCCTGAACAAATGTTTCTAATTCCTCTTGAATCCGTTTATTTTCTTCAATCGTCTCTTTTAACTTTTTATACTGCTTAAAGCTTGTATGCTGCTTTTCAAACATATCCGCAAACATTTTTTCATCATGACCAGCAATCGATTGTTCAACCGTTGGAATTAACAGACGATCAAACAACTGATTTGTGTTTTTACAATCATCAAAAAAAGCCTCAACTCCACCTTCAGAGCTATTAATTTTGACAACACTTTCCCACTCATTGGCAATAATATGATACTGTTCTTCAAGAAAGCTACGATATTCCTTAATCGTCTGGAAGGTACGAGCCAAAAAGGAACGTTCACGCATTTGGCTATAATAGTCTTGCATTTCTCCTCGTTCCGCCGTTCGTTTCGTCTCAGTTCCGCGAACAAAAGGAATTTCATCAATGCCATTTGGGTCATTTGCTTCATATTCATAGACGTATCGAAGTGAATCAAGCCCATGCTTCGTCATAAAAAGGGTTACAGCCGTCACGACATATCGCCTTGGCTTTTCATTTATGATCCATTCGATCGCGATATGAGCAGGGGCATTTTCAAGAAGAAGCGTGTTTCTCAGTTGTCGCTCGGCTAAATTCGTATGAGGAATGATTGCTTGTAATGCTGTTTGAATGAGAACCGTCTTTCCGCCACCATTTTCTAGTAAAATGGCTCCGTTATGTCCATCAAACAAGAATAGCTCATCATTATATCGTTTATTCCCTTCTTCATATACAACGTTTGTTAACCGAATTTTACTAATCGCCGGCATGCTCTTCCTCCCTTTCAAACCCGTAAATAAATTCAAAAATACCTTTGTTATACTCCACTTCCATAAAGAAGCGCTGAATAATCGTTTTCGCTTTTTCTGTTAACGTAATTTCATCATTGCCAATCTCTTGAACTACCTCTTGATCAACCAAAAATCGTTTCACCGTATCAATAAAGCTTAGACGACTAATGGTGTTGCCGCTTTGTTTTTTAGCTGTTTCCTTAATATCATTCATATCTTCCCATTTCTCGATGATTAAAGACCAATTATATGAAAATTCCTTTTCTAATTCCTTCAGTTCTTCCGTATCATGAGCTTTTAATTGATCAATCCGCTCTTGTATAAAATGAACCCATTCATCTAAACGAATAAATTGCCTCGTCGGCTCTTGACTTTGATACGTATCATAAAAGCTACCAAACAGAATAATCGTCGAAAAATATAACAGATAAATATCTCCATTTGTCGCACCAGAACGCAAATATTGTCGCTTAATCCAGTCATTGCTGACATGAAAAGGAGAGAGCCGCGTTCTTGGTACCATAAACATTTGTTCACTCGTTAGAATGATCACGCAATCAACTTGATGGCTAAACGTATCAAGAAGAGCACGAATATCATCATCCGCTTTATAGAGTTGGACCGCTTGTACGTCTGAAACCCCATCTCGTGCTAGTTTTGTATAAAGCTGAAAAGCCAGAATGACTTTTTTCTCAGGATAATTCATCCTCTGCTCCCTCCATTTCTATGATCATTTCTTGAATCGAATAGCGGTCCACTTTTTGAATGATCCCTTTTCCTTCTTTAATGATCAGAGTGAGATCTCCAATAAGCGCTAACGCCTCTCCAAGCAACGTCTTTCCTTCCTGTTCATCGACATCCCCTTGAATAATCGGCGATCGTTGGTGGAGAATCAACCAAAAATCGTAGAAATAACGCTGTTCATACACAGCAGCTTGATCATTTTCACAAAGAAAATTCATAAAGGCTGAAAGTGTGCCACCTTTCTGCTCGCCATAAGCTTGTAGGAAAAGTTCCATTAGCTCTTTATACTTTTGTGTCAGCCACTGTCGGTGTGGATTATCAGATTGTTCTTCGCCCACCTCAATAAATCCTTGATCCACTTTCCCCTCTCGTTCTTCGGTAATATTTTGCTCAGCCAACACAGCTAAAGGAGACCACCGTTCATTCTCTTCAACTTGTAAAAACGGATGAAGAATCCCTTTCATCGCTTCTACCGGTAAAGGCCCCGAGACAATATGAGAAACTATATCCTGATCAAAGTTAAAAGAATGAATACCCGTATAATAAAGAGACTCTTGCGCTGTGATGAGCGTCGTGTTTTTTAGTGTTAGCGTTTGATCTAATAATCGCGAATGGTCATAATGAACCGCCTCTAGCTCACGATTAATTTTTAGAATGTAGCCATAAGTTTGTCTTTCCTTTTGATGAACGTCTTTTGAATAAAGGCGCTCTCTCGTCTCTTTGACAAACAAGCGCAGCTCTTTGAACTCTTCATCCTCACGCGCAAGGCGCTCATAAATGTCTTCAAGAAGCTGCTTATACCGCTCGAATGTTTCCTCCGACACAATGCTCCGCTGAATCTCATGCTTCAGCCTAATCATACGTTCCTCTAACGTCTCCACATCAATGCGCATTTCATTAATTTGCCTAAGAGCCCCTTTAAACTCCCCTTTTTCTAACTGCTTTCTAAGGATCAGCTGATTAATCGAAAGCTGGAACTCACTATAAAACTCCTTCGTCGCAAAAAGTAACTCAAGCCCGTCCTCATCTAACGTATAATATTGTGTATTCGTTTTGACATCGAAATTATTGGCTTTCAAGATTGAATATTCAATTGATTGCTCCTCGTTCACTTCCCAATCATAATACGAATAACGACGCTTCTTTCCGTCAGTCGGACGAAAGGTTTGAATGATCGACCTTGCCAGCACTTCATATTTTTCTTCTGACAGGAGATATTTCTGCTCTGATACGCTTTCTAAAAAAGCTGCCAGCTGCTTCACACCCGTTTTCGATTGCCTCATCAGTTTTTGCTCAAAGAAAAATAATAACGTAAGCAGACCGAATCCTTTCATATCAATGCTCTTACCTTCTAAATCCTCTTCACGTTTTCTCTCTAATACATGCAATGGTTCAAAAAGAGCAAGCCGTCTGATCCGCTCCCGATATCCACGTGTTAACTCATTTACATCAAGGCCTTCCAATCAGTTTCCCTCCAAATCATCTGTAATTCCTTTGTCTTTAATATTTCTTGAGGATAATACTTACCTTCCGCTAATAGCATTCTGATCAAATTCTGCTGTTTTGGCAGAAAGAAAAGAAGAAAAGCCTCAAGAGCTTCGATGTGTTCTCGCTGATAATCCTTTCCTGTGACTGCCTCTTTTGCTAAACAAGCTAGATAGAATGGCAAAGCGACATGAACAGGCTGCCTTTTCGTTAACGAATACCAAATCATCAAACCTTCTCGATCTAAATCACCAAAATAAAAAAACTGATGATCTGCCTTGAGCGGGTATTGAATCGCAAACTGCTCAATGCTTTTAATCACCGATTTTCCACTACCATAAATAAGCGTCGAAAACTCTGTTTCAACGAGGGCAGGCAGTAACCCTTGATAGGTTGTCTTATTTTCAACGATTAAATGAAGCTGAATAGCATTTTGAATATTCGTAGGATTAATCGCAAACATAAGAGGTTCAGAAACAGGAATAATCTTAAGCTTATCAAATACACCAATTCGCTCCAGAAGCTCCTTGCCGCCTTTTTCAACCAGCCACTTTTCATCCCCGACTATTTCAAAGCTGCGTTCAGGTGCAGGCACTTGTTCTGATGGAAAGGAATATGTCTTGATGTATTCATCCACTTTTAAAATAGCAGCTAGGTCATTTTGCCAAATCAAAGGATCTTTACCGTAATAGTCATCTATATTAATTGACGGATGCAGAAGCTGACGGAAACGTTGGAGCTCCTTGTGATGGTTCATTGCTAGTAAGCTCTTATCAATGCGGTACTGCAACGCAAGAGATGGCGTTCTGGCCGTTCGCCCTTTCGCTTTCACCATCCCTAATACTTCCTCTGACTCCAATTGTAAAATCGTATCCGCAAACTGTTCGTATGTATGAATATATGGTTTAATCAACTCTTCAAGCTGAGTTAACGTAATCGTTCTTTTTGGATATGTTGCTAATCGTTTTTTGATCTCTTCCATGTGAAGTGCACCTCTGATGAATTACGGGATTTTTCTATTAATCATTTATTATAAACAGCTTCCCACTACGTATCAATTCACCTGATACCTTTCGTGGAATTTCCGTTTAAGTATTATAAAATCATATCAAATTAAAGGGCTACATTTATTCCATTCTAGTTTACCATCATCATGGCTCATCTCGATGACGTAAAATATTTTGTGTAAGCCCTTGAAAACATAAAAATAGGTAGGGTATCCTCGGAATTGTCGAGATTCCATAAGAGAGGAGTAATCCCTACCTATGTCATCAAGTATAAACAAATCCGACTTCACAAATCAACTGGAAGAAATCATAAAATCATTTATTCAAGAAAGACTTGAAATCATCATGAAAGCAGAACTGGATAACTACTTGAAAGTTGAAAGACCTAATCATCCAAACAGCAAAAATGGATATTATAAACGTTCATTAGACACGAGATACGGCAAAATCGAAGAATTATCAGTACCACGAGATCGCCGAGGTGAATTTCAAACTCAGCTCTTTGCTCCTTACCAACGTCGAGATGGATGGCTTGAGGAAACCATTATCAAGATGTATCAAAGTGGCATGAGTACCCGTGAAGTAGGGAAGTTCATTGAACGCATTCTCGGTTCTTCTTACTCTGCCACGACCATCAGTAATATCACGGAAGTGGCCATGGAAGATATCCAGGCGTGGCAGCAACGCGAATTACACCCACGCTATTCTGTGCTATATCTGGATGGCATGTATATCAAACTCCGCCGTGACACCGTGGCGAACGAAGTGATTTACTTTGCCATTGGAGTCACTGTAGAAGGATATCGTGAACTGTTAGGTTTCTACATTGGTGGTCAAGAGAGTGCTCTTGGTTGGCAAGAGATGCTTCAAGACCTCTATCAACGTGGGCTGAAGGAAGTCTTACTCGGTGTATTTGATGGACTTCCTGGCTTAGAAGAAGCTTTTAAAAGCCTTTATCCGAAAGCAGATGTCCAGCGTTGTGTGGTACACAAAGTACGACACACCTTAAATCGTGTGCGTAAGAAGGATCGAGAAGAAGTCGCTGAAGATCTGAAGGCAATCTACCGGTCCTTCACTCACTCACAGGCTGAAGAACAATTCTAT
>NZ_SNUY01000097.1:3525-9541 GCF_004376175.1 Halalkalibacterium halodurans | reverse complement strand
TACCTTCTGTCATCTAATTATAAGGATTTTTTTATGAAGTTGAAGACTAGTATTTACCATAAATTCAATAAAATTGAATTTAATTACACCTTGACAAATCTTTTTTTATTTAATGCAACGCTAGTGAACTTTATTGAGGGAGGGATGATTATTTTCATTCCTTCTTTTTTTATCCTTTTATATTCTGAAATTCTTAAAGTTAGTATGCATACTTTTTTGATCCCTCCTTCTGTTCAATAAGTGTTCAATTTCAACGAAGTAATTAACTTGATTACCGTAGGGGGGTATGGTAAATTTAGTTTGAAAAGAAAATATCATATCATTCATTTTAGGAGGTTAAAATAATGGAACAAAAAACATTAAAAGTGAACGGAATGTCATGTGGGCATTGCATAAGTACAATAGAAAACAATATAGGAAAGTTAAATGGTGTCAACTCAGTAAAAGTTATGCTGTCTGAAGGGAAAGTAAACCTTAATTATGATTCTGGTGTTATTTCATTAGATCAAATTATTCATGAGATTGAAGAACAAGGATATGATGTAGAATGAAGTAGTTGCATGGGATCATATAAGTGAGGTCGCACGATTTTAGTACGACCTTCTTCACTATTTTCATTAGCTTTATCTAAATGAAGATACTTATAGAACAAAGAAGAATCTGTGATGTATCTCACATATTTTCTTTACATTCTTTTGGTAATCTATAAGGGAAATATGATCACAATAACAGTATTATTCGAATTGTAAAGGAGGGGAATCAGGTGAGTAAGATGATATTTTCGGTAAAAGGAATGACATGTGCCTCTTGTGTCAATCGCGTTGAAAAGATGATCTCAAAAGTAGAGGGTGTTCGATCTGTTAATGTAAACCTGGCAGCCAATCAAGCTCAAGTTGAAGCGGATGAAACCATAGAAATGTCTGAGGCAATTATAAAGGCTATTGAGAAGGCTGGATATGATGCTAAGCCCATTGATAACGATGATCAAAGAAAGGTTCTATTTTCTGTAAAGGGAATGACATGTGCATCATGTGTTACCCGTGTGGAAAAGGCTATTGCAAAAGTAGAAGGTGTGCAATCTGTTAATGTGAACCTGGCTGCTAATCAAGCTCAGGTTGAAGGAGAAAAAGGAATATTAGATCCCGAAGCTGTTATAAAACGAATTGAAAAGATAGGATATGAAGCATCAATTATCAATGAAAATGAACAGAGAGAAGAATCTGATGAGCAAGAGGTAGAAACGAGAAAGCTTTTAAAAGATTTTACAGTAGCAGCCGTCTTAACAACCGTTGTGTTAGTTGGTAGCATCCCTCACATGATGCATGGCTGGGGAGCATGGGTACCGACATTTTTGTCTAATCCTTTATTCTTACTTGTGTTAACAAGTTACATCCAACTCGTACCTGGTTGGAGATTTTACAAAAATAGCTATAAGGTATTAAGAAATGGTTCAGCAGATATGAATGTATTAGTAGCAATGGGTACGTCAGCTGCATGGCTTTATAGTGGTGCGATGACGTTATTTCCGGATCAGCTTACGGCAATGGGCTTCCCGTACCAACTTTATTACGATGTCACAACCGTTATTACGACGCTTATCCTCTTAGGACGTTACTTTGAAGCGAAAGCAAAAGGGCAAACCTCTACGGCAATTAAGAAATTAATGAGTTTGCAAGCAAAAACAGCCAGAGTGATTAGAGATGGAAATGAACTCGAAATTTCTGTTGATGAAGTAAAGATTGATGATGAGATCATTGTAAGGCCAGGTGAACGTATTCCTGTTGATGGAGTCGTCACGAA
Source organism: Halalkalibacterium halodurans (assembly GCF_004376175.1). GTDB lineage: Bacteria > Bacillota > Bacilli > Bacillales > Bacillaceae_D > Halalkalibacterium > Halalkalibacterium halodurans. Next base: position 7,741 of record NZ_SNUY01000097.1, on the reverse strand, counting down.
AGGTAGATCTACGATAGATGAATCCATGTTAACCGGTGAGTCTATCCCAGTAGAAAAAGTATCTGGAGATGAGGTTATCGGTGCGACTATTAACAAATCTGGAAGTTTTCGTTTTCGTGCAACAAAAGTAGGGAAAGAAACGGCACTCGCACAAATTATTCGAATGGTTAATGAAGCTCAAGGTTCGAAAGCTCCCATTCAACGTGTCGTTGATTTAATTTCTGCTTACTTTGTACCGGCAGTCTTACTAATAGCGGTAGTCTCATTTATTGTTTGGTATTTTGTCGGTCCGGACCCAAGTCTGATTTTCGCATTAACTACCTTTATTGCGATTCTTATTATTGCTTGTCCTTGCGCGTTAGGTTTGGCAACACCAACAGCAATCATGGTTGGTACAGAAAAAGGAGCTGAAAATGGCATCCTAATTAAAAATGCTACAAGTTTAGAACGTGCCCATAAAATTAAGACTGTTGTTTTAGATAAGACCGGTACCATAACGGAAGGCAAGCCAAAACTAACAGATATCATTACAACTGATATAGTAAGTGAACAGGAACTATTGCAAGTAGCTGCATCAGTTGAAACTGCATCAGAGCATCCATTAGGTGAAGCCATTGTGGAAGCTGCCAAAGAAAAAGACCTTCCTATAAATGACCCTGAATCTTTCGAAGCGATTGTTGGTCACGGATTACTTGCCACATTAAATAACAAAGAAGTCTTAATTGGCAACATCAAACTGATGAGTAAATACAATATTGATTTGGGGTTATACGAAGAAAAAGCAATTACATTAGCTGATCAAGGGAAAACACCCATGTATGTTGGGATTGACGGGGAATTTGCAGGGATCATAGCAGTAGCTGATACATTGAAAAAAGGAACCATCCCAGCAATCAAAGCCTTAAAATCGATGGGTATTGAAGTGATTATGTTAACAGGCGATCATAAACGAACGGCCAAAGCGATTGCAATGGAAGCCGGAATCGATAACTATATTGCTGAGGTGTTACCTGAACATAAGGCAGAAGAAGTAAAAAAACTACAAGGAGAAGGAAAAATGGTGGCTATGGTCGGTGATGGTATCAATGATGCTCCTGCACTCGCTCAAGCCGATGTAGGAATTGCCATTGGAACGGGGACGGATGTTGCGATGGAAACCGCAGATATCACTTTGATGCGTGGTGATATTAAAAGCGTTGTAACGGCCCTCAGACTATCTAAATCAACGATGAAGATGATCTGGCAGAACCTTGGGTGGGCATTTGGTTATAACATTGTCTTGATTCCAGTAGCAGCGGGTTTACTATATCCCCAATTTGGAATTCTGCTGAATCCTATGATAGCCGGAGCAGCAATGGCATTTAGTTCTGTTTCGGTTGTGTTAAACACTTTAAGACTTAAAAAATTCAAATCAACGATTGAGTAGAGTTAATTTGGATAAGATAAAGGCAGGAGAGATAAATGGAGTTATTTATTAGAAAGGAATGGATAAATTGAAAAAATCAAAAGCTACTAAGTTGATGTTAGTTGTCTCCTTCTTACTGTTAAGTATGCTCCTTGCCGCTTGTACCCAAGCCGAAGAAGATCATGCAGGGCATCAGGATATCGAAAAAAGCGAAGAAATGGATCATATGGACGAAGAGATGGATCATGAAGGGCACCAGGGTGACTCAGTTAACGTAGATAGATTGAATTTAGAACAGGAAGCGGCAAAAGCTCCGGAGAACCTCAATAATTTAGCAACTGATGAATTAAAGGTCGTAAATACTAAGAACATTACTCGAATAAATGAGGATGATCCTATCCAATTATCCATTCAAGTATCTCAAACTGTTTGGCCAGCAACCCATGAGGAAAATCAACCTGGGACAGTTATATTGGCTCCATTAAATCAATGGCAATATTCCTTAGCCGCTCTAACACTGGTTCACCATCCTAATGATGGTCCTATGTTGTATTGGGACGGAGAAATTTCTGAAGATGTCTTAAATGAACTTAATCGACTACAACCAAAAGGCAATAGTGAAGACACTCAAGTCCTCGTGGTTGGCGATCTTCCAGAAGCAGAATTAAATAAATTAAACGCCTACAATGTTGAACAAGTACAGGGTGCAAATGTAGCAGATTTTGCTAGGAACATTGAAGAAAAATTTACAGAAACCATTAATGAAGTTCATCCAAATGTAATAATTGGTTCTTCAGAGGAAGACGCAAAAGAATATACAATTTCTGTTGGAAATTGGATTGCTCACATGAATGAATCTGTACTTTATGTTGATAATGATGGGATTCCACAAGAAACAATTGATGCTCTTAATGCAAGAGAGAATGGGGTAACGATCTATCTTGTAGGACCAGAAGATATTATATCTGATGAGATTGCTCAAGAGTTAGAAACGTATGGAACGGTTCACCGAATTGAAGGGGATAATCCAGTAGCTCAATCCATTGAATTCGCCTCATATAAAGATGCTGAAACAGGATTTGGTTGGGGAATTACTAGTCCTGGGCACGGTTTTGTGTTTTCATCAACTAATACACCTGAACTTGCCATTGCGGCTGCTCCTTTTGCTCATTTAGGAAAGCATGCTCCAATGATGTTGTTAGATGAAGGTGAAATCACAGATGAACTTTATCAGTATCTTGCCAAAGTTAAACCCGCATTTCAGGAAGAACCAACAGAAGGACCATATAACCATGGCTTTATAATTGGTACATTTACTGATATTCCATTTATAACTCAAGGTATATTAGATGAAAAACTGGAAATTGTCTCATTAGGTGGAGATGACCACGGAGGACATTAATAAATGGAGGAGAGGTTCCTATGTCAACCTCTCCTCTTAAAGTTCGGATTTCAATCTTATGTAAATTAGAGACTAGCAAAAGTTTAAAAATAATTTTATTAAATTGAGTCACTAGTGTTGCATAAATAATGACTGAATTTTCAGTTTAATATTTTTTCTAGTTCAGAGCCAAAAAGGTAAATACCTAAACAAAGGTGGCCCCATCCATTTGGAAAACAATTTACAATTAGACAGTTGTGACAACGACAATTCGTTTATTACGGTACTACTTTTCCTTCAATTTTTCGTAGCCAAATGTGTGCTGGTTTCCATAAAGCCGCCCTTAAATAACGACTAATCTGTAGCGTTTTTCGCCTACTATTCGTTTCGATTTGAACGAGAACATGGAGGCAAAAAACAATAAGTGCGATAAACACTTGATTTTGAATCGCCCATTCACTTTGACCGTAGAACTTTTTGATATTGAGATGTTGCTTCATTCATTTGAAAAACAACTCAATGGCCCAGCGGGATTTATACATCTCTGAAATGTCTTCGGCACTCAAATCGAAACGATTTGTCAGTAACTGAAGTTCATTTCCTTTTGAATCCATCACTCTTAGTAGACGAAAGTAGTTCTCCGTGCGGTTTTGAGTGGTACCAATCAACACCATTTGATCGGACAGAACCGTCGAATTCTCGGATCGTTTAAAATCATAAACTGCTCGTATGACTGCGTTTTTACGGAGTCTAGATAGAAAGAAGTAACCATCATCCGTCATGCGATCAAAGCGTTCGTAGTCTAAATAGCCACGATCAAACACATACATGCATTCCTTGTCGTCTACCATGATTTCTAGTTGACCACGATCATATTCCTTTGCTGTTGTTAACACAGCCTTTTCAGGATAGGAAATTCCTTTTTCCATAAACACAAGGCGCAAATGCAGCTTTACACCCGCTTTTGTTTTGCGGAACTGTGCCCACTTATGATTGGTCAAATTGAGTGGCAATGTGCTTGAATCAATGATTTTAACGGCATAATGAGTTTGGTGTCGTGTGTTTTGGCTTGGATTTTTGCGACTAAATCCAGGAAAAGCCTTTGAAATAGATCTGGATTCATGCCACTCAAACGACGTGATAGCCGAGAGATACTGATCGAATCAAGGTTGACACCTTTTTGGAGCTGGTCATCGAAAAGACAATCCCTTAGGGCATGGAGACTTTCGACTTCATGTAGTTGCGCAAAAAGCAGTAATTTTAGAAATGACTCTGTCGTTAATTTTTTCGTATAGCGATCTACTTTCATCGTTTTCACCTGTTCTTCAAATAATTGAAGATTTATTGGTGAAAACCATTGTCCAAATGAAGTTTTTCGTGTAATCTTGTCCATGAGATTGGTCCTTTTTATTGGATTTGGACGGGATTAC
>NZ_SNUY01000097.1:0-3515 GCF_004376175.1 Halalkalibacterium halodurans | reverse complement strand
GGTAGTCGACGAAAACATCCCAAAAAGACTGGAGGAGTACTTCCTATGACCATTATACGACAAATGAGTTTATTTAGCATGCAAGAATTATATGAGATGGAACCTACCCAACGTTATGACGCGATTTTTTCCGCTATTGATCTGTCTTCCATTGTCCACGAGGTGACGAAAAAATCTCACCTTGGGGCACCAGAAGCATTGAATTATCCAGCGATGGTTATTTCTATATTGATCCGTCTTGTCGAAGGAATTCCAACGATGAAGCACCTAATTAAGCGTTTGAACGAAGACCTAGCCTTTAAGAGAAATTGTGGTTTTCTTGTATCCGATTCAGTTCCATCTGAAGCATCCTATTCTCGACTTTTAACGAAGCTTGAGAACTCTAACATTTTAGCTGAAGTTCAGGAAAAAGTGATCCTCCAAGCGATCGCTGAAGGGTTTATTACCGATGACACGGTAGCGATTGATGCCACACATTTTGAAGCGCGTGATCAGGCTCCACCAAAGGAAGAAAAACCAAAAGAAGAACCTCAAAAACGTGGTCGTAAAACAAAGAAAGAACGTGAACAATGGCTCATCGAACAGGCAGAAAAAGAAGCGAATCTCCCGTTATTCGAAAAGAAAATCGAAGCACAATTAGAAGTCTCATTAGCCCAATTACGTCGGGAGATCCCGCAAGATCCTAAATGGGGTATAAAAAAGAACAGCGAAGGAAAGAACGTCTTCTGGTATGGCTACAAGGGCCATTTAGCCGTTGGAACCTCGAGCCAATATATTCTCCAATCGCTTTTTTCATCGGGAAACTTAAACGATGGCAAAGCCGCGATTCCTCTATTAAAAGGAATCCATGAACGACTACCTTTGAACTCTCTTCGTTATCAAACGATGGATGCTGGTTATGATTTTGAACCCATTTATGAACAGGTCTATCGTATGGGACAACAGGCCGTCATTGCCTACAATAAGCGTAATGAGAGAGAAAGAGTTGGTTTTGACGAGCATTTCGCGCCGACCTGTGTCAGGGAACATTCTTATCGGTACGATAGCTTTGACCCCAAGTACGAAACGTTAAAATATACACGACCGAAAGAGTGTCACGACTGTCCTTTAGCCAATGATGGACTCTGTCAAAAGGTATATAAAGTCAAAATCACGACCGACCTTCGCAAATACACAGCACCCGCGAGAGGTTCAAATGTTTGGAAATCCATCTTTAAACAACGCACCGCAGTTGAACGAGTTAATGCTTATTTAAAAGAGCTTTTTCAACTGAACAATGTTCGACATCGCTCAGGGAAACGAGCCAAAGTTCACTTTGATCTCGTCACCTTAGTTTACAATGCTTCTAAACTCGCTGTTGATCGTATTCGTACTAGCCATCAGCAACAACAAGCTGCTTAAATTTTTAAAAATGAAATTTTATAAATTCTGCCCGTCTCAAAATTTATAAATTAAGCAATTATGAAATTGATTCAATTAGTTAGCGTGTTACACGTTGAAATATAATTATAATGTTTTTTTGTGGGAAAGTAATTTGTTGGTAATGAATAAGGATTTATAATCGATTCCTATATTCCATGTTTTATGAAAAAAATGAGCTTGTCTCTACAAATTCAATGTGATTGTAAAAACAAGCTCTTCATATATAGCCACACTACAATGTATAATTTCAGAATTAACTTACGGATACCTCATTAAGGTGAACTAAATTCAATATCATCGGGAATTTCAAACACCGCATCGGGAATGATTTCTCCTACATTATGAATGGAGACTTGTAATTCTCCACTAGAAAATGGAATTTTGTGTTCTCCTGCTCCGTACTGTTCTGCCCATCCCCCTGTTTCTATGGCAACTTCTAAAATTCCAATATCTTCTGGTCTCACATTCTCTATTTTAGACCAAACAAGTTCCATGTCAGCATCTAGTTCTTCCATATATAAAGTCTGATCGTCGTAACGGTATATCTGGTTCAGAATCTTCTCCCCTGATATTTCGGTCATTTGGCGAAAGTATGGTGCACTGTCAAGATTTTTTGCCCAAATGTAAATATTCTGGTTTTCTTCATGGATAACCATTTCAAAATTTTGTGCATAATTTTCTACGTCCTGTGTTAACTCTGGTGGTTCTTTTATCGTTCGATTGTCAAAATACGCAATCGTTCCCGTCATTAGCACCAAAGGCATTGCAAACATTATGGCTATACCAATTACTGCAGCTATCTGGATAATACCATTCTTTTGTTTGCGTCCTCTCCGATGGAGTACAGTCTTAGTAAAGGCGCACGCCTGAAGTAAAACGACAAAAATAGCCATCCCAAGAAAAACATATAAGAACCAAATTGGAGGATACGCCCGCCAGTTAGGAGGCGAATATTGAAAGAAATAAAAAAGATACAATACACCGCGAATCATAACAATATAGAAAATAACATGTACTAATGTGGTGTGAAGCCACTTCCACGCAGATGCTCCGAGTAACTTTACTGCTCCGTCAAAAGAAGTAACGACAAGTAAGATGATCATAGGAGCTATTATAAGTCCCATCATGTTCATTATGCCAACTTCTGGTCTAAAGAGAATATATCCACCTACGTCTTCCATATATTCAAATCCAAATAATCTTGCCACATCCCAGCGCGCCCAACGGTCCCATATAGCGTAACCATGTCCGAAAGATAACACAGCAAACCATATACCCAATTCACGCCTCCAAGAATACAATCGTTTAATAGGGGGCCATAGTGTGGCAGCTGGTGAAATGATCAGGGTAAGGAAAAGAAGAACAAATGCCGCATGTGCCCATGCCCTCCAAAATGGATGATCAGCTCCCCAATCTGGGAATAAAGCAGGAACAACCCCCCATGCTGAATAAGATAGATAAAACAAATAAACCAATATAGCGGAAAATACCGCTACGCCTAGATGTCGAATAAAAATTAACCTTCTGCTTTCTATTCCATATATCATAATACATCTCCTATACTTTTTGAGGCTATAAAAGTCTGACAAATCAGCTATACACATATTTTGAAAACGCAATTTTTGTAAGGATCTTAAATATCAAGATGCGGATATTAGCTAGTATTCGTTCTTGTTTGCTTTATATCTTTTTAGCTATTCCTCTCCCTAAGGTAGTCATCACAAAAATCTAAGTTTCCTTGATTTCGCCTCTAGATTTTATATTCTAACCACATATTATAAATAAATTTTGTAGAAAGTTTGTAGAACGACACGTTTGTGTCTCCTTGATGAAAAATTATTAAGTGTTTTGTTAGTGGAATTGGAAAAAGGATATAACATATGAAAGAGAAGAATTCGATAAACCATCTGTTCTTTGATAGCTAAAAAGAGAAAATCTATTCATCGAATGTTCATAAAAAATTGTTATCCTGAATTATTCATAAAAAATCTTTGATAACCAAATAATGCTTATCTATCAAGGTATTGAGCTAAATGGTCCATGCATCAAATAAATGAAAAAAGAATCCATTTCTGATAAGGTTAAAACAGCTA
>NZ_SNUY01000096.1 GCF_004376175.1 Halalkalibacterium halodurans | reverse complement strand
TATCGGCGAAGCGAACTCTTGACAAACCGAACTTGCCAATGGTTTAAAATGGAAAAAGTCAAGGGTTATTTGGCATGCCTACTTTTGTTCCCTTCGCCCTTGATTGACCTCTGAATAAACCATTGGCGTGTTTGTCAAGAGCGATAGCGCGGCCTTTCCACCTAATAAATGGTAGGTAGTATGAACCGTGCTAGTTTTTCATAGAACTTTTGACACTACCTCCATCATTTCGCCCGAGTATATCCGGTCGTTCGTACGTACACCCAGCGACCGTAACCGTCATTAGTGGAAATTTCTTCCCTAACGTTAATATTTCAGGTCCTGACTCTGTTACAAGAATGGTGTCTTCTGATTTTGTCCCTGTAATGCTTGGATTCCACGCATAAACTTCGTTTGCTTGAATGAGCTCTTGAGCGTCAGGCTGCAGCAATCGCTCCCGGCCAACGTAGCCTGTTAGCCCACCTTGATGATGGTTTTTCCATTCATGTAGATAACCGACAGTAGCATAAGCTGCCTTCATCTCCTTAAACAAATCACCCATTGACTGCCCGACCCGCGTGTGATGCATCAATCTACTATCAATGGTGCATACGGCTGCATGCTTTTTCTTCAGGTCAATCGGGATCACACCAAAATGGACGAGCCGTGTCAACGAAATATACTGGCCGTTTCTCCGTCCTGATAAGACGATCATGACATAGCGGTCAAGCCGCTTGTCAGTCGGTAATGGGTGCCTGTAAGCAGACACCCTGTCATCAACAGCCACAAGGTTGACGACAGGTTCAATTCCTCGTTTGATCGCAGCGTTCGCAAGTCTTCCTGCAATCTCTAGCTCCGTTTCGCCTCGTTGTAATCCAAGGGCAGTTTCCTCTACCGCGGCAGCGGACAACTTGCCAAGTTGACGGTAACCCACGACTTGAGAAGGAGAAAGGGCTGAGCGTACCGCTTTGAATGCGCTTTCGACTTCGCGATCGAGAACAACCTTCCCTATTTTTGACTGCTCTTGTGTAATCGACTCAGCGAGCAAAGGATCATACCATGGAAACACATGGATTTCCCCAACCGTATCGCCAATCTCTTCTGCTAGTAATCTCTCTTTTTCAATGTTGCTACAGTACATGACCGTCTCCGATTCGGTGATTAGAAAAAAGACGATGGAGCGCTCTGTTGCCAGATTGACGTACGCACGAGCACCTGTAAGCCAGGCAATGTTTTTTTGTTCTGATAACAAGATTCCGTCAAATGGTTGATCAATGAGCCATCGGCGCACCTTCCTCACTTGCTCAGACAATCGTTCCATTACAATATGACTCCATCCTTAAAAATGGAAATTTCCTTAAACCCATACTCTTCGTTTTTCGCCCTCACTTCTCCCGAAGCAAGCTTCACCCCATAGTCGAGCAACTCTTCAGCTACTTCATCCAAGGTTGCCCCTTCAACTAGCCGCCCGGCGTTAAAATCAATCCAATGCTTCTTTCGTTCATAAAGGGACGTGTTAGTCGAAATTTTTACCGTTGGCACTGGGCCACCAAAAGGGGTTCCACGACCCGTCGTAAACAAGACAAAATGGGCACCGGCTGCCGCGAGAGCTGTCACCGATACTAAATCATTCCCTGGGCCTTGCAGTAAGTTTAATCCTGGCTTTTCCAACCTTTCTCCGTATGGGAGGACATCGACGACTTCGGCAAAACCACCCTTTTGCACACAGCCTAATGACTTTTCTTCAAGTGTCGTAATCCCTCCCTCTTTGTTCCCAGGAGATGGATTTTCATAGACTGGTTGATTGTGCCGAAGGAAATACTCTTTGAAATCGTTAATGAGCCGAACCATTTTTTCAAAGGTTGCCTGATCCTTGGCACGATTCATTAAAATCGTCTCCGCCCCAAACATTTCGGGTACCTCTGTCATCACCGTTGTCCCCCCATGGGCAACGACTTTATCAGAAAACGCACCGACGAGGGGGTTTGCGGTAATTCCGGAAAAGCCGTCAGACCCTCCGCACTTCAGGCCAACTTTTAGCTTGGAAAGGGGGATAGGCTCGCGCTTGGCTGTTTTCGCGTAACGAATCAACTCCTCAATAATTGCGAGTCCTTGTTCCATTTCATTATCGGCCTCTTGGACAGCAAGAAACTTCACTCGCCTGTCATCATAGTCGCCAAGCACCTGCTTAAAAGCAGCAATATGGTTGTTTTCACAGCCAAGCCCTAATACGAGCACCCCTGCCGCATTCGGATGAAGGACGAGATTCCTTAATATTTTCTGCGTATAAAGCAGGTCATCACCAAGCTGGGAGCACCCGAACAAATGAGGGTAATGATACACACCGTCTACACCGGCTCCGCACGTTTCGTTACTTATGGCTGCGAGTCGTTCTGCCGTTTTATTAATGCATCCTACGGTGTTAATAATCCAAATTTCATTGCGGATACCAACATTACCATTATCCCTGACATACCCTTGGAATGTCCGTACCTTCTCTACTTGTTTTCGGAACGAGGGAGCGCTTGGTGTATAGTCGTATTCCTGAACACCTTCCAGCTTCGTTTTCATATTTTGTGAATGGACCCAGGCACCAGGTTGAATTGTCGTCGTGGCTTTACCAATGGGAAATCCATATTTGATTACATCTTCCCCTTGTTCGATCGTAACAATGGCTACCTTATGTCCCCTTGGGATAGATTCACTTAACGTAATGGGTAAGCCGTTAACATTGAGCACTTCCCCTTGTTCTAAAGGCGACAAGGCAATGATGACATTGTCCTTTTCGTGAATATAGGCAAATTTTTCGTTCATGTCGTTCCCCTTCCTATAAGAGACTGGTCAGTTCTTCCTGTTCGCATCCACTTCCCTAACGCCGCAGCTAGCACTTGTTGAAATAAGATCGCAGCCACGATCGGGACCATAACCGGTGGCGGAAAATAGGCGACAGCTAACGCTGCACCGGCCCCGATGTTTCTCATCCCGCACGTGTAGACCATGCTAATTCTCATCGATTCATCGAGCTTCAACAGCCTTGCGCCTACATAACCGAGACCATAGCCGCTTAATGCAATGGCAAGGACGGTCAAGATGATGTATAAAAGGGAAAGATCCCATGACCGAATGAACGGTGCAGCAACCGAGCTATTGATCATTATAATGAGAATAAGGTGTAGCTTAGCAATCGGGGACAGCACATCCTTCATCATAGGGACGACTTTCGGGGTATAGCGAGTGGCACTAATGGCAAGCAGCGAAGGAATCACAATCATCCATAGTAGCCCCCATACCATGCCGCCCACATCAAACGGAATATCAGTCCCAATAAACCAGCGCAATGTCCACGGAATGAAAAAGGGGGAAAGGAGTGTATGAATGAAGACCACTGCTAAGGCAAAGCTTTTGTTGCCATGATAAATCGTCACCCACATTAAGCTCATCACACCTGTCGGGATAGAGAAGGCTAGCACAAGCCCAGACCTCGTCATTGGGTCAAACAGCAACATGCCTACAAGCAATGCAATAAGCGGCATTAAAATTTGTAAAATAAACAACGTGACGATCATGGCCAGCGGACGGCGCAAACGCTCCCTAATATCGACCAACGTTAACCCTAATGCACCAACAAAGCTAATAACCGCAAACAACCATGGGACCGCGCTTGCAAAGTTAGAAAATCTTTCAGCCATCCAAACGCCTATGGCCACACTGACAGGTGTTAAGACAGGCATCCCTTTCTCAAGGATTCGGTTTATGATTCGAAAATGGTTAAATCGGTCGTCAACCATAGATGTAAATCCTCCTAGCATCAACCCGTTGTCCTGTTATCGTTCCCTTTACACTCGTCCTTTTATCAACTCATTTCTCTACACCCCGCTCGCCTGTGCTTCATAATCAGTCGCGTCACTCCTCTTTTTAAGATGAGAGAACACACGGTTGGACAACCACATCAAAACATAGCTAATAAAGCTTGCAGCAAAAAATGGGATAAGCCCTGGGACCGTCATGAATACGTATTGAAGGGCGAACATCCCAGCAGTCATTGTGATCGCATAATGTGGATACGATAATGCGAGCATTATCGACGTTCTTACGTATTGATAAATAGAAAGCTCAAATTGGACAAATACTGGAATGAGAAACAACAAAGCTCCGAATGTAAGGAGGCCCATGAACATAAAAACATAGCGTAACAGTGTGGCCCACAACGGGTCGGGAGGAAGCAGGGCAAGATTGACCAAAATGAGTCCGATCAGGAGGCCATAAAAGAGCCCGAGTCCATTCGCTTTGACGAAGTCTTTTCGATAGTTGGTGACAAAGGTTTTAAAGATCGGGATGTCGTGATCGTTTTGCACCCACCTACGAACAACGGCAAACATCGCCGTCGTTGCGGGCATAAAGCCAAGGACAATTAGCCCTAGTAAGGTAAACGTCACCCATAACGCATTCACATAAGCAAAGCGAGCAATCCAGACACAGACTCGATAAAAAGCTCCTGTAAACCCGTGCATTTCCACCACCATGTTCTCCCCCTTTCATATGAGACCCTGCGTTTTTATCTTTGCTGTACTTCCACTTTCAGTAAATCATCGATTTTAATCGGTTGTCCTGTCTGTACTGAGCGCCAGACTGCCTCACCGACAGCAATCGAATCAAACCCTGCCTGTGCCCCGGCTAAAATCTCATACGGTCTTGCAGGATCAACGCCTAAAAACAGATCCTCTAACAAAATCGGATCGCCACCACCGTGACCACCTTCATTCGTCACGACGTGAATCGTCTCCTTTGAACCGAACAAAGGATAATAATCAATGGTTTGCTCATCAAATGGAAACGGAATCCGGCTCGGCTCATGATATTCTTTCGTTTCAATCCGTCCCTTCGTCCCATTTATTACTAGATGGTAACCTTCATAAGGAGTGGAAAAATTAATCGAATAGCTTAATAGCGTTCCCCGGTCGTAGCGAACCGTTGCAACATACGTGTCTTCGATGTTGATTTCCTCATCGAAAATACAGGCATCTGGCCGATAGTCGGTATAAAGCTTCGCCGTGCTCGGGACATATTCAATATGATCATCCTTTGCGGCCGAGCTTTGTGACCGTGTCGTCCATCGGCGATAATATTGACATCGATCTTGCTCGTCACAAGTACCACAAAAACGTCCATTTTTTTTCGAAGGGTTTAATTCACCGTCTGCTCCGTAATAGTTAAGGGCTCCGTATGCGAACGCTTCGACCGGACGCTGATCCACCCACCAGTTGACTAAATCAAAGTGGTGCGTCGACTTATGGATCGACAAGCCACCCGAATAGTCTCTCACTCGATTCCAACGCTTAAAATAGCTTGCCCCGTGATACGTATCGATGTACCAATTAAAATCAATCGACGTAATCCGCCCTAACCGTCCTTCTAAAATAAGCTCTTTAATTTTTCGATGATGGGATCCGTAGCGATAATTAAACGTTACGGTCACCTTTCCGCGACTTTTGTTTTCTGCTTCAATGACCCGCTTTGCATCCTTAGCGGTTGTAACCATTGGCTTTTCCGTTATGACATGTAGATCGTGGGCTAATCCTTTCAAAATGTAGTCAATGTGCGTATCATCACGGCTGCAAACGAGCAACACATCCGGCTTGGTCTCATTCATCATCTGTTCAAACGATTGGTCATCGTAGCCTTGTACTGATTCAAGTTGAGGATATTGCTCCTTTGCAATCTCTAGCCGTCTCGGGTCTTGATCCAACAGGGCAACTACTTGGTGATTTTTCGCATATTGGTCCAGTATGGGGGCAATAAACATCCTCAATGCCCGATTACTAACTCCACAAATCGCGTATTTTTTCATCGTTCTTTTCTCACCTTTCTAATTGGAGATCAAATCCATCGATTAGTAAATCCATAACCTCCTCCTTACGCTCACTATATAGAGGGATGAACAGAGCTACGTCTGAACCTGCAAAGGAAAGAGGGAGGGCATAGTACGTCACTTCTCCTCCTTCTCGATCCTCATAATCACTGAGTCGCTCTTGATCAACGAACGACTCACGACTCACCTCATATAGTGGGTAGAGGCCGATAGGATCATAGATCGCACGAAGCAAGTCTTCGTCCACGATGAACAAATCTCCTTCTTGCGCCACGATATCCAGCACGAGCTTTTCAGCAAACGGTGCTTGAAACTGGATGTCTACTGCGCGAACGTCGGAAACCGCTCGTTCTATTTCATGCACAAAAGGCTGTAACGATTCCGAATAAATTTTTACTTCTAGTTGATCCGATGAGTTGCTACAGCCGCTAATGACGTACAAACTGAGCAACAAAATGAACCATTTCATCGTGATCTCCTCACTATCGACTCAATGCTCTTGCACATTCCACACTCGCAAGCAAGAAGGCACCGACACCATGTAGATCATTCTCGCTCGTCTCTCTTCCAACGTAATAATCATAAACCCCACACGAGGTACCGATACAGATCCCTGAAATCGTCACATCTCCATCTTTATCCATTTTGACAAAGTGATCGACTAGTCCTTGATACCCTTTTCTAAGTTGTGTGACATACCGATGATCAAAAATGCCTAGATTCATTCCTTTTGCGATCGTATACAAGAACAAGCACGTTCCCGAAGACTCAGGCCAATTCTCCTTCCGCTCGCCCTTGTCTACAATTTGATACCAGTAGCCATGGTCTGGATCTTGATAACGGCTGATCGTATCGACGTAATCGGTTACCACCTTGGTCAACTCATGTCTAGATGGATGGCCTTCCGGCAAATCTTCTATTATATCGACGAGCGCCATCCCGTACCATCCAATGGAGCGGCCCCAAACTTCTTGAGAGCGACCTGTATTTGGATCAGCCCAAGGCATTTGTTTCTTTTCGTCCCATGCATGATAATAAAGCCCTGTTTCTGGATCTCTCGTATGTCTACGCATAAGTTGTTCTTGGTAGAGAACGTGATCCACTAGCTCTGGTTCATTGAACATTTGTGCGAACTTCATTTTAAACGGACCTGCCATATAGAGGCCATCTAACCACATTTGATAAGGGTATTTATCTTTGTGCCAATACCCTCCTTCGCTCGTGCGATTAATCGTCGTTAGAAGCTGACGAAGCTTACGCGCGGCTACCTCATATCGTGAATCCTTTGTTTTTTCATAGAGGGGAAATAGCAACAACCCCGCTTGAATTGCGTCTAGTTCATCTCTGGCAAAATAAAAGTTTCCATGTTCATCGATGAGTCCATCTACATACCCTTTGATATAAGAGAGATACTCTTCCTTTTTCGTCGCTTCCCACACCCGGTACATGCCATACAAAAACACGCCTTGGTGATAGTGCCAACGATTTTTCGGTGGAAGCTCAAGAGGCTCATACCTTTTCATTATCGTTTGACACGCCTGTTCTGCTACTGCCATCGTTGCTACTGACAACGTAGACATATCCCTTCCTCCTTTTCGTTAATACACGCCTTCTTCTCCAAATTTCTTTGCCAACCAGTTCGCAAGCATGACCATGATCAAACCGACAATTGACTTGAAGAAACCTACCGCGGTACTGTAGCTAAATTGGCCTTCCTTTAAACCTGCTGTATAAACGTACGTATCAAAAATTTCTGCCACTTCGCGATTCATCGCGTTTAGCATCAGGAATACATGCTCAAAACCAAGCTCAAGAATATCACCAATTTTCAGAATTAAGAGGACGACAATGACACTGCGAATCGCTGGTAACGTAATGTGCCAAATTTGCCGAAAGCGATTGGCACCATCCATCTTCGCTGCTTCATACAAGGACGGATCAATTGCCGCGATTGCTGCAAAATAAATAATCGTTGCCCAGCCCGCTTCCCGCCAAATGACCTGCAAGATATAAAGAGGACGGAACCAATCCTCACTCATTAAGAAGTTCACGTTTTTTCCCGTGATACTATAAATGATCTCATTGATCACACCACCATCAGTCGTAAACAATACATACGTAAGCGATACGACAATAACCCATGACATGAAGTGGGGAATGTAAATCATCGTCTGGACAAAACGTTTAAACACCATGAGACGAATCTCATTTAAAAGCACCGCTAGAATGATCGGTACCGGAAAAAAGAAGATTAAATTGTACAAAAATAGAACGAGTGTGTTGCGTAATAGTTGGAAAAATGTCGGTTCTGTAAACAATCGCTCAAAATGTTTAAAGCCGACCCATTCGCTTCCTGTCACACCAAGAAACGGCTGATAATCTTGAAAAGCGATGATAAGCCCCCACATCGGGACGTATTTAAAAATGAGAAAGTAAACAAGTCCCGGTAAAATCATGAGATACAAATATTTGTTGCGAAAGATTCGCTTAAGCTTTTGCTGTCGCCTCACTTTTTTTGGAATGGAGGGAGCCGCCGATTCAATCGGCAACGCTTGTTCAACTGAAGCTTGCGCCATTAGGGATGAACCTCCTTTGCTCGTAACGTTATCCCCAACGTAACGCAAATCGCTTCATATCGTCTATAATCATCAAGTGACGCAGTTGTAAACGCTATCACAGGTAGCCTTAGCAGGTAAAGAACTGAAGAAATGAACGTGATGTTAACTAATGATTATGACCCTAGTAAACCCCTTGTCACTCGTAGCTTTGACGATATCCTCACACTCTTCCTTCCACTTGTTACAATTTTCCGAACACTTTTTTCATTTTGAAAAAGAAGGTATAATCTGTTTAGTGAAAGCGCTATCAAATATTCGTAAGGAGGTGCCGCATGTTCAAACGTAAGACAACGTTCTATGTTCGTTTGATCTTATTTATTTTGATTTTAAGCACTTTGCCAGTCTTGCTTGTAGGCACATTTTCTTACATTAAAGCTTCAGACGCGATTCATGAACAAGTTTCGGAGGATAAGCGCTCCAGCGTCTACCAAACGCAAACGAACATTGAACACATTTTAAAAACAGCCGACCATTCGCTCACATACTTTGTCAACTCAAGCTTGCTTCGAGACACGTTGAACCAACCGTTAACTGCTACACAGTTTCAACTGTATAACGATATTCGCAAAGAATTAACCCACCTTCAAACATACGAGATTGGTATTGAAGACATTGTGTTGCTGAGCACAAACCAAGAATGGCTCATGAATAATTGGGGATTACAGCGGATTACGAAAAAAGAAATTGAGGACCATTTCCAACGCTATTTTGAATTACCCGTCAATTCAACATGGATTTATGAAGTGGACACGGGTAGTGTCAAAAGTTCTATGAAAAACTAGCACGGTTCATACTACCTACCATTTATTAGGTGGAAATGCCACGCTATCGCTCTTGACAAACACACCAATGGTTTATTCAGAGGTCAATCAAGGGCGAAGGGAACAAAAGAAGGCATGCTAAATAAACCCTTGACTTTTTCCATTTTAAACCATTGGCAAGTTCGGTTTGTCAAGAGTTCGCTTCGCCGATAGCTGAATAGGGCTCAGCTAAACAAAAGTTAGGCTGACTGTTGTTGAATCCAGTCTTGAGCTAATCCAATAAGGGCTGTCCACCTCGCTGGCATGGTTGGTAGCTTTTCTAATTCTGGAATTGTTACTGGCACTTTCCCTTCGAGTGAAGAATGTGGACGTAAGAAGTTAAAGTAAGCCACAAACAATGTCACAAAAGAAACAGATCCTTGTTCAGAACCAAAGCCGTGCGTCGATCGATAATTCCCTTTAAACGTGCGATTTAGTCTCTCGATGATTTGCTTGAGAGGTCGATACTCTCTAGAGACATCGTCTTCATTTGTTAGCCCGATGACCTGTTTTACGTCAAACGATATGTGGTTCTCTGCGAAGAAATGCTGTGC
>NZ_SNUY01000095.1 GCF_004376175.1 Halalkalibacterium halodurans | reverse complement strand
GTTTTACTGGCGATAGTTACCGTGTGAAACATGCATTATCGAATCGCTAATTAGAAAGAAAGTAAGGGCTGGCAAAGTTCTAAACTTTTCATTGCATTCTTCTAAACTTTTTGCTTGCAAAATACACGCCTTTCGTAGTTTAATAAGATGTTTCCCAAAATTAGCTTTGTTTATACATAATACCTCTCCCCTTTTCATACTAATAAATAAATCTAGGACTTAGGGACACTGTTCTTAATCTGAATTTTTTTGTGGAGGTTTTTAATGTGAGGGAAGAGGTAGTTAGAAAAGTTCGTGCTGATAAAAAAATTGATTGTAAGCCTACAATTTTAGACAACCTAAAGGAATCAATCGATAGATTGAGTTACATCACTAACACGCCTATAAAAGATGTTGCAGAAGCATTAACTTTACTGTGTTTAGAAAGCGATAAAGTTATAGAATCATTATCTCCACATATGCGGAGAAATTATACATTTAATAATAATGTTTTTTATATTGGCGATGTGAAGAGGGAATCACTACAGAAACTACAGCTACAGGGGAATACATCTAGAATCACTATAAGATTTAAACAACAAGATATTGAAAAAATTAAATCCCTTGCATTTGCTCTGGATGTTACGCCATCTAAATGTGTGGCATTGTTACTTGAGTTTAGTTTTAAACATGCTGAGATTATAAATTCTTTTGTTAAAGAGTTTATACAAGGGAATTTGGATAAAAGGAGAATGGAAGAATTAGAAAAGGTGATT
Source organism: Halalkalibacterium halodurans (assembly GCF_004376175.1). Lineage (GTDB taxonomy): Bacteria > Bacillota > Bacilli > Bacillales > Bacillaceae_D > Halalkalibacterium > Halalkalibacterium halodurans. The sequence goes on along the minus strand of NZ_SNUY01000095.1, from coordinate 9,160 downwards.
AAGTACATTGAGAGTCAAAATCCTAATCAGGAGAAGTTTGGATGGGTTGAGCTTATACAATACTTGTTTGATGAAGTTAAGATTAACTCGCAATCAATCACTACCACTCTTAAAGAATGGATAGATAAGGTTACATAGGGGAAGGGGAGATTACAAATAAAAAAACCTTTTATTAAGTAAAGGTTTTAAAAGTTAAGTTAGTAAATGAGCCTACACATTTCAAGAACATTGGCTAAATCTTCTTCGTGTAATTTTCCTATGTATCCTCTAGGTTGTCTAACACCATTTCTTTCAAATAGGGTTTGATTTAGATCTTTTTTTAGTATCGTTAACGGTTTGGATGTTCGAACCCTAGAGGGAGAGTTTAATCCTGCATATTTCCAATGTTTTAGGTCAACGTCAAAGTCATTTCGGGCAGGTGTCCGAGTAACAAAATTCACAATAAGACCTAACTTATCATTTGCTGAATCATTTCCTGTGATGACAATAGGACGACCAACAAACTTATTAGCTGTGTGTGACCATATGGGGGCAACCCACAAGTGTCCTTGTTTCATTACTTCATTAGATGTAATCGTTGTACTCTTCGTCATAATCGTTATTTTCCCCTTCAAACAAAAAATCGTAAGCTTTTCCTACTTTGATCGCTTCATCCTCTCTTGTGGTAACTTCTTTCAGTGTTTCCGGTCTATTTGCGATCTTTTTGCGTTTTCTGATCATCTGATCACTTCCTTTCTTTTTTATATTATAACATATTACCAGCAGTCTTTCCTGATAATTATAGAATAATACAACCTGACTTAGGGTATTAGGTATAATACTCAAATTACTAAAAATACTACTTGAATTATTATTAATAAATGTAGTAAAATTAGTGTACAAACCAAAAGTTGAAAGGGTGTATAATATGAACGCAGCAGCTAAAGTAATCAATGTAGCCAATTTTAAAGGAGGTGTGGGAAAAACAACCACTACCGTTTTACTTTCTTATTTACTTGCTCAAAGAGGGGAGAGAGTCCTTGTTTTAGATCTCGACCCACAGGCAAATGCAACTGATCTACTTGCAAGAACAGCAAATTTAGAGCGTTTAGATACTACATTGTATCAAGCAATGGCTGATAAAAACCTAACAAAAGCAATCGTAAAAATAAAAGAAAATTTAGATTTACTACCTTCTGACTTAGACTTAGTTGCTTTCCCATTCCTGCTTAATAAAGAAGCGAAAGACGACAATTATAAACGTGCTTATTTTGTTGACTTTCTTTTAGCACCTCTTAAGTCAACTTATGATTACATTTTTATTGATGTGCCACCTACAATTTCTGACTTTACTAATAATGCTGTCGTGTCTAGTGATTTTGTGATGATAGTAATGCAAACACACGAACGATCTTTGTCGGCTAGTGAAAAATTTATTCCATATCTACAGGATATGATCGATAATTACCATGCCAAAATTGACTTAATCGGTATTGTGCCTGTTTTGATGAAGAAGGATGGAACAGTAGACAATTTCATTATTTCTGAAGCTGAGAAACTTTTTGAAGAGGATCTATTCAAAGCGCATATATCGATCAGGGAGCGTATCAAAAGGTTTGATGTTAACGGAATCACAGAAGAGGATCATCATGATTTAAAAGTATTAGGCATGTATAATAATGTCTTAGATGAAATGTTAATGAGAATTAAGAAGTTAGAAGGGGTTGAAGTTTAATGTCTAAAAGTTTAAATAGAAAAAAAGTTACTTCTCAAGCGGAAAATCCGTTTATGAATGTAAATCGACCGAAAGAAGATGTTAAATTAAAGACAATGAAGGTGCCAGAAGATACACACAAAAAACTAATGGCTTTAGCAAAGAGTAAAGATGTTAAGTTATATGAATTGGTCGGTGAAATTGCAGAATACTACGCGGAACATGGACTGACCGAACAAGAAAAAGGGATCTATGGATTTCTCAAGAACAAATAAAATAAACGAAACAGGTAAAGCTAAAAAACTTTACCTGTTTTTTGTTATATTAATTAAAGACCATATTTTGTTGTTTTGTCTGAATCTGTTGCAACCTATTGATTAGCTGGTGCTTCGGTAGATGAAATTGTTCTAAAAGTAGTTCTAGTAAATTTTCTTGATACCAATCGATATATTGCAACATATGATATGGCATGGCGCAAAAGAGAGCGCATTTATTTGCGTCAATTTCTTGATATTTGTTTATGTATTTAGCTGTTTTGAGTTGATCGCCAGTATGTATTAATATATGAGTTAACTCGTGCCAAAATTCATAATGCTGTTGCCTACTATCAACATGTTTGTTTAAGGTGATTGCTTTGTAATTGCCTTGAAAGAAGGCAAATGAGGTTTGGTGGTAAAAAATCTCAATGTCAAACGCATTTGCAACAGTTTCAATTTTAAGATCATCTGGTAACAATATGCCTTTTTGTTTAAATCTTTGTGATATTAAATATTCAAGTCTGTTCGGAAAATAATCCATAAGTACTACTCCTTTTTCCCTTATACGAATAATATGATTCTCATATTTTATTATTTTTTTCCTCTAATAGGATTATATTGTATTCAAGAATACATATCAAGAGTAAAAAAAATAAATAAATTTATGTCCATGTAAGAAAAATAAATAAATATAGAAAGAATTTAAGGAAAAAGACCGAATAAAGCGATATTCTTATTTTTTTTTGAGAAATATTAAGTAGACCGATTAAAACAGTACATTTATACTAATTATATTTAAGGATCTAGAAATTAACCTAGATAAAGGAGGGACAAAATGATAATAAAAGAGAGTTCTTTCAACGAACTTGAAACTTTAAATGTATTGATAAGGGATCAAAACCCAGAAGCTGATAAACTTTTCTCTGAATTATCTACAAAACCACCTGTTAATCCTTCTGAAAAAAAATACTATTATGTTGTAACAGCACGATATTATTTACTTAAAAAAGACTTTCATTTGTTCGAAAAAACACAAGAATTAATGTTACCCTATATTGAGGATGATAAGCTTTATAACTTCTCATATCATTATTTTAATGCGCTATTTAAATTTTATCAGTCAGAGTATGAGGAATCACTGTACTTTTTTAAACTGGCAAGTAAATTTTTAAATAAGGTTGATCCCTTGGAACGAGGGGAGTTTTATTACAATTTATCTGCACTTTACTATGAGATTGATAAAATTACTTTATCGATTAAAAATGTATATAAAGCCTACGAGATATTTAAAGAGAATAATAAACTAAAGAGAATGGCAGATTGTCACATAGTAATTGCTAATAATAACTATGAAATAAAGCAATTAAAAGAGAGTGAATTACATTACAATCAAGCTCTAAAAATTTATAAAAAGTTAAATCACGACAATGTAAGTATATGCTATCATAATTTGGGTCATTTATACTCAAAATTAGGGAAACCAAAAGAATCCGTTTTGCAATTAACAAACGCACTTGAATTTGTAACTAATGATAAAGAACAGCTCATCAAAACTTATTATCTACTCTCAAGAGAATGTTATAGAATTAATGATATAGATACAGGAAATGAATATTATGAAAAAGCGATAGGTGTATGCAAAGAAACAAGTAATCATGAGTATATATATCATCTAAGAGTACAAAAAGCACTATATGACCCTGATTACTCTTATTATTTTGAAATGGAAACAGAGTTTAATAAAATAATTGATTTTTTTATTGAAAAAGGGTTATGGAATTACGTTGAGGAATATGCTTTAGTGATTGCTCAATACTATAAGGATAGTGAGCAATATGATCATGCGTGTGAATTCTTTGATTTAGCTCAAACGGCACGTGAGCGAGTGATTAAATCTAGAAATGATTTAATTTGAAGGGGTTGAAAAAATGAACAAAGTGATTTTTCTTGTTTTGATTAGCGGTCTTTGTCTATTCGGAGAGGAAACAGAAAACCTTGCTAGTAAACATACAATTACGCCAACGAGTACGGTAACAATAGTAGACTATATTTAAAGCCCCTAAGAATTTTATAGGGGCTTATTTTCTTCTTTTTTTAATCGTTTAATATGACCATGAAAAGATAAATTGATCAATTCGTACTCAAAAGTACTACAATGATTAGTAATATAGTTAGCAATTGCAAGTTCTAGTACTTCTGCTATTGTACCTTCTGCAAAATTAGTAATGAAATTTTGATAATGGGGAAGTAATCTAAAGTGTATATTTTCTCGTACTCTTGGTATTTCTCCATACTTAGATTTTAAATTTGACTCTAATCTTGTTATCCGATCACTTTTTTTAATGTATTTTAATTCGTTAAAGGATTTATTATATCTAATCAATTCATCTAGCATTTTTTCAGCTAAAGATGTTTTATTCAATTGTTTTAAATCGTCAATATTAAAATGTTCTGAGAAATGTTCCTTAAAATATAAGCTTATTAGTTCATCAGTAAGTGGATCTCGTTTACCATAAATACTAACTACAGTCTCAAAGCATATTTTATAAAAAGTAGATACTCTATATGATTTCGACTCATTAACTGACCTAACACTCTTTTCTGACATAATAGTCCCCTTTATTTCAGTACTATTTTTAAGATTAACAGGAATACCGTTATTCATTACCTTTGTTTTTATCTTTTGCTCTATGTTTAAGAAATTCTATATGATCTTTAATCTGTTGTATATCTGTTTCAGATAATCCGTCTAAATCAAAAAAGAATACGTTAGCTTCTTCATTAATTATATGATTATTTTTATCACTTGTAGTAATAGCACCTTTACTATCTTCTTGCTTTTCTACATTGTGTTCTCCCATGTAGCCGATAATCTTAAATAGTTCCTGTTCTGTCACGCCTAAAGGTTTAGCTAATTTATTAAGTACTTGGGCAGAGGGGTACTTTTTTACTCCTCTCTCAAGCATGGATATATAGGATTTGGATATACCAGATTTTAAAGCTAAGTTGCGAATCGTAAAGCCCTTTTCTTTTCTTTTTCTTTTTAAATATTCCCCGAATCTAAAATTATTTTCCATAGTGATCACCTTTCAAGCGGATTTCTTTAAACGCTTCTAACAAATAATTATAAGGCTTTAAGCTGTTTAATATAAGTCGATGAAAAAAATTGTCCAATAAAGTGATTAAAAAGTGTTTACTATAGTGAACTTTTGTAGTAATATAATGGTACTGATACGAAATAAATATGACCTGACTGAAAAGTAGGAAAGGAGTATGGCGGTGAGAGCTAAATTTCTTATGAAAAAAGATGTGAGTATGAAAATAGAACTAACCCTTGCGAAAATGGGACTAACAAAAAGGCAATTTGCGCAAAATATTGGTGTTTCTCATTCTTATTTTATCAGAGTTTTACGAGGGAAAACAAAAGCTGGAACTCTTGTAGCTACAAAAATTGCAAGTGGTCTTAAAAAAGACGTAGACGAGATTTTTTTGATTACTGTAGATTAATTTTTTTGTTTGAGTGTCCACTATAGTAAACGATGAAATATGGTGAAAGAGGTGGAAATGTGTGGGTGGAGTAATAGAAAAGCAAAACATCATTAAAAAAGTACCTAAAGTGGACGTAAATAGAACGAAACACGCAGTAGAAAAGATATTATTTGATTATCAACAGTACTCCTTGAGTTATGATTTTGAATCTGTCTCAATTACATCAACGCTTGAACACAATGCTACCTTTTCTAATCAATTCCACAGTAAAATAGAGAGCTTTATTGATAAAAAAGAGGAAATTGAAAATTTCTTGCTGTGGGTAATCCAATGTGTAAACAAATTAAAAAAAGAAGATAAAGAATTAATAATAAAAAGATACTTAACAAGAGACTTAGAAGATGAACCAGATTATGTCATACAGGAAAAATGCGGAATAAGCCGAACAGCCTATTATACAAAGAAAAAATCAGCTTTGATAAACTTGGCGTTCGCCTTAAAAGTTGTAGTTTTTAGAGAATAAAATATGGGTACAAAGTTTTGCAACTTTTGACGATATAAAATATGATATGAAAAGGAAGGGATCGCATAAGATGAGAAAAACAGTAAAAGTATTACTTTTAACGGTATTTGTTTTTTATGGAATGATGTCATCATCTAACTCAGCGCTTGCTAATACTTTTTACACGCCAGACAATCCTGGATCATCATCAATTACCATTACTACGGATCACACTGGGGATAATAGAGCGTCAGCAACAGGAGCTTTAGCTAAGTTTGTGAGAGGGGGATATGAACCAAACTCTGGTCAATTTTATCTCACTGGAAGCTATGAAGGGGTAGTGAATAATGGCGATAAAGTGACGGTCTATGTAGCAGAAGGGTCTGAACAAGGAACTTTTATATTAACTGTCACAACTATTGTCAAAGAACAAAATAAACCAAAACCAGAACCAAAACCAGAACCAAAACCAGAACCAAAACCAGAACCAAAACCAGAACCAAAACCAGAACCAAAACCGGTTAGCCCAACACCAGATAAGAAAAAAGAACAACCAAAAAAACAGGATAAACCTAGATCAGAAAGCTCTAATAAAAATAATAACTCAGGATCAGGGTCATCAAATACGGGTTCATCTAATCCAAGTACTAAAAAAGAGGAATCAAAACAAAGCGGAAGTAATTCAAACAATAGTAGTCAATCTAGTAATAGCACTCAAAGTAGTAATGGTGGTTCTTCTAGTAATAACACTGGAAGCAACAACGTAAAAATAGAGGATAAAGACGATGACAGTGTAGAAGCTCAAGAAGAAAAAGCGAAAATCTATACAGTCGATGAATTATTAGAACTGGAAGCGGAAGTCATTGAAAGGAACGGTCGCTATTTTGCTATTGTCAAATCAGAAGGAATTGAACAGGAAGTTACAAAAGAAGAAGCTGATATTTTGCTAGGAAATGAAGAAAATGGAGAAGTGGAAGAAATTGAAGAAGAAATGCAGGAAGAAGAAGAAATCTTAGAAGAGGAAACACAGGAAGAAGAAGACAAGCAATTCCCTGCTACGCCATTATTCATTATCGGTGGATCAGTTGTCACCGTTGGTGGAGGAACTGCTTTATACATGTATAATGAAGCCACACAAAAGTTTATCAATTCATTGATTAGTAAACTTAAGGCTTTATTCGGAAAATAAATTATTATATGGGGACTAAGTGAATCCTTAGTCCCTTTTATAATAGCTAATCATGATATTTATTTGATCATAGGAAGGAAATTACCGAAAGTAAAAATCGCTAATCGGATTATGTAGTGGAAAACAAATTGGGACATTTTACCGAAATAATAAATGTTACACAGTAGACCAATACTGTGCAGTGAGAAAGGGTGAGAAAAAATGCCTAATAAATATGGTGAAAAAGATTGGTTAGACACTGCTTTACCTTTACTAAATAGCCTTGAAATTGTTGATTTTGATGCAGACGGAGAAGTTTTATATTATGCCTTAATCGAAGATACAAAAGACAACAGAGAGGTATTAAAACAGGCTGGTGTAACAGATAAAGAAATTCAAGATTCTTTAGGTCATTTTAAAAGTGAAGGTGCGATTGACTTAACTGCATTCATTTGGAAGTTCGCAAATTGGTTTAATGGTAAGGAATTTGTTAGAGAAAAACCGTTTGATGATATGTGAGTTAATGAATAGTTCGAACAAACGGCTTATTGGAAAGGGGAATAATAAGGAGGTAATTAAATGAGATTGCAAAAAGCAAATGAAGATAATAAGAAATGTGGCTGGACTTTATGCCCTAGTTTTTTAACCAAGATACAAAGATATATAGCTGAATCAGAAGATTGCCCTTCGTTAGAGCAAATCGAAATGACACTATTAGCTTTTGAAGAAATAAACAAAAAACCAACAGAAGAAGATATGTTTGAAAGCATGGGTTGAGTCGCAGTACGATCATATAGCGACATAACAAAAACAAAGGGTATTCCACCAGATAATCCGAATATCCGTAAAAATAACTGATTATATTGTTGGACTTTTTCAGTACTTTTTAAGAACTGAAAAAGGACGCTTCCTGTGATATATTTGTAGCGTGGGAAAATATAGAATTATTTTTAAGGACTTGCTTCGTCTACGGAGCAAGTCTTTTTTTAGTAAAAAGAATGGGAGGTGGGCTTTATAGAGAGCATAGATCAGATTATTACAGAGGAATGCAACAAGAAGGGGTTATTGACATGTGACCAAAGGAAACAAACGATTGCCACTTTAGTCTGGGTAACTGGTTGGCACGATGGCTATTTTGAGGGGCTGGGTGACTCGGAATTAATCAAACTTTATAAAGAGAAGGTGATAAGATGAGTAGTTCTGTTATGTCAGAGGATGAGGTACAAAAGGTCATGTTTTTCTTGTTATCGTATTTTTTCGTAGCAGAAGAGTTATATGGTCTTTCTCGTCAGTATGGATTAGTAGTTAGAGAAGAGGGAAAGGAGGTAGACAATAAGCTTTGGTTTCTTGGCTGAAATATCTAATATTAGGGCTAGCTTTTAGTGGGGTTATGGCAATTACAGCGTACTATTACTCACAGCATTATGGGTCGTTGAATGCAGTGACAGAAATTGAAACAACTCTAAAGACCGCAAACGTTGGGGACTTGAGGGATAACCAAAATAATATATCAATTAGCAAAAAAGATGTAGTGGCTAACCTTATCACTGAGATAGTCAATACACAAAAAGATCATGGTAAGGATCTAAGAATTCAGTATGTTTTTTTAGATGTAAATGAATCTATAACAGAGATTGAAAAAGAGATCACAAGTGTCCAGTTCAAAGTGGAAATTCTGGATGAAAAAGGACGAGTTGCGTCTACGGTAGAGCGCCGACTAGGGTTGAAGGGAGGAATGTAAACAGTATGGGGGAAAAGACAGGTTTCCTTTTTTGTCTTGTCTTGTCGCTTGTTTTTATAGTGCCTTTTATGCTTGATATTACTTATTCAAGTATAAAAGGCAATCAATTCTTACATGTGAGTGACGAAATTCATAAGCTTGTTGGAGAAGAAGGTGGTGTGTCTGAACGAGTCAGAAACAAGGTTGTGTATGGCAAAATAAAAGTGCAGAGCTTTGCAAAGGAAAAATGCAGAGTCCTGCACTAAATTTTTGTGCGTAAACAAAAAAAGACTTGCCAGTCACCCCAAGTCCCACTACAGTAATTGTGTCA
>NZ_SNUY01000094.1:6944-10326 GCF_004376175.1 Halalkalibacterium halodurans | reverse complement strand
GGAGAAGGTAGAAAGTACAATTGGCGAAGCGACACGTAACAACGTCATGTATCTCAAACAAAGAGCGAATATTCCAGTGTATCGAGCACTGAAAGACTTGAAAGGCTTTTAAAAACCATAAGATTCTCAACGAGGAGAACCCTAAAATCCTGAATTCGCTTACACATATGAGGATGGAAAATACTCCTCCCACAAAAGGTTGACACAATCTCGAAAAATATTTCGGTTGCTTTTTTTCTTTATTTGATAGACGTTTCATAAAATACTCGATTAAAATAGGTAAGTCTTCTTTCCGTTCTCTTACAGGCGGGATTGTGATCGGGATCACATTTAAACGATAATACAAGTCTTCACGAAACGTTTTTTTCTGCACCATCTCCTCCAAGTTTCGATGTGTAGCTGCAATGATACGCACGTCGACATAAACACTTTGTGTCCCGCCGACACGCTCAACCTTACGCTCCTGCAATACTCGCAAAAGCTTCGCCTGTAGATGAAGGGACATATCACCGATCTCATCTAAAAAAATCGTTCCGCCATGTGCTAGCTCAAACCTCCCTGCTTTTCCTTGGCGTTACGCACCGGTAAATGCACCGCTTTCGTAGCCAAACAATTCGCTTTCCAGTAAATTATCCGGAATGGCGGCGCAGTTAATTGCAACGAATGGGCCTTGCGCCCGCTGACTTTTACGATGAACAGCCTGTGCAAACATCTCTTTTCCCGTGCCGCTTTCACCTCGCAAAAGGATCGTAATGTCTTGACCTGCGATACGGCGAGCCATCTCTCGGGCAAAATGAATCGCCTCACTACTCCCGATAATATCTTGGAACGAATAGAGAAGGTCCTTCGATTGTTTGAATTGATTTGTTTCTTTCTTTAAAAACTTGATCATAAACGATACGACCTCACCTTGAACGTAAGTTGGCTTAATTTGCACATGCCATTTTCTCTTTTCCCCTCCAGCTTCATTTCTACTGTTTGAAAGGATGGTTTGAATACGTTCGTTACGTCAACCTTGACCTTTTCCGAGGTTAACCGTTCAATCGTCTCGCCTAAAAGTCGCGATCGATTCAGCCCTAGAACAGTTTGGACCCCTGCTGAGCATTCCGTCACTATTCCTTGTCTGTCCAATAAGAGAAGGGGTTTATCTTCAAACTCAAGAAACCCTTTTAATTCCTGCCGTAACTTTCTATTCTCTACCGTGTATTGACGTTGTTTTTCCTCCATACTCAGATACGTCTCGATCATCGCCACGACTTGCTCGATTTCGTTGAAGGGGATCTTTTTCCCACTTGTAAACATGACCCACAATAATCCGACCACTTTGAGTTGAAGTCGAATCGGCAAAATCCATTCTCCATGATGATGGCTATCTTCTACTCGCTCCTTTTCAGCCAAAAAAATAGGGAAGCCTGTTTTAACGATAGAATCAATCAATTCTTGAGTAACAACCGCATGCTCTTGAGTCGAATGGAGAGGTACATACGTAATCTGAACAGGGAACTTATGCTCATATAAATCACATATATCCATGATCATCTGATCCAATGTCAATCTCCCTTTCTATTAAGCAACTTTTTTGTTCCTTAGAGCGTAAACGAGATCTTTCCCGTATATTTAGCGCTAAGACCCCCATTTCAAAGCGCAGCAGCATAAGAAAGACTTAGTCAATGTGAAATGAACACAGGTAACATTCACCACATGCCGGCTAAGGTAACATTTGTTAAAGGATAAAAGAACCCTCCACTGATTTTTAACTACGGGAAATCTTCATCTTTTTTCATTTTACTGTTTAAGCTGATCTAAATATTCCGAAAGTTGATGCTAATGCCTGGCCGAAGGTTGACCGATATAATGACCAGAAGTATAAAATCTGGAGAAAGGAAAAGACGTCCCCCATAAATGTGAAACTACGCCAACAGTTTCACAGGAGACGTCCACCCCAAAAAAGATTATGGTCATTATATCAAATTATTCCTTGGTTGAGAAGCAATCTGGCGTTTTTTGTTAGAAGTACGGAACGAATCCCCTGCCCTTGTTGTGGAGGAACACTTTCAGTGGCAGGAAGCCGGAAACGTGCATGGTATAAAAGCAGTGGCGAGCGCTCCAGGCTTGTGATTCGAAGGCTATATTGTGAGGCATGCGATAAGATTCATCATGAACTCCCTGATATTCTTGTGCCTTATAAAAGGTATGATGCGGAGAGTATAGAAGGTACCGTTTCTACACCACCACGTACAGAGGCAGCGGTGGATGAAGCAACCATCTTTCGATGGAAGAACTGGTTTCAGGTGTGGGTGGCGTATGCCATCGGCTGCCTCCGGTCTATCGCGATACGTTTTGATCTGCCTGTGGAGGAATTGTCCGAATCTCCACAAACCGTACTTCACTCCCTGGGACAATATGTAGGTATGGAGGAGGGATGGCTGAAGAGAGCTGTCCGTTCCATGACAAATTTAAATCTTTGGGTCACAGACCCGTTCCGCATTTCTGGCCGGACTGCTCTGGAGTAAACTCATGCTATACCAATGAATGGGAGGCATGAGAAGATGAAAAGTCAACGGAAAGCGGAAGAAACAGCCGCGGAACGTATGCAGTTAATCTCCCCTCTTTTGGCGGAGGGGTTGGATGCTGGCAAAGCAAGGAAAATCAAGGCTGATATCTGTGAAAGAGCAGGTGTTTCGGAAAGGACCATCCGCCGGTATCTTTCCCAGTACCGTAACGAAGGGTTCGAAGGCTTAAAGCCGAAGGAAAAAGGAAGAAAACCTGCCAGGACAGGGATCCCTCCTGCTTTACTGGAGGAGGCTATCCTTTTGAGGAGGGAGGTTCCGGGGCGGAGTGTCAGCCAGATCATTCAGATTCTTGAGTGGGAAGGAAAGGCAGAGCCGGGAGAATTAAAAAGGAGTACGCTCCAGGAAAAACTGGCTGAACGGGGCTACAGTTCCCGGCAAATGCGGATGTATACAAGCAGTGGAGTTGCCGCAAGAAGATTTCAAAGAAGGTACCGGAACAGCCTTTGGCAGTCTGATATCAAGTATGGCCCCTTTCTACCGATTGGTCCCAACGGGACCAATAAGCAGGTATACCTAGTCTTGTTTATTGATGACGCCACAAGATATGTTCTTCATGGTGAGTGGTATCCCACACTGGATCAGTCCATTGTCGAAGACTGCTTCCGTAAAGCGATACAAAAGGCGGGACTGCCTGAGGCCGTCTACTTTGATAACGGAAAACAGTACCGGACGAAGTGGATGGGGCGAACCTGTTCTAAACTGGGTATCCGTTTATTATACGCAAAGCCGTACTCACCTGATTCGAAAGGGAAGGTGGAAAAGTTTAATAGGAACGTTCAGGCCTTTATGGATGAAGCAATGTTGGAAAA
>NZ_SNUY01000094.1:0-6934 GCF_004376175.1 Halalkalibacterium halodurans | reverse complement strand
ATTGGATCAGTTTAACCATCTCTTCCAGGCCTGGCTGAGTGAATGTTATCAGAATAAACCCCACTCTGCTTTGGACGCAGCCAGTCCTGAAGCTGCGTTCCGGTCCGATTCCAAAACGCTTCGTTTCCCTGAGGTGGATGTACTGGCCAATGCCTTTTTGCATTGCGAAGAAAGAAAAGTAGATAAAGCAGGCTGTATCAGCTTTATGGGCAAGAAATACGAAGTGGGTCTCTTGTTTATTGGCAGGAAGGTACAAGTGGTTTATGACCTGGCGGACATTTCAGAAGTAACCATTGAATATGAAGGGCATTCTCCGTGGAAAGCAAGAGAACTGGAGATCGGAGAGCGCGCAGGCAAAAGACCAGTTCTGCCGGATCACCTTCTGATCCAGGAAACAGACCACTCCCGATTACTACAGGGAGCTGAACAAAAACTGGAAGAACGGAAACAGATTCAAGCCCCTGCCGTCTCCTACCGGAGAGTAAGGAAGGAGGAAAACGGCTATGTTTGAAGCTTTTTATGAATTAACTCATACACCCTTTTCCCGGGCTATTCCAACGGAAGAGCTATATAATTCCTACCTGCTGGAAGAGACACTGGGCAGATTGGAATACGCTGCGGAACGCCAGCTATTTGGAGTCGTTACAGGGGATTGCGGCACAGGAAAAACAACCACGATTCGTCGGTTTATGGATGGGCTGGATCCTTCCAAGTTCTCGCTTTTATATATTTCCGATTCGAAGCTGACGCCCAGGAACTTTTACAGAGGCGTTCTTGAACAGCTCGGCTGCGAATCTAAGTTTTATCGAGGAGATGCGAAGAGGCAGCTCCACAAAGAGATTGAACTGATGCGTGGAATCCATGGTATTCAGCCGATTGTAGTAGTGGATGAAGCCCATTTACTGGACCGTGAAATGCTTGAAGAGGTTCGGTTCTTATTGAATTTTAAAATGGATGCTCAAAGCCCGATGGCCCTTATACTGGTCGGCCAAAACGAACTTTGGGACCGCCTGAAGCTCCAGTCTTATTCGGCGATCCGCCAGCGAATTGACTTACAGTGCAAGCTGGTTCATTACGACCGTTCAGAGACAAAGGAATACATGAAGCGCCATCTGTCCTATTCCGGTGCGAAGCAGGAGATTTTTTCGGATGGGGCAGTAGATTGTATTTATAATTTTTCTAGTGGTTCCGCCCGGCTGATTAACAAAGTGTGTACCCATAGTCTTTTATACGGGGCACAGAATAAGCGCAGGATTATCGATGATCATATGGTGAAACAGGTGATAGAAGGAGAACTATCTTGATGTGGGAATGTCGGTTTATCGCCTATTCTAAGCTTATGAAGTGTTGGCTTTTGGTAAAAGGGGAATATGGCCGCTTCCTGTATGAGGGAACCCGATTTTATATGCGTTTTGATGAAGGAGTCTTCCTTCCTTGTCAGCTCGAATTCGATAGACAGTGGTATGTGACCATCGGTGATGAGGGCATACGACTTAATTTGAGAAAGAACGAAGAATACCAAGTTTATATGTAATTAATAGGGAAGCGATGCACAACCAAGCTTCCCTTTCATTTGGACAAAATAGGGAGCAATATCGGGACAAAGTTTCCCGTCTTCCGCATGACTTTATATGGCGTCAGTAACATTTTACAACAAAAATCACCCTTTTTAGGAAGAAATGCAGATTATCACGAAACCTCTTATTTGACTTTAAACTTTCTTTGAAGAAACTCGTTTTTCTAGAATCGCCAATTCTTATGAGAGAAGCCTATCGCATTCTCTTCTTAAATGTTTAGAAAGCTTGTCGCCAAAATCCGTTTTTTCTTCTACGTTTAATCTTTACTGAAGTGAATTGAATGTAAAAAGACCCGCTACGAACGTTCGTCATAGCGAGCCTACTTTCTTATTTTTGCTTGGCTAGATGTACGATCTCCTCTCTCGTTAAAGCTACTCCATCATAAATGCGCAGCTCATCTATCATTCCTTGAAAAGGCGCGTCCCAATGATTAACCCCCAAAGCGAAGTATGCATTTGGTGTTGTAAAGAGATTCGGGAAGTTCTCCCCTCTAAACCGTTCCTCGCCGTTCAGATAGATGACGATCTCTCCGTTATCTACCGAGAAAGCAACATGGCTCCATTCGCCAACCGGTAACTTTACTCCCGTTCCTGCGTCATACCATTGAGCGCTACCGGCCCAAAGCATCGTATCATGGTTCACCCCACTGTGGCCCCTTGGTACGAAGCTAAGCCAATGATGTTCTGACCTTGCTGCGAAGAAAGCGGTCGTAAACTCCGTCAGATGTTCAGGATTGAGCCAAAATGAGACGGTGTACGTATTTCTTGATATGAGACCATTTGGTAGGCGGATGCCCGTAGTCCCGTCAAAAACAGCTGCCTCCCCGTCTATCCCTTGTTCAAACGCAATCGTTCCACCTGGATTGTCAATGCGATTTCCCGTTACTGTGCCAGAACCAAATCGAGCATCATCCACTGCATTTTCTAACGTCCCATTTAGAGGATAGTGAGCAACTAATCCGCCTTCCGTTTGCCCAGGCACAACGAGCTCAAACGTTTTGATCCGCTCTGCACTCCCTTTTGATATAGCAGCGGTTAGTGACACGACCACATCGTCTTCCCCAATTTCAGGACGATTCACCTTACCAGATGATGAAAGGACCTCCTCATGAGAGGACGACCAAGCGATGGTCGTTTGCCGCATCCCTCTTGTTGGCAGTTCGACATCACTTATTATCGTTCCTTCTAAAGTTAAATCATCATACACCGCATCCACGATCTCGTTATCCGTTTTTTCCTCTAACTGACTCCCCCAAATAGCAATCCCTTCTTCAGAAAGAGCAGTAAATGTCATGACCTCACGTTCAGCTACCGGATCCCATTGGCGGAGAAATACACCATAATAGGTCTCTCCGTCAATCTGTAGCTCCACATGATAATCCCCGACTTTTTTCCACTTCCCAGTCACATCGCCTAAGACCTTACGATTTTTCTCTAATCGAACTGTGACCGACTCCTTTATCTCAGCTGAAATCTCTTTTCCGTGATTGATCCATTGATAGTCACCGATAACTTCTTTGGCTTTTACCTTTTCAAGCGACTCCCCTGTATAGCGATAAGGAGCGATAACCGGCCAACCTTTCCGATTCATAAACGTTTGATGGACGCGAATTTCATGTACTTCTCCACGCTCAGGAAAGCGTGTATGGAAAAATAAAAAGATCTTGTCTACCTCATCATCGTAGTAAACGGAGTTATGCCCTGGAGAGACATATCCTGTTCCGCTCCCTGTTCCTCGCTCTCCTAACTCACGCTTGAATAAGAAGTTCCCCATCTGTTTCACACCATATGGCTCAATCGAGGCATCATCAAAAAGCGTGCCCGGAGCTCCTCTTACTTCGCTCATCAAATGTCCTTCCCCATCCACATACGGTCCATCCGGCTGCTTCGAGCGAGCTACGCGCATGTTATAGCCACCGGTTGAATCAAGCCCACCGAATGTGACATACAGGTAATAATACTCAGTTTCTTTGTCGTAGTGAATGTAGGGCGCTTCGATCCGGCTATGGTTTCCTCCCATTAAATGAGTGCCATACCCTTGGCCAGGCAATGGAAAGCCTGTATTAGGGTCCATCTCTAAAATAAAAATTCCCCCAGAGTATGAGCCATACACCATCCAGAGCTTTCCTTCTTCATCAAAGAATACATGGGGATCGATAGCGTTCGGATGAACATTGGCATCATAAATCGTGCCATCTGGGCTTTCTTCTCCCCACATCCCTGACTTTAAAAACACCCCTAAGTTTTCGTATGGCCCTTCGATATCATCTGCTACAGCGACACCAAGTGCTGACCTTGGCGCATCTCCTTGGCAAGCGTTATAGTACATGTAAAATCGCCCATCTTCTAATTGAATGACATCTGCCGCCCAAAGGGTATTGCTATTGGCCCATTCAAACGCTTCGGCTAATTCCTCAAATACGTTCGGAATCAATGGATTACCTTCATGAACATGAGTTGCGATTTGTGTCCAGTTCCTTAAATCCCCTGTTTTAGCTGCAGCCAAATGGGAACCGAATACATAAAATGTATCCTCTACTTTAATAACAGAAGGATCGTGAACAGACGCCTCCGTAAAGGAAGGAGCCTCCTTTTGATCTCCTGATTGAGCTAAGCTCGCTGTAGGAATCATGATAGCTAGAAGGAGAAATCCAATAAACAAGCGATACATGGTTGTTCTTTTCATTCACAAATGACCTCCTATTCTTTTGTGAAAACCCTTACAAAAGTAAACATCACTGAACCTTTTCTAAGCGTATCAACACCACCTCACTCCCTAAAAGGTTCATAAAAACATCAATTAATTTATGTTTTTATTTAATATAATCAGAATATATGAAACATTATGATTATGCAATACCTACGCTGATTATTTTCATTAACCTTTCCAACTTAATTAACATAAACATTAACAAAAAGAGCTGACTCGTCACTGAGTCAACTCTGTTTCACTTATATTAAACCCTAATAAACATCAATCACATAGCATACGGACGCCGTAAACACCACCCGCCACCGTTCCTTCTTTTGAAGCGAACGTAACGACTACCTCTTCCTTTCCTTCCGTTAGCGCAAGTGGAATCGGATAGTAAACATCTAGCGTCTCGCCTGGATTTTTCCCTAACAGCTGTTCTTCTTTTATCACTTCTTCGTCAATGAGAATGCGAAAGCTGCGATCGCACCACTTCCCATCAACGAAAAGACCATGATCCCCACCGTAATACGTCACGAGAAGAGACATCTGTTGATTTGGTTTTACCTTCATCACATAGGAGAAGAAGCCATCTTCCCCTCGACTATCACGCCACCGTTTTTGCATAATATTCAGATAACCGGTTTCCGAATGATTCGCTTTTAATTGATGTTCCACTTCAGGCTGTTGCTCACCTGGCTGGACCGCATCAACTGTACGTGCCTGTAATCGATCACTCTCTACTTCTTTTCGCGCTTTAAAGGCTTCATATTCTACCTCACTCATCAAGTTCCAATAAACAGTATAACGCTCGTGATGGAGAGCATAAAAAGGAATCAATGTAATCTGCACGTTCCCTGGTTGGCCGATAGCTGCCGTGCGAAACGTAAGTGGCCTTCCTTCCACCGGATGAATCCATTGATCTGGCGTTTTTTTCGTAGCGACAAGAGTAGGAACATCAATAAGCGGATGATTGTGTAAACTTAAATGGTTCGGGACAATATCCGTTTCTGGAAAATGATCCTTTCCGAAAGTTCCTGCTAACACGATAGGCCCGTACATGATTCCAACCTTATGTGGATCATCCTTCGCTTCGTAAATTCGGAGTTCCATAGGCAAATGAACTTCGATTTCGTCCCCTTTTTGCCATTCTCTTTCGATTGTTAAATAGTCAGCCCCTGATTCAGAAAAGGTTTCCTTTCCATTGATCCGAGCCGTAACAGGGCCTGCAACCCATTCAGGAACACGAATATGGAGCTTTATCGGTACACCATCTGCTTTCACAAACGTAAGCTTTGTTCGATCCGTTTCCGGAAAATTTGTTTCCTGACGAATTTGGACTTGTAAGTCTTTTAAATGAATCTCAGAAGCCATAAACAAATTCACATAAATATGGCGATCATCCCGATCATAAATCGTTCTCGTATACCGAGCTGGGTTTTCTAAGCCTGTTCCGAAGCAACACCAAAACGATTCTTCTAACGAACTGTACACTTTGAAATGACCAGGTTGTAACGAGACAAAATACGTTTTCATCCCTGTATCAGGATCTTGCGAGGCAAGGATATGATTGTAAAGAGCCTTTTCATAGTAATCCATTAATTGAGAGCTGCGATTCCAGCGAAACAGATGCTCCGTTAGTTTTAACATATTGTACGTATTGCACGTTTCGGCCGTTTCCACACCTAGCGTTTCCTTGTTTGCCGGGCCAAAATGCTCACTGTTGCTATTGCCGCCTATGATGTAGGAGCGATCGTTTGTGACTTGGCGCCAAAAAAACTCAGCGATCGCTCGGTACGTATCATCGCCTGTAATCTCGAACAATTTCGCAGCGCCTATTACTTTCGGAATTTGCGTATTCGCATGCTTTCCTTCAAGTTCATCTATACCGTTTGCGAGCGGCTCAAGTAACGCCCAATGGCAAAAGCGAATCGCGAGCTGTAAGTAATCCTTATGACCTGTAAGGGTATACAAATCGGCCATTGCTTCATTCATTCCACCATGTTCACAAATCAACATGCGCTGAAACTGGTCATCGGTTAACTGATCCGTACCTTTTTTTGCCCAGTCAGCAAGTTTGGTTACAACTGTTAGGGCGAGTGAATGTCCGGTTAGCTGATGCACATCAATCAGACCGGCAAACAGCTTATGAAGGTTGTACCAAGGCACCCATGTACCCGCAATGTTAAAATGCCCTACCTGAAACTCTCCAGAAAACATCTCGTCAAAATGAGCGCGTTTCACTCCGCCCACGTAGCCCACATCATCTTGGATAGTGGCTAGCTCTTGAACCGCACGATCGATCCGCTCCAATAACGCCTTATCTCCAGTCGTTTCATACATTGCTGCAGCTGCCGAAAGCCAGTGTCCAAGGGAGTGTCCGCGTATCTCCCGTTCTTCCCAGCCGCCGTAGCTCCGTTTCTTCGGTGGGAGGTTTGCTGCTTCATAGTAAGGTGCGAGCAGACGATCAATATCCAAAGCAAGGATAACGTCATTCCCCTTCTTCTGGGAATCATAGAATAACCCTTTTGTTAGTTTTCGTATTGTCAAAACTTTATATAGAAATAGGTTATTAAATCCTATATTAGAGGGCTTTATAAGCAAAAAAATTGCCACCCCCTGATTTCTGTAGATAATTGAGGTTACCAGACACCCAATTCCAGAAA
>NZ_SNUY01000093.1 GCF_004376175.1 Halalkalibacterium halodurans | reverse complement strand
TTCGTTCTAAATCAGTTAAATGCCCATTATTCTGGCGGCATTCTTACCCTTGTTAATAAGGATTGGCCAGTAATTAAAAAGCTTTGGATAACTGATCTCTCTTCGGTAACTACATGGCTTGGTGATTCCTATTCCAAAAAGGGACCAAAGCCTCGTGACCCTGCTTCTATGATGCGTTCTTATCTGCTTTCATTATTTGTTCAACCTACAAAAGGTATTACTCATTGGGTTGATCAACTTCGTCGCGTTCCGTTGTATGCAATTCTTAGCGGTTTTGAACCCGGTGACACACCAGGTGTTGGAACATTTGAAGACTTTTTCAAACGTTTATGGGCCTTCGAAAGCCCGAATGTTATGCCGAAGGTCAAACCTAAAAAGAAAAAGTCAAAAAAGAAAAAGAAGCCTAAAAAGGGTGAAAAAGCTGAACCTAAGAATCCCGGAATTGTTCGTAAACTCGTTGATCGGGCAATGCGTTATGGTTCCAAACAAAAACAACTGCCAGGAGACCGATTATTTGAGTTTTTTCAATCCCAATTTTTAGCGGTTTCTACGAAACTTGGTCTTCTTGGGGATCCCGAAGCTCTAGGTGTAGTTGGAGATGGGACACCAATTGAAACAGCTAGGTACCCGAGAAGTAAATCAACCTGTAATTGTAGTGCCCAAGGACTAACGAACTGTACTCACCCACGCCAGTATTCACAACCCGACATCGACTCAGGCTGGGATAGTTCTAAGGAAAAGTACTTCAACGGATATCATCTCTACATGATATCCACTAGCGATAGCCAATACGACTTACCGCTATATCCACGGCTGCATCCTGCTTCCCGGCATGATTCAGTCAGCCTAGTGGTTAGTTCAATTGAATTTTCGCAACGGTACACCTTGGGCACGATTGATAAAATTCTTCTTGATGCAGCGCACGATGCTGAGGCCATTTATGAGCTACTTGAACATCAAAATGTGGAACCCTTCATCGATTTAAATGTTCGAACAAAGAAGAACTTTAGTACAGAAAGTGATATTCAAATATCTCCAACAGGTGTTCCAATCTGTCCGATTGGGAAGGAGATGAAGCCCAACGGGTTTGACAAATCTCAAAATCGGCAAAAATGGCGTTGTCCACTTGCTTGCGGTACCAAAAATACATGCTCATCACCGTGTTCAAAAGCAAAATATGGTCGGACATTCCATACATTCAGAGAGGATAATCTACGATTATTTACCAAAACACCAAGGTCCTCTGAAAAGTGGAAACTTATATACAAACGAAGAACCTCTGTTGAACGTTCTAATAAAAGAGAAAAAATAGATTATCACTTGGAATCTGGACGCCACCGGTCAACAAAAATGTGGTACATTCGCCTATACGCCATAATGATGTGTCAGCACATCGATGCTTGGTACAGCAGTCAGAAAGAGCAGTTAAATATTGAAGAAATCATCTTTCCTAAAGCCGCCTAGTCAATTTTTAAAAAAATAATGGCAATAGGTTTCTTTGTCATGCACATTTTTGAAAATACAATGAAAATAATGAGTGTGCAGGCCATTCCAATCCAATTTCCAGTAATTTTGGTTCATTTCACCCGGAAAATTGTTATTTATTCCGAGACTCTATCTAATTAAGGATCAGTAGCTACTGATACCTCGTATCGTACAGGAGGGCTCTTTCTGTTTCAAACCTCAAATTCTTTCATTACAGGAATGCTCCTTATTAATAATCTATCAGAATTGTTATATAAAAGGGCAGAAAAATTTAAGATTCTTACTAAAAAGATCAGTATGATGTGATCAGAAGCTTCTCTATACACAAAAACGAACTCGAAAGGTAGGGAACAAAGGATGAAATTTTCAGATGGTCAGTGGCTGACACGACAAGAGTATACAATTATAGGAGCGGTTCAAGTTCATGAGATCATACAAGGGGAAGCATCCATGACGGTTCTAGCCTCGCCGAAACCGATTGTGGATCGGTATGGACAGCTTGATACCCCGTTACTGGAGATCACTTTTTCCGCCCCTAGGCGAGAGATGATCCGCGTGCAAATCGATCATCATAAAGGAGGGAGAAAACGAGGTCCGGTTTTTACTACCAAACATGATCACAAGCATCAAGCAAGTTTTACAGAAACGGAGACGACGGCAATCCTCACAAGTGGCGACCTATCCGTCACCGTCCATAAAGAAGGTGATTGGCTCATTACCTTTTCCTATCAAGGAAAAGCGATCACATCGAGTGGTTCAAAAAGCATCGCCCACATTCTCGCTCAGGACGGAAAGGCTTATATGCGTGAGCAGCTTAGTCTCCAGCCAGATGAAATGATTTATGCTTTAGGCGAACGGTTTACACCTTTGATTCGAAACGGTCAAGTCGTCGACATTTGGAATAAAGATGGCGGTACGAACACGGAGCAATCGTATAAAAATGTTCCCTTTTATCTTTCTAACAAAGGGTACGGCGTGTTCGTGAACCATCCGGAGTGGGTGTCGTTCGAAGTAGGATCTGAAAGTGTGTCGAAGTCTCAGTTTAGCGTCGAAGGTCATCGCCTTGATTACTATGTGATGGCTGGGCCGTCGATGAAGAAAGTCATTGAAAGCTACACCGATTTAACGGGAAAACCAGCATTGCCGCCGGCCTGGTCGTTCGGTCTTTGGCTGTCCACATCGTTTACAACGAACTATGATGAAGCGACTGTCACCCAATTTATTGATGGGATGAATGAACGCGACTTGCCTGTTCACGTGTTTCATTTTGATTGCTTCTGGATGAAGGAATTTGAATGGTGTAATTTTGAATGGGATCGGCGGGTATTTCCAGAGCCAGAAAAAATGCTACAGCGCTTAAAAGAAAAAGGCTTGAAGCTATCTGTCTGGATCAACCCTTATATTGCGCAACGCTCTCCGCTGTTTCAAGAAGCGGCTGCAAATGGATACTTACTGAAAAAAGAAAACGGTGATGTATGGCAATGGGATTTATGGCAACCAGGGATGGGCGTGGTTGACTTTACGAACCCTGACGCTCGGATTTGGTATCAGGACCACCTTCGCAGGCTTCTAGAAATGGGCGTTGATTGTTTTAAAACCGATTTCGGTGAACGGATACCGACCGATGTCGTGTATCACGATGGCTCTGACCCAGAAAAAATGCATAATTACTACACGTTCCTCTATAATCAAACGGTGTTTGACGTCTTGAAACAAGTAAAGGGTAATCATGAAGCCGTCTTATTTGCTCGATCGGCCACGGCTGGCAGTCAACAATTCCCTGTTCACTGGGGTGGAGATTGTGCCGCAACTTACTCGTCTATGGCGGAAAGCTTACGAGGGGGATTATCTCTCGGTATGTCTGGTTTTGGCTACTGGAGTCACGACATTGGCGGCTTTGAAAGCCAATCCACTGCTGACCTTTATAAGCGCTGGACCGCCTTTGGTTTATTATCGAGCCATAGTCGTCTGCATGGAAATAAATCGTATCGAGTCCCGTGGGTTTATGATGAGGAAGCCACCGATGTTCCTCGTCAGTTTACAAAATGGAAATGTCGCCTCATGCCATACCTTTATGCGAAAGCATGTGAAGCAAGAACGACCGGGCTCCCACTCATGCGTGCGATGGTGTTAGAATTCCAAGACGATCCGACGTGTGCGTTTTTAGATCGCCAATACATGCTCGGGGGTCAGTTGCTTGTGGCTCCGATCTTCAATGAAGAAGGGCTCGCTCATTACTACGTTCCTGATGGTCGTTGGACAAATCTCTTAACAGGAAAAGCCGTGGAAGGTGGTAGCTGGAAGAAAGAACATCACGACCATCTGAGCATCCCTTTACTCGTTCGCCCAAATTCGATCGTCCCGATCGGCTCGGTGGATGACCGTCCAGACTATGACTATACAGACAATGTGGCATTCCACGTGTTTGCCCTTGAAAATTACGCGACAACTTCCATCTATACAGTAGAGGGAGAGGAAGCACTCACTTTATCTGCGACTCGCTCCACCACTACAGTCACATTTGATATATCTGATGGAAGCAAGCCTTGGACCGTACATTTACACGATGTCACAGAGGTGTCTAGCGTTGAGGGAGCTGACTTTGAAATTAGCGATGGCTCTGTCATCCTCCACCCTATCCTTGATGTGAAACAGGTGGTTGTCCACCTAGGCGTCTAAAGGGGTTAGACTACGTCCATGACGAATGTTCAAAAAATGATTTTTTGAGTGGAGCTCGGGACATAACTAGCCAAACGTAAGAAAAAGGTTCGGATCATCAAAATAAAATGATCTGAACCTTTTTTCTGTCTGAGGATCGTCTGTTGTTTGATCGGCGTTTATGGCCGTGAACTTATTAACGTTGGCTTCCACCTTCGTTCCATCATTAAAAATGGCTTTATTGTCAGTTACCTTCTCTTCAATCAGCAACCTTAAACTTTAATAGCTAATTAAAGTGTAAATAATAGTTTTGTCGTTTGAGATCATTCTCTCTACTTACATTTTCTACCTAAGGCTTTGAATCATAGTTCGGATTATACTTTGACTAAAATCCTTTTGTCCAAGACTCTTTACATCTTTTTATCCATCTTCCAATGTCCAAAAATAATCAGCAAACACTTCGGCAAATGCGTCGGCGCTACGATTTAGCTCGTCAATATGGTTATCGACACCGCCAAATTCAATTAAGATCGATTGGTCAGAGAGATCTTGATTGTAGACGCCATTTCCGCTTGAGCGATCCCGACCAAACACACCGCGACTGAGTCCTGGATATTTTTCTTCCACTTTTTCATGCAGTTTTGTCGCAAGCTCTAAATTTTTCTCATAGTCAGGATGGGATTCGCCGATGACAAACAACACTTGCGCATATTCTTTCCCGTTAATGGTAACCGTCGTGCCATCCCTTCGCACTGAGTCTCTGTGAAGGTCAAATATAAACGAAAGATCGTCGTGTTCCTCAATCGCTTCTTGAACAATTTCTCGTGATACTTCATACGCCCGACTCGGACGAACATTGCGCTCATGAAGCAATGCGGTCATATCGGTTTTGTCAACAGCCGCCTGAATTCCGTGTTTTTCAAGAGCATCCCCTAAGCGTTCACCTACCTTAATAATATTCATCTCATTGTGCGTCGCTTGATTTGGGTTTTCCACACCTGGCAAATGAGGCAAAAACGATTCCCAGCTATGGGTATGATGGATAAACACACGTGTGCTGTCCGTTTGCCGCTCTGTATCTGGTGTAGATTCAGTATCAGCTTCTTCTTCATCTGAAGACTCCATGACCGCTTCTCGTTCTTCCAACAACACTTCCATCGGTGGCGGTGATTCGAAAGGCATGTTCGAAAGATTTGTCCCTTCCCCTGCAACGATGATTCGTGTATCAAAAAGAGCTAAACCTGGCAACTCTCGTCCGAGCAGTGAACGAATGTCCCCCATTTCAATGCTTGTCGCCATTTCAAACGAGATCGTTGCCATAGAAGGGGGTTCATACCCTTCCGGCAAAGCCGTTGTAAAATACGGATTTTCTGTTCCCATCATCGACAGGAGCATTTCACTTGTAACAAGCTCCATTCCTCTATGAACTTTCTGCGAATGAAAATAAGTGTTCGATACGAGGAAGGAGACAAGGACCATCATGAGTGCCATCGTTGCAACGATGCATGTGACTAAGCGTTTAACACTGATGGAATAACTCGTAACAAAAAACATAGGCCCCTCCAAAAACTAGACTTGTCCTAAATCTATGAACGAAGTCTAGTATTTAGAAGAACCTTTTCATCTTTCAATCTTCTGTCACAATCATTTACGATTCATTAGGGATCTCACAGCTGCCATCACTACATGCAGCCCCTTGTTTCCCTTCATTTGCTAGTGGTTTCAACTCCTGCTTTTCTTCGTCTAGCACTTGCTTCAGGGCACGAGAAAATACATCTGTCGGTTGGGCACCCGACAATGAGTATTTTTGGTTGATGACAAAATATGGAACGCCGCGGACTTGCAAAGATTGGGCCTTTGCTTCCTCGCTACGTACTTGATCGGAAAAGGCTTCACTTTTTAACACAGCATGTGTCTCACTCGTGTTAAGACCCACTTCACCTGCTAACTTCACAAGCGTTTCGTGGTTATCAATCGGGAGTGATTCGCAAAAATAAGCACTTAACAATCGCTCCGTCATCGCCTTTCCTTTACCTTTGGTATCTGCAAATTTAGCAAGCCGGTGAGCATCGAACGTATTTGTTTCTTTCGCTTGTTCAAATTGAAACGCCAAGTCCACGGTTGCTGCTTGTATCTTGACTTGTTCTGTCATCTCCTTCGCTTTTTCAATGGACATGCCATATTTCCTTGCCAAGCTCTCATATACAGTTACTTGATTCTCTCGCGGAGCATTCGGATCAAGTTCAAAGCTGCGGAACACAACATCAATCGTTTGTTGCTCACTGTCTGCGAGTTGCCCAATCGCTTGTTCCAACCGACGCTTGCCAATATAGCAAAACGGACAAACAAAATCTGACCATATGTCAATTTGCATAGTCGCACCTACTTTCTTATCACATGGCATAATCTTAGCATATCTCTCACTGGGTAACAGCGAAAATGCTCAGCATTCACTTGATTTTCCCCTCTAGTCATCTCACCTGTAATGAGATCATCAGAAAAGAATCATACTAAGGAAAGAAGCTTTGACAGTGATTGGGATGGTTTTGAATATGCGCATATTTTTTCTTTTTTTACTGCTTTTTTCCTTAGTGTCCTCATGGTGATCACCATGGACCTGCTCGTATCGATCCCTTTATCGGTTTCGTTTCGCAATATTATTATGACGTTCAGGGCTTTAATGGTCGAAGAAGTTGTCATTGTGATCCTTATTACCCTTTACGTATTTTTAAAGCCAGTCGTGATTCATTTTGCTCAAAAGTGGCGATAAAATGCCTTTTCGCTAGGAGGAATTGGATCTAAATTTCCCCTTTACCGTGCTTACGATCAACATAAGGATCGGAAGGCCTGAGCCAAAGATAAGAAAAACAGAAATCAGTGCGAAGTTCCCTTCTTCTATATGTTCTGCAAAATTCCCCGCAATCATCATCGAGACGAACAGAATAATCAACCCCACAGGATAAATCAGCTTACGGTGGTCACTTATTTGAAACAGATCCGCCGCCGTCTTTACCCCTGCATAGTAAAACAGGGCAATTTTAAAAAAGTCTCCAATAATTAGTGAGAGGACGACTAGTAAATCCAACCGCTGAATGAACTCTCCGATATTCACCAGACTGATCGTGTGCAGTAAAGGGAACGTTGCCCTGCCTGCAATACCGATTCCAAGTGCAGCAATATTCATCGCTGTCGTTAAGCTAAGAACAAATCCGCTCAAGAGTGTCGCGATGACACCGTATCGAATCCCCCGTTTCATCTCGCTTAACAATGGCAAGACCATCGTAAAACAAATGACTTCGTTGAACGGAAATTCATACGTATGGGTGAGTGTCGTTTCTAACACTGGCCCCCAGCCTCTCTCCAACACAGGTAATAGACGGGTAAAGTCAACCACTCCAGAAACGAACAATAGCAGGTTACTTGCCACACCACTAAGAACCAAAATACCTAAAAAGATAAGAGCTGTTCTTCCTAGCACTTCAATCCCTTTATTTAAAACGTACGCAACAGACAATGTCATAACGGCATTGATGACAATCAGCGGTGTTTGATCCAATACCGAGATAACGAGGAGCACACCACCATCCCTGACATCTCGCACCGCCCCATAAATGAAAAAAATTGCATAAAGTAAGGCTAACGGCCAGCCAATCGGCTTACCTAAAATCTCGATAATGTAGCCGGAAAGGGGGAGATTCGTGTACTGTCGGTAAAGGGCAACGTAAACGAAAAACAAAAGGAGACCAGTGACCGTTCCAAATAAAGTCGCGAGCCACGCGTCCTTCTCTGCCATAATCCCTAAACTGACAACTAACGCTGTACCCATATTGAACAAGAAAATTAAAGCAAATAGTTGGCCTGGGCTTATTTTGATATCTCCCACCGTTCTCACCACCTTTCCGTCTTATCGCTTTCTTAGTTTATGTACGTGCAGAACTAAAAGTTTTCCGTAGCTTAGCCACCACATACAAAATAAAAGGAATAATTCCACCGAATGCTAAAAAGAAGGTGTCCAACAAAACGTTCCCTTCTTCAATTTGCTCGGCAAAGTTACCTGTCAGCATCATTGAAATAAACAAAATGATGAGCCCAACATAGTTGACAAGCTTTTTATGATCTTGAATTTGAAAAACGTCGGCAGCAGCAATGACAACGGCATAATAGAAAATGGCCGTTTTATAAAAATCACCAAGGATGAGTGTTAACACGACAAATACATCGAGCCGTTGGATGAATTCTCCAATGTTAATCAAGCTGATCGTATGCAATAAAGGGAACACGGCCCGTGCGGAAATATCCACACCGAGCACTGCCACATTCATCGCTGTCGAGTAAGCAAGAATCAGCACACTGACAATGACGGCCAAATAACCAGCCCGTATACCTTTCTTCCTATTGGCTAAATAAGGGAGCACCATGGCAAAACAAATAACTTCCTCGTGGGGAAACTGAAACGTCTGCTTTAACGTCGTCTCATTCACAGGCCCCCACCCTTTCGCCAAGACTGGGAGCAAGCGGTTGATATCAATGACTCCTGAAAAATATAAGAGGAGTCCACTAATCGCTGCGAAAATGAGAAAAATCGAAAAGAAGATTTGTGCCGTTCTAGCTAATACTTCAAACCCTTTATTCAAGACATACGCAATCGAAAAGATCATTACGATATTAAGGACAATAAGCGGTGTTTGATCTAGTACTGATGCCGCTAGCAAATCTCCTCCTTCTCGCAAGTCGCGGGCCGCTCCATGAATAAAAAATAGAACGTAAATTAAACCGAGCGGCCAACCGATCCATTTCCCAAGAATCGCCCTCATATACCCGGTTAGCGGCAGGTTAGGGTACTGGCGATAAAGGGAAACATAGATGTAAAAAAGGAAAAGTCCTCCAATCGCTCCTAATAGGATCGCAAGCCACGCATCTTTTTCGGCATCAATGGCGAGAACACGAAGAATTGCGGTTCCTAAATTAAAGAGGACGAGCAAGGCAAACAATTGGCCTGGACTAATTTTTGCATTTTCCACTTTACCCCACCACCCTTCCTTGTCACCTATTCCATTTCTAATAAATAAGGCTTTGACACTTGTCCTGTTCGTCTAAGGGCCGATTCTACATTCACTTCTACTTCAATCGTAGGGAAAATTTTATCCCACTCTTTCTCCATTTGTTGCCATGTCTTAGGGTCTGCGCGAAGAATCGCTTCACCAAAGCCAAGGACATCGGTCTCAAGCTCCTTCGCTTTGTCAACCATCACTTTTACGTGATTGCTCGTTTCTTCTTCCAATTGGCGTTCTAACTTACGAATTTCTTCCGATTTGCTTAGGTCGATCGGGCACAATGCTTCACCCACAACACCGATCTGCTCAATGGTCACTTTGACGACTGGTTGACCATTGCGTATCTCTCCTACCTTTTTCGTACGGGTACGAAGAAGTTCAATTGCGATCGCATCTTTCTTTTTTCCGCAGTCTAGGTTTATAATTGTACTTTGCATTTCATGGTTAATCCAAGAAAGCCCTTTGGCTTCCTCATTGTTGACCCACCCGACTAATTTGGCGTCTTTGAAAAGAGCCATCCCACTCACATGCATCTGTGCTGGCGGATCGGAATTGTCCACATTGATTCGTTTCTGGCCTGTTTCTGGATCGCCTAGATGGTCAATCCCGCTTATGACAGGACCGCCGCCTTTGACTAGCAGCCCGCGAATGACATCATCGATCTGAACCTCATAGGCTTCACCTAGCACATGTGATGAGATTTTTAACTTTCCGAGGATCGAGTTTGCCGGGATCATTTCGACTGTTGTCCGTGTCTTCAACATCGTCTCTGCGTCAATGCCTCTCGCGATAAAAACCCGGGTCGTCATTCTCGGTTCAGCATCCCGTTCAATTAATTCAAATACGTCTTCAATCCCTTCCTTCGCTAATTCCTCACCAATGATAAAATCACGGACATGTTCAAAATTAATTCGCCGCGGTGACTTTTCTGACGCTTCCCGGACGGCCTCAAATAACGTGTCTCCCTTTCCGCTGTATATAACAACGGGCGCTTTCTTTCCCGCCTCACCGGCAATTTCTTGGGCGTTTACCAGTTGAAACGAAAAACGATATTCACCTGTATCCGGTATTTTATCTACCCCCATTGCAAGGACAAATGCGAGTTCGTTTAATTCCCGGTAGTCCCAACACCCAGTAAGGGCTATAAGGGACAGAATGATGAGCATCACTCCCTTTACTCGCTTCACACGATTCCTCCTTTCTATTTTTATAGACTCTCGGCATTCGCCGAGCTTTGTGGTTCAAGGATTTTCCTCAAACCAATTTATTTCATCCCTCCTATTTTAGGTGGGATTTTTTAATGTTCATTTTTTAAAACTGGAAATTAATTAT
>NZ_SNUY01000092.1 GCF_004376175.1 Halalkalibacterium halodurans | reverse complement strand
CTCGCTGTTGATCGTATTCGTACTAGCCATCAGCAACAACAAGCTGCTTAAATTTTTAAAAATGAAATTTTATAAATTCTGCCCGTCTCAAAATTTATAAATTAAGCAATTATGAAATTGATTCAATAAATTAATTTATTGTTACACATCGTTGGAAATCGGCTATCTTCTGGTACACTAGAAAAAGATCACCATTTTAATGAAAGGATGAATTTTTATGAAAAAAGCAATACTCTCACTTATCTCATTTTTTCTTGTCCTTACATGCTTTCAAACGCCTTTTGCTGAAGCTAAGGGAAAACCTCATGTGACAAAAGAGGAGTATCTCATCACCCTTCTTGATGAATTAGAACTTGAGGTTGCTATGTACGAAGGGGCCGATGTGCCATTTTCCGATGTCTCCAAAGAAGCCATTCCTTACATAGAAGCAGCTATTCGGATGGATATTCTTGACAACACGTTAGGAGCAGAGTTTGGCGCCACACGGCCGATTAGTAAAGAGGAAGCATATGTTTTACTGATTCGGGCATTACAGCTTGAACCCTCTAACTTAGATGTGCTAAAAAAAGTTCGTGATCAGCGGCAAATCACCTATCCAGCAGAGGTAGCGGCTGCTCTTGAATATGGCCTTGTTGTGCTCGAAAAAAACAACAAGCTTCGGCCAAAAACGAAATTGACTCGAACAGAGCTTACCGACATGTTTGAGAGGCTAGATGAAAACTTTGAGCGCCTCTCCATTGTACACACGAACGATCTTCACGGCCGAATTCTTCCCAATGAAAGCAATGGTGAAATGGGATTAGCAAAAATCGCCTCCATCGCCAATTCCGTGCGTGAATCAAACTCAGAAAGCTTGCTGCTTGACCTTGGGGATACGTTCCACGGCACAAACTATGTGAACTTCAACGAAGGGGAAGCTGCCGCCGAAGCGATGAACCTTATGGGCTATGATGCGATGGTGGCAGGGAATCACGATTTTAACTTTGGCTATGAGCGGCTTGTTCAAATAGCTGAGGAGACTTTAGCATTCCCACTCCTAAGTGGTAACGTCCTTAAGACTGAAACAGGGGACACCCTATTCTCCACCCATCAGATCGTTCAGATTCACAATCAAAAGGTGGCGTTGATCGGCTTAACAGCTTCTGACACTCCAGTCAAGACACATCCCGATAACATTAAAGGCTTAACGTTTACCGATGAGGTGGAGGCTGCCCAATCGCTCGTCAATCAAATTGCACCGACCGTCGATCATGTGTTTCTTCTCACCCACATTGGCTATGGTGTCGACCGTCAGATCGCTGAACAAGTGGAAGGGATCGATTTAATTTTAGGAGGGCACAGCCATACGACGCTAGAGTCACCAGTGAAAGTAAACGATACGTATATTACGCAAGCGTATGAGCACGGAAAAGCTGTAGGCGTAACCTATGTCTTATTCCATCAAGGGGAATTCGCCTCTGCTTACGGCCAGCTTATTAGAGATTACCCAGGTTTAACGGCTGATCCTGAGGTTGAGAATTTACTCGATACGTATAAAAAAGAAGTAGAGGACGCTCTTGCGGAAGTGATTGGCACGGTACCCGAACGACTCGTTGGTGCGCGCGAGATTGTTCGCACCCA
Source organism: Halalkalibacterium halodurans (assembly GCF_004376175.1). Classification (GTDB taxonomy): domain Bacteria; phylum Bacillota; class Bacilli; order Bacillales; family Bacillaceae_D; genus Halalkalibacterium; species Halalkalibacterium halodurans. The sequence goes on along the minus strand of NZ_SNUY01000092.1, from coordinate 9,667 downwards.
AGAATCCAACCTTGGGAACCTTATTACCGACGCCATGCGAGACATGACAGGCGCTGACATTGCCTTTACGAATGGTGGAGGCATCCGTGCAAACATCGAAGCAGGCGACGTGACAAAAGGAGACGTAATCGCTGCATTCCCATTTACGAATACGGTGATAGCCCTTGAAATCACAGGGGAGCAATTATTTCAATCACTCGAGCATTCGGTTCGTTTAGCTCCAGCTGAAAACGGAGGCTTTCTTCAAGTATCTGGCGTTCAGATGACGTATGATCAAACGAAAGCACCAGGAGAACGTATTATCGATCTTACGGTTAACGGTGAACCTTTGGATAAAAATAAAACGTATACAGTTGCCACTAATGACTTTTTAGCAGCTGGCGGTGATGGTTACTCTTGGTTGGCCGATGGAACCCTCGTTATCGACACGGGTGAATTGCTTAGCGAGGCGGCTAGTCGTTACATTGCTTCTGGTCAGCCAATCCCTCCTGTGGAAGGACGAATCCAAGTGGTTGGGCAATAATCCCTCACCTTTCCTCAAAGCCAATCGTGCTTTGAGGATTTTTTATTCCCTTTTATGGTAAAGTAAAGCTGAAAGGCATAAGGAGGCTAAGCTATGATTCGACTATCGAATGAGAACACCATCTTTTTTATGGATAAGGAAAATGTCCCTATCGCTTCTTGTCAATCAGGGGATACGGTCATTTTTGAAACGAAGGATTGTTTCAGCGATCAAATAACGAATGAAGAGCAAGCGCTCACGTCCATTGACTTTAACCGAGTAAACCCCGCTACCGGCCCTCTCTACGTCGAAGGAGCCAGACGAGGGGATATGCTTGAAATCGAGATACTCGACATCAAGGTAGGCAAACAAGGTGTCATGACTGCTGCTCCTGGACTAGGAGCACTTGGCGAGTCCTTAAACTCACCAACAACAAAGCTCTTTCCTATCGAAGGGGATGACGTCGTTTATTCCACGGGTCTCCGCCTCCCTCTTCAACCGATGATCGGAGTGATCGGAACGGCACCGCCAGGAGAACCGATCAATAACGGTACCCCAGGACCACACGGCGGCAACCTAGACACGAAAGATATTAAGCCAGGAACAACGGTCTATCTTCCAGTGGAGGTGGATGGAGCATTACTCGCCCTCGGAGATTTACATGCCGCAATGGGAGATGGGGAAATCCTTATCTGTGGTGTTGAAATTGCTGGCACCGTTACGTTAAAAGTAAATGTCAAGAAAGAGCGAATGTTCCCCCTTCCTGCGCTTAAAACAGATACCCATTTTATGACCATAGCCTCTGCGGAAACGTTAGATGCAGCCGCTGTTCAAGCGACAAAAAACATGGCTACCTTTTTAGCGAATCGCACAGCACTGTCGATAGAAGAAGCAGGCATGCTTTTGAGCGGTGCTGGTGATCTATACGTCAGTCAAATCGTCAATCCACTAAAGACAGCGCGTTTCTCATTAGCTTTGCATTACTTTGAAAAATTGGGTGTTGATCTATGTAACTAACGAAAGCCCCCACTTGGAGGATGGAGTCAACCTTATCCTATTGGGACTCACACCATTCGACGAGGAAAGGGAAGAACCTCCTCTGAATGAAATTTCATTTTCACTTTATAATCAAAAATAGAGGGCGTTCACTCTTGTTGAAACGCCCTTTTTGAGACAGCTCCTTTGCTTATTCGTTCGAAATGGCGACTTGGCGGACGCTTTCACCACAGGCACAAGTGCAACATCGACTCACGCCCACTTTGTTTGCATGCGATTTTTTTGCGTAACCAAACGGCTACTTATCTGCAGTATACCATGAATCAACTCGTGCTTCGGATCTCATTCCAGAGAACCACACAAAAATCGGGAGAACCGTTTGATGCGGTTCTCCCGACTTTATGTTTTAAGGTGCTTTTGCGACAGCCCCCTTTGTAACTACGCCTCAAACTTTTCCATCCCACCCATATACGGGCGAAGCACTTCTGGAATGACAATTGTTCCGTCTTCCTGTTGATAGTTTTCCAAAATCGCTGCCACCGTACGGCCAACAGCAAGGCCAGAACCGTTTAATGTGTGAACGAACTCAGCTTTGCCTTTCGCCTCTCGACGGAATTTAATGTTGGCTCTGCGCGCTTGAAAGTCTTCAAAGTTACTGCAAGAAGAAATTTCCCGATACGTGTTTGCGCTCGGAATCCATACTTCTAAGTCATACTTTTTCGCTGCTGTAAAGCCGAGATCAGCCGTACACATGCTCATCACCCGATATGGAAGCTTCAGAAGCTGCAACACCTTTTCGGCATGGCCTGTGAGCTTTTCAAGTTCACCATAAGAATCTTCAGGTGCTACAAATCGAACGAGTTCGACTTTATTAAATTGGTGCTGCCTGATCAGTCCACGGGTATCGCGCCCAGCAGAGCCTGCTTCAGAACGGAAATTCATGCTGTATGCCGTGTAAGCGATCGGTAGCTGATCCGCAGATAAAATTTCGTCTCGATGCAAGTTGGTCACTGGGACTTCTGCTGTCGGAATGAGGAAATAATCCTCCTCGCGAATTTTAAAGGCGTCCTCTTCAAACTTCGGTAATTGTCCCGTTCCAGTCATGCTCGTACGATTGACGAGGTATGGCGGAAGAACCTCCTCATAGCCGTGCTTGTCGTGATGGAGATCCATCATAAAGTTAATAAGCGCACGCTCTAACCGCGCTCCTGCCCCTTTATAGAAGGCAAAACGGCTTCCTGTGACTTTCGCGGCACGCTCAAAATCAACAATACCTAATGCTGTGGCTAGATCCCAATGGGCTTTCGGTTCAAAAGGAAAGTTCGGCACTTCCCCCCATTTACGCACTTCGACGTTGTCATCTTCCGTTTCACCAACAGGAGTGCTTTCGTGGGGGACATTTGGAATCGCAAGCAATAGTTGATCAAGCTCTTCATCAAGTTGACGCAATGTTTCATCTAACCCTTTAATCTCATCAGAAACGTCACGCATTTCTTTAATGAGATGATCTGCGTCTTTCTTTTCCCGTTTAAGCTGAGCGACCTCTTGTGATACTTGGTTACGACGGCTTTTTAATTCTTCTACCTTTACAATCACTTGCCGCCTTTTTTCATCTAGGCTACCAAACTTTTCGAGGCCTGAAATGTCCTCACCACGTGTTTGCAACTTTTCCTTAATTCCTGCAAAGTCTTTTCGCAACCGTTTAATATCCAACATATAAAACGCCTCCTTTGGTATCGAATCAATGTTTATATACAAAAAAGCTCTCATCCCTAAAGAAAAGGGACGAGAGCACCCGCGTTGCCACCCTTGTTGCCAGCTATACCGCTGACCACTCATCTGGATAACGGCCAGAACCGGAAACGCCTACTTATGTTCAGCATTCCACTCAAGGATGGATTCATAGGCACCTCTGGCTAGTTCGCACCGTCCACTAGCTCTCTGAACAGAAGTATTCCTATTACTAGTTCCTCTCAACGCATTGTTTATGATTGAGCAATGGTTTTTGCTTCTTTTACCATTTGGACGAAGTATTGATGAAATCTCCGATCATCCGTCAGTTCAGGATGGAATGAACAACCGAGCAAATGACCTTGTCTAGCGACAACAATTTCATCGCCAAACTTGGACAGCACGTCCACATTTTGACCCACTTCCTGAATTAAAGGGGCACGGATAAAAACCGCACGTACGTCATCGCCAACGCCTTCCACAATCAAGTCTGTTTCGAAGCTTTCGCGCTGACGACCAAAAGCGTTCCGTTGCACTGTCATATCCATTAATTCAAGATGCCCATGATCCTCTCCATCAATACGTGCCGCCATTAAAATCAACCCAGCACACGTACCAAATACCGGCTTGCCCTGTGCAGCGAATGCCTTCAAAGGTTCAAAAAAGCCATATTTATCGATGAGGCGGCGCATCGTCGTGCTTTCCCCACCAGGGAAGACAAGACCGTCCAACTCCTCAAGCTGCTCTACTTTCTTGACAATGCTCACTTCCACCCCAGGAGCTTCGAGGCAGCGGACATGCTCCCTAACGGCTCCCTGAAGTGCCAATACACCGATTTTCACCATTGGCTTCCTAGCTTCCTTTCTACCAGCCACGCTCTTGCATACGTTCAGAAGCATCCAATGTAGAAATCTCAATCCCTTTCATTGCTGTTCCAAGACCTTTGGATAATTTCGCAATGAGATCATAATCTTCATAATGTGTAGTCGCTTCAACGATCGCGCGAGCAAATTTCTCTGGTGTTTCTGATTTGAAGATACCAGAACCGACAAATACTCCGTCTGCACCTAGTTGCATCATTAATGCTGCGTCTGCAGGTGTTGCCACGCCGCCGGCTGCAAAGTTAACGACTGGGAGCTTGCCTGTTTCTTTAATACTTAATAATAGCTCATAAGGAGCTCCGATGTTTTTTGCCTCTGTCATGAGCTCATCTGTTGACATGTTAGAGACCTTACGAATTTGTGCTTGCATCATGCGCATATGACGTACAGCTTCGACTATATTTCCTGTTCCAGGCTCGCCTTTTGTCCGAATCATGGAGGCTCCCTCACCGATTCGACGAGCGGCTTCGCCTAAATCACGTGCACCGCAAACAAACGGCACGGTAAAGTCACGCTTGTTTAAATGGTATACTTCATCCGCTGGTGTTAAAACTTCACTCTCATCAATGTAGTCAACACCTAACGCTTCAAGAACACGTGCTTCAACAATATGACCGATTCGGCATTTTGCCATGACTGGAATTGAGACAGCATTCATCACTTCTTCAACAATTGTTGGGTCTGCCATACGCGCAACACCACCGGCTGCACGAATGTCTGCAGGAACTCTCTCAAGTGCCATAACTGCTACAGCACCTGCTTCTTCAGCAATTTTCGCTTGTTCTGCGTTCACAACGTCCATGATGACGCCGCCTTTTTGCATTTCTGCCATTCCACGTTTGACGCGATCCGTACCTGTATCCACCATCATCCATTCCTCCTATACCGATGCTCTTCACTACTCATTCACATAGTATCTCAAGTCATCCATAAGATTATCATAAATTTCAGTAATTATTGTAGCACGAAACGAACTTTCCGCAAAGGCGTATGACACCTTTGACCTATTATGAGAACCAACCGCGAACGGTATCAGCCGCTGCACTCCAAACGTTGGAGAAAAAACCACCGATGCCTCGCATGAGGAGGGAGAACCAACCTGCTCGCTCAACATCTGCATCTGTCACGAGAGTCGCCCCACCTTGCTGGTCTTCATAGAGATAGGCCGTCTCCCCATCACCGGAATACGTAAGGGTAATCTGACCTACCGCTTGTCCAGCCTCTACTGGAGCCTCAAGCCCTCCATCTTCATCAAGTGATGATTCATCAATCGTAACGACTGGATCATAGAGTTCTTCTTCTCCATTACGGACAACCGCATGCAATGGTTCACTTGTTGAAATGGAAACCTCTCGCTCTTTTCCTGAAGATACTGGCAATGTTTGGGCTTCTGCTGGTTGAAATCCTGCTGGTAACACTTCTGTATGAGTAAAGTTGTTAAAGCCATAATCTAATAGCTTCGCCGTTTCTTTAAAGCGGTCATCCCGCGTCTCAGTGCGCATCACAACGGAAATCAAGCGCATGCCGTTCCGTTCAGCTGTTCCTGTAAAGCAATTCCCTGCTTCGGCTGTATAGCCGGTTTTTAAACCGTCAATTCCTTCATAATCGTGCTGTGGTCTAATCCCTTTAAGCATCCAGTTCCAGTTTTCCATTTCAATTTCTTCGCCTTCACCAGCACGAAATGTTTTTTCTGGGATGCTCGCCGTTTCTAAAACTTCAGGATAATCCTTTAGGAGGTTATATGCAAGCTTGGCCGTTGCTCTAGCAGACATGACGTTTTCCGCATTCGCATCCGTTCCTTCCGGATGATTCCCTAGCAAATCTTTGTTATTTAAACCAGATGAATTCACAAACTTGAAATCTTCGAGACCTAATTCTTCCCCTTTTTCATTCATCCGTTGAACAAAGGCGGATTCGGAGCCTGCGATTAATTCTGCTAAAGCAATTGTTGAAGCATTGGCAGAATAGATCGCCACAGATTCATAGAGTTCCTTTACAGTGTAAGTCTCATCTTGTCTGAGAGGAACATTGGATAACTGTACATATAAGGAAAGCTCTCGCACGTAATCACTAATCGGAACTTCCTGGTCCCAAGAGATTTCCCCTTCATTTATGGCTTCGAGGATGAGATATTCGCTCATCATCTTCGTCATACTTGCTGTAGGTAAAACGGCATCAATATTTTTTCCATATAAAATTTTTCCTGATTCTGCGTCCACTAAAATGGCTGATTCTGCCTCTAATTCAAAAGCGGCGTTGGCCGTCATTGCTGGCGTAAACATAGAAAAAACCATAGCCATGGCAAGGACAAGAATGAACCATTTTTTGGTCTGGTGTTTCACGTTTTCTGCACCTCCACTAACTGTCACATAAACGATATTTTATCACATCCTTTCATAAAAAAATAGATAGGGAAGTCCCCTATCTATGAATTGTTACAACACCGTAATTATAATGTATAGTTTGGTGCTTCTTTTGTAATCTGAACGTCATGTGGATGACTTTCTCGTAATCCAGCACCGGTAATACGAATAAATTGCGTATTTTCTCGCAGTTCATCAATCGTCTTCGTTCCACAATAGCCCATACCTGCACGAATCCCGCCGACAAGTTGATGAATCGTATCATGAAGTGGCCCTTTATAAGGGATTCTTCCTTCAATTCCCTCTGGAACGAGTTTCTGATTATTTTCCTGGAAATAACGATCCTTACTTCCTTTTTCCATCGCACCGAGAGACCCCATCCCTCGATATACTTTAAATTGGCGCCCTTGGAAAATTTCTCTCTCCCCAGGGCTCTCTGAAACACCTGCGAGAAGGCTTCCAAGCATGACGGCATGTCCACCTGCAGCTAGTGCCTTGACGATATCTCCAGAGTATTTAATTCCTCCATCAGCAATAATTGGTACTCCGTGCTTTCTCGCTTCATTTGCGCAATCATAGACAGCGGTAATTTGAGGAACCCCAATTCCTGCAACAATTCGAGTCGTACAGATGGAGCCAGGCCCAATTCCTACTTTGACAACATTGGCACCAGCTTCAATTAAATCTCTTGTTGCTTCAGCTGTTGCTACGTTTCCAGCAATAATCGTTAAATCAGGGTATTGCTCGCGAATGGCTTTTACTTTTTCTAGGACACCTTTTGAGTGACCATGGGCTGTATCGATGACAATGACATCGACACCCGCCTCCACCAACGCAGCAACTCGCACATCAGTATCAGCAGATACGCCAACAGCAGCCCCAACAATGAGACGTCCTTGGGAATCCTTAGCTGAATTCGGGAACTCGATTACTTTTTCGATATCTTTTATCGTAATAAGCCCTTTTAATGTACCACTTTCATCAACGAGTGGTAATTTCTCAATTTTATGCTTTTGTAAAATTTCTTCAGCTTCTTTCAACGTCGTACCGACTGGTGCGGTCACTAAGTTTTCCTTTGTCATCACATCATCTATTAACGTGGAATAATCTTCAATAAAGCGTAGGTCGCGGTTTGTAAGGATGCCGACAAGCTTTTGATCTTCGTCAACAATAGGGACACCGGAAATCCGATACTTACCCATTAAGTGTTCCGCATCAAAAACTTGGCGATCTGGAGTTAAGAAAAAGGGATTCGTTATAACGCCGCTTTCTGATCGTTTAACTCGGTCTACCTGCTCTGCTTGCTCTTCTACAGACATGTTCTTATGAATAATTCCAAGTCCACCTTCGCGTGCAATGGCGATCGCCATTTTCGCTTCTGTCACCGTATCCATCCCTGCACTAATAATCGGAATGTTAAGTTGTAATGTTTCCGTTAGCTTTGTTTTAACTGAAACATCTCGAGGTAGTACCTCTGATTTTGCAGGAACGAGTAACACGTCATCAAAGGTAAGCCCTTCCTTTTGAAACTTATTCTCCCACACGTTTTATTTCCCCCTCCGCAGATTTTCCTAAAAATATTATTAGTAGCTTATCAAGTGGGCAAACTACTGTCAAGAAACGGGTAAATGTTCGATTTTTCAAAATTTTAATCAGGGAAAGGAGGTATTTTTTTGACTGAACATCGCTGGGAAAAACTTCTCCCGTTTTTTTCTGCAACCTATACGAGAAAGTATCTCTTTGACCGATATGAACAACAAGAAATTGCCCAATCTTCAACTATGAGTTATCGCACATGTTACGCATTTATGTACCATCTTCAACATGGAAAATTGTTTCTTGAACAAGGAGCAAATGCACCTTATGAAATCAAGCCAGTTCTTTTTTTCTATGGACTTATTCAGCTTTTAAAAGTATGTATCTTAACCGTCGATCCTGAATATCCTTCTTCATCACAAGTTTTAGCTCACGGGGTTACTACGCGGAAGCGCAAAAAAAACCGCTACCGCTTCTTTTCAGATGAAGTGAAGGTGCAGCGCCATGGATTGTTTTCCCATGTTCTCGACAAAATGTTTCACATGAAGCAGATCAATGGGGAAAAATATCGAATGGAAACGTTGTTGCTTCATGCGCCAATTCTGTTTCCAGTTCTAGAATCAATCTATAAAAAAACGTTAGCAGTTCCTTGCCATATCGATGAAGCAACCTTACGTATTCCAACGACGCTACTCGACCATTATCACATGACCGAGACACGCTTTGAAACTTATTTAAATGACTACAGCGTGAAAAAATTCACTCGTCAAGAAAGCTCTGAATCTGGGGATTTTTTAATGTTCAAAGCTTCATCACCCTTAAATCCTTTTAAATGCCACCCTTTTCTGTACGAATCAAAATCGAAAGTGTGGCTGCTGACAGATCGAGAAGAAACCTTACACTTACCCTCGATTGCCATTCATTACTTGCTTCTATACAATTTGAGCATGCTTTGCCGATATGAAACAGAGTGGTGGGGTGAGTTGTTCCATACATTTGATGGGGAGGATTTGCCCATTATCCTTCGTTTGCTTGATGGATACGAGCAACTGATCCCAGAGTGGATCTCTGCTTTCTTATTGGGAGGGTAGGGGCATGATGCTTTTCTTTGGCGCCTTTTCATGGTGTGGCCATCGGCTTTCCTTCGATGACTCTGCTCCTTCGGATCAACGCTCTTCAGCGCTTTTTCTGCTTCAGATGACCGGCGAGCTTCTTTGTCAGCTGCGCTTGTTCCTTCCTGTCACGTATGTTGATATACGTTCAGTTTTCACTCGCTTGCTTCCGCAAATCTCTTGATCCTCCTTGTAGAAACAATTTTACTTTTTGACAATAAAAAAAAGCACAACCCGATTGGATTGTGCTTTATCGCTTGGCAGCGTCCTACTCTCGCAGGGGGAAGCCCCCAACTACCATCGGCGCTGAAGAGCTTAACGACCGTGTTCGGCATGGGAACGGGTGTGGCCTCTTCGCTATCGCCACCAAACCATTTAGTTACGGCTTCCGATCAACGTCGCATTTTGGTGTCATCTTCACTCCTCCAGATCCTCACGTACCGTGTGTACGCTCCGGTCTGTCGTCGCTCGATTCCTAAAACTGCTCGTTTCTCGAAACCCTTTCTTTGGACGTAAGAGAATAATCCCTTGATCCTCTTTGTAGAT
>NZ_SNUY01000091.1 GCF_004376175.1 Halalkalibacterium halodurans | reverse complement strand
GTATCAATTTGTGGTGTCATCGATTGATGGATACGAAGCGTTCTACCAGTTTTCGCGCCATTACAGCATTGAATATGCTGTTCATTCGAACAGGAAAGTCCTTCTTGCTTGTATTTTGGATCAAAGACTGGGCAAGTCCAAACATAGTGTTCTTTTGCTTCATCCAACCCTTTCAATTGTAACTTATGGCCACTAATACAATGAGGAACACCATACCTATCCAGCTTGGTCATGCCACAAGATTCAAGTGCTTTATCTTGAATTTTACGTGGATTTATGGGAGCCAATAGCTTTGCTTTAAGAATGGATTTTGTGTGTTGTTGATTGTCCGCTGATTGATAAATCCCATCTGCGCTCACGTATTGCACTGTTTTTAGGAACTCTTCAGGAAGATCTTCCGTTACCTTTTCCAAAGTGGGTTCTAGTGTTTTTGCATCATGTTCGTCTCCTTTAAACACACTTCTGGACAAAGGAAGTTCAGACTCTACACCACAGACCAAGGAGATTTTATGTGCAATGTACGTGACGGTATTGCTTTTTCTCATCACGCCTACGTTATCATCCGTAGGAATCTTTGGGCAATGACATGGCTCAGAATGGCTACATTTCTTCATTTTATGGACAGTGGCTTCCGCATCTACATGGGTGGTATCTACAGCGAGTTGTTCTTCTTTTCCTACGATACCGTGAAAAAGATTGTAGCTCACCATAAGTTGCCGAGCTTTCTCCCAAAGTCCGTTTTCAATCATGATCTGATCAAAACGTTCAAATGTTTTCAAGGATGGTCGTGTATCAAAACCACAGACCATCCGGAAGTCAGAGTTCCCAATAACTTGAAGGTGTACACTGGAAACCATTACTTCCACATAGAGGAGTGGAGCCAAGAGGAAAGCTTTTAATAAAGCATAAAAGTTCACTCCTTTTCGTCCTTTGGCAGATCTCGTAGGCAATGTGCTCAAGTCCTGTGGAATATCTGGAAATAATTCTGTTGAAGATGGGGCTGCATCCGTTGAAGTTCGTTTTTTAAAATGATATTCAAACCGTGCTTGGAGAAATTCTTGTTCAATGGGAGAGAACACCTCCTCCCAAGGAAACTCCAACCCTAATTTAACATAAGGAAGGTGACGTAAAGAAGAAAATGAATCTTCTGTAAATGAAAAAGAAGGTTGAAGATAGATTACATTTGAATAAGATTTTGGTATGATAGAGGTAGTCATAATGAACTCCTTTCGTGATAGTTGCTAGATACTTCTATTCTACCAAAGGAGCACCATTATGGCTTTTCTTTTTGCCTGAATGATCAAAGTTTCCGTTTTCCATAAAAATCCTGTAAATAACTAGAATGACGATATGGTGAAATGGCTGATTATGGCCAAAAATCGCTAAAATTGAGGTTTGACAAAACATAAAGAACTTGATCACGTAAAAAGGTATGGGAACACATCTATAGTAGCAAATTGAATGGAATCAGTAATATCAAGGGTTACAGAAATTTGTCCTGTGGCTCTTGACTTTATTAAATATTATCTCTAATATGATCTTTGTACGATTATACACTTGAAAGGAGTTCATATACATGAATCCAAATTATAAAAAACTATTTGAACCATTTACATTCCGTTCTGGTGTTACATTAAAAAACCGTGTGCTAATGGCCCCAATGACGAATTTTTCATCAAATGAAGATGGCTCTGTCTCAGACGCTGAATTAGCTTATTACCAAGAACGCGCTGGCGGTGTTAGTGCTGTTGTAACAGCTTGTGTCTATGTGACAAAAGATGGAAAAGGATTCCCAGGTGAATTTGGCGCTGATGACGATTCTCTTATTCCAAGTTTAACTCGTCTAGCTAGCGCCATTAAAGAAAAAGGTGCTAAAGCCATTTTGCAAATTTTCCATGGTGGACGTATGTCTCCTCCAGATCAATTACCAGATGGTCAAACAATCAGTGCGAGTGCTGTTGCGGCTGAGCGCCCAGATGCACAAGTGCCAAGAGAAATGACTGAAGATGATATTACACGTGTGATCACTGCATTTGGTGATGCGACAAGGCGTGCGATTGAAGCTGGTTTTGATGGCGTCGAAATTCACGGTGCAAACACATATCTCATTCAGCAATTCTTCTCTCCACATTCAAACCGCAGAACAGATAAATGGGGCGGAACGCTTGAAAAACGTTTAAACTTCCCTACTGCTGTCGTTGAAGAAGTATTCAAAAACGTAAAAGCTCATACAACTGAGCCATTTATCGTTGGCTATCGCTTTTCTCCAGAAGAAGGTGAAAATCCTGGTATTACATTTGAAGATACACTTGCTCTTGTCGACAAGCTTGCGACTTATCCATTAGATTATCTTCATGTGTCTGTTCAAAACTTCTGGGGTGGTTCGATTCGCGATAAAGACGATACAACTTCACGTGTTGTTCGCATCCAAGAACACATCGGCGATCAAATTCCTGTGATTGGTGTCGGTTCATTGCATACACCTGATGATGTGGTAAAAGCAATGCAAACTGGTGTACCATTGATTGCACTTGGCCGTGAGCTAATTATCGAACCAAAATGGGTTGAAAAAGTCCAAGAAGGCAAGGAAGATACGATTGCTACAACGCTTTCTAAGCAAGATCAAGAAAAGCTTGTTGTCCCAACACCATTATGGCAAGCAATCATCAACACTCCAGGCTGGTTCCCAGTTAAAGATTAATTTTTTTCAAGTCCAATTCGTGCTTATACTGCGAATTGGACTTTTTTAAGATAGACCATAAATGTGATGATTCAGATAATAAATCAAAAAAATAAGCGCTTCTATGAATGCAGAAACGCTCAATAAGGCTACAATGACTATTTATTTAACGCAAGCTGTTCTTTCATTTCTTCTACACTCTCAACCTCAAAGCCAAGATCGACTAGCATTTTGTGATCTTCTGTTTCTTCTTGACCAATTGTTGTTAAGTAGTCACCAACGAAAATTGAATTTGCCGCATAAAGTCCAAGTGGCTGCAGGGAACCAAGATTCACTTCACGACCGCCTGAAATACGAATTTCCTTTGTTGGGTTGATGAAACGGAATAATGCTAATACTTTTAAGCAATAAAGCGGATTAAGCTCATCTACCCCTTCTAGCGGCGTCCCCTTAATCGCATGTAAAAAGTTAACTGGAATCGAATCAGCATCAAGTGCTTTTAAGCTGTTTGCGATATCAACAACATCCTGTCTTGTTTCCTTCATTCCAACAATAACACCTGAACACGGTGAAAGACCAGATTCCTTCGCGACTTCAACTGTATTAACACGGTCATCATACGTATGTGATGTTGTGATGTTATCATGGTTGCGCGCAGAAGTATTTAGATTATGGTTGTAACGATCGACCCCAGCTTCTTTTAAACGAACGGCTTGCTCAGGCTTTAAAATCCCAAGACAGGCACAGATTTTTAATCCATACGTATCTTTGATTTCTTTAACCGCATCAACGACTTGATCCACCTCTTTATTGGAAGGACCACGACCACTTGCAACAATACAATACGTTCCAACATTTAACTCAGCTGCACGTCTTGCTCCTTCAAGCAATGAGTCCTTATTCACCATTCGATATGAGTCGATTTCTGCGTTTGAAATAGAAGATTGTGAACAGTAACCACAGTTTTCAGGACAAAGACCTGATTTGGCATTCATGATCATGTTTAATTTTACTTTCTTACCATAATAGCGCTTTCTTATTTGAAAAGCGGCGTGCATTAATAAAAGAACATCATCATCTGGACAATCTAAAATGGATAATGCCTCCTCGTTCGTAAGCTCTTTCCCGTCTAATACTTGATCTGCAAGTTCCATCCATTGATTCATGTTCATACCCCCAATTTAGTAGTAAAAGCATTCATCTTTACGTGTTCTTTAACCATTTGTTTGATGTTTTCAGGTGTTAATTCTTCTAGCATTGGCGTGATTCCTAATATAGGGACCTGACACATTTCTTCAATCATGCTTGGATTCGTTTGTTCAGCAAGATCTGGTGAACCACCCATGCCATTAATGACAATTCCAGCTATTTCTAAACCCATTTGTTTAGCATATTGAACGGTTAAAAATGTATGATTAATCGTTCCTAAATTCGGTCTAGCGACAATAACAAGTGGAAGCTCGAGTGCTTTTATTAAATGACTCACAAGAAAATCAGGCCCGAGAGGAACCGAAATTCCTCCTGCACCTTCCACGATAAAAAATTCATGCTTCCCGTAAATGACATTCCAATGGCTTAATACATCTGCCAGTTGCACACTTCTCCCTTCCTGCAAACCAGCAACATACGGGGCAAGAGGTTCGGCAAACTGAAATGGTGTTATCTCTTCATGACTTAAAGATGTCTTAGACAATTCCTTTAATAATGACGTGTCGCTTTCAGGGTCTTCACGTGCCACCCCGCTTAACATCGGCTTAAACACCCCAACATCGATCCCGTTTTCTTTTAACACAGCTGCCAGCCCACTAGAAATAATCGTTTTTCCTACGCCTGTATCTGTTCCAGTGACAAACACACCATTCATTCAATCACCCTCAATTCTTTTCCAATAAATCGAAACGTCGCTAGTAAATAATCAACATTCTGTGCTGTATGGTCAGATGTCACAGTCAATCTAATCCGGCTTTCTCCAGTTGGTACTGTTGGTGGACGAATCGCTGGCGCATAGATTCCTTTATCTTGAAGACGTTTGGCAAATTCCATCGAGACATTGGCATCACCAATGATCACTGGAATAATCGGTGTTTGATCACCTTTTATGATGTAACCCATATCATCTAAACTCGATTTAATGCGCTCCACATTCGCTTGCAATGATTGACGCGCTCTATTATTTTCTTCAATAATGTCCAAAGCGGCGCACGAAGCAGCACAAATAGAAGGTGGGATCGCTGTTTGAAAGATAAAGGATCTTGCAAAGTTTAAAAGAAAATCGATTAATACCTTCGAACCTGCAACAAAGCCCCCTTCTGTGCCAACTGCTTTGCTTAATGTCCCAATCACCACATCAGGCAAAACTCCAAGATATTCACTTGTACCTCGCCCGTTTTCACCGAGAACTCCTGTCGCATGGGCATCATCGACAATAACAAAAGCATCATAACGTCTAGCAAGCTCCATTATTTCGTTTAATGGTGCAATATTGCCATCCATGCTAAAGACACCATCTGTAACGATAAAACGCCGCTGAAACGTTTGTGTTTCTTGTAATGTTGTTTCAAGGTCTTCCATATCAACATGCTGATAAATCATCGTTCTTGCTTTTGATAATCGACAGCCATCTATGATACTCGCATGATTCAGTTGATCACTTAGGATAACGTCATCTTTTTCAGGTAAGGATGACAGCACGCCTACATTGGCTAGATAGCCACTAGAGAAAAGCAGAGCCGCTTCTGTTTGCTTAAAACGAGCAATGCGATCTTCTAATCTCTCATGCCATGTCGTATTCCCAGTGGTCAGCCTCGACCCACTGCTTCCAACGCCAAATTCTTTTAAAGTAGACTCAGCAGCAGCCATTAACCTTGGATCATTGGCAAGACCTAAATAATTATTCGAAGAGAAAACCAACTTTTGTTCACCATTAACTTGCATGAATGGCTCAGCTGCTGAGTTCATCGTTCTTAAAGACCTATGTAATCCTAGATCTTTCTGATGGGTTAACCGTTGATTTAACCATTCATCTAGTTCAAACAAGCGCTGTTGCCACCTCGCTTGTGATGATCTCAATCGCCTCTTTCATCATCGCAACCATTTCTTTCAGTTCTTCATTTGAACTGACGAGTGGCGGCATAAAGACGATGACATCCCCCATTGGTCTTGTCAGCATTCCTAGTTCTCTCATTTTTAAGGAAACATGATAGCCTACCCTTTTTTCTGATGGGAATGGTTCTTTCGTTTCCTTGGACAAAACAAGCTCTATCCCACACATAAACCCAAGCTGACGAATATCACCTACATGTGGAAGCTGTTTGAATTCAGCAAGCAATGATTGTAGCTCTTTAGCTTTTTTGCCGACTTCCTTGACGATGTTTTCTACTTCAAATAGACGCAAGTTTTCAATCGCGACTGCACAGCCAAGTTGATTTCCAGTATAGGAATGCCCATGGAAAAATGTTTTCAACGTTTGATAGTCATCATAAAACGCCTCGTATATCTCCTCTGTCGTAAACGTCACAGCAATTGGTAAATAACCTCCTGTAATTCCCTTACCTGCAGCCATTAAATCTGGTTGTACATTCTCATACTCACAGGCAAACATTTTTCCCGTACGGCCAAAACCAGTTGCGACTTCATCAACTATCATTAAGACATCGTACTTTGTACAAAGCTCTCTCACGCCTGATAGGAATCCTTCAGGCATCACAATCATTCCTGCCGCTCCTTGAACCATGGACTCAATCGATAGAGCAGCAATTTCATGATGCTTTTCCATTAAAAGCTGTTCAAGAATATGTAAACATTCGTCGCGGCACTTTGCTGGGTCTTCACTTTCAGAGCGATAAACATACGGAATCGGCGCCTTAAAGCTATCAAACATCAACGCCCCGTATACGTGATGAAAAAGATCAATTGAGCCAACACTAACAGCACCAATCGTGTCCCCGTGGTAGCCATTTTTCATCGAAATAAACTTTTGTTTCTCTGGTTTGCCGATATTCTTCCAATATTGAAACGCCATTTTCAAAGCAATCTCCATCGCCTCTGCTCCGCTATCCGAATAAAACACTCTCGTTAGCTTCTCAGGGCTTATTTCAACCAGTTTCTCTGCGAGCTCTGTCGCTGGAACATTCGTCATGCCAAGCAGGGTTGAGTGAGCAATTTTATCAAGCTGCTTTTTAATCGCTTCATCTAATTCCTTTTTACGATGACCATGAACATTCAACCATACAGAAGAAAAGCCATCGTAATATTCTTTGCCGCAAATATCCTTCACTTTAATCCCTTCGCCACTTTCAATGATTAAAGGATTTTCATCATAGTCCTTCATTTGCGTAAACGGTAGCCAAAGATGCTTTTTGCTTTTTTCAATTAATTCGTGTGTCATCCGTTTCCCCCCAGTGAACAAATATTGGTTGTTTTTCTAAGTAGTGAATATATGTAGATACATCCGTTAAGCCGTCAACAAAAAAAATCCTGCAGCCATTCTCATCGCCATATTCTTTTAACTTTGTAATCCGTTGATAGCCAAGCTCCTTGCTTGCGACATAGCCAGTTATGTAATCAGGGTCATCTGACCAACATAATTCAGCAACGGTTGCTGGATGTTGACTCACCTTTGTTGCAAGAACGAGTGCCTCTTTTACACGAAGATTCGCGTTCATTTGCTGACTCTTGGCCCATGCCTCGAAGTTTGCCTGTTTCCAGTCCATTCTCGAAACACGTACGCCCTTCGCTCCTCTATTATCGATCCGTTCCCCTGTACAAATATCAAAGAGAACAGCCCCTCTATTACCCGAATATTCAGGAATTTGAGCATATGCTTTTTCAATCACTGAACTTGGAACACCAGCTTGCTCTAATAAGCCCTTAGCAACGATTTGCCCTCTTTCAACGCTTCCTACTTCATTCGTTTGCACAAGCAGTGGCTCTATTTGCTCGATCGGCTCATCGATTGCTTCAAATTGAATTTGCATAAAGTCTGGATTTCCTTTTGAATGATTAAGTGCTTTTTCTAACAACGTATGAACAGCATGTTTCATATCTTGATAGGTAGAGAGCATTTCTCCACCTGAAATATGTTTTCCCCCCTGTTCATGCGCCCCGTTTTTGGCTGCACGCATTCTCACGCTGAAAACCTTATCCTCGTGCATAGCGTCTTCCCTCCAACCTTGAAGCTTGCTTGAGCATCTTCGTTAACGGAATAACCGCAATCATCGTAAAAATCATGCCAGGTAGTGCCGCGAGAAGAAGGGGCCACACATCGACTTGAAGAGTTGTCGCCAAACCGTAACGAGCAGCCATTGTACCAAGCGGTCCTGCTGCAATCAACACAGGTGCAGAGGGTCCAAATAATGCAACAAATCCACCCGCAACCATTCTGTAAATCATTGATATTTCAACATTTAAAATCGTATGTAATCCCATGAAAAATAAAATCGAACTTGAAATCATTCCTGCTAGCATGTAGCGCCAAAATCCAAAAACAGCCACGATCGCAATCGCAATTGGTGCAGAAAGCTGAAACTCAGCACCTGGAATGAATGAAGGTATTTTCATCATGCCAGTTACCGCAATTAAACTAGCTAACAACGAAATCTTCGTCATCTCATGTACGTTCAATATTAAGTTCACCTCTTTAATGTAAACAATAAAACGAATATTAGTTAACAATTCAATAGTAAAATCGTTAACTATAATTGTCAATATAGTTAACAATAATTTATCAAAAAAACAAGCACCCCTATCATTCTTGTGATCTAACGTACAAAAAAAGTGATTCAAAAGATCCGCACGACATTAGATCAAGGAATCACTTTTTTACTGAACAGAAAAAATACTTATAATTCCTACCTGTTTACTCAAATTTATGATTGTTTTCTGTGCATCGATCCTTTATACTCTTATATAACAATAAAATTTCGTAAGGAGATCAGACTATGAATACAACTCCTAGTGCCGTTCGTTTTTACACAGATCGTTTATCTGGTGCCGTGCATTACCCTGAAAATCATGATCAAAAGCATCCTGCTATCATATTTGTTCATGGCTTTGTTGGCAGTAAAGTCGGGGATCATCGTTTGTTTGTCAAAGCAGCGAATTATTTTACAAAACTAAATTACGTTAGTTTTCGCTTTGATTTTAAAGGTTGCGGCGAAAGTGATGGAGACTATCAAGACGTCACATTAACAGAACAAATCAAAGAGCTCAAAGCTGCCATCGAATATGTATCACAATTGGACGAGGTCGACCCTGAGCAAATCATCCTTATTGGTCATAGCCTTGGCGGTGCTGTCACAGCACTTACATCAAGTCTTGAAAAGCAGATTAAACATATTGTGCTTTGGTCGCCAGTTGCTAGACCGTATCAAGAAATCTCAGCCATAACAGGAGCGAAAGCTGTCGAAACGGCTAAACAAGAAGGTGTATATGATCATAAGGGTTTCTTACTTAGCCATACATTTTTCACTGATTTAAAAGCTCATCAACCTCTTGAAGCCATTTCATCTTATTCTGGTACAGCCTTGATCATCCATGCAGAAAAAGATGAGGCCGTTCCAAAAGAAAATGCTGCTACCTATAAGAATGCCATTACTGCATCGCACAAAGACCAGCTAGTTGATGTCGCCTATGTGAACGGAGCAGATCATACATTTTCAGCTACGCATTGGGAGCAAGAGCTATTTGCATCTACAAGTGAATGGTTAAAACGCGCCTTGGCTCACATACCTGAAAAAGTGAGCTAATGACACCTAAAAAGCATCAAAGCAGACAAACCCGCTTTGATGCTTTTTTGTTTTTTAGTTTTCAGCTATCTTCATTTCTTAATGTGCTTTCACATTCAAATCAACATCAATATTGCCACGAGTTGCTTTTGAATACGGACATACTTGATGCGCTTTTTGGACAAGTTCTTCGGCTTCAGCTTGAGAAACACCCTTTACAGAAATGTTAAGGACTACGCCAATTTTATAACCATTATCCTCTGGGTCCGTCATTAAGCTTACTTCGGCATTGATTTCTGAATCAATATCCTTCTTTTCCTTTGATGCGACTAAGTTTAATGCTCCGTCAAAGCAAGCTGCATAGCCTGCTGCAAAGAGTTGCTCTGGGTTCGTTCCTTCTGTGGAAGACTCTTTCCCTGTTGGCATTACGAGCTTATGATCAAGCACTCCGTTATCAGATGTCACATGACCATTTCTTCCACCTTTTGCTTTTGCTTGTGCGGTAAATTTAACGTCTGCCATGTTCAGAACACTCCTTTTTATTCTCAAGATTAGATTTACTCTATGACTATTCACTTTTTCACTGATTTTCAAACATCTTTTTATCATCACTAGCGTTGCACAAAAAAGTGAAGACAAAGTCAAGGGTACAGAAATGGAATATTATTGATAATTATTCCATTTTATAACTTTACGAAATATTCAGTTTTATTTTTTTCTTGGTAATCAAGTCAAAAGGATAAGGGGGGTCTGTTTGAAGGTAGTCCTTATCCAATTTTTTACAAATTAGTAGATAGGGTCATAACTTAGGTCGTTTAAATGTTGGGTATCACCATCTTCAAATTGTGCTAAGGTTTCGTTGAAAATCCGGTCATGATCAAGTCGCCTTCGACCCTTTGATGATCGCTTGGGCTTTTTAAATAGCTCCTTTAGAAAAACAGAGAAGCTTCTCCACCAATATTCTTTTATAAACTCAAGCATCTCAAGGAGAGTTCCTTGATAACGCACTTTCTTCTTCATTAATAAAGTTAAACAGAAAGTAATCATGGCGATATAGACTTGGTTGTAAACGGCATTGGCGCTCTTTCCATAACATTTTTTCAGAACCATATGCTGCTTCATCCATTTGAAGAACAACTCGATTTGCCAGCGGCTTCGATAAAGATCACTGATTTCCTCTGCGCTCATCTTTGCATCATTTATGATAATCGAGATCTTGTTTCCTTGACTGTCCAGCGTTTCAATCAATCGTAGAGGGTATTTCATTTTTCCTAGCTTGACCACCGCCTCACGAAGAATATCGGAAGATGGGTCCACAGGCAGTTCTTCAATAACCTTGATGACCGTGTTATCTTTTATTCGAGTACAAAACCGAACGTTATTTTTACAGTAATCGTCAAACTTATCGAAATCGAAATATCCCCGATCAAATACGTGAAGGGCATCCTTTTCGATGACCATCAAGGCATCCAGTTGTGTGGAATCTGCCCGCCTGGCAGGGGTGATGATGATCTTATCCGGGGAAATCTCCCCTTCATGAATAACGACACGGGTATGTATTTTCACTCCCGCTTTTGTATTTCGGAAATGAGCCCATCGATACTGGCTAAGACAAAAAGAGATGGTAGTAGAATCAATGAGATGGATTTTGCCTAATAAAGCATTTCCCTTTTCCTTCCCGAATTCCCGGTGGATCTGTTGGACTAAATGATGAAGGATGGATTCAAAAATCTCTGGTGGCAAATCAGAAAGTTTACGGGATAATTGGGATTTACTGATGCTTTTTAATCCAAGTTCTTTTTGTAATTTTTTCTTATGCCGCACTTTAAAACTAATTTCCTTTAGACTTGATAACTGTTTCAATTGAGCATAAATAAAGAGTTTGATAAAGGTGAGGCTATCTAGTTTTTTAACATATTTATCCACTTGCATTTGATCAATGATTTTAGAAATGACTTTCATGTCTGTCGGTTGAATGTATTCCTTAAAAACCGTTTTTGTGTTATTCTTGTCCATAGGTTTACTCCTTATAATTAGGATATGGACAGGACTTCGTACCTTCTGTCATCTAATTATAAGGATTTTTTTATGAAGTTGAAGACTAGTATTTACCATAAATTCAATAAAATTGAATTTAATTACACCTTGACAAATCTTTTTTTATTTAATGCAACGCTAGTG
>NZ_SNUY01000090.1 GCF_004376175.1 Halalkalibacterium halodurans | reverse complement strand
CATGTTTCACAGGATGTTGTTTCCTGCGACACTTCATAAATGAAGTAATTGACGAGATACCTTGTATCTCTTTATTTCGCTTGGCTTTTGTTCAGTTTTCAAAGAACTGCGTCGTTTTTTAGCGACTAGATTAATATAACATGTCGCTCGTATTTATGTCAACAACTTTTTTTGTGTTGTTTGAAGCGACGTTTAATAATATAACACTTATAAAATATAAACACAATCCTTTTTTTAAATAAATTTACTTCCAAATAAATATATTCCCTTTAGTGCCTATAAAATCAAAAGCAGCTATACTACAAGTACAATACAGACAGTAAACTCCACCTGTCGCTATGAGCCATCAGATATTATTCCAGGAAACTTTACCTTTATAGTATTTTAGCAATCCCGTTACCTCTGAAAACATACGAAAAGAGTTCGAATGGTCCCATTCAAACTCTCCAAATTACGAAAGAACTAATTGCTGAATGGCAACGAGCAAGGCCAGTCCTGGAATCCCTAAAAACCCTGACACCGCTGCAGTAATAAAATTAATCGGCACATGAAGATCGATCAACGCTCCAAATACATTCACGAAAAACAACAGCAATCCACCGATTACGAACTTAATTCCGATTTGCCCGAGCATGCGCAACGGCTTTATCGGAGCGCCAACGATTAAAAGGACAACAATAGCACCGCCAAGAATCGTTATAACAACCACCGGATCGATCGGTCTCACCTCTTTCCTTACTTCCCTCATACCTAAATGTATGTAGACAAGCTAAAGAAAAGACCACCTTTCTTATAAGTGAAGATCATCGTTTAGACGTATTGCGAACTCTCGCTTCTTTTAATAAGAACAAGTACTTCACCTTCGTCAGCTTCAACCGATAGAGCACCTCTTCTGACGGGTCTACACTGTTTTCCACCATTTGTTGTTGCATTTCTAACTGCTTTTTTTGTTTTTCGATAAAAGCAAGTAAGCGTTCATCTTCAATTTTTCTTATTTTCCCCTTCTTCCGGAAAAACATAGCTGCCTCCTCGCCTACAGTTCCCTTCGACCTTCCATCGCTTTCGACAATGTGACTTCATCAGCGTACTCCAAATCTCCTCCGACAGGCAATCCGTGGGCAATTCGCGTCACCTTAATCCCTGTTGGTTTCACGAGTCGCGAAATGTACATCGCGGTCGCTTCCCCTTCAATCGTCGGGTTTGTGGCTACGATCACTTCTTGAATCGTATCATCCTGGAGCCGCTTAATAAGTTCAGGAATTTTGATATCTTCAGGGCCAATCCCGTCCATAGGAGAGATCGCACCGTGCAATACATGATATTTCCCATGGTACTCTTTCATTTTTTCCATCGCAATAACATCCTTTGCATCTTGCACGACACAAATAACCGATTCATCGCGTTTCGAATCTTCACATATACGGCACGGATCCGTATCGGTTATGTTATGGCAAACGGAGCAATAGGTCAGCTTCCGTTTCACATTCACAAGTGCCTTAGCAAAATCAAGAACATCATCTTCCTTCATCTCAAGGACAAAAAAAGCCAGGCGGCTAGCCGTTTTCGGACCGATGCCTGGCAAACGCATAAAACCTTCAATTAATTTAGCTATCGGCTCTGGATATTGCACCGCTGACTCCTCCTAGAACATACCCGGCATGTTCAATCCCTTCGTAAACTTACCCATGTCTTGTTCGACCAACTCATCCACTTTCTTTAACGCTTCATTTGTTGCCGCTAAGATTAAATCTTGAAGCATCTCTACATCATCTGGATCAACGACGTCTTCAGAAATTCTCACATCTAAAATTCGCTTGTCGCCACTCGCTACAACCGTCACCATTCCGCCACCAGCTGTCGCCTCGACGGTCTTTTCCTTTAGTTCTTCCTGCGCTTTCATCATTTGCTTTTGCATTTTTTGCATTTGTTTCATCATTTGTCCCATATTTTTCATTCGAAAAACCTCCTCAATTAATCCTTCACTTCAATTAAATCAGATCCTACTAACTTGATGGCTTCCTCTATTAGCGGGTCGGACGACGGTTCCTCTCCGTCCCCCCGCTGATCACGGACATATTCTTCCTTCACTTTATTCCACTGGCTTTGTAGCAACGTTTGAAAATCCAGCGGCGCTTGGAAAATGTCGCGTAACACAGATTCAATAAACGGACGAAATTTCGTATCAATCATATCACGATGCATTTCATTTTGGAACGCTAACAAAATAAACTTCGGAGATGCTGCCGCCGGCTTGCAATCCATCAACCAAGCATGGGCAGGTACATTTTGTGCTTTAACCCGTTCCATAATCTCTCCCCATCGGCCATTGACCAACTGGAGCTGCTGTTTGGACGCTTCCTTAAGTAACTCTTTGATTTTCCCTGTCGGTGCTTGGCTTTTAGGCATTTGTTTTAAAGGACGGCGCGACGCCTGCTTCGTCTTCGGTTCCTCTGCGGTAACATTAGCTACCCCATTTACTTTCAATGATTGGACCGCTTGCTCTAATTGCTGGATTCGCTCTTGGAGAGCTTCTACATTAGGGTGGGTAGCTGCCCCTGC
Organism: Halalkalibacterium halodurans; assembly: GCF_004376175.1. Taxonomy (GTDB): domain Bacteria; phylum Bacillota; class Bacilli; order Bacillales; family Bacillaceae_D; genus Halalkalibacterium; species Halalkalibacterium halodurans. Next base: position 9,562 of record NZ_SNUY01000090.1, on the reverse strand, counting down.
CTGAGGTGATGCAGGTACTTGCACCACCTGTTGACAAAGGGTTACCACCCCTAATTCTAATGCGACACGGGGATGAGAAGACCATCGCATTCGTTGTTGACAATCGTTCAAAATCTCGATCGCCGCAAAAAGAGATGCGTCGTTAATTTCCCCTGCTAATGTTTTAAAAGAATCATTTATCTGCGCTCGCTCTAATAGTTGACTTGCTTCCGGGGCTGCTTTAAATAACATGAGATCACGGTAGTAGTAAATTAAATCCTCTACAAAACGGAGTGGGTCCTTTCCGTTAGCTAATAGCTGGTTCACAAGCTGTAGCGCTTCTGCTGTTTCTCCTTTCTGTGCTGATTCAACAACCTGGGTAAGCACTTCGTGGGAAACCGCACCGGTAATCGCAAGGACATCCTCTACCGTGACCCGTTCATCAGCAAAAGAGATCGCTTGATCAAGAAGGCTAAGCGAATCCCGCATCCCACCTTCTGCTGCTCGAGCCACGAGAACCAACGCTTCATCCTCTGCTTCAATCCCTTCATGGGTCAATATTTCCTTCATTCGTCCCACAAGAGCGTCGTTGGAAATACACTTAAAATCAAATCGTTGACAACGAGAAATGATCGTGAGTGGAATTTTGTGAGGCTCTGTCGTTGCTAAAATAAAAATGGCATGGCTCGGAGGTTCTTCTAACGTTTTTAACAACGCGTTAAACGCACCGGTTGTAAGCATATGTACTTCATCAATAATATACACTTTATAGCGAACTTCACTTGGGGCAAACTTCACATGATCACGGATGTCGCGAATTTCGTCCACTCCATTATTTGAGGCCGCATCAATTTCCATCACATCTACAATTGAACCTGAGGTGATTCCTTTACACGCTCGGCATTCATTACACGGTTCAGCGATAGGAGCCTGCTCGCAGTTTATCGCTTTTGCAATAATTTTTGCCGCACTCGTTTTCCCTGTTCCTCTAGGCCCGGAAAATAAGTAGGCATGGGAAAATTTCTCTTGCACCAACGCGTTTTGCAATGTTTTCGTAATATGCTCTTGTCCAACCACATCTTGCAGCTTCTGAGGCCGCCACACGCGGTACAACGCTTGATAACTCATCCCACAACCTCCTTTTTTCCGCGTACACATCTTTTTCTATTATATCTGAATGGAGGGATGGATTTCAAAAATTTCTCCATTTCTTCACGCCGATCCATTGATCGTTCACATCAAAGAAGTAAAAAAAGCAACTACGGAATGTAGTTGCTTTTTATGGTTAAGTATAAAACCGTGCACCTTCCTTCGATCATGCCACCCTAGGCGTTACCTGAGCAGTTAGCTCGGCCCAGGCGACTCTACGGCACACGAAAGGGGCCACTTACTGCTGCTTCCTTCCGGACCTGACAGGGTTCGTGGGTTTTCGTTGCGTAGAACCCAAGCGTCAACACCACTTACTTAGGGCAGACCCTACGGTGACAAAACCTCTAGAAGGGATTCAGCCTCGCTATAGCGGATTGCGAGTGACAGGGCACCGCTACCTCCCCACCTAGCACGGAAATTTAATAACATGGTTGTTGGCGTCAAAAGAGACGCATTTCTAGTATAGTTTGTTTTCTCGAAGAATGCAATAGGAAAAGACCGGAAAGTCCTATGTATCGCTCCCTCGTTTTTTCCGTTCTCGCAGCTTGCGGAAGAAAGCGGTCAATCTCTGACTACATTCTTCTTCTAGTACACCAGACTCGACGATTGTTTGATGATTGAATCGCGCTTCGTTCAGAAGGTTCATTAGTGTTCCCGCACAGCCGGCTTTCGGGTCAGTTGCACCGTATACGACACGTTCGATCCGGGATTGAACAATGGCCCCCGCACACATCGGGCATGGCTCTAGCGTCACGTACAACGTACAACCCGTTAATCGCCATGTCCCTAATGCTTTACATGCTTTCTCGATCGCAAGCAGCTCAGCATGGGCAATCGCCTGTTGGTTGATTTCCCGTAGGTTATAAGCCTTAGCTACAACAACTCCATCCTTTACAATCACTGCTCCGATCGGCACTTCTCCTAACCGTTCGGCTTCATCCGCTTGAACTAGGGCCTCACGCATATAATAAAAATCGTCTTTCTCCATACGTACTCTCCTCTTCCAACCTGCATCTACCTATTATTATAAGGGAGACGTTTACTTGACGCGGGCCCTTTTTCAAATTTCCTCATAGATACCCAACGAACATATGCTTTTTCGATTGTTGATAGCCCTTGCTCTTGTTTTTTCTTCTCATCCATCATCGTCTTAATCCTTTCCAAGCGATCGCGTATTTTCTAGCATGAGCACGATTCCCTTGTTCTATACTTTAAGACAACGGGAAAAGGTAGCCCACGGCACCCTTTAGTATATAAGGGGACAAAAAGGCATAAAAAACCCCTCTAAAGCCTCGACTTTTAGAGGGGAATCATTTTCGTTATGTAATGGCGGAGGAGGAGGGATTCGAACCCCCGCGCGGTTTAACCCGCCTGTCGGTTTTCAAGACCGATCCCTTCAGCCAGACTTGGGTACTCCTCCATAACGGTCATGCTGACGAAAATTACTATAACAAATCACAGGCAGCTTGGCAAGATCTTTTTTAAAGGGTGAGGCACCTTCCACTAGAGAAAGTGCCTCAATTAAGATTATTGCTCGATGTAAACGTCTTTTAATTGCAAGATTTGCGTCGGAGATTGCTCAAGATTCTTCACTTCATCACGAACACCTAGTAGGTATTGTTGGTGATGGATGTAAAGCATTGGCGCAAGCTCAACTAGCTTTTCTTGAACATCATGGTAAAGAGCGAGGCGTGTTTCTTCATCTGTTTCTCTACGCGCTTTATCAAGCAATTCATCTAATTCATCATCTTTTAAGAATGTACGGTTTCCTGGCTCACCTACTTGAGAAGAGTGGAACAATGCATATAGACCGTAGTCTGCATCTCCTGTTACCGTAGACCAACCAAGGACGAACATGTCATGCTCACCATTTGCTGTATTTTCAAGGTATGTTCCCCATTCAAGCACTTCAATCTCTACGTCGATTCCGATTTCTTTCAATTGGGCTTGGACGTTAGTCGCAGCGTCAACACGCTCACGGTTGTCGTTAGTCCAAAGCGTTGTAGAGAACCCATCTTCATATCCAGCTTCTGCAAGAAGCTCTTTCGCTTTTTCAATATCGTGATCAAGACCAGAAACTGTATCATCGTAACCAACCGTACCTGGTGCTAACGGTCCGATCGCTGGAATTCCGACACCATCGTAAATTCCGTCAATAATCTGACTTTTATCGATTGCCATTGAGATCGCTTGACGTACGCGTACATCATCAAATGGCTCTTTGTCTAAGTTAAAGCCAATGTAGGACAAGCTCATAGAATCTTGTCGATGGACGTGCATACCTTCTGTCGCTTCCACACGAGAAACGTCAGATGGGCTTAATGGGTTAGAGATGTGAGAATCTCCTGTTTCTAGCTCAGCAATACGTGTTAAGTCTTCACCTACAACTTTAAAAGTGACAGAGTCTAGTAACGCAGTTCCATCCCAATAGTCATCGTTGCGCACGAGCCTTACATATTGATCAGGTACACGATCGTCAAATTTGAAGTAACCTGTACCAGTTGGGTTTTCATTGATGTAGCTACCTGGATCTTTTCCTTCTTCCATCGCAGCATAATCAGCTTCAATCGCTTCTAAAGAAACCATACCGCCACCGTTATGCGCTAAGTGAGCAGGTAGTGGAGCAAATGGAAATTCTGTTGTAATATGAACCGTGTAATCGTCAACGACTTCAATATCAGTAATCATGTCATAAAGAAATGCGCGCGGAGACGCCACTTCTGGATCAAGAATACGCTCCAAGTTCGCCTTTACAACTTCCGCATTAAAGTCCGTATCATCATGGAATTTTACCCCTTCACGAAGCTTAAACTCCCATGTCGTATCATCAATTGGATTCCATTCTGTTGCTAGACCCGGATGAAGCTCCATGTCTTGGTCTGTGACGACAAGCGTCTCGTAAATGTTTGCTTGAACGTCAGATGATGGCGTATCGTTAGATCCTGCTGGGTCTAAAGACACAACATCAGATAATTGGGCAATCACTAAATCGCCACCAGCTTCAGCTGGCGCTTCAGTCCCTTCGCCTTCGTCTGTTTCTGGGTCGGCTGCACCCTCGTTAGGCTCGCTAGCACACGCTGCTAGTACAACGGTTAGCATGAGTGCAAGGGCCCAAAAAAGGAAAGAATTTTTAGACACTTTCACGAAAATACCCCCTATTTTTCCATTTGTGATTTTTTTAAAATCAATATCACTATAACTTAAGCATTCTAGAAAAACAAGATTTTTTTGAAAGATTCATAAACTTTAGCACGTTGAAGAACTGGTGTACACCTAACACGATCAATTGTCCACTGAAAAAATATATTTCAAGTTTTTTGACAAACTTCGGTATGATTTTACAATGAATTATTATAGTACAAAACAAATTTTGACATTGTAAAAAAATATGGACGTGGTATAATCAACCGAGTAAATAGTATTAATTTGTCAAAATATTTAACGAATAATGAAAGGAATGAAAATGAGCGATGAGCGCACAGACGGAACAGACGATTAACAGCGAAGCTACCGCAGCTCCACCTCCGAATCCTCGCATTCAGAGTTGGAAAAATTTTTATAAAAAACTCGCAAAAAACAAAGCGGCCATGGTCGGCTTGTCCTTAATTATTTTCTTCATTGTTGTCGCTTTAATTGGACCATATTTTACAACCTACGATCCTTATGAGCCAAATGTGATGAATAAGCTCGCCGAACCATCGGCTGAACATTGGTTCGGTACAGACCACCACGGGCGCGACATTTTTACTCGAATCATTCACGGGATGTCGATCACCCTATATGTAGGATTTTTCTCTGTCGTACTAGGAGCGATTGTTGGAGTTATTCTCGGAGTCGTGTCCGGTTATTACGGTCGGCTTGTTGATACCGTCATCATGAGAATTATGGACGTTCTCCTCGCATTCCCTGGAATTCTACTAGCTCTAGCGATTATTAGTATTCTAGGAGGGAGTATAAATAACGTTATTATCGCTGTTGGGATTTTCTCGATCCCTGTGTTTGCCCGGATTGTCCGTGGTTCTACCCTTGCCGTCCGAAAATTGGAGTACATTGATGCGGTGAAAGCGCTCGGTGCAAGCGACGCTCGCATTATTTTCAAGCACATTTTACCGAACGTCTTATCTCCGATTATCGTTCAAGGGACGTTAAGCATTGCTACGTCCATCCTTACAGCCAGTGCCCTTTCCTTCCTCGGGCTCGGTGCACAGCCGCCGATTCCTGAATGGGGAGCGATGCTTAGCGATGGCCGAAACTACATGTATGACGCACCTCATGTTGCCTTGTTCCCAGGGTTAGCAATTGTCGTCGTCGTACTTGCGTTTAATATTTTTGGAGATGGATTAAGAGATGCACTTGATCCAAAATCGAAAAACTAGGAAAAGAGGTGCAAAACATTGTTTGTTTTTATCATTCGACGTCTACTTCAAACTATTCCTGTCTTAATTGGTGTGTCGATTATTGTTTTCAGCTTGCTGCACCTCGTCCCTGGTGACCCTGCGATCATGATTGCTGGGGAGAGTGCACCTCAACAAACCGTTGAAAACATTCGCGAACGGCTCGGTCTTAATGATCCGGTTCCTGTTCAATACTTTAACTATGTATCAGGTGTCATCCAAGGGGATCTAGGAACATCCTTCCGTAGTGGTCGCCCTGTAGCTGATGATATTGCCCAACGATTTTGGGTCACTCTTGAACTATCAATCTACAGTATTATTTTAAGTGTATTCTTAGGGTTAATTGCGGGAATTGTTTCTGCAACAAAGCGTTACTCTTTTGCTGATACGTCCTTAATGATCATTGCCCTTTTCGGCTTATCGATGCCAAACTTCTGGCTCGGGTTAATGCTGATTCAATGGTTTGCGATTGGCTATACACCATGGCTACCGTTTGATACGGCTTGGTTCGCGCCTTCAGGCTGGGGTTCGTTCCGTCAAATCGTTTTACCTGTCATTACGTTAGGTACTGCTGGAGCAGCGATCGTTGCGAGAATGACGCGATCCAGTATGCTGGAGGTCCTCCATCAAGATTACATTCGTACCGCTCGTGCGAAAGGGGTAAAAGAGCGTGTCGTTGTGTATCGCCATGCCTTGAAGAACGCTTTGATCCCTGTCGTCACCGTTGTCGGGATTCAATTCGGATTCCTATTAGGCGGCTCGGTCTTAACCGAACAAGTCTTTGCAATTAACGGGCTCGGTCGATTAATCATTGAAGCGATTAGACAGCGTGACTTCCCTGTGGTCCAAGGAGCTGTACTCGTCATTTCCGTCCTGTTCGTTTTTGTTAACTTGCTCGTCGATATTACGTATCGCTTCTTGAACAAGCGGATTGACCTAGATTAAAAATTAAAAATAACTGTACGTGTCATATATAGATGGATGAAGAAAGGTGGGAAATGTTGTGACGACGAAAGTGGCCTCAAAGGCGGAGACGATTCTTGAAGTGCGTGACCTCCGTACCTCCTTTTTCACAGAAGCGTTCGAGGTAAAAGCGGTGGACGGTGTGACGTTCTCTGTCCCTAAAGGAAAAACGCTAGGGATTGTTGGAGAATCCGGCTCTGGTAAAAGCATTACGTCCCTCTCGATTTTAAAGTTAATTCAAGAGCCTGGAAAAGTAGTCGGTGGAGAGATTAACTTTAAAGGGGAAAATCTCGTTACAAAAAACGAAGCTTACATGCGAAAAATTCGCGGGAACGAAATTTCAATGATTTTCCAAGAACCGATGACATCATTGAACCCTGTTTATACAGTAGGACAGCAAATTAGTGAGTCGTTCCGCATCCACGAAAAGTTAGGAAAAAAAGAAGCGTTAAAACGCTCTGTTGATATGCTGAAGCTCGTTGGGATTCCTTCTCCTGAAAAACGGGTGCACCAGTATCCACACGAGTTATCAGGTGGAATGAGACAGCGTGTCATGATTGCGATGGCACTCGCCTGTAATCCGGAGCTACTAATTGCCGATGAACCAACAACTGCATTGGATGTGACGATTCAAGCGCAAATTCTTGAGCTCATGAAAGATTTACAGGATCGTCTCGGCATGTCAATCATTATGATTACCCATGACCTTGGCGTTGTTGCGGAAACCTGTGACTACGTCGCTGTTATGTATTGTGGGAAAGTCGTTGAATATGCCGATGTGAAAACGTTATTTAAAAATCCACGTCACCCATACACCGTTGGTCTATTAAACTCTCTCCCTCGTCATGACATTGACCTTGAGGACGAAGAGCTATCGGTTATTAAAGGGAATGTCCCTAGCCCGGCAGATATGCCTGAAGGCTGCCGCTTTGCACCACGATGCCCATTTGCGAGCGATATTTGTAAAGAACGCCTTCCGGATCTTGAAACGGACGAGAACGGGAATCAAATTCGCTGTTGGGTTTATTCAGAACAATGGGACGGCGATCCGGAGGTGAACATCTATGCAGAAAGAACTTCTTAAAGTTGAAGGCCTAAAACAATACTTTCCGATCAAAGGCGGTATTTTAGGGCGAACGGTCAACCACGTAAAAGCAGTAGACGATGTGTCTTTTACGATCTATGAAGGGGAAACTGTTAGTATCGTTGGGGAATCTGGCTGTGGGAAATCGACAACAGGCCGAGCGATTCTTCGCTTAGATGAGCCAACAGATGGGAAGATCGAGTTCCAAGGGGAAGATCTCCTTTCCTTAAATAAAAGAGAAATGCGTAAAAAACGTAAAGATTTACAGATCATTTTCCAAGACCCTTATGCTTCCATCAACCCGCGACAGACGATTCGTCAAGTGCTCGAGGAAGCAATGGAAATTCAAAAAGTCGTCCCAAGAGACAAGCGTGGCGAGCGCATTCGTGAACTAATGGATACCGTAGGCCTCGGTTCTCACCAAGCTGACCGCTTTCCCCATGAGTTCAGTGGAGGTCAGCGTCAACGGATCGGGATTGCCCGTGCTCTTTCGGTAAATCCGAAATTGATCGTTTGTGACGAAGCCGTTTCCGCGCTCGACGTGTCGATCCAAGCGCAAGTAATTAACCTACTAAAACGACTTCAACGGGAATTCAAACTAACGTATCTGTTTATTTCCCATGATCTCGGTGTCGTTCGCCATATTTCGGATCGAGTGATCGTCATGTATCTTGGTCGCATCGTGGAAATTGCTGATAAAACGTCATTGTTTGAAAATCCTCAGCATCCGTATACGAAGGCGCTTTTATCTGCGATTCCCGTACCGGACCCTGAGAAGAAAAAAGAGCGCATTATCCTTAAAGGCGATGTTCCTTCGCCAATCGATCCACCAAACGGCTGTCGCTTCCATACTCGGTGTCCATTTGCGACTGATAAATGTCGAACGGAAACCCCTGAGCTGCGTACAGCTGACTATATGAAAGACGGTCATCTCGCCGCATGTCATTACATGGAAGAGATCGAGTCAGGAGCTCATCAGCAGCCTGCTCAAGCATGATTTGCAACGTCTCTAGCAGTCGCTAGAGGCGTTTTTTTTGCATAAATTTAATTAATTCTTTTTTTAAGGCTCTACAATAAATGTTGGGGTTTTTGCACAAAAGAGGGGCAAAAAAAATGCACGCAGGCTCCTTTATCCATTATCCTTGAATTGTTGAGAAACAAAGAAAGGATAGGAGCTGCGTGTACGATGAATTTTACCATGGATTTGCCCGGATTAAAAGGTGTGAAGGTCACAAAGATGGAGGAACGAGAGGACTTTATCGCGCTCCATGTAGAAATGCCGCGAACGCCTCATCGTTGCCCATCCTGCGGGGAGAGAACCGAGAGAATCCATGATGACCGCATCCAAAAAGTTCAACATCTCAAGCTCTTTGAACGGTGGGTGTATCGATTCTATCGAAAGCGCCGGTACGCGTGCAGATGCGGGAAGCGGTTTGCGGAGAAAGCCTGTTTTGTAGAGCGATATCAGCGTCAGACAGTGGAATGGAATCAAGCGTTTCGCTTACGGCTCATTCAAGGGAAGAACTTTACGGACACAGCGAATCAATTCCAAACGTCCGTGACAACTGCCATGCGCCGGTTTGATCAATTGGCGGCACCGCTCGTGAAGAAGGTGGATCACCTTCCTCCTCGGATTGCGATTGATGATTACAAAGGGGATACGAATGCGGGGAAATATCAAGTGATCATTGCGGATGCAGATACACGGAAGCCACTGGATATCTTACCGGATCGTAAAGCCGATACGCTTAAACGATATCTTCAAGAGAAGGGTCATCATGTGAAAACAGTCGTGATGGATCTTAGTTATACCTTCAAGTCGGCTGTTCAAAAGGCCTTAGGCCACCCGCTCATCATTGGGGATCCGTTCCATTTCTGTCGTTACATCTACTGGGCTCTGGAAGGGGTTCGCCGCCGAGTGCAAAAAGCGTTCCATCCGTATCATCGAAAACGATGTAAACGGATCAAACATCTGTTTCAGAAAGAGAGAGAA
>NZ_SNUY01000009.1:90107-95813 GCF_004376175.1 Halalkalibacterium halodurans | reverse complement strand
TGGAATGTCAACACTAAATCGGACAATTATTTAAAGGTTCATTAACTTGTATTCAGTCGGTGTTAAGTAATCTAATGATCCATGAATTCGAATAGTATTGAACCAGTGAACGTAGTCAAAAAGTTCAAGGTCAAGTTCCTGTTGGCTAGAAAAAACCGCACCACGAACGAACTCTGTTTTGATCGTCTTAAATGTGGCTTCTGCGACGGCGTTATCATAGGGCGTTCCTTTCTCACTCAATGAACGCTCAATGCCAAAGGTTTCTAATGCCTGATCGATAAGTTTGTTCTTAAACTCACTTCCTCTGTCCGTGTGGAATAATTCGAGGCGCTGAAGATTGTATTTAACCGATGCAAAGGCACGTTGAACTAACTCAGCACTTTTATGAGGACCTGCGCTGTAGCCAATAATTTCACGATTATATAAATCTACTAATACACAAATATAATGCCATTTCTGTTGAACACGTACGTAGGTTAGATCACTGACAACGACTTTCAGTTCTTGCTCCTGATTAAACTCCCGGTTTAGTGTATTCCCAATTTCTGATTCATTACAGCTTGTTTTTGCTGGTTTAAACTGAGCTACTGTATATTTGGAAACCAGGCCCTGCTCCTTCATAATCCGCCCAATACGGCGTCTTGATACAGTCCAGCCTTTCTTTCTTAGCTCAATTTTAATCTTTCTTTGGCCGTAGTTATCACGGCTGTTCTTAAAAATATCAACGATCAGTTCCGACAACTCTTCATCCTGGTCGTCTCGAATTTTTGCTTCATAATAGTACGTACTTCGGGCCATTTGCAGGACATCGCACATTGCTGATACCGAGTATTTGTGGCGGTTGTTCCGAATCACATCTACTTTCGTCCCATGATCAGCGCGGCTTGCTTTAAAATATCATTCTCCATGGCAAGCTTTTGATTCTCTTTCCGCAGCCGAATCAACTCTTCCTGTTCGGGTGTACGGTTGTCTTTTTCTTCAAAGGATCCACTGTTCTGGTGCTGCCGAACCCACTTATCAAAGGCAGAAGGCGTCAGCTCGTATTCTTTGATAATTTCTGCACGGGGCTTGCCAGAAACATGAAGTTGAACGATTTGATCCTTAAATTCTTTTGTATAGCTTCTTCTCGGACGCTTGGTCATGTTTGATTCTCCTCAGAGTTTATTTGAATCAAGTGTATATGACCTTAACGAAACTGTCCAACTAAGTGTAACCTATTCAAAAAACACCTCATTCTTGGTATAGTGAGATTGTCTAGAAATCACTACCACACAGAAGAGGTGTCTCCTATATGATAGAGCAAAATAACCAAAACAATCAACTATCAAAAGAATTAAAATCCGTATTTAGCGAATTAGAAATTTTTAAGCATCTTAGAAAAGCTAGAATAACAAAGAAGTTTGGCTTCACAGCTTCCTATTTGTTTCAACTAATTTTCTGCTTAATCTTTCATCATAAGAGTTGGTATACCCTATTAAAATTAAAGAAGGGTGACAGTTATCCAGCTAAGGACGCCGTTTATCGCTTTATGAATCATTCTAAGTTTGCTTGGCGCCGTTTTCTAACGTTTTTAAGTGCTCATGCGGTTCAAAAAGTCGATGGGCTTACAGATGAAAAACGTCCAAAAGCATTGATTATCGACGATTCTATGTTTGATCGCAACCGTAGTAAAAAGGTTGAGCTTCTTGCTCGTTGTATGGACCATTCTTCATTGAAGAAGCGTTTCTATAAAGGGTTTCGTATGCTTACGCTTGGTTGGTCTGATGGGTTTACCTTTATGCCCTTAGACTTTACTTTGTTAAGCTCAAAAAACGCCCAAATTAACGGAATATCCGAGAACATTGATAAACGCAGTTCTGGATATAAACGGCGAATAGAAGCGTTAGAATCAGCTCCTTCCATCATTCCAAGCATGGTTAAGAGAGCACTGGATGCAGGTATTTCAGCAAACTATGTGTTAATGGATACATGGTTTACTCAGCAGCCCCTCATCAAATCCATCGTTGACATCGGTCTTGATGTCATTGGAATGGTCAAGGCAACCAATCAACGCTATTTGGTGAACAATCAAAAGCTATCTTTGAAAGAATTGTACAGGGTTGCCACACCTGTCTCAAAACAGAAAGGCATTTTGCGATCCATTCATACAACGATGGCAAATGGCATTCCAGTGAAAGTAGTATTTGTACAAAACCGTAATAAAAAGAGCGAATGGCTGGCCATTCTCAGTACCGATTGTACGCTGTCTGAACAAGAAATCGTACGTATTTACGGAATGCGTTGGGATATCGAGGTCTTCTTTAAGACGACTAAATCGCTATTAAAGCTTCAAAAAGAATTTCAAGGAATGTCCTATGATCTACTTGTCAGTCATACAACGATGGTGTTTTCACGGTATATTGTCTTGTCCTGGCAAAATCGTTGTAACACAGATCAACGTACAATAGGTGGACTCTTCTATGAACTGATTATTGCGGTTGAATTGAGCCACTGATGCGGAGTTTTGAGCCAGTCAATGCGGAGTAAAGAGCCACCCTTTGCAGAGTGGAGAGCCACTATTAATAGATCAAGAAAAGCCTCTTGTATAATTATGTTGCATGCGAGCAAGCATGACACTATTATACAGGAGGCTTTTTTATGGTTAATTGCCGAAAGATTCTGGAACTGTATTCTGAAGGAGTCAGTCAAAGAACCATTAGTTCTAGCACTGGTCATTCAAGGAATACAGTTTCAGATGTCGTTCAACGTGCCAAGAAACTTGGTGTGGACAGCTTGAACGATACAATGACCAATCAATGGCTAGAAGAGTTTCTCTTTCCAGAGAAACAAGCTGTTGAGAAAGGTTACTTCCCGGTTGATTGGGAAAAAGTGCATAAGGAGCTACAAAAAAAGAATGTCACCTTGACTTTATTGCATCACGAGTATGCGACAGAAGCACGTGAGGGTGGAAAGATCCCCTATGCGTATCGTACTTTTTGTGAAAACTATGGGAAATATGCGAAGAAGTATAAGTTAACTATGCCTATTCGAAGAAAACCAGGTGAAGTCATGGAAGTAGATTGGGCTGGGACTACGTTGCAGATTATTGATCGTTCAACAGGAGAAACAATTCCAGCGTATGTTTTTATTGCGACCTTACCTTATAGTCAATTCAGCTATGTTGAAGCATTTCTAGATATGAAATTAGCTAATTGGCTTATCGCTCATATCCATGCATTAGAGTATTTTGGGGGAGTTCCTGAAACATTGGTTCCCGATAATTTGAAAACAGGTGTTACGAAAGCACATCGAGAAGAGCCCCTTCTTAATGAAGCTTATCGTGAACTAGCAGATTATTATCGTACAGTCATTGTTCCAAGCCGCGTGCGTAGACCAAAAGATAAAGCAAGCGTCGAAGGGACTGTTGGATATATTTCTCGTCAGATTATCGCTCCGCTAAGAAACTACCATTGTTTTCATATCGAAGATTTAAATAAGCAAATCTTTGAAAGGCTAGAAGAAATCAACACCATTGATTTTCAAAAGCGACCAGGTTCACGTAAAAAGGTGTTTGAGGAAGAAGAGAAATCTTACCTTCAACAGCTTCCTCAAACGCGCTATAAACTTGCGGAATGGAAAACAGCAAAAGTTCAACTGAACTACCACATCCAAGTTGAACGAATGTATTATTCCGTTCCATATGATTATGTCCGAGAGAATGTCGATATACGACTTACCACGGATTTAATTGAAGTTTACTTCAAAGAAGTCCGTATTGCATCCCATAAACGATTATATGGTGAATTTGGCCAGTTTTCTACGAACACAGACCATATGCCTGATAATCACCGATTATATTTAGAACATAACCCTGAAAATAATCGGAAGTGGGCAGAAGCAATTGGACCATCTATGACTCAATTTGTTTCTTATATCTTGGATACGAATGTGGAGAAAAAAGCATTAAATATCCTTAGCACACTGAGAAATATAGCTACGAAATACTCAAATAAAGAAATAGAAAAAGCAACAGAAACGTTACTTGAAATATCAACCAACCCAACGATTTCTGTTTTAAAAAGCGTACTGGAGAGAAATAAGAAGAAAAAACAAAGTCAAAACCCGGATATTAATAGGCATCACACGACTTCTGATGACTATGGATTTGTCCGTGGAGCTCAATACTTCGGGAGGAATAATAAATGATGAACCAAGAAACATTACGTAAATTAATAGAAATGAAAATGGGCGCAATGGCAGAAATATATCAGCAACAAAGTCAGAATAGAGATTATAAAAGCATGGATTTTGATGATAGATTCAACCTCTTAGTAGATTATGAGTATGATAGACGTAAATCAAATAGACTTGATCGCTTAATTAAACAGGCGACCTTCAGCGACCCAACGGCAGCTATTGAAGATATCGAATATCACCCAGATCGTAATCTAGACAAAAATCTAATACTAGAGTTAGCAACAGGAAATTACATTCAAAATCACCATAACATTATTTTAATGGGAGCGTCAGGGAACGGGAAAACATGGATATCAAATGCCTTTGGCGTTCATGCATGTCGCCAATTTTACAAAGTGAAATATATTAGATTACCAGAGTTACTTGATGAATTAGCCATTGCGAAATATGAAGCAGATGGCAGTTTTCGTAAGCTAATTCAGAAATACAAAAAGATTGATTTATTAATACTAGATGAATGGTTATTAACAGAACTCTCAGAGGAAAATGTACTTCACGTGTTGGAAATTATAGAAGCAAGGTTAAAGAAAGCATCGACTATTTTCTGTTCTCAATTTTCTCCAGAAGGCTGGCATTCAAAACTAGGACAAGCACAAATAGCAGATGCGATCCTGGACCGAATCGTTCACGATTCATATAAGATTTTAGTTGATGGTGAAGTTTCGATGAGGGAACGTCATGGATTGAGGGTATCAAAATGATTCCATCAGAAGTTGAAAATCGTATAGCTAGGTATTTTTTGCATATGTATTTACCCGATGAAGTGAGGCTAGCAATAGAAGAAAGACTATTACCCCCTTGCATATGGAATGAGGAAGAGAATTTAGATCAGGATGAACTCGTTCGTTGGGCAATTGAGATTATTGATAAACAACTAGGAGATAAAAGATTTAGATAATATAAACAAACAGCCATTGGAACGAATTCTGTTCTAATGGCTCTTAATTATTTTGTACTTTGATTACAGTGGCTCTGTCCCCCGCACTTACTGGCTCAGATGTCCGCAAACAGTGGCTTAAAACTCCGCACTGCTGGCTCAATCTATCCGCAATACTCAATGAACTTTGCGATGAAGTAAACGAACTTGATTGGGCTGTCGCATTACAGCAATTAATCGAGCTTCTTGAAGATACCCTAACAAAGTCAAATAAAATGATTCAAAAATTAATCCAAAGTCAACTTCAGCAATGGATTGATGGTCTGCCTAACCATATCAAGGCTTATTTATCGATCTCAGTCTGCGAAGTTTGAGTTTATAATAATCAAGATCCTTGATGAAATCGATGTATTACCATAAGGGAAAATTTGATCGATTGCTACTGTTCTTTCGTATGTGTTTAGTGCAAAATAAAAGTTAAGAGTATTGCAACCAAAATGTTAGAAGGTTGCACAAATAGAAAAGGCTTGCCAGCCCTCTCAAAATACCCTACCGTTATTGGTGTCTAATCAACTAATGGTGGGAGGATGAAA
>NZ_SNUY01000009.1:84902-90097 GCF_004376175.1 Halalkalibacterium halodurans | reverse complement strand
TTGTTTAGTGCAAAATAAAAGTTAAGAGTATTGCAACCAAAATGTTAGAAGGTTGCACAAATAGAAAAGGCTTGCCAGCCCTCTCAAAATACCCTACCGTTATTGGTGTCTAATCAACTAATGGTGGGAGGATGAAAGGATGCTAGCAATGCCTGAAATCAATCATATCAAAAAGTTAAGGAATATAAAATCCCTATCGATCAATGAAATCTCCAAACGTACTGGTTTTAGTTGGGTAACAGTTAAAAAATATGCGGATGATGATCAATTACCTACAGAAAAGATTCTTGAGAAAAAAGGCATGATGTATGAAGAAAAGTGGGGAGAAATTGTAATTGACTGGCTCGTTGAAGATTATGCCCTCAAAAAGAAATCGAGAAGAAACAATAAAAATATATTTGAAGGGTTACAGAAATTAGGGTTTACCGGTTCTTATCGAACCGTTTGTAACTTCATTAAAGAAGAATGGAAAGAAAAAGTATTAGATGAATCGGATGAATTGAAAGAGGAATATGAAAGGCTAACCCATCCTCCCGCCGAAGCCCAAATAGATTTTGGCATTACCGAGGCAATTGAAGATGGACAAGCAAAGGACATCCATGCACTAGTGATGAGTTTTCCATATAGTAACGCAGGTTTTACCGTTCCTCTGCCTGCAGAAAACCAGGAGTGCTTTTTAGAAGGTCTTAAAATACTCTTTAAACAATCGGGATTCGTTCCAAGGAAACTTCGGTTAGATAACCTTTCAGCAGCAGTAGTAAAGGCAAGGGGGCGTGGGGAAGAAACTGTTTTCAATGAAGAGTTTCTTCGCTTTGCCAGCCATTATGGATTTGAGCCGCAAGCCTGTAATGCAAGAAAAGGAAATGAAAAAGGACATGTCGAAAACAAAGTGGGATATGTACGTTATAACTTTTTCACTCCTTCTCCTGTGATCAAAGATTTAACACACTTACGTGCTTTGTTATTTGACCAGAGTAAAAGGGATCAACAACGCCTCCATTATAAGAAGGATATCTTAATTGCAGATCTGTTTGAAGAGGAAAAGAATTATGGACTAGCTTTACCTGAGTCCGAGTATCCGGTATTTAAGCAATCAATGGTAACCGCTAATAAATATGGTGAAGTAAAGGTTGATGGAGTGCTGGTCCATGTGCCTACAAGTTACCATTACGGTAAACTGCATTTGATTTTATATTGGGATCACTATAAAGTCGTCACCCGCAACGGTGAAGTGCTCTCCAAAGGACCTAGACGGTATATGAATCAAACAAGGGAAATTCCGTGGCAATCCATCTTAAAAAATTGGAAACAGAAGCCACGATCCATTGTATATTCTCGGTATTTCCCCTACCTGCCCGGCAGAATTTCTTATTACTTAAACATTGAATCAATGAAATTAAGAAAAGAACGTGTAGAGTGGTTACTAAGCTTAATTGTAAATCATGATATGCAAGAAATAGACGAACGCTTCTATGAGTTACTACCAGAAGAAAAACAGTTTGATGCGAGTCTGGATGATTCTACGAACCATCCTTATGATGTAAATTGGAGTATTTATGACTCCCTCCAGCCTACCGTTAAGGAGGGTGTATATCATGACTGATGCGATTAGAGAGAAATGTAAATTGCTTCGTTTAGCATATGTAGCCGACATGTACGAGAAGGTTCCTTTCGAGAATCCAGAACAATACTTGATAGATTTACTACAACAAGAAATAGAGTTAAGGGAAATAGCAAAAGGAGAACGCCTAATTAAAAAGGCAAAATTCATGAATGAAAAGGAACTAGATGATTATCGTTGGGGCGAACATATTCATTTCCCAACAAATCTCGACAGAGATGGTCTGGAGTCCCTTTCATTTATCAAGAGAAAAGAGAATGTCATTCTATCCGGAGCGCCAGGAACTGGGAAATCCCATTTGGCAACAGCATTGGGTCGTAAGGCTTGTAGAAACGGATATGAGGTCCGTTTCTACCGGGTAGCTGATTTAATAGACCTTTTGGAAAAGTCCTGGGCAGAAGGCCGATATCAACTATTACGTAACCGATTCAATAAAGTCGATATGATCATTCTTGATGAGATGGGATACGTGCCATTTAGTAAGGATGGAGCTGAGTTATTATTTCAATTGATTTCCGATTGGTATGAACAGAAAAGCCTTATTATTACGTCCAATTTAGAATTTAGTCAGTGGAATAAAATATTTGTGGATGCACGGCTCACCGCTGCCTTGGTGGATCGAGTGATACATCACGCACATATTTTAAGTTTTACTGGCGATAGTTACCGTGTGAAACATGCATTATCGAATCGCTAATTAGAAAGAAAGTAAGGGCTGGCAAAGTTCTAAACTTTTCATTGCATTCTTCTAAACTTTTTGCTTGCAAAATACAGTATGCAATTTAGGTTTTTTGTATAATGATATAAAGGTTAATACTCTTGTAGGAATTCAAATTAGGAGCGTGTCCAATTGAAGATGAATTAATATCATTAGAGAATCATCTAAGTATTCAGTCAAAGGGGCAGGAATTATTTTAGGGAATAAAGGCCACGTTTTGAAATGTCAAAACGGTATCCTAGTGGACATTATTGGATTTAAGAACTATGTAAATGATGGTTAAATAGTTTGGCAACTGAAAGGAATGGTATTAATGACTTGGTTTGTGTATTTTTTGAAAGATATTCAGAAGAATTTTTTCTTGTATTTAATTATTTTAGTGCTTTTAATAATCACATTTTGGTTATGGTATGGTGTTCCATTATATTTTTTCACTGAACTTTTTCCCTTAGCAAAAATTATACTGTTTCCCTTATTTTTAGGTTTCTTATTCTCATTTATTTTATTAAAGGTTAATTTAAAGGTTTCCAAAAAAATTAGTAATGAAAGTAATAAAAGTCACCTGAAACTTTTTTTGAAATTACAAATCATAACTATTTTTATAATGTCTTTGTTAGCTTTTGTGATTAATTATATATTATGGGTTATTGTATAAGAAAAAAGGACCTGGCAGGTCCTCAGATTGTTGAGAAACCCCACCCTTTTTGAAAAAAGTGGGGCTTCTCATTTGAAGGATTCATTTAAATCCTCACTCAGTTTTTCTTACATTGAAAATTCGAAATATGTTTGGGGTGCTCCGGGAGCTAAGTTAAAAAAACTTCCACCAGTATAATTAAAGATTCTGATTGGTGTATCTTCTGTGTAAGCCAATGCAAATGCAAATTCATGATTAGGTGCCCTATCGTGAGAGCCACGTAATGAGATACTATAGTTACTGTATAATGTGCCTTCGTAGTAATAGGCTATATTTGGATAACTTGCTCGGAACGGTACCCCTACGCTATGATTAACTCTCCACATAATTCTACTACTTGATACTTGATCTCTAGTAAGCCTTATACCGGATGTTGATGCTCTGTCTCGTTTAATTATTTGTGTACCTGCTTCATCAGCGTATAAGATAGATTCCCCGACAGATCGAACTTGCCTCAATTCACTTGTTCCTCCAGCCCAACCAGCATATACATCTGATCTAGTTCTGTATCTATTATTGAAAAATCCCCAACTTCTATTATCCCCACCAAGATATGTACCTAAGTCGAGTGGATGTATATTTTTCACTGTCTTTTGAGGTATGAATGTAGTATATCTGAATAATAAACTATATTTTATACTGTTTATTGAGGTCGAACTAGTTGCTTTTAAAAGATCTTCTTCATTTATAATTAAAGGAGAGGGTAAATCTTTTGATTTAAGTTCTGATTGAGTGATTTCTTTATTTGTTTCAACAGTACGAATTAGGACATGCGGTTTTAAAAACAATTCTTCTTTATCTTCTTTTGATAGTTTTAAATTATTTTCTTTAATATACGAATTAATCTCCTCTTTTTCTTGTTTAGAAATTTCTTTTTTTGCTTCTATTTTATAAGTGTAGTATTTACCGGGTTCAACATTTTCATCAAGGTATGTTAAATCTTTTGTGGACCCGATTAGTTCTTCGTCCCTATAAATATTATATAAACCGTCCTTAGTTTCTAAATGTCCCCACTCAAGTCTTACATAATCGAGACCAACATTAGAAGTTAATTTTGTGCTAATTTCTTCTCCATTATTAGTAGAATTAGTAGAAAAATTTTTTACTTCACTATTAGATGTTTTGGTTTTGAGATTACTTATATCGATTAGTTCATTATTTTTATTGTAGGAACCTATTCTATAACTATATAGGTAGTCAGATTCCAAGTTTGTGTCTTTAAAGTAAGTTTCTGTTCCACTCCAAATTAATTCTTGATCTCTATAAATTTCGAAGAAATCACCCTCTAAGTTCCACCACAATTCGATGGAATTATCAGTTTCCTTAGATTCAATTATCGGCTCACTATTAGCCTCAGCAAAAGGGCTATCTAAAAATGTGAAGAATAGTACAGCCAATGTTAAAACAGCTATAAGTTTTTTTGTTAAATTCATATCAAAGCCTCCTAAAAATATTTAGTTGAGGTCATTATAACATAATCAATCAATAATGTAACTATTTTCTATTGTTTTATCTTCCATTTCAGGAAAACGCTATACTGATATTGATTTTTATCATTATGACAAACTCATAAATTTAAAAATATTTAAAAGGTATTCTAACGAAACACGACAGCAATTGAAGAAAGACTGGACACAGCAATGAAAGAAAGGCTCGACCGTTAGAGTGTGTAACTTGCGTTATATAGAAAGCGATGAGTTTGGATGTCTAAGTGTATCTGATCGAAAAAGCATCTGAAGCTGTCATCAGGTACTCCTTGGGAAGCAGTGGGAAATTCAAGGAATCTTTCCTTGCAAGACGGAAGCAACTGGAGACGTTCAACACCTCAATTAAAAGCTGGTATTTAAAATACGTATTGGGAATCGGTTTGATCGAGGACCTACCTGAATTTATTTGTCTTGCTTTACCGCTCCTTTTAGCCGATGGATTAGGGAATGTTGTATTTGATAATCTAAAATTGAGCCACTTCTCATAGGTTCGATTACATAAAAAATGAGCCACATGATTTCCAATAATTCATAACTCTCTCTTATTATTGATAGTGACCAAACAATCAAGATAAGAGAGGTAGAAAAGGATGATCAACATGGCTCAATTTTATAATATCAAATTTATGAAAGAGGTAGAAGGACTGTCGCAAAGGCAAATAGCTAAAAAGTTAG
>NZ_SNUY01000009.1:64212-84892 GCF_004376175.1 Halalkalibacterium halodurans | reverse complement strand
CTCTCTTATTATTGATAGTGACCAAACAATCAAGATAAGAGAGGTAGAAAAGGATGATCAACATGGCTCAATTTTATAATATCAAATTTATGAAAGAGGTAGAAGGACTGTCGCAAAGGCAAATAGCTAAAAAGTTAGGAATATCAAGAAATACTGTAAGTAAATATTTAAAGCAAGGTGAACCCCCAACAACTATTCATCGTAAAAAAGTATATGGTAAAGCAAAGTATTCTGAAGAAACCGAGAGAATATTACCTATTATCGATAAATGGTTAGAAGATGATTTAAAGCGTTGGGGAAAACAACGCCATACAGCTGCACGGATGTATGAGAGATTAGTAGCTGAATATGAATTTAAAGGTTCTGAATCTAATCTGAGAAAAATTGTTGCAAAGCGCAAAAAGAAGCTACAGGAAGTCTTTATCCCTCTTGACTTTCAACTCGGCCACCAATTCCAATTCGACTGGGGAGAGGCGGATATTATACTACAGGGTCGAAAACAACGTATTTTCCTCTTCTGTATGCAACTTTCGGCATCTCGAATGAGATTCGTCAGAGCATACCTTCATGAAAAACAAGAGGCTTTCTTAGATGGATTTGTGCATGCTTTTCAATTTTTTGGAGGTGTTCCGACAGAAGGACTTTTTGATAATTTAAAAACAGCCGTGCAAAAGAATTTACAAGGAAGAGATCGACTTGAACAGGAGGCTTTTCTTGCCCTGCAAGCTCACTATTTATTTAAAGCAGAATTTTGTAACGTTAGAGCTGGGAACGAAAAAGGTAGAGTGGAAGGAACCGTTGGTTATGTCCGAAGAAATGCCTTCGTTCCATTGCCAGAAGTACAATCAATGGAAGAATTAAATAATTATCTTTTAAATTGGTGTATGGAAGAATCAGAAAGAAGAAAAGTACCACATAGAAAAGAAACAGTCTTACAAATGTGGCATAAAGAAAAAGAACATCTACACCCTCTTCCAGCCAACAAATTCGAAGCTTGTAAATTAGTTTCGTGTCAAGTGAACAAAACCTCATTAATCACTGTTGAAACAAATCAATATTCGGTTCCATGTCGTTATGTTGGACAAGCTGTTTGGGTAAAAATTTTTGTGGATCAAGTAATCGTAGTGGCTCAAAACCAGGTAATCGCACAACATCCCCGCTCTTACGAACGGAATCAGATGATTACAGTTCTTGATCATTATTTAGAAGCCCTATTGAAAAAGCCAAGAGCGATCCGAGATGCTCATGCATTTCAATCTTCAGACATCCCAGATGTGTTTAGGAGGTTTCATCATAAAATGCGTGAAGAAGAAGGTGCGAATGGTGACCGAAAATTCATACGTCTCCTGCTCCTGCATCGCGAGATAGGAATGGAAAATTTAACAAAAGCTCTAATACAAGCAGAAAAAACACAGGTTTATCGTTATGAAGTCGTTCATGAGCTAATTCAGCGATTGACAAATAATGACGTGACAATCGATAAACTCCCTATTGAAAATACCCCTTTGAGTTTGTTAGATTACAAAATTCAAAAGTCTAGCATATCACAGTATGGGCAATTGACAGGGGGACAGTAAAATGACCACTGAATTATTATTAGACCACATAACTAAACAATTGAGGATGCCAACGATCGCTAAACAGTATCGTTCTCTCGCAAGAGAGGCTGAAGAAAGAAACTTACGTTATGAAGAATACCTGATGGCTCTATTAGAACTTGAGCTCCAAACAAGGGAAGAAAATCAAAAACAAAGGCGACTTAAGCAAGCTACATTTACCGTACAAAAAACGTTAGATTCGTATGATTTTAGCTTAATGCCTAGCCTAAACAAAAATCGATTTTTGACCCTGGCTAAAGGAGAATTTGTCCAAAAGAAAGAGAACATATTATTTCTAGGAAACAGTGGTACCGGGAAAACCCATCTAGCTACAGGTTTAGGGATTGAACTAATCAAAAACGGCCTTAAAGTTAAGTTTATAACAGCTGCTCAATTAGTAGAGGAATTATTATTGGCAAAAGAAGAGCATACTCTGCTTTCATTTGAAAAAAAGTGGCTCAAATTTGATGTAATCATAATCGATGAGCTAGGATATGTGCCCTTCTCAAAGATAGGATCAGAACTATTGTTTCAGTTCTTCTCAAGTCGCTATGAACGCGCAAGCGTTATTATCACAACCAATCTTGATTTTACTGAATGGACTTCCGTTTTTGGAGACGAAAAAATGACAGCAGCCCTCTTAGATCGTCTCACCCACAAAGCACATATTCATTTACTTAACGGGGAGTCTTATAGATTTAGGCAAAGTATAAAACGGAAAGAAAATAACGCCGAAGGGTAATCGAGGCGCGAAAATGTTCAGGGTGTGTTGCCCTCCCGGGCAACACACCCTGAACATTCCATATCCCTCCATAAATGGGACTTAACATATTTCAAGTGGCTCACTTTTAACGTAATCGCTCTGGCTCAATTTATTATTGACAAAAACAAATGTCAGTGGAATCTGTCATTAGGCTTTATAGCGGGTATGATGTGTAGTTCCCAACGATGGGTTGCACCGTGTTCACAGTAGGTAATTATGATTTCAGTCCAGGGCAGTACGATGCGAGGCTCGTTTTGTTTAAGCTAATAGGTGGCTAGAGGAGTGTCAGTTTTAGTCAGAACATTCTCGGTATAATATATTATGATTCTAAGATAACAAAGAAAGTATGTGATCCATTTTATGAACTTCTAATGTAATAGAAATGATACGCTGAATGGATTTTCTGTAGGCTCGAATTTAGGACACGTTCAACCTCCTGACAATCCTTGGACGAAATGTGTCATAAAAATGAAAGTTCCCTAGACTTCATGAAAATTTAACATACGCTCGATACACTTTATCGTGTCAATCGTTATAATGACATAAGGAATATTGTGAAGGTATGAGCAAAGTTTTTGCGTTGAGGAATAAAGTAGGGGGGAAAGGTATGTTTTTTGACGATCCTGTATTAATGAGTCGATTATTAACCATTCTTACGCTTTCCTTTCACATTTTTTATGCAACGATCGGTGTAGGATTGCCATTCATGATTATTATTTTTCATTGGCTTGGAATTAAGAAAAATGATCTACACTACATTCTGATGGCGCGAAGGCTGGCCAAAGGCTTTGTTGTTACCGTGGCCGTCGGGGTTGTGACTGGTACAGCGATCGGGCTGCAGCTTGCCCTATTGTGGCCGAATTTTATGCAGCTTGCCGGACATATTATTGCGCTTCCACTCTTTATGGAAGTTTTCGCGTTCTTTTTCGAAGCGATCTTCCTCGGAATTTATTTATATACGTGGGATCGTTTTGACAATCAGAAAAAGCATTTGTTGTTGCTGATTCCGGTTGCGGTTGGAGGGGCTTTGTCAGCGTTTTTTATTACGGTCGTGAACGCCTTTATGAATTCTCCAAGTGGTTTTGAATTGGTCAATGGCGAGCTAACCAACATGAATCCGTTACTGGCGATGCTGACGGTGTCGATGCCGACGAAGGTGACGCACGTCTTGGCCACGGCGTATATGACGGTCGCCTTTACGCTTGCAGCCATTGCTGCGTTTCGTCTGATGAAAGGGAGCGAGACGTCGTACTATAAAAAATCACTTAACGTGAGCATGAAGATCGGTTTTATCTTTGCGATTGCCTCGGCGATCATTGGGGATTTCTCGGGTAAGTATTTGGCTGAATATCAGCCGGAAAAATTAGCAGCAGCGGAGTGGCACTTTGAAACCGAAGAACGGGCGCCGCTCATCCTTTGGGGGATTCTCGGTGAGGACCATGAAGTGAAGTACGGAATTGAGATTCCTTATGCGTTAAGTATTTTGGCTCATAGTGACCCAAACGCAGAAGTGATCGGGCTTAACGAGTTTCCCGAGGAGTACCAGCCGCCGCTCATCATTCATTATTTCTTTGACATGATGATTACGATCGGAATGTTCATGCTGGCGTTGTCGTTTGTCTTCTTAGTGGCAAGATGGCGAAACTGGTCGTTCGTAGATAAAAACGGGTATAGATGGCTGATTGTGATGGGGGCACCCTTATCCTTCCTTGCGATTCAAGCCGGGTGGTGGATGGCCGAGGTCGGACGCCAGCCTTGGATTTTACGCGGGATTATGACGGTTGATGAAGCGGCGACGACGGCTGCGTACGTAGATGTTGTGTTTCTCGGCTTTGTCCTTCTCTACCTCATTCTCGGTATCGGGACCATCGTAGTGCTCCGGCGCATGTTCCGGAAGCGATCGATCGAGGAAGATCTTGCGTATTATTCGGGAGGGGATGAGCGATGGGCTTAGAATTAATTGGCATTACAGTGTTATGGCTTTTTCTCTTTCTCTATGTGATCGTCGGGTCGATCGACTATGGAGCCGGTGTGTTTAACGCCCATAGCATTCTTACAAATAAGCAGCACATTTTAAGTAAAGTGATTCAACGGTACCTTTCACCGGTCTGGGAAGTGACGAATGTCTTTTTCGTGTTTTTTGTGGTCGGGATCATCGGCTTCTTCCCAGATAGTGCCTTTTATTTCGGATCGATTTTACTCATTCCAGCAAGTGTCTCGATCATTTTGCTTGCGTTACGAGGCTCTTACTATGCGTTCGAGTCTTATGGAGCAAAAGGTCATAAAGGGTATGCGTTTATGTATGGAGCGACGGGCATCTTTATTCCTGCCTCGCTCTCCGTCGTTTTAACGATTTCAGAGGGCGGCTTTGTTTCCTTTGAAAATGGGGTCCCGGTTCTTGACTATACGGCATTGTTGACGAGTCCACTCACATGGTCGATCGTCGTCTTAAGCCTTGTGGCCGTCCTTTATATTTCATCCGTCTTTCTCACTTGGTATGCTCATAAAACTGGTGACATGGAAGCAACGGCACTCATGCGAAAATATGCGATCATCTGGTCTGTGCCCCTCATTGTGGCGGCTGGTGGCATTATTTTTGAGCTTCGTAACCATAACATCGATCATTTTGAGAGCATCATGCAGCTATGGTGGATGTTTGCTATATCTTTTGTGCTTTGGGCGCTCACGCTTAGGCTGATTTGGTTGAAGCGACATTTCGGTGCAGCGGTTTGGCTAATGATTTTTCAATTTATGTTCGCCTTTTTCGGTTACGGCATTTCCCATTATCCGTATTTGCTATACCCGCACTTGACGATTTATGACGGGTTTACGAACGAGGCGATGGCCATCTCGCTCATTGTCGTATTCATTCTTGGGATGCTTCTTTTGTTGCCGTCGCTCTATTTGCTCCTTCGTCTCTTCTTATTTGATAAAAAATACGTAAAAGGAAAAAGGGAGTGAGCAGATGTCATTTGATGATTTTCTGATTTTTGTCGCCCCGTTTATTGTCATTGTCGGAGCCATTGTGATGGCGTTTTATGTTGCGAGTAAAGATAATACCGAGTAAACAGAAGCACCCAGCAGGATTTTCCCTGCTAGGTGCTTTTTTCGATCGCAAACAACTCACGCTCGAGCTCTTTCATTCTTCTAAAATATCCGTTCTGCTCCATAAGCTGTTCATACGTTCCGGTTTCGATGATTTTTCCTTGATCGACCACGAGAATCTGATCCATGTCTTCCAGGCCGGTTAAGCGGTGACTGATGAAGAGCATCGTGGCGCCCTTTGCTTGGTTGAATAGTAATTGTAGCATGCGCTCTTCCGTCAATGCATCGAGAGAAGAGGTCGGCTCATCGAGAATCCAAAGGGTGGCATGGCGGCGAAGAAGTAATCTTGCTATGGCGAGACGTTGCTTTTCACCACCCGATAAGTTGGCGCCTTTCTCGTCTACACGATCACCTAACTGGAGGTGGGACAGTTCAACTTGCTGTAGGGCGCGCGCCATTTCCTCTACACTCGCGTTCTCATTTGCGATGCGAAGATTTTCTTCAAGCGTCCCGACGAAAAAATGGTTGGATTGTAGGGACATGTTTATCGTTTTCCACCACTTTTTTTCATCGATATGTTTGAGTTCGGTGCCGTTCACTGTAATCGAGCCTTTCCTGTATGGAAACGACTTCAAGATCAAGTGGGCGATCGTCGATTTGCCAGAGCCACTCGCCCCGATGATCGCGGTTTTACTGCCTGGCTTCACGTAAAATGACACGTCTTGAAGCGCAGGGCGTTGCTCTTCATCAAACGTAAAGGTGACATGTTGCAACGAAAGGTCGGGAGCGGTTTGACCGTTGTAGTCCACATGCTCTGGTTGTTCCATCGGCTCTGCCGTTATAGCTTCGAGGCGTTTGGCCGAATGGGCACTTTCTTGCAAATGATACGGGAGTAATGCCATCGGCGTGACTTGCTCAAAGACGGTGAGCGAGATCATGAGAAGCATGGCGAGTAAAATGCCTGCTAGGTTGCCGTCTACCACTTGAAGGCCAGCGTACGCAAGAACGGCAACGGAGACGAAAAGCGAGAAGAAATGAACGGTTGCATCGCTCCACATATGAATCGCTTGAGATTGTTGCTTTTGCTTTTCATACGTCCGAATGTCTGCGAGCACCTGTTCTTGACGTTCGTCCGTCGCTTGGTGAATCGTTAATTCTCGAAAGCCGTACACATATTCCGTAAAGGTAGATGACAGGTTTCCTCTCGTTTCACGGATGTGGTGATTCATCGCGCGGTGACCGACATAGAAAGCGGTCGGAATGATGAGGAGCGTTGCCAAAAGACCGATAAACAATAGAACAGCGGTACCGACTGAGAAGATCGACGTAAACGCAATAGTCGCAAGAAAAACGGAAACCATCACGACCGGTGGATAGACGACTCGAAGCAATAGGTTTTGTAAGGAATCCACATCGCCAACAATGCGAGAAAGCAAGTCACCGCTCCGATAATGGTGTAAGATCTTTGAGGAGACGGGCTCAAGCTTTTCATACACTCGTAAGCGAATGTTGCTTAGGAGCGTAAATGTCGCTCGGTGGGAGAAGTACCGTTCGCCGTACCGACTGATGGCAGAAGTAATCCCGAGCAGTTTCACGATAGCGACGATGACCATGAGTGTGGCAATCGGGGGAGTGAGTGCGGCCTGTGAAATTAAATACCCGCTCGCAGAAAACAACCCGACGGCGGTAATGCCTGCCATAAACCCTGCAAAAATCGAAAGAAAGATGTCTTTTTTCTCTACGAACATCATCTTTACATACGGCATTAAAACCTTCATGCCCGTCTCCCTCCTTGCTGTGTCGTAATCATTTGTCGATAAAGTGAATCGTTCTCCCAAAGCGTTTCGTGGTTGCCGGTAGCTCGCACGCGCCCGTTCTCGAGTAAAACAATGACATCGGCTTTGCGAATCGTATACAGGCGATGGGCGACGATGATTACGGTTGACTGTTGGTTGAGTTTTTCAAGTGATGTTTGAAGAATGGTCTCGGTTTCTAGATCCAGTCCGGCCGTCGGTTCATCAAATAGAACGACGTTTGGCTTTTTGTAAAATGCCCGTGCCATAAGCACCCGTTGGCGCTCACCACCGGACAATCCTCGTCCACCTTCGCCGATCACCGTATCCAGTCCTTCAGGTAATCCTTGAATCCATTCATACACACCGGCTTCTTTTGCCGCTTGAATGATGCTTTCCTCGTTTCTCGGTTTATCGGTACCGAGGACAATATTGTCACCGATCGTACCGGCAAAGAGATAGCCATCTTGAGAAATGAGGCTCATTTGCTTGAACCATGACGCCTTGTCGACAGTAGCGCGTGGGTGGCCGTTTAGATCGTATTCACCAGAGTCTGCCGCGTTCAGACCGGCAAGCAAATGAAGCAAAGTTGATTTCCCTGAACCGGTGGCCCCGATGATCGCGATTTTTTCGTAAGGTCGAGCGATAAAGTCAATAGATGATAAGGTAAAGCCTTCACCATATTGAAAATGAACGTTTTTCATTTGAAGCAAAGGCGGTTCTTGCTCGGAGAGGACGATATGGCCCCACGGAATGTCTTCGACCGGCTCTTTGAGAAGAGCGTTCACCTTCTCAAGGGCGCCTTTGCTTGCTTTCCCTGAGTGAAAGGCGGAGCCGAGCTCTTTTAACTTTGTATACAGTTCCGGTGCTAAGACGAGCATTAAGAAGCCTGAAGCAAATATAGTGTCCTGCACGATTATCATACGAATGGCCACTTCGAGCGCAATGATTCCAATGCTAAGCATCGAAATGAATTCCAACGCCAAAGAGTTACTAAAGGCGATTTTCAAGACGTTCATCGTCGCCTCACGAAATTCAAGGCTTTTTTCCTTGATTCGTGAGCGTTGCTGCCTTGTTTGACCGAAAAATTTGATTGTATTCAACCCTTGCAGCGTATCTAAAAAGATGCCAGAAAAGTCGGCCATTTTCTCCATCTGTTCTTTCGATTTGTCTCCCGTACGCATCCCGATAATGATCATATAAACGAAAAGAAACGGCGCAGTCACGAGAATGATGACGCCAGAAGCCCAATGTTCCCAAAAGATCACAATTAGGAGGAGGATGGGAATGATAAGCGATTGAATCATCTGTGGTACGTATTGATTAAAATACGGCCCGGTTTCATCAACGGTATCGAGAAAGTAGCTCGTTGTTTCTCCGGTACGTGTTTTTGACGAAGACGTGAGTGATTTTTTGGTGAAATGACGCAATAACTTAGCGCGCATATGAATTTTTGCATCTGTTGCAATACGATTTCCGATACGATCGATGATTAGCCGGCTAAAGGTTCGCGCGAATAACGCGGCGATTAACCCGATTAACAATGGAACCACGTCTTGAAACGTAGCCGATTGCAAAAACAGCTGATCGATAATGGAGACGATCAAGTACGCTTGTATAATAATGGCTGCACCAGTCAAGAAGGTGAGCAACATCATGGCCAAAAGATTTGAGCGATATGGGGCGAGGATCTCTTTAATAGGAAGCCCTCCTCATGGTGGTCTTTCTTTCATTTTAAAGGTTCGATTGATGGTTTTACAAACGCAAGAAAGGGCGTTGGACCATCTTTCCGTATTCAGACACAATTTGATAACGTGATTGTCATAATCGCTTTGAGCATGGTGCTTCTAAATGAAACAATTAGAGAAAGGCTGTCCGATCAAGGATACGACAGCAAAACCCCGTAGCAAGTATTTCCCCTACTGCTCATATAAATTTAGATAAAGCTCTAAAGAATAAATGAAATGGGGAATGACATGATACAGGTAGCTGGAAGGCCGTTCTCTTTAGCAAGCACGACGGACTTCGGAAGGGTAGAAAGAGCCATCCTTCAACAAATGCTTGATTCTTCTGAATGGTTTTCCTACTCTTCCATGAATGAACTTCGGTTCGAATTGAACGTACGAATCAACATTATGGAAAGCGCGAAAGAGATGAATGCGAGTCAGGTGACGTTTACCATCTTTGAACATGCGAGTTGTAACCCTGAATATTGGACGTTGACAAGTACTGGAGGATTTTTGGTAAGGTCCGATGTGCGCCCTTCTGATGCCATTCTAGACATTTATCGGAACGGCACCCTTTATGGATTTGAATGCGCGACTGCCATTATCATTATCTATTATCAGGCGATTTTAAAAAGCATTGGCCAACTTCGTTTTGATTCTATTTTCCAACACCTCTATTTATACAGCTGGCATACCCATCCTGGATTAGAGTTGCACACTTTCCATGCAGATCGTTTTTTGCCTGGGGATGTTGTGTATTTTAATAACCCAGATTTTCATCCAGACACACCATGGTTTCGCGGGGAAAACGCCGTTGTGTTGAGCGATGGAACGTTTTTTGGCCACGGATTTGGTATCATGACGGCGGAGCAGATGATACAATCGTTAAATTCGTATCGATTTCCGGGGAGTATGCAACCCGCATATTTAGCCAATTTAATCACAAGAATTTCTCCTCTAACGATTCGAAATCTTTTAACGCTACAAAGTGATCGCACGACCTATCATTATTCAAAAGCGGTCATACATCATAATCTTTGTTCCATCTCCAGCATGGATTATCAGTATTATTTGTTATCCCTCAACGGCTAATTCTTGCTAATGATTGTTGTTGTATAAAACAGTGACATTCACCCATTTAGTCAGTAGACAGGTTCATATTCTAACTAGGTGAGTATACTGTAGTGAAAATATACTAACCCAAAAGGAAGTGCTTAGAATATGTATCCTAACGCAAATGTATCTCCTATGATGGCAGGAGCAAATGTACCGCCAAACGTCCATCCTACGATGATGGCAGGAGCAAATGTCCCTCCTCCTATGGTGGCTGGCGTAATGGAGGAACCTATGCCCTATTATGCGGCTCCTGCTTTCGGATACGGAATGCCTGCTCCTCGTAAGCATGGCCACGGCTTTGTATTAATAGTAGTGTTGTTTATTCTATTAATCATTGTAGGCTCTAGTTTCCCTAAATGCTAATAGCAGTCTCCAAGAGGCCGGTTTCTCTCGATCAATTGGTGAATCGAGTACCGGCCTTTTTCTATTTCTGCTGAAATAGGTGCGGGAGCCGTCTTTTATGAGGCTGTGCGATTCTCCCACGCTACCTGAAGCGTAAGGATCAGTAAAATTCTTTCCTTGCTACAACAACCTTAGGCTGTTTCTTTAACAGTATCAAGTCCTAAGAGGAAACTTCAAAAATCTAGCATTAAAGTTATTACTTGTACTAGAGATTTAAATGTTATGATAGTTCTTATAATGGATAATTTGTGGGAGTGTGATCTTAATGGCACTTAGTGTTTATATTGCTATTGGCGCCATCGCTGGACTTTTTTTTGGAGGAATGTGGGAAGGAATTACTGCACTTGTGTTAATCTATATTGCTACCATTTTAACGAAAAAGTATGAAAAAAACTGAATTTAATGGATAGCCCCACAAGCGTGCGTGCTCTTTTTTCTGTATGGAAGGATGACGGAGAGAAGGGGGCTGTATTAAAAGGGCGCAATGGATTAAAGGTTTGGTGCTATGCGGCATACAAACCAATTATTGCGTCCATACAATCGTGAGAAGTGGGCATTCACGGTTATACAGTTGAATTGGCCCGTGATTGTCATAGCACGTACGATTTCAGTGGCATGACTGCCGAGTGGAATGTGTGCCATTATATCAACACGCCTAAAACCTTCGGGTGTTGCAACAGAACAGATTTAGTTCTGGGAAGGGGTTTAAGTCTGTCCTGTTTATACATACCTTCTGATCTGGGGCTAGTTAATCAAGTATATGTATCTAGAACTATCAAGGGCTAGATTAATCTTTTACAGCGATTTGTAGGCAGTAGGAGGATCATAATGATAACAGGCTAGACTGTAATTATAGCTTTAAAAAGACACGATAAAGTTTTATTAGTTTACTCTACTAACGAAGAACAATTCAGGGCTAAGATACCCTTATTTTATATACAATCTACAAATGAAAATTCCTAATAATCCTCCAACTGTATTTAAAATAATATCATCTATATCAAAATAACCTCTTCTAGTTATAAATTGAACAACTTCTATTAGCAAACTGGTATACAGACAGAATTGTGCCGCAAAAAAGATGTTGATGATGTACGATAGTTTGTGTAAAGGCGTTGAATCAAAAAAAGAGGTAGGGTACCCTCTAGTTAACCGCTAAACCAACTGAGAGGAGAGGCCCTACCTATGAGTACTAGTATAGGACAAAGTACATTTGAAAATCAATTAGATTCTATGGTTCGTGAATTTGTAAAAGAGAAGCTCGAAACCATCATGAAAGAAGAAATGGAAAGTTTCTTTACGCATGAACATCCAGAATTAAAAAACCAAAAGAATGGCTTTTACACTCGCCAGTTGGATACAAGATATGGCCGACTGGAGAATCTACGCGTTCCACGAGATCGCCAAAATGCCTTTCAAACCGAGCTATTTTCTCCATACCAACGTCGAGAAGAGTGGCTAGGAGAAGCCATCATCACCATGTATCAAAAAGGGGTTAGCACACGTGAGATCGGTCACTTTATTGAAAAGATTCTGGGTCACTCATACTCAGCATCAACGATCAGTCAAGTGACAGATGTTGTGACAGAAGATATCACTCAGTGGCAACAGCGGCCCCTAAAAAAGCGTTATTCCGTGCTCTATCTAGATGGGACCTACCTCAAGCTACGCCGAGAGGATGTGGCGAATGAAGTGGTGTACCTTGTCGTTGGCGTAACAGAAGAAGGCTACCGAGAAATCCTAGGTTTTTATGTAGGGGGTCAAGAAAGTGCGAATGGATGGCGAAACATTCTTCTCGATCTCTATAGCCGCGGCTTAGAAGAAGTCCTCCTTGGTGTATTTGATGGCTTAGCTGGGCTAGAAGAAGCGATGAAGGCCGTCTATCCAAAGGCAGATGTCCAGCGGTGTGTGGTTCATAAGGTGCGAAATGCCTTACACGCTGTTCGGAAGAAAGATCAACCAGCCGTTGCCCAGGACTTCAAGCCGATTTATCAAGCCAATACGTATGAGGAAGCGAAAAACCGCTTTAAGGAGTTTAAAGAAAATTGGCAAAAGCGTTATCCAAAAGTGGTGGCTACTTGGGAGAAGGACTTAGATGTCCTTTTGACGTTCTTGTCGTATCCTTCTACGATCAGGCCCATGATCTACACGACGAATATTATCGAACGAACAATGAAAGAAATAAAGAAACGTACGAAAACGATGAACAGCTTACCCAATGAGAAAGCGGCGGAGAAGATCGTGTATCTCCAAGCGATTGACTATAACGAACGCTGGGCGACACGTAGGCTTCGTGGTTTTGGTGAGGCCTACGAAGCTTTACAAGAAATGTTCAAGCAACGCTACTCCGGGCCATAAGCTAGAAACCCTATTCGAGGAGTACCCTAAGACCGTTACACAAACTTATTGACAGTACCTTGAACTTTTCACCAGATAATAACTTCAAAAATAAAATTAAAAAAACAACAACTAAAAATATACGAACCCCAATATAAACAATGTAATTAGATGTAAAATGAACAATGATATCATCTAAAAAACAATAACTTATTAATTGAGCGAATAAAATCGCCAATACAACTACTATTGCATATTTTAAGACTCTCTTTACCATTTGTTTCACCCCACTTCAACAAATAAACAAGAACTCGAAGGAAACTAAGATCCTTTAAGTTCTTTTGAAGTAAATGCTATTCAATGATTTTTTAAACATTATTGATTCCGTCTATTAAATTTTCTCACTTAATATACCATAATCTTGAATTTAATAGAAGAAAAACTTTCCATCTTTTTGAATTATATCACATAGTTTTTAAGCCCAACATGCCATCTAGCAATCACATCGATAAAAAATGCCATGTGTTAATAATTTATAAAAGGGCTTCCAAGCCTTAAACATTAGGGGGTGCTATCGGCACACAGAGCGGATCTCTTTAACAATCAATCCTTTATCTATATAAGTTGAATTTATCTTTTACAATCGAATGCACAATCGATCAATAACTTTTCTAGGTGAGTCATTTAACTCACGAATAAAAGCTTGCACATTTCTTCGAATCTCTTTAACAGAGGAATAAAAAAGGTTATTAATTACGTCTGATTTGAGCCATTTCCATAACCCTTCAATGAGATTTAACTCAGGGCTGTAAGGTGGTAAAAAAACCAATTCTAAACGATGTTGGTGGTTACGCAAAAAAGGTTCAATCAGCTTCGCATGATGAATACGGGCATTATCTAACACCATGACAATCTTACCGGTCGGATAGTGTTTCAATACCTTTTGAAGAAAACGAAGAAACGCTTCGGCATCGTATCGTTCTTCTTCTACACAAAGCACATCTCCCGTTTCATAATTAAGTGTACCGATGAGTTTGACACCCTGGTGCTTTCCATAAGTCGGAATGATTCGTTGCTTGCCTTTTAAAAACCATGTGTATTGAAGAGCTTGGTAATCCCGAATCATCGACTCATCTTGAAAGAGAAGATGGTCAATCTCCTCATTTAAGAGTTTTTTTATAGGCAGGGAACGTCTCTTCCACAAACTCTTTTTGTTTCAACGGGTCAGCTTTTGCCAGCGTATAAGTCGGTTTGGTATAACTAAGGCCTAAATCGTGTAAAAGTCGAGAGACACCACGAAGAGTATACGGTTGGTTCCATTTTTTCTCGATAAATGAAGCAATGATCTTTAACGTCCAATTATACTTAGCTGGGAAGCCAACATCTACGGGAAGTTTGGTCGCAATCACTTGAGCCAATTCCTGTTCTTGTTCGGGTGTTAATTTGCGTGGCGCTCCAGGTGATTGTCCCATGGTTA
Organism: Halalkalibacterium halodurans; assembly: GCF_004376175.1. GTDB lineage: Bacteria > Bacillota > Bacilli > Bacillales > Bacillaceae_D > Halalkalibacterium > Halalkalibacterium halodurans. The sequence goes on along the minus strand of NZ_SNUY01000009.1, from coordinate 70,634 downwards.
AGCCATCTAGTCCCTTTTCTTCGTAGGCATTCACATAGTTATAGATAGTTTTTTCGGAACGCCCAATCATGGTTGTGATTTCTTTTTTAGAATAGCCTTGTAAATAAAAGTAAATCGCTTGATAACGTTCATACATTCGTTTATCTTTGGTCGTTTTCATCGCTGTAAGCAAGGTTTCGATTTCATGTTGACGTGAATGGGTCATCTCGTTCCTCTCCGTTCATTGGTAAGTGTTACCCTTATATTTCAACAGAGAGTAATTGTAATCCTTTAATTCAACTTATATAGCAATCACATCGATAAAAAATGCCATGTGTTAATAATTTATAAAAGGGCTTCCAAGCCTTAAACATTAGGGGGTGCTATCGGCACACAGAGCGGATCTCTTTAACAATCAATCCTTCATCTAGCTAGTCATTTTTTTGAGAGAACCCCTCAGCAAGGTTTGCAAAACATCCATACGAATCTTATAGAAAGTGAAGGTGGAAAAATGACGAAGAGAACGCACAATGTCAAGAAATGTTTTGCAATTCTTTTAGCCACTTTACTAACGGCAACAAATTTTCCTTTCACAGTGGAAGTATTAATGAAATAATCTTTAATCCCCAAGTAGTATGTTTGCTTGGGGATTTAGTCAGACGTGGGAGTCCAAGCTCTAAATCGCAAAGGCAGCAGATGCGGTTAGTGAAAACAAGGAGGATCAGAGTCTAAAGGTAGAAGCTAGCGAAAAAACGAGAACGTGATAAGTCAAATTCCGCCCCTCCCGATCAGCCACGGTACCGGCCGCCGTCTCTAAATAGACAGTTCATCCGTAACTTCTCGTGAACACGAACTCCAAAAGGGCTATTGCTCTGGGCTCAGGGATCAGGGGTTCGGGCCATAATGCTAGTCGTAGGAAATAGCCCAATGCATATAGCGCTTGGGCTATTTCTGTTCGTGTAGATGAAAGAGGATTACTCCTTAACTCTATCTGAAAAATGGGAATGAAGTAACGTCGTATGACGAAGTAGAGTTAAGCGACATTCCACCAAAAGCGAGGGAAATGTTAGAAGAATCGTATTAACGATGGTTGATCATTCCTTTTCCCAGCGTTCGGATTTAGAGGCTGTATCAAAAGGTCATAAAAAATGACCTTTTGACAGCTCCTTTTTCATGCCAAACATACAAAAAAATCGCCTCTTTCGGTATAATGAAGTTACCACACCACATTAACGAAAGAAGGCGATTTTTTATGAGTAACCAAACGGTCACTTTCCAAGATTATACCATGAATCAGCTGTATCTTCCTATGGATTTTTCCGATTTAATTCCTGAGGATCACGTTGCTCGGATCGTGAGCGACATGATCGATGCCCTGGACGATCAGCTGTTTGTTGATGTGTATAAAGGAGGCGGTCGCCCCGCCTACCACCCGAAAATGATGGCGAAAATCGTCTTGTACGGATATACACAGGGGCTGTTTTCCGCCCGTGCCATCGAAGGCGCTCTGAAAGAACACTTGCCTATGATGTGGCTTTCCGCCAGCCAAGCGCCCGATTTTAACACGATTAACCGGTTTCGTTCAGAACGCTGAAAGCCGGTGATGGATGCCTTATATGCGGAGATGGTCCAGCTACTGATAGAAGAAGGGTATGTCGATGGAAAGGACTATTTTCTCGACGGCACCAAGATCGAGGCTAATGCCAACAAGTACACGTTTGTCTGGCGCAAAAAGACTGAGGGATACGAAGAAAAACTGCAATCGAAAATCGAGGACAATCTTCAGGCGATTGAAGACGCCATTGCGTTCGATATCGACTCCCTGAAACGAAAAGATGACACATTTCCACGCGAACGTATCTCCCGAGAAGCCCTGGAAGAAGTCGCTCAACAAGTCGAACAGGAGCTCAAGGCGCAGGAAGACGCCATCGAAGCTCTCGATACGGTCGATGAAAAACAGGGGAAGAAACAAGCTGTCAAATCGCTGCGCCAGTTTCATAAAGCGTTAACAAAGGATTATCTCCCGCGTCTAGAGAAATACGAAACCCAAATGGATTTATTTGGGGATCGCAATAGTTATTCAAAGACGGACGTGGATGCCACGTTTATGCGCATGAAAGACGATCACATGATGAACGGTCAGCTCAAAGCCGGGTACAATATCCAAGCCGGCACACAGGACCAGTTTATTCTCCATTATTCCATTCATCAGAGTCCAACGGATGCCCGGTTGCTTAAGCCTCATTGGGAGAGTTTGAAAGAAACCGGACGGCATCTACCGGAAAACCTGATTGCGGACGCCGGCTATGGAAGTGAACCGAATTATATGTATCTCACCGAACAGGAAGACCTGCACACGTTGATCCCTTACAACACCTATGAACAGGAACAGAAACGATCGTTTTCGAAAAAAGCGTATCATCCGCACAACTGGATGTACGATGAGAAAGACGATCTATACTGGTGCCCGAATCAGCGGAAAGTGACGTTTCGCCACTATAGTCGCCGCACAGATAAACATGGCTACACCCGAGACTTTAAAATCTATGAATGTGAGTCCTGTGAAGGATGCCCGTTTAAAGCGGACTGTACCACCGCCAAAGGCAACCGAAAAATCTATTACAATCCGGTGTATGAAGAGTTAAAGGCGAAAGAAGCGATCAAACTGAAAAGTAACGACGGACGAACACTCTACTCGCGTCGAAAAACGGACGTGGAGAGTGTATTTGGTCATGTCAAACAAAACCTAGGCTTCCAACGATTCCACCTGCGGGGGCTGAAAAAAGTCCACGTTGAGTTCGGCTGGGTGGCTCTGGCTCACAACATACGAAAGGTGGCGGCGAGAAAACGCCACCAAAAGAAACAAGCAGCATAAACAGAGGAAAAAAATACCATGGTCACCCTCTCTATGGATGGCGTCCATGGTATTTCCCACTAAAGGCTTTTGATACAGCCCCTTTTTGTTATGAAGGCTCATTGAATCTACTCTGATTAAACGTTGTGGTAAGATCCTAGCTAAACCAAGGTGAAGGCTAAAAACTTTTGACGAGTCATGACCATCGTTAGCATAAAACTGCTAAAAAAATAGCCCAAAACACGAATGCCTTAGGCTAACGTTCTCGCTTCTTCTTATTTCGTAGGCGCGCCATCTTTTCTTTGATTCGTCTTTTAGCCTGAGCGGTCCCTTCGTCATCAATGCTGACAGAGGTAACCTGGTCGTTTTCGATAACGATCAGGAGGTGATCGCCTTCTTTTGCTGCAGGCGGTAGCGCTTCTTTAGGAATCACGAGCTCTTTTTCCTGCTCCCCAACTAAAAGAATCGCTTGTTGATCTTCGGCAATGCGATCTAAAACCGCTCGGTGTTCACCGTCATAAAGCATGACTTGTCCCTCCTTAATGCTCCGTTTGAATCGAGTACGTATGACCGTCCGTGGTGATAAGTACAGTTCCGTGAATATCAGTCCCAAATATATCGATGCCTCTTTCGTTTAAAAGCGATGTTACTTCACGGTGCGGGTGGCCGTACGAGTTGTCCTCACCTGCAGAGTAGATGGCCACTGTTGGCTCTATTTCATCAAGAAAGAATGGCTGGTTGGAAGTGCTGGAGCCATGGTGTGCCACTTTAAAAATATCGGCTTCAAGGTCGGTGCCTGAGGCGACCATCTCCTGTTCAGCCGCTTCTTCTGCATCTCCTGTCATGACGACTCGGACATCTCCATAGGTCAAGCGGAAGGCGATGGAATCATTATTTAGATCTCCCGTCAACTTCGTAGGGTTTACAATTTCAAAAAGAAAATCACCGCGCTCGTACACATCCCCAGCTCGTGGCTCGACTACCTCAGCCTCAGAATCTAATAAAGCGTCAATCACGTTCTCAAATGTTTTTGAGGTCGCCTCGTTACCGTCAATCCACACTTCTTCAGGTGAGTAGAGGCGGACAATCTCATCTGCATTCCCGATATGGTCGGCATGTGGGTGAGTTAAAATCAAAAGGTCGATCTGATCGATTTGTTGTTTTTCTAAGTGAGTAAAGATCGCGTCACTATCATGTCGTCCTGTATCAACGAGTACCGTATAGTTTTCACTGCGAATAAGCGTGCTATCCCCTTGGCCTACATCGAAAAAGGTAATTGTCGCTTCTCCACTAGTAGGAGGGGCAACTACGTCTGTGCTTTGATCTTCTGATACAATCATATCAAGAATCTCGATGATTTCGTGCTCAAAATCACAGCCAGATAAGAGAACCAGTCCAAACAAGAAAGAAAAAAGAAATCGTTTCAAAAAAAGCACCTCGTTCTATTAGTCTACGAATAATGATTATATCATTTTATAATTATAAAAATCAGATCGTTTAAAGAAGATTTTAATTGTGGCTCTAGCATTAATAGAAGTTAAAAAGGGAGCCTAAGGTTGTGCAAAACCCCCATCAGTTTTCCATTTGTAATGTTATGTTTACCAGTGATACCTTAGCTAGCTACTTAATGAAAATTGACTTCACGCCTACAAGCCAAAAAGGTAATCGTTATCAGATAATAGTAGAAATTATAAACAATAAAAATTTATAATAGACTGTGGTATGATTGTAGTGAGACAAAAAAGAAGTGTTCCTAGCTGGCCGCCCTGCTATTTGTGACACCTAAGCAGGAGCGTCTACAATTCTATTTGCAAATCTAGGGGATAAGGAAGGTTATCTATGAGCAGCATACAGAACAAAACAGACGTTATCTTGATTGGTGCCGGAATTATGAGTGCGACTTTGGGATCATTGTTGAAAGAGTTAAAACCCGAATGGGAAATCAAAGTGTTTGAGAAACTCGCGAACGCAGGGGAAGAGAGCTCGAATGAATGGAATAATGCGGGTACAGGGCATGCTGCGCTGTGCGAACTTAATTATACAGCAGAAAAATCGGACGGAACCATTGATATTAGCAAGGCGGTTAAAATTAATGAGCAGTTTCAAATTTCAAGACAGTTTTGGGCTTATCTCGTAAGCCAAAATTTAATCTCCAATCCGCAAGATTTTATTATGCCTATTCCTCATATGAGCTTAGTGCAAGGGGAAGACAACGTTGCTTATCTGAAAAAGAGATTTAAAGCGCTATCAAACATTCCATTGTTTGAAGGGATGGAATTTTCGAATGACCCTGAAAAACTGAAGGAATGGATTCCACTTGTTATGGAAGGTCGTACGTCCAATGAGCCAATCGCCGCCACGAAAATTGACTCGGGGACCGATGTCAACTTTGGCGCTTTGACACGCATGTTGTTTGAGCACTTAAAGGAGCAAAATGTAGAAGTCCACTACAAGCATAGTGTAAAGGACATTAAACGTACGAGTGACGGCTCGTGGAGTGTGAAAGTTCAGGAAATTGAAAGCGGTACGATCGAATACCATACGGCCAATTTTGTTTTTATTGGCGGAGGGGGTGGAAGTCTGCCTTTACTCCAAAAAACAGGTATTCCTGAATCAAAAAATATCGGCGGCTTCCCGGTAAGTGGGCTCTTTATGGTCTGTAATAACCCGGAAGTGGTCGAGCAGCATCATGCGAAGGTGTACGGAAAAGCGAAGGTAGGCGCCCCACCTATGTCTGTACCGCATCTTGATACAAGATATATTGATAACAAAAAATCATTGCTGTTTGGGCCATTTGCCGGGTTCTCACCAAAGTTCTTAAAAACGGGCTCCAATTTTGACTTGATCGGTTCTGTAAAGCCGTATAATGTTTTCACGATGCTGGCGGCAGGTGCAAAAGAGATGTCCTTAACCAAATACTTGATTCAGCAAGTGATGTTGTCAAAGGAAAAGCGTATGGCCGAACTGCGGGAGTTCATGCCAAACGCCAAGAGCGAGGATTGGGATATCGTCGTCGCAGGCCAACGGGTGCAAGTCATTAAAGATACAGAAGCAGGTGGAAAAGGAACCCTTCAATTTGGTACGGAAGTTGTCAGTAGCGCGGATGGTTCGATTGCTGCATTGCTTGGGGCATCTCCGGGAGCTTCAACTGCTGTCCACGTCATGCTTGAAGTATTAGAAAAATGCTTCCCGCACCATATGCTAGAGTGGCAGCCGAAAATCAAAGAAATGGTTCCTTCGTATGGCGTGTCACTTGCGGAAAACCGTGAGCTGTTCCAAGAGATTCACCAGTCCACTGCGGAGGCGCTTGGCCTGAGCGAAAAGGAATTGGTGCATAGTTAATCTTTCTCGGTAATAATAGAGGGAATCTTTATTCCTCATAGGCTCCCCTTGTGGTATTCAGTTTAAACTGTTTAATAGAGTCTCGGAATAAATAACAATTTTCCGGGTGAAATGAACCAAAATTACTGGAAATTGGATTGGAATGGCCTGCACACTCATTATTTTCATTGTATTTTCAAAAATGTGCATGACAAAGAAACCTATTGCCATTATTTTTTTAAAAATTGACTAGGCGGCTTTAGGAAAG
>NZ_SNUY01000009.1:0-64202 GCF_004376175.1 Halalkalibacterium halodurans | reverse complement strand
AAATGAACCAAAATTACTGGAAATTGGATTGGAATGGCCTGCACACTCATTATTTTCATTGTATTTTCAAAAATGTGCATGACAAAGAAACCTATTGCCATTATTTTTTTAAAAATTGACTAGGCGGCTTTAGGAAAGATGATTTCTTCAATATTTAACTGCTCTTTCTGACTGCTGTACCAAGCATCGATGTGCTGACACATCATTATGGCGTATAGGCGAATGTACCACATTTTTGTTGACCGGTGGCGTCCAGATTCCAAGTGATAATCTATTTTTTCTCTTTTATTAGAACGTTCAACAGAGGTTCTTCGTTTGTATATAAGTTTCCACTTTTCAGAGGACCTTGGTGTTTTGGTAAATAATCGTAGATTATCCTCTCTGAATGTATGGAATGTCCGACCATATTTTGCTTTTGAACACGGTGATGAGCATGTATTTTTGGTACCGCAAGCAAGTGGACAACGCCATTTTTGCCGATTTTGAGATTTGTCAAACCCGTTGGGCTTCATCTCCTTCCCAATCGGACAGATTGGAACACCTGTTGGAGATATTTGAATATCACTTTCTGTACTAAAGTTCTTCTTTGTTCGAACATTTAAATCGATGAAGGGTTCCACATTTTGATGTTCAAGTAGCTCATAAATGGCCTCAGCATCGTGCGCTGCATCAAGAAGAATTTTATCAATCGTGCCCAAGGTGTACCGTTGCGAAAATTCAATTGAACTAACCACTAGGCTGACTGAATCATGCCGGGAAGCAGGATGCAGCCGTGGATATAGCGGTAAGTCGTATTGGCTATCGCTAGTGGATATCATGTAGAGATGATATCCGTTGAAGTACTTTTCCTTAGAACTATCCCAGCCTGAGTCGATGTCGGGTTGTGAATACTGGCGTGGGTGAGTACAGTTCGTTAGTCCTTGGGCACTACAATTACAGGTTGATTTACTTCTCGGGTACCTAGCTGTTTCAATTGGTGTCCCATCTCCAACTACACCTAGAGCTTCGGGATCCCCAAGAAGACCAAGTTTCGTAGAAACCGCTAAAAATTGGGATTGAAAAAACTCAAATAATCGGTCTCCTGGCAGTTGTTTTTGTTTGGAACCATAACGCATTGCCCGATCAACGAGTTTACGAACAATTCCGGGATTCTTAGGTTCAGCTTTTTCACCCTTTTTAGGCTTCTTTTTCTTTTTTGACTTTTTCTTTTTAGGTTTGACCTTCGGCATAACATTCGGGCTTTCGAAGGCCCATAAACGTTTGAAAAAGTCTTCAAATGTTCCAACACCTGGTGTGTCACCGGGTTCAAAACCGCTAAGAATTGCATACAACGGAACGCGACGAAGTTGATCAACCCAATGAGTAATACCTTTTGTAGGTTGAACAAATAATGAAAGCAGATAAGAACGCATCATAGAAGCAGGGTCACGAGGCTTTGGTCCCTTTTTGGAATAGGAATCACCAAGCCATGTAGTTACCGAAGAGAGATCAGTTATCCAAAGCTTTTTAATTACTGGCCAATCCTTATTAACAAGGGTAAGAATGCCGCCAGAATAATGGGCATTTAACTGATTTAGAACGAAGTTTTGATAAGTTTCGTGTGCAATAAACGTTGGTTTCATTTTGGCACCTCAATCACAAGTAGTAAGGGAAAATAATCCCTTCACCGGCGATTATTGTGGTGTTTTTGAAAAGTCAAGTGTTTCTTGTCGAATTCGAGAAAATATTTTGATAATTAATTTCCAGTTTTAAAAAATGAACATTAAAAAATCCCACCTAAAATAGGAGGGATGAAATAAATTGGTTTGAGGAAAATCCTTGAACCACAAAGCTCGGCGAATGCCGAGAGTCTATTTTATTATAAGGAGGAGCTTTTTTATGTTTTGCTGAGTCTTGAAAAAACCAGTGGCACATGCTACTGGTTTTAAGCGTTATGGCTATATTGTTCAGTGCGATATAACTGAATGAAATCAGACCATTTCATTTTTCGTTTCAAATAATCGTGAAAAGAATAGCTTGTTTTTGAGTCAGGGTTATTGTAAATGAATGCTGCAAGGGCTTGTAAACGAGCGTGAACCAAAAAATAATGAGGGTTCCTCGGGTCTAGCACGGGGATCTCTGTGATTTTCACTTTCTGTCCAGCCATGTTTTTGAATTCAAGACGCTTGTAAATCAAAATATCGACCTCTTTTTAAACGTTTCTTTCTATTATACCTAATTTCTATCGGGCAAGTATGAAATATTAAAATATTGCGACATATCCATGATGGAGATTTCTATCGACGTTGCGGTATTTACGTACAAAAGAAAAACCAGAATCCTAGTTCAGGATCTGGTTTTTTCTTTTACGCTAGTCGTGTTTTAAAGTCTTGATAGCCAAATTGGCGTACAACCTGACAATCGCCATCTTGATGTTTGACGGCAATAGCTGGAAGTGGCATGCCGTTGAACGTGTTCGTTTTCACCATGGAGTAAATCGCCATATCCCCAAAAACTAATCGGTCGCCGCTTTTTAATGGCTGGTCAAACGAATAGTCACCGATGACGTCACCTGTCAGGCAGGTCGGGCCTCCGAGTCGATAGGTGAACGGCTTTTCGCCTGGTTCCCCTGATCCGAAAAGAGGGGGGCGGTAAGGCATTTCGAGGACGTCGGGCATATGACAAGTGGCGGACGTGTCCAAAATCGCAATGTCGATTCCGTTTTTATGGAGGTCAAGGACTGTCGTGACGAGATAGCCCGCGTTAAGCGCGATCGCTTCGCCCGGTTCAAGGTAGACTTCCAAACCGTATTTGTCCTGCATTCTCTTAATGCAAGCTTCCAATCTCGGGATATCGTAATCATCCCTTGTGATATGGTGACCGCCACCAAAGTTGATCCATTCCATTTGCGGTAGCCACTGGCCAAACTTTTCTTCTACTGCATCAAGCGTTGTTTCTAAATCGTCAGAGTTTTGCTGACAAAGTGTGTGGAAGTGAAGTCCTGACACCTCGTCAAGCAGCTCCTGACGAACATCTTCCTGTTTGACACCGAATCTAGAGCCTGGTGAACAAGGATCATAAATCTCATGGCCCACTTGGGTGGAGCATTCAGGGTTGATGCGTAAGCCCACTTTACTCCCAGCATCAAGAGCTCTCTGTTTAAACTTCTCAAGCTGAGAGAAGGAATTAAAGATGATATGGTCGCAAATCGAGACGATTTCATCGATTTCATCTTCACGATAGGCGGGGGCAAAGATATGATTTTCTTTGCCCATCTCCTCATGACCTAATCGTGCCTCGTACAAGCCGCTTGCCGTTGTACCCGTTAAGTACTTTCCGATGAGCGGGTACATGGTCGACATGGAAAAAGCTTTTTGCGCCAACACAATTTTTGCTCCTGTGCGCTTCATGATGCCGTTTAGGATTTTTACGTTTTTCTCCACGAGCGCTTCATCCACTACGTAACATGGCGTCGGTAATTCTTCAAAACGCATTTTAACGAACAAGCTCCGTCTCTTTAATCGGATCAGAGTCGACAAGCTGAGGATTGTGGTCTTCTTTCCAAGGAAGTCCCCACTTGTTCAACGCTTCCATGAATGGATCTGGATCAAACTCTTCAATGTTATATACTCCTGGCTTATTCCATTTTCCAGTCATAAGCATCATCGCACCGATCATGGCTGGAACGCCAGTTGTGTAAGAAACGGCTTGGGAGCCCACTTCTTTATAGCATTCCTCATGATCACAAACGTTGTATAGATAGTACGTTTTATCTTTACCGTCTTTTTTCCCTTTAAAGATACAACCAATGTTCGTTTTCCCTTTTGTGCGCGGGCCAAGAGAAGCAGGGTCAGGTAAGACAGCTTTCAGAAATTGAAGTGGAATGATTTCCTTCCCTTCAAATTCAATTGGCTCAATGGACGTCATGCCCACATTTTCAAGGCATTTTAAGTGCGTTAGATAGCTTTCGCTAAAGGTCATAAAGAAACGAATCCGTTTGATTCCTGGAATGTTGACTGCAAGAGATTCAAGCTCTTCATGGTAAAGCAAGTACATATCTTTCTCGCCAACTTCAGGGAAGTTGTATACACGTTTAATTTCCATTGGTTTCGTCTCGACCCATTCGCCATTTTCCCAATAACGTCCGTTCGCTGACACTTCACGGATGTTGATTTCAGGATTGAAGTTCGTCGCAAATGGATACCCATGATCCCCTGCGTTACAGTCGAGAATGTCGATATATTCAATTTCATCAAAATGATGCTTTAGCGCATAAGCAGAAAATACACCGGTCACCCCTGGGTCAAATCCGCTACCTAAAAGTGCGGTAATGCCCGCCTTTTCAAAGCGCTCGCGATAATCCCATTGCCATTTATATTCGAATTTAGCCGTATCTTCTGGCTCGTAGTTTGCCGTATCCAAATAGTTGGTTTTTGTGGCAAGACACGCATCCATGATCGTTAAATCTTGATAAGGTAGCGCCAAATTCATGACAACGTCAGGCTTCACTTCTTCGATAAGAGCAATTAGCTCATCCACATTGTTAGCATCTACTTGTGCCGTTGTGATCTTTGTTTTGCCGCCATCCAGTTTTGCCTTTAACGCATCACATTTTGATTTTGTCCGGCTCGCAATACAAATCTCTTCAAAGACTTCACTGTTTTGAACACACTTGTGGACCGCGACCGATGCTACACCACCACAACCGATAATAAGTGCTTTTCCCATTTGCATATCTCCTAACATAAAATTTTTAAAAGTAAAAAGAGGAAATCCATGACAATCTGCCGAATAAAAAGATTGTTAAAACACGAGCCAGTGGGCAACAAAAAAGCAAGTGCATAGCGCATCAACACGCACAACACTTGCTTCATATATTCAATATTAAAAAAGCATAAGTGTACCCATAAAAAGGCTGTATGGATACATCTACCTTAAGCTTTGGGAGCACTATAGTAGAAAGCTTATTAATATTTAAATATATCTTTTAGGTTCAGAGTCTAATAGCAAATAATTACTTTTACCACTCTTATTGACCGTTTCACAAGTTGCGTGCGTATGCACTGGTTGTAAAGTAACCAACTTATAAAATTTGAGCTTTTAACTCAATCAATAAGGCAACTAAAGTTGCCAATCGGCATTTGACCCGGCGTACCGTTGCCTTAACTTCCCAAAGGAAGTGGTCAAAAATTATCTGCTTGGAAAGACTCTCAAGTATATTTGAATATTAGCTTCCCAATTCATGCCTCTATCTTATCAGCATGTTCGAAAAATAGCAATTAGTTCAGGTAAAAAAATTTCAAGAACACAACTGGTAAAATGTCTTCGGTTTAGTAGGGAACAACCGCTTTTGTCAAACGATTCATCTCCAAGTTAAGTCGGTATCTAAAAGGTAACCTTTTTCACAGAAAGTCTAGCCAAGGGGGCAACACGAAGGGGCATCCTGAAAGACACCCCTACCATCCGTCATCACCTTTTCAAAAACTCACTGTGATTCCTTTCTTTCCGTCGCTCCGCTAGCCGGGCCTTTTTTCATGTTCTAGACAGAAACCTCGCTCATGAATGCATGCGTGTTTCCTTCCGTATCGTGAAAAAAGGTCATCCATGTTTCCGTTTGCCCGACTTTTGCCACAACGTGAGGCTCATCGATAAACGTTACCCCCTCATCGGTTAGCTTTTCATAGATCTCCTTTATACTCTCCACTTGAAAATAGACAACCGAACTCGAATGGGCGTATGCCTCTTTTTCAGGAAGGCTTAAGAGAAGGCGAAGTCCGTTACACTCAAAAAAACGCCATGCTGTCCGTGCGAAACAGAAGCGAGAGCCCGGGTGTTTCTTGATACGACTCCATGCATTTGACTTTCATATGATTCTATTATACATAATAATGGCGACTTTCGTTGAGATGCGTTTTTTTCAAAGGTAGCCATATGATAACCCCCGTTTCGAATGTTACCTTCGTTGTACGGGGAAGCTGAGGTATCGATCATTGACTTAAGTCAAGAGGGCGGAACATTCTTAATCCTATGAAAGGAGCATGACACATGGAGCTGGAAAATTTTCAAGAATATAATGATCCCGTTTTATACGATAAAGAGAACCGTTATACAGGAGACATTCCTTTTTTATTAAAATGGGCGGGGAAAGTGGATGGAACGATTGTTGATTTAGCCTGTGGGACAGGAAGAGCGACGATTCCATTAGCAAGCAAGGGCTACAAACTGATGGGCGTCGACGTACATAAAGGGATGCTGGAAGCCGCTAGAGAAAAATCGTCGCGACTCAACCTGCCCATTGAATGGATTAAGCAAGATTGTACTAAGCTGAGTTTGAACCTTATGAGTCCGTTTATTTATTCCGTTGGGAACGTCTTTCAACACTTTCTAACAAACGAGGAGCAGGACAGTTTTTTAACGTCTGTGAATAAACATTTAAAGGAGAGCGGCATTTTTATTTTCGATACAAGGTTCCCAAGCAAAGAGGAACTGTTACAACCTAGTACAGAGGAGTATTGGAAAAGCTATCAGGATACAGACACAGGACAGAAGGTAGACGTTTACACAATCAGCCAGTATGACCCTCTAACGCAAATACAGCACTACACCATGATCAGGAAATCTGTAAATGCGGAGGGTCTAGCTGTAAATGAAAAAAGAACGAACATTCGTTTACGGTACGTATTTCCAAAGGAGATGGAAAGACTTCTAAGCGCCAATGGCTTTGAAATAATTGATGTGTATCAGGATTGGCAGGAAACCCCTTTAACAAGAGATAGCGACCAAATGATCTATGTTTGTAAAAAAAGTTCTTAGTGAAATGTAGGGACTGTAGAAGGAGGTTAACCCGTGTTTTTTGTTTTAAAGGGAGGGCCTGACTACTTTGAAAAAGTATTTGGTAAACAGTGGTGCCGATATTCATGCTGGCATGCAAGCTAACGTCCGTACTGTAGGTGTGCAATGGTTACCAGAATACCAAACCTTAGAGTTTTCAGTTGCACCTCATTTCCTTTTGAAAAGCATTGAAGAGTTCTTACATATTGTTCCATTGATTGGGAAGAGCAAGGAATAACACCGATGTGTCTATTCACAGAAACGAAAAAGAGGCGTAGAAAAAACTTCGTAAGCTTCGAATCTACCCTCTTAGTCGCTTTTGCGCCGAATTAATGTCGGGCGTAATAGGAATATGAGGCAACGCTTTTCCTAAACCATATAAGGGCATGTTGCCATAAACCGATTCATACTGCCCCGCTTTTAGCCGGTACGTTTCATGATAGATGCCGACAGCGTCATTGTCCCCAACCTTTTGATTAAAGTTTTTCCATGCGGTTAAATGTTTCTCGTTTCTTGCATAGGCTGTCAAATCATCCGTTGATCGCCAGTATTGTATCAAGGCTACCGTCCGCAAACCAAAGTAGCTTTCCATTGATAAAAATCCTAATTCTTCCTTATTTTCATGGAGCTCTTTAAGCATTCCGGGCATGGCCATGAACACAGGCAGCCATTTACCCAGTGCCCACCGCTTGTTTACCCTCATCCCGATGATGAAAACAACAACATCGTTGTCATTTTCCGTTGTATATCGGCCGGTGAAAATCGATTTGCTCATAACCTTAGTTCTCCTTTCGCTTGAACGTTTCAAGAGAAGCTGTGCACCAATCGATGGCTGCCAGTGTGGCACGTTTCCCATAGTCTAATGTGCAGAGCCAATACCAGGCGTCTTCTTGATTTGCGTCATGGCTTTTAATCGCTTGTTCGACGTTTACATATGTTTGGTAACGTTCTTCTAGCTTTTGTTTGTAATCCTCTAACACTCTTGTTGTACTTTGCTTTGATTGATAACGGCCAAAAAACAATTTAAGTAAAACTTCATTTCGCTCTACAGGAAGTTGCTCTACAGGTTGTTCGAGCCAGCGTTTCAATGTTTCGATTCCTTTAGGTGTGAGGAAATACTCATTTCGATCTGGTTTTCCTTCGGTTGCCGACGTTCGCACTTCCGCTAATCCATCTTCAACGATTTTTTTTAAAGTCGGATAGATTTGCCCATAACTTATTTTCCAGAAGTGATTTAAGCTTTGATCAATCAGTTGTTTAATGGCATAGCCTGACTTACAATCGGTCGTTAAAATGCCAAGAATCGCGTAGGTGGTATGATTATATTTTTTCAACTGTCCTCACCATATCTTTTGGATATATATCATTTAGATATATTATACGGTATGAGTTTCATTAAAGCAATCATTAAAAAAATGAGCGGAGGTGTTCTTTTGAAGATTATCGATACGGTTCCATTCTTCCTTAAATACTACGAGTCTTCGCTAGCTTTTTTAAAACACTATTACAGTCAATACCCTAAAATTTTTAACGAATATTTTGCCTACCACTGCAAAGATACGGAGGAGAGGCATGACCAATCACTTGCAAAATATCCCGAGTCGTTGTTAGCTATTCAGCAGGTGCGCAGAGCGATCATCCCGATAATTGAGGAGGTAGTGGAGGAATACGGTCGACTCTATCAGGTGACGTTTCCGACTGAAGTAAATCTGATCGTTGGTGGCTATGGCTCGAATGCGTATACACATCGGCAAATTATCCCTGACGTTACGTTTGCTTTAGAAAGGCTGTCTCCGAAGGTTGAGCATTTGCAGGCGATCGTCGCCCATGAATTTGGTCATGTTGCGCATAACATCCTTTCGTCTGAAGCCGGTATGGACTGGGGAAAAGTGCAGTGGGATAGCCCGCTAATTTGGCTATATCAAGAAGGAGCTGCGATACACTTTTCACGGCAAATAGTGCCTCAACTTCCACCTGCAATGTACTTTTCCTTTGATGCTGAAGGGGAGGAGTGGTTACGTTTTTTTAAGGAAAATACCCATGCGGTCAAAAGCGCATTTGCTCATGATTATGTACAGGAAACGAGCCAATCCATGTTTCACGAATGGTTTTCGATTAATGGCGGAAATCGGTTTGGATATAATCGGCTAGGCTATTTGGTCGGGGATTTGTTATTTCAGCATTTCATCAAAACAAAAGGTGAGCGGAATGCGATTACTGCTTGGAAAGAGGGGCGTTTTCGAGAAGAGGTAGAGCGGTGGTTTAAACGATGAAAGAGCCTGCTAGGGTGACAGGCTCTTTCATCATGTTTTGGATTAGCGATCAGGGGAAACCAATATTTTCACCTGACTTTTTTCTTTCATTAAAGCCTCGAAGCCTTGCTCTACAATGTCATGTAGGCCGATCCGCTTGGTGACTAACGTCTCAGCGGAAAAGTAGCCTTGATTCATCAAGCTGATGACCGCTGGGAAAATGTCGCGGTAGCCAATAATCCCTGCAATGTTTCGTTCTCGCATGACAACTAGGTTTGGTTGAAAAGAGGCTTCTTTTTCAAAGATGCTCACAATCATCGTTTGCCCGTTTAGCTTGGTGGACTCGATCGCCTGTGTTAAGACAATAGGGACACCGGTTACTTCAAAGGACACATCAGCACCGCCATCGGTTAGACGCTGAATTTTTTCCACTACATTTACTTCCGCTGGGTTCAGGGCAATGGCACCTAATTGTTCTGCTCTCTGTCTCCGTTCGGTTGAGAGTTCTACTGCGTAAATCTTTGAGGCCCCCGAAGCTTTAAGCGCTTCAATAACCAATAATCCGATTGGGCCTGTACCGAATACAACCGCTTGGTCACCGACATTAAACTGGCTCTGGCGGACCGCATATAAGGCAACGGCGGCGGGCTCGACTAAGGCCCCTTGCTCGAAGGATACAGTGTCCGGAATTTTGTGAACCATGTGCTCGTCTACTGTCACATATTCCGAGAAACCACCTCCACCTCCAGCTAAACCGAGGAACCCTAATTGCTCGCAAAGATTATACTTTCCTTGCTTGCAGGCGGTACAAGTACCACAAGCAAAAATCGGCTCGACCACTACACGGTCGCCCTCTTCACATTTGGTCACACCATCGCCTACTTCCACCACTTGTCCAGAAAACTCATGGCCCATCACAATCGGAGCTTTTTCTTCCGTTAGAGAATGAGGGCTATTTTGTGGAATAAAGATTGGACCGGCCGCATACTCATGAAGATCACTTCCACAAATGCCACACCATTTCACTTTAATCTTTACTTTCCCTTTAAGCGTTGCAGGTTCTGCGATGTCGTCAACTCTTACGTCTTTTACTCCATGCCATCTTAAAGCCTGCAAATAAAGGACCCCCTTTAAAGAAATTTATTGCATTAATTGAAGCGCTTTCATTATCATAGTGTCATAGATGGATAATGTTGTCAATGTAGACTAGAGCAGATGGTAAGGCATATAAGTTGATTTACCGTTTACTAGAGCGCGTACCATCATAAGGGCCCTTCTTTCTCGAATATTTTATTAATAAAGGACTTCTTTCATAACAACGCAAAAAATTTTTTCGTTGGAAGTGACAGAAAATTTGGCTAAACGAAAAGATTGTATCGTGGGTTTAATCTATTTTTCTATCTGTTTTGTCTATTATTAATTGGCACAGTTTTTGCAAATGAAGGAGATAGACATACATGTTTGCGATCTAGAGAGGAGTCATAGGATGAACAAATTTCAAAAAGTTTCGATTATTGGAGTGCCAATGGATTTAGGACAGAAGCGTCGAGGGGTTGATATGGGACCGAGCGCGATGCGATATGCCGGGTTAATTGAAGAGATTGAGGCCCTTGGGTTTGAAGTAAAAGATTATGGGGATATTCCGATCAATCGCCCAGCAACGAGTGAGACTCAGGAGGGGCCGCTCAGAAATCTGGATGAAGTTGTAAAGGTGAGTGAGGAGTTGTGCAAAGGGGTTGCGGCAATCGAAGCAGAGCATAGCTTCCCTCTCATTTTAGGCGGCGACCATAGCATTAGCATCGGTTCGATTGCAGGTATCAGAAAAAGCTACAATAACCTTGGGGTCATTTGGTATGATGCCCATCCGGATTTAAATACAGAAGAGACATCACCATCTGGAAATATTCATGGGATGCCGTTGGCGGTTAATCTTGGCATCGGGCATGAGCGGTTAATGAACATAGGGGGCATTACTCCGAAAGTGAAACCTGAACATATTGTCATTATCGGGGCTCGCTCGATCGATGAGGGAGAACGGCAACTCATTAGGGAACAAGGCATTAAAGTTTATACGATGCACGAAGTTGATCGAATGGGCATGACGAGAGTGATTGAAGAGACGATTGACTATCTTTCTGCCCGCACCGATGGCGTCCATTTAAGCTTTGATTTGGATGGGATTGATCCAGTCGATGCACCAGGGGTAGGCACACCGGTATTAGGGGGGATTTCGTATCGGGAGAGTCATTTAGCCCTGGAAATGCTCGCGGAATCGGAATTGATTACGTCAGCTGAATTCGTGGAGATTAATCCAATTCTCGATAACAAAAACCAAACGGCAAACGTGGCGGTTGCGTTAGTGACCTCGCTTTTAGGAAAGAAGCTACTCTAACGTTCGATTAGCGGGAAAAAAGGGGGAGATTTTATGGGGGTTGAAGAAGTACAACGGAAAGAAACTGTAGAAAATCGAGGCAAAGGTTTGAAGGACTATTTATGGTTTCTCATTCCGTCGATCATTGGTGTAGGTCTATTTATGGTACCAATCCAAAAAGACAACGCAATTACGATTCCTGTCGCGTTTTTAGCGAAACAGCTGCAAGGAGCACTGGACGATCATTTGCCGGCTATCCTTACGATCATGCTTGCCATCGTCGTCGTGTTGTCCTGTGTGGCCACACTATTCAAGCCAAATTTGTTTATGAAAAATGGACTTTTGAAAAGTTTATTCGTCATCCATCCGATGTGGTTAGTTGTCCGGGTGCTCGGTTTCATTTTTGCGTTCATGACGTTGCTCCAACTCGGACCGGAAGCGGTATGGTCTGAAGGAACGGGTGCATTGTTGTTGTACGATCTTTTGCCGCTGTTGTTCACGATCTTTTTATTTGCTGGACTCTTTCTTCCGTTCCTATTAAACTTCGGATTACTCGAGCTGTTCGGCGTGTTATTAAATAAATTCATGCGTCCGGTCTTTACGCTGCCAGGGCGTTCTTCGATTGATTGTTTGGCTTCGTGGATGGGGGACGGGACGATTGGTGTCTTGCTGACGAACAAACAATACGAAGAAGGCTTTTACACACAACGAGAAGCAGCTGTTATTAGTACGACATTTTCTGTTGTCTCGATTACGTTCAGCATTGTCGTCTTAGCGTATATGGACTTAGAGCATCTCTTTCTTCCGTACTATTTGACGATTGTGCTTGCAGGCCTTGCAGCGGCGATCATTCTCCCGAGAATACCGCCTTTGTCACGAAAGCGGGATACGTATTTGGTAGAAAATCCTGATCGATTTGATGAAAGCGCTTCAAAGGGGCGGGGGATGTTTGCCTATGGAATGACAAAAGCGTTAGAGAGAGCTAGGCAAAATCGTAGTGTGAAGAACTTGCTTCAAGGCGGAATGAAAAATGTATTTGATATGTGGTTTGCCGTCATCCCAGTCATTATGGCGATCGGAACGGTGGCCGTCATTTTCGCAGAGTATACGTCCCTGTTTAAAATCGTGGGTGCTCCGTTTGTACCGATTCTACAGCTGCTTCAAGTACCTGAAGCCCATGCAGCTGCGCAAACAATGGTCGTCGGCTTTGCTGACATGTTCCTGCCAGCTATTATTGGGAGCGGTATTGAAAGTGATTTGACGAGATTTGTCATTGCCTGCGTGTCAGTTACGCAATTGATTTATATGTCTGAGGTCGGCGGACTGATTATCGCCTCAAAATTACCCGTTAAATTTATTGATCTTGTCCTGATTTTCTTATTGCGAACAATCATCACGTTACCAATTATTGTAGGAATGGCCCACCTGATTTTTTAACGTTCTGAGCTTGAGGAGGACTCAAGCTCTTTTCCGTTCGGGGTCGATCATGATCGAAAACATGTAAAAGGGGAAAGCAAATGAAGACTGATCAAAAACACATTTCATTCGGACTATCTGTCATTCCATTGCTCGTCATGTTTGTCTCCATGGGTTTTACGATTATTGTATTTGAAGGCAGCCCCCATATTCCGCTCATTGTCGGGACGGTTGTCGCAGCTTTTATTGCTTGGCGCGCGGGCTTTACGTGGAAGGAAATTGAGGCTGGACTTTACAAAGGGATCCGTCTAGCGCTCCCGGCGATCGTGATCATTATCATGGTCGGTGTCATTATTGGCGCGTGGATCGGGGGTGGGATCATTGCGACAATGGTCTATTACGGTCTTAAGCTGATCTCACCACCATTGTTCTTAGTATCAATTACGGTCATTACAGCGATTGTCTCCCTTGCTATCGGAAGTTCATGGTCGACGATGGGAACGATTGGTGTGGCGGGAATGGGGATTGGTATCAGTATGGGAATCCCTGCTCCGATGGTCGCAGGTGCCATCATCTCAGGCGCTTACTTCGGCGATAAAATGTCGCCCCTGTCTGACTCGACCAACCTTGCTGCTGGGATTACAGGTGTTGATTTATTTGAGCATATTAAACATATGCTTTATACGACGATTCCTGGGTTTGTCATTGCGCTCGTCTTCTATGCCGTGCTAGGGAGAAGCTTTCGCGCAGATTCAGTCGAGCAACAAGGCATTTTAGAGGTGATGAATCTGTTGCAAGAAAGCTTTGTCATTTCCCCATGGTTGCTATTGATCCCTGCATGTGTCATTTTTCTCGTCATTAAAAAGGTTCCTGCTTTGCCAGCCTTAACAGCGGGCGTCCTGGTCGGGTTTTTATCGCAAATCTTCGTTCAAGGTGGAACGGTTGGAGATGCGGTAAATACGTTAAGTGACGGGTTTGTGATTCTAACAGGGAATGAGATGATTGATACGCTTTTTAATCGTGGTGGAATTGAGGCGATGATGTATACCGTCTCCCTCACGATAGTGGCCATGACCTTTGGGGGCGTTCTAGAGAATACAGGAATGTTAAAGGTGATCGTAGCAAAAATTCTCATGCTCGCAAAGACGGCAAAAGGATTGCTGACGACGGCTATCAGTTCTGCGTTTTTCACGAACATTACAGCAGCCGAGCAATATATTTCCATTGTTATTCCGGGAAGAATGTATGTGGAAAGTTTTAGAGAAAAGAGACTTCATCCGAAAAATTTATCGCGTGCGGTAGAGGATGGGGGGACGCTCACATCGGTTTTTGTTCCTTGGAATACGTGCGCCATATTTATCTTTGCTACCCTATCTGTTCACCCGTTTGAATACGGTCCTTATGCGATATTTAATTTAATTGTTCCGTTTATTTCACTTTTGTTTGCTTGGACTGGATTTTCCATCGTGAAACTAACCGATCAAGAGGTGGAACAATGGAAGGAAAAAGCAAAGGCCATGTAAAAAAGCTTGAGTTCGTCTCAAGCTTGGAAGGTGTTTGGTCAAAAGCCTTGGCGATCGTACGACGAGAAAACCACCCGTACAATAGGGTTTTCGTCATCATTTTCGGGTGATACGCAGGTTGACCGCGGCAAAGAAAACACGACGAATGCAAACAAAGTGTGCGTGAGTTGATGTTGCACTTGTGCCTGTGGTGAAAGCGTCCGCCAAGTCGCCATTTATAAAGAATGAGAAAAGAAGCTGCCTTAAAAAGATATACTTTTGAGACAG
The DNA here is from genome assembly GCF_004376175.1 of Halalkalibacterium halodurans. Classification (GTDB taxonomy): domain Bacteria; phylum Bacillota; class Bacilli; order Bacillales; family Bacillaceae_D; genus Halalkalibacterium; species Halalkalibacterium halodurans. The sequence continues at coordinate 49,563 of NZ_SNUY01000009.1, read as the reverse complement.
TCCCTTTTACTTTGCGCTAATGCCTAACCGCTTCATCCGATATTGTAAGCTTTGCCGGCTTAAGCCTAGCTTTTCGGCGGTCTTCGTCACATGGTATTTGTTTCGTTCGAGCGCTTTTTTAATATACATTTTTTCGGCTTCAAGTAAATAATCTTTCAAGTCTCGTAACGGCTGTTGTTCCTCAACTGAGTGCTCTATGGCGTCAGAGGTAGCTGTTTCGTAGACGCTTGTGATTTGCGAGGAGAGGGGAGCCGAAAGTGATTTTTGGCGAAAGTGGAACGGTAAATGTCGCACATCAATTAGGTCCTCACCGATCATCAGGTTCATCGCGCCCTCAATGATGTGCTCCAGTTCGCGAACGTTTCCAGGCCAATCGTACTGTAGGAGTAATTGTGTGACTTCATCGCTAAGCCCCTTCACTTCCATTTGAAACCGCTCATTGTATTTTGCGATAAAATGGTCAACGAGAGGGAGAATGTCCTCTTTCCGTTCCCGCAAAGGAGGAATGAAGAGGGTGACCACGCCTAGCCGGTAATACAAGTCTTTTCGCAGACGCCCGCTTGCGATTGCTTCAATTGGATCTTCGTTAATCGTGGAAAGAATCCGAACGTTCACTTTGCGATCAACCGTGTCCCCAACACGACGAATTTGCTTTTCTTGATCGCCCGTAACAGCTTTGCTTGTAGGGGTGGGCTAAGAGAGTTAATTTCATCAAGCAACAATGTGCCCCCCTCAGCTTCCTCAAATAAGCCGGGACGTTCAATTGCCCCAGTATAGGCGCCTTTTTTCGTCCCGAATAACAAGCTTTCTATTAACGTTTCCGGCATGGCGGCACAGTTTTGTGAAATGAATGGCCCTTTGGAACGATCGCTTCCATTGTGAATGCTTTGGGCAAATAATTCTTTTCCCGTCCCTGTTTCGCCGACGATGAGGACGGAAGAAGCAGTCCGTGTCGCTCGCTTTGTATTTTCAATTACTTCACGGATAGCCGTGCTTTCTCCAATAATGCTGTCAAAGGTATAGCGGGTATTGCCTTTACTCTCCATGTTTTTTCGAATGAGCCGCTCTAATTTCGTAACGTCCTTCGAAATTTCGATCGCCCCGATCACCTGGCCATTTTCATAGAGAGGGAAGGTGTTATTAATGGTCGTAATCTCTTTCCCTTTATTATTAAAATACGTTTGCTTTACATCTTTAGAGTGCTTCTTTTTGTAGAGTGCTTCTAATAAGGTGCTACCTTGTCCTTCCTCAAACATGAAGATGTCTAAAAAATCTTTGTTCTCTACATCCTCTTTTGTCAGCGATTCAATTTCCATCATCTTTTTGTTATAAATGATCGTCTGTCCGAACGTATCAATCACATGAATGCCAACGTCGATTTCATTCATGATCGTTTCGTAGATAATTCGTTGCTGCGACAGAGGGAGGTTTCCGATTCGTTCCATTGTTTGTCCTCCAAGTAAACGATTTTGCCCTCATTTTAAACGAGGGAGGGAAAAGGTGCAAATTATTTTTTCGTTTTATAGGTTATGATTAAGAAATAAAGAAAAATAATTTTTCGAAGACTGCCAAAAAGTTTTTCGCTCATATCGCCAAAATAATGAGCAAAAGAACATTTCTTTTTCGTTCCACGTGAAACATCGTGGTTTATAAAGTTGGCACAGGATTTGCATTGATTATTAGTAGAAGTCATCTGATTTAAGGGGGAGATTGAACATGAAAATGCAATCGTCAACATCTGCTGTCATTGAGAAGACGGAAAAGTACGGGGCAAAAAATTATCACCCGCTTCCAATTGTCATTTCAGAAGCAAAAGGAGTTTGGGTGAAAGACCCTGAAGGGAGAAAATACCTTGATATGTTAAGTGCGTATTCTGCTGTGAATCAAGGGCATTGTCACCCGAAAATTATCCAAGCATTAAAAGATCAAGCCGATAAAATTACATTAACCTCGAGAGCATTTCATAACGATCAACTTGCACCTTTTTATGAGAAGGTATCTAAGCTAACGGGGAAAAACATGCTTTTGCCGATGAATACAGGTGCGGAGGCTGTCGAAACAGCTGTAAAAGCAGCGCGTCGTTGGGCTTACGATGTGAAGGGTGTGCCTGATAATCAAGCCGAAATCATCGTTTGTGAAGACAATTTTCATGGACGGACGATGACGGCCGTCTCCCTTTCTTCAAATGACGAGTACAAGCGAGGATTCGGCCCAATGCTTCCTGGGATTAAAGTGATCCCTTACGGCGATTTAGAAGCGCTAAAAGCGGCGATCACTAGTCACACGGCTGCGTTTTTAGTCGAGCCGATTCAAGGGGAAGCGGGCATTCGAATTCCTCAGGAAGGCTTCTTAAAGGAGGCGTATGCATTATGTAAGCGAGAAAACGTCTTGTTTATTGCGGACGAAATTCAATCAGGGCTTGGACGTTCTGGGAAATGGTTCGCGTGTGACTGGGAAGATGTGAAGCCAGACATGTATATTTTAGGGAAAGCACTCGGTGGCGGGGTATTCCCAATTTCCGTCGTATGTGCCGATCGCGACATTCTCGGTGTCTTTGAGCCTGGATCTCACGGTTCCACGTTTGGTGGGAATCCGCTCGCTTGTGCTGTGTCAATTGCTGCTCTAGAGGTTCTTGAAGAGGAAAAGCTAGTCGAGCGTTCCTATGAGTATGGAAATTACTTGTTAACGAAATTAAAAGAGATTGATAACCCGATCATTAAAGACGTCCGTGGGAGAGGTTTATTTATCGGTGTCGAGTTACACGAGCCTGCGCGTAAATATTGTGAACAGTTGAAAGAAGAAGGACTTTTATGTAAAGAGACACATGAAACTGTCATTCGCTTCGCTCCACCATTAGTGATCAGTAAAGAAGATCTAGATTGGGCGATTGAAAAAATTTATCACGTGTTAAAACCATGAGGTGAACAGACAAATGGGGGCCATTGCAGAAAAAGGAAAAGAGTCTAGCATTCTATCGTCAACGCAAGATGTGATTCAACAAGCGTTAGGGAAGCTAGGCTATGAAGAGGGAATGTTCGAGTTGCTCAAGGAGCCGGTGCGAATGCTAACGGTTCGAATCCCTGTGCGGATGGACGACGGGACCGTCAAAGTGTTTACTGGCTATCGCGCGCAACACAATGATGCGGTTGGGCCGACAAAAGGGGGCGTTCGCTTCCATCCGGAAGTGACAGCCGATGAAGTGAAGGCGCTCTCGTTATGGATGACGTTAAAATGCGGAATCGTTAACATTCCGTACGGTGGTGGGAAAGGCGGGATCGTATGTGATCCGCGAACGATGTCATTTCCCGAAATCGAGCGGTTAAGCAGAGGGTACGTAAGAGCGATCAGTCAAATCGTCGGGCCATCTAAGGACATTCCGGCACCTGACGTATTTACGAACTCGCAAATTATGGCGTGGATGGTGGATGAGTATAGCCGGATTCGAGAGTTTGATTCACCTGGGTTCATTACAGGTAAGCCGATCGTGCTCGGCGGCTCCCACGGACGGGAAACAGCAACAGCCATGGGGGTCACAATTTGCATTGAAGAGGCAGCCAAGCTGAAACAGCTGGATTTACGGGAGGCCACCGTTATTATCCAAGGCTTTGGTAATGCAGGAGGCTACTTAGCCAAAACCTTGAGCGATCGCGGGGCGAAAATCATTGGCATTTCCGATGCGTATGGGGCGCTCTATGATGAAACAGGCTTAGATATTGAGTATTTGCTTGATCGCCGCGATTCATTTGGCACCGTGACGACGTTATTTAAAAACACCATAACAAACGAAGAGCTATTAGAAAAAAAGTGCGACATTCTCGTTCCAGCAGCGATTGCTAACCAAATTACAGAGGCAAATGCTCGCGAAATCAAAGCTTCAATCATTGTAGAGGCGGCGAATGGCCCAACAACGACTGAAGCATCAAATATTTTAACCGAGCGCGGTGTCTTAATTGTGCCTGACGTGCTTGCAAGCTCTGGTGGTGTCACCGTTTCGTATTTTGAATGGGTACAGAACAATTTAGGTTATTATTGGTCGGAAGAAGAAGTGTCCGAGAAACTTAGAAGTAAAATCGTTGAGGCGTTTCATCAAGTAGTGGAAACAGCGACGCGTTACAACGTTGACCCTCGTTTGGCGGCCTATATGGTTGGCGTACGAAAAACAGCAGAAGCTTCAAGATTCCGGGGCTGGATTTAGGAGGCGCAGGTCATGACAAGTTATCGTGCGATTGCAAGTGATTCTACCGGTGTCGTTCAGAAAGTCTTAGTCCGTGAAGGCGATTATGTACACGAATGGGAGCCACTATTTCTCATAGAGACAAATGGTGGTGCGATGAAAAAGGTCGAACTAGGGGTTAGAGGCTTCATTTCTACCGTCAAGGTGGCACCTGGAGATCAAGTGATCTCAGATATGACACTCGCCATCGTCGAAGAAGATCGGAAACCTGCTCCTTGTGATTGATCAATTATCAGTAATGGAGGCAAGAGAATGTTAACACCTTATAAGCATGAACCGTTTACAGATTTTAGTGTAGAAGAAAACCGCAGCGCGTTTGAGGCTGCCTTAAAGAACGTTGAAGGGGAATTAGGGAAAGACTACCCGTTAGTGATCAATGGGGAACGTGTGACGACCGATGATAAAATCGTTTCCGTGAATCCTGCCATGAAAGAGCAAGTGATCGGCGTCGTCTCAAAAGCAAGTCGCGAGATAGTAGATGATGCATTTAAATCGGCAGAGACGGCATTTCATACGTGGAAAAACGTCAATCCTGAAGAGCGAGCGAACATCTTAATCAGAGCGGCCGCGATCATTCGCCGGAGAAAGCATGAGTTTTCGGCATGGCTCGTGAAAGAAGCGGGTAAGCCTTGGAAAGAAGCCGATGCAGACACAGCGGAAGCGATCGACTTTTTAGAGTACTACGCCCGGCAAATGATTACGCTAAAGGATGGAAAGCCAGTCAATAGTCGCGAGGGTGAGCATAATCGCTACTTCTATACACCGATCGGGGTATGTGTGACAATCTCACCTTGGAATTTCGCCTTGGCGATTATGGCTGGAACGACGGTAGCGCCAATTGTAACAGGGAACACCGTCTTACTGAAACCAGCTAGCACGACCCCTGTTGTCGCCGCAAAGTTCGTCGAAGTTCTTGAAGAAGCAGGTTTGCCAAAGGGTGTGGTCAACTTCGTCCCAGGAAGTGGAACAGACATCGGTGACTACTTGATCGATCATCCAAAAACAAGCTTGATCACATTTACCGGTTCGCGTGACGTGGGAGTCCGGCTTTATGAAAGGGCAGCGGTTGTTCATCCAGGTCAACAGCATTTGAAGCGCGTCATTGTAGAGATGGGAGGAAAAGATACCGTTGTTGTCGATAAGGATGCCGATCTCGATTTAGCTGCTCAATCGATCGTGACCTCGGCCTTCGGCTTTTCTGGACAAAAATGTTCTGCAGGTTCGAGAGCTGTCATCCATCAAGACGTCTATGATGTTGTGTTAGAGAAGGCCGTGGCCCTCACGAAACAACTCTCAGTAGGCGAACCGACGGCACCTGACGTCTATATGGGACCTGTCGTCGATCAAGGGGCTTTTTCGAAAATCATGAGCTATATCGAAGTGGGGAAAGAGGAAGGCCGATTGATGGTCGGAGGTGAAGGAGATGATTCAAAAGGCTTCTTCATTCAACCGACGATCTTTGCTGACGTAGATCCCCATGCGCGAATCATGCAGGAAGAGATTTTCGGTCCAGTCGTTGCCTTCAGTAAGGCAAGGGATTTTGATCATGCGCTAGAAATCGCCAATAATACCGAGTACGGTCTGACAGGCGCTGTCATTACAACGAACCGTCACCATATCGAAAAAGCGAAGCGAGACTTCCATGTCGGAAATCTATACTTTAACCGGAATTGCACAGGCGCGATTGTCGGCTACCACCCATTCGGCGGCTTTAAAATGTCAGGCACCGATTCAAAAGCTGGAGGACCTGATTATTTGGCCCTTCATATGCAAGCAAAAACCGTCTCCGAAATGTATTAAGGAGTCATAAGCCAAGTTCCTCAAAATGAGGAGTTTGGCTTTTTCAATTTATCAATAGTAATGCTCGCCCAGTGGTATAATGACCCTATAGACGTACACGCTAAAAAAGCGCTGAGGAAAGATGTAAACGAAAGGAGATACGGATGACTGAAAATAAAGGAACGCTGGAAGTAGGTTGGAGTTTCGATACTCGCTATACCGATCTGCCATCCATGATGTTTTCAAATGTTGAACCAGAGCCTGTGGAGGCGCCGAAGCTGGTCATTCTGAACGATAGTCTAGCTCAATCACTCGGATTGGATCCAGTTGCGCTGCAACATCAAAACAGTATCGCCGTGCTTGCTGGCAACGAGGTGCCGAAGGGTGCTGCTCCTCTTGCGCAAGCATACGCTGGCCATCAATTTGGCCATTTTACGATGTTAGGGGACGGCCGAGCGATCCTTCTCGGGGAACAGATTACGCCAAATGGAGAGCGATTTGATATTCAGCTAAAAGGATCGGGGCGTACGCCTTATTCAAGGCAAGGAGATGGCCGAGCGGCTCTTGGACCGATGCTGCGAGAGTACATCATAAGTGAAGCAATGCACGCCCTTGGGATTCCGACAACGCGTAGCCTGGCAGTTGTGACAACCGGTGAATCTGTCTTCCGGGAAACGGTGCTTCCGGGCGCGATTCTTACCCGGGTGGCCGCTAGTCATATACGGGTCGGCACGTTCCAATTCGCTGCCAATGCAGGGTCGGAGGAAGAGCTTAAAGCACTGGCTGACTACACGTTGGCGCGGCATTTCCCAGAAGTTGAAGCCGATTGCGAAAACCGTTATCTCGCCTTGCTACAGGAAGTGATCAAGCGTCAGGCTGAACTGATCGCCAAATGGCAGCTTGTCGGCTTTATTCATGGTGTGATGAACACAGACAACATGACGATTAGCGGGGAAACGATTGACTATGGCCCTTGTGCTTTCATGGATGTGTACGATCCGGAAACGGTTTTCAGCTCGATTGATACGCGTGGTCGTTATGCGTATGGCAATCAACCGCGGATCGGGGCGTGGAACCTTGCCCGTTTTGCAGAGGCTCTTTTGCCGCTGTTGGCCGATGATCAGGACGAAGCGATCAAGCTGGCCGAGGCGGAAATTTCCAATTACGCGGAGCAGTTTGAGCACCATTGGCTGAATGGAATGAGAGCTAAGCTCGGTTTGTTCAACGAAGAATCCGAGGACCTGTCCCTCATAAAAGATCTGCTCGAAGTAATGCACAAGCATAAGGCAGACTTTACGAATACGTTCCGCGCGCTCACGTTCGATGAACAGGAAGAGACGGGCTTGCACGACAAACTCGAATTCACGGAATGGCATGAGCGATGGCAGGCTCGATTAGGGAGACAGGAACAAACGAAAGATGATTCTCATAACTTGATGAAAATGAGTAATCCAGCGGTGATTCCTCGGAACCATCGGGTAGAAGAGGCTTTGGAGGCCGCGGTTGAACAAGGAGACTATCAAGTGATGGAACGGCTCCTCAAAGTGCTGACCAATCCATTTGCCCATTCCCCTGAACAAAAGGCGTACGCCAAACTTCCTGCTCCTTGCGCGAATCCGTACCGCACTTATTGCGGAACGTAAGACCAGTGCAAAACTCGCCAATTGGCGGGTTTTTTGCATTATTTGAGCAGCTGTCATTAAGTTTCCCTCATTTATTGGTGAAAAAAACCAGAATAGGTAGTATGATCATGATAGGACACAAACGAAAATCAATGACCCTATCATGAGCAGATTTTTATATGAGGATAGGAATTTTATTCTATTCATCTGAATCTTCTGATCTGTTTATCTCGTACTTATAAAAGATCATGCTCGGAAGGGGCCGGTTGCTCATTTTTCACCACGGATTACCGTACCGAGAAAACGGAGGAGATCGGTGACAAGTTAAAAAAAAGAACGTGTCATCAAAGTAAGGGAATCTTAAATCGTACCTTAAGGAGTGGAAACCATGAATGTTGTATTACTTGTCAGTGCTGTCATTACAATGATCGTTGTTCTTAATAACATCATTTCCATTGAAAAAAAGAAGCCTTCATCGATGGGAAAGGAAATCAAACAAACACTTCATATGATGCCATGGGGCCTTCTACTGCTGGGATGTCTAATTCTCATCCCTTTTGAAGTGTGGGTCCTAACTGGAAGCTCCAATGATTGGGACGGTGTCTATATTGTTGCAGCTACGTTTATCATGACGCTCATTCTATGTTATGCGTACTATTACAAACGAAAGCAGCTTTAATTATTGTTTATTTTTTGTTCTAATATGACCTCTTGAAATAAAATTCAACTGGCTCGAAGGCAATTTTTAATAATCACGAACTAAGGGGAAGACAACTGAAACGGAAACTATTGATTGTGTTTCCTGTCATAGTACGTATGTTCTTCTTCATTTTTTAGACAAATTTAGTACGACAAATGATATTGCGGTTTTCTAAAAGCTGTAGTACAATTTAAATGTGAAATAGTTCACAAATTAAGAATTGAGCTATCAAACTTGTTTTTATCTCTTTTCATGTGAAATACTTCACATAATGAAATTCAGTAGTGGTATGGGTCATCAAGAAGAATGTTCATTTTGGGAAATGGACAGACTGTAAGTGGAGGCAGGTTAGAGTTGCATGTACAACTATGGCATGCGCTCCTGTAGCAGAAGGCTCGGCAATCGCCGAGTTTACTTTAAAAAAATCATGTGAAAATATTCACAAACATTGGAGGGATTTCTTATGGCTATTACTAAAGGAAACAAAATTGTCTTAGTTGGTACAGGTGCGGTTGGTTCAAGTTATGCGTATGCGTTAATGAATCAAGGGATCAGTGACGAGCTCATCCTAGTTGACTTAAATGAGGAGAAGGCGAAAGGGGACGTATTGGACTTAAATCATAGCATTGTGTACGCACCTAGCCCAATGGAAATTAAGTTCGGTTCATATGAGGATTGCAAGGATGCAGCACTTGTTGTCATCTGTGCCGGGGCTGCGCAAAAACCTGGGGAGACGAGATTAGATTTAGTTCATAAAAATGTGGGCATTTTCGATTCGATTGTAGGGAACATCATGAAGTCCGGCTTTAATGGCATCTTTCTAGTTGCGACAAATCCTGTCGATATTTTAGCGTACGCCACTTGGAAATTCTCAGGCTTGCCGAAGGAGCGTGTCATTGGCTCAGGAACCGTGTTAGATACGGCGAGATTTCGCTATTTGCTTGGAGAAGAAATGAACGCTGCGCCCACAAGTGTTCATGGCTACATTATTGGCGAGCATGGGGATTCACAGCTGCCGGTCTGGAGCTCTGCTACCATTGCGGGAACGCCAATTGCTCCTAGATTAACCGACGAGAAAAAGCAAGAAATGGCTGAAAATGTGCGCGATGCCGCCTACAAAATCATTGAGGCGAAAGGGGCAACGTATTATGGTATCGCCACAGGGTTAGCAAGAATTACGCGAGCGATTTTAAAAAACGAAAATGTTGTTCTCCCTGTCGGTACGTTGTTAGAAGGAGAAAATGGTCATGACGATGTCTATATTGGCGTACCAGCGATCATTAATCGTGAAGGCGTTAGACAAGTGGTCGAGCTTTCCCTAAACGACGAGGAAAAAGAAAAATTTGCTCGCTCTGTTGAAACGTTAAAAGACATTCAAGCAGCCATTTGGTCGTAGACAATCGATCAACATCTAAGGCAAGGGAGCCGTTACTATGTTAGTTGAAACATACGATCCATTTCAACATTTAGCCGTATCAGCATTCGTTGCAGCGATTCCGATCCTGTTACTCCTTTTATGCTTGACTGTTTTCAAAATGCAAGGAATTCAAGCAGCTCTTTTGACTTTACTCGTGACGTTTTTTATTGCTGGGCTCGTATTTCATTTACCTTTCGGCGAGTCCATAGGCAGTATTGTACAAGGGGTTGTGCAAGGACTGTGGCCGATCGGTTACATTATTGTGATGGCCGTTTGGTTATATAAAATTGCGGTTGCATCTGGAAAATTTGCTGTGTTACGAGGAAGCATTATAGGTATATCAAGAGATCAGCGAATTCAGTTATTACTCATCGGATTTTGTTTTAATGCGTTCCTTGAGGGGGCTGCGGGCTTCGGGGTACCGATTGCGATCTGTGCGGTTCTCTTAGTATCATTAGGCTTTAAGCCATTGCAGGCAGCCATGCTTTGTTTGATTGCAAACGGTGCTTCCGGTGCATTTGGAGCGATTGGAATCCCGGTTGGTATTATTGATACGCTTGGATTAGAAGGTCAAGTCACGTCAATGGACGTGTCGATGATGACAGCTTTGACGCTGCCGATGATTAATTTTACCATTCCATTTTTACTTATTGGGTTAATGGACGGTTGGAAAGGGATCAAGGAAATCCTCCCAGCCATTCTCGTCACATCTTCCGTTTACACTGTGTCACAAGCCCTTATTACAATCTTTATAGGTCCAGAGTTGGCCGATATTATACCATCACTCTTAACCATGGGCTTACTGGCGTTGTTTCTTAAAAGATGGCAGCCGCGGAACATCTTCTTACTCAACGGAAACGGTTGTGAGTCCGAACATGCTTCATTAAAGGATGTCATCAAGGCATGGTCTCCGTTTTACTTGTTAACGATGTTTGTTTTTCTTTGGAGCTTACCAGCCTTTAAAGGATTGTTTGCTGAAGGGGGAGCACTTGAGTTTTCAAAGTGGGCATTTGTTGTCCCTGGATCATCGATTGAGGTAGGGGTTGATTTTATCGGAGCAACAGGAACCGCGATTCTATTAGCAGCAGTTACAACCGTAACCACTACGAAAACGATTCGCATGAAGGAGAGTATTAGCCTTCTTAAAAAAGTGATCGTCGACTTCTCCATTCCGATCATGATGATCTGTGCCATTATTGGAATCGCAAAATTAATGACCTATGGGGGTCTAACGATGGCTTTAGGGGAGGCAGTTGCCACCACAGGGGCGTTCTTCCCCTTCCTTTCACCAATCTTAGGGTGGATTGGCGTATTTATGACAGGTTCAGTCGTGAACAATAATACATTATTTGCCCCGATTCAAACGACAGCAGGCTCGATTATCGGGACCAATCCTTCATTACTAGTTGCTGCAAATACAGCTGGTGGCGTCATGGCTAAGCTAGTGTCACCGCAATCGATCGCTATTGCAACGGCAGCGGTTGGAGAAACCGGCAATGAAGCAGCCTTAACAAAAATGACGTTGAAATATAGCTTTGGATTACTCGTGTTTGTCTCGGTATGGACGTATATTTTATCTCTACTCTTTTAAAGATACGTTAAAACAAATTGGAAAAAGGATTAGAGCAATTGTCGCTCTAATCCTTTTTGGGCATCGTTTCAATGGTGAATATTTTTTCTTTTATGAATGGAGAGTGAGTTATCTTATTTTCTTGAACATAATGACTTAGTATTACCTGAAACAATGAAAGCCCTACCTCTCTTCCATCCTTACGGCTCCTTGACCGCGCCAGTGTGAATCAGATTTGTAAACATTAAGTAACTATTTGAATCGAGAAAGTTGATGTAACGTTAAAATTCGTAGAAGAAATGTGTACGATCATAAGGATGAAAGTGTAGAAAAAAGAGGATCATTTATTGAACGTAAGCGGGAAATGGATGAGAGTGTCTAAAAAGCAGTTGACCAACTAACTAAAGCTTTTAATATGATTTTCAGTGATGCCTTCGATTAACCCTAATTCACTATTTAAAAATTCACGTGCGTCATCCAACATTTTCTTTTCACTTGGATTAAGTGCTTTTTCTTTTTTTATACGCATTAAATCGCGTACAACTTCAGCACCTTCTTGAATATGGCCCGTTTTCATTTTATCTGCGTTCATTTTATACCTTTCCTTCCACGGAAGTAACTGCTCTGACTCTCCGTGCTGAAAGATGTGTATAATTTGTTTTAATGCCGTTAGGTCCGTTACAGGACGGATATTTGTACTCGAAATTTTATCCGCTGGAATCATAACGTCCATATTATTAATCGACATTTTTATCACAAAATATTGCTTTCTTTCTCCTGCTATTTCTTTTTCTTCTATGGCTTTAATGATACCTGCTCCATGCATTGGATAAACGACGTGATCGCCAATTTGAAACAAATAACCCACCTCCATATAAGGTAACCTTCTTTAGGTTAACATAAGTGGGTTTTTTAATCAAATTAAATATAATATCATACGTTGGATTTTATCGTCAATAAAAAAGCCGAAAAATTTCATAAGCCTAACTGTAAAAGGGTTTTACAGGTGCTATAACGAAACAAATGAACGTGAGATTGTGATCTAGAAGTGGGAACAAGATTTAAAAAGGAGGGTCACGGGTGATTTTACATACCTATGTTACTGGTGAAGGGGATCCGTTCGTTTTTCTCCATTCAGGGGGAATGACAGGGGCGACGGAATATGAAGAACAACGTGATTTCTTTATAAAACGTTCTGGTCATTCGCCCCGATTTGCGTGGTCACGGGAAGTCAGTAGGGACGATTGATGGAGATTACTTCGGCCATTGCGTGAAAGATTTGGCTGATACGTTAAAGGCCTTGAACGTCACCCAATGTCATTTGGCGGGGGTATCACTTGGAGGGATTGTCGGGCTGCTTTTTGCTAAAGAGTTTCCTGAAATGGTGAAGTCGTTATCGTTCTCTAGCATCCCATCTCAAGGTTTGGAGGCAACAAAAAAAGATAATGGGAGATAAGCGCCAGTAACAACCCGATTCGTTCAACTAACATTCACTGACGAAAGAAAGCCCCAGTGAATGAAGTTTCACTTTACCCCTTTCATCAAACTGGTGATGTATCCGATTTGAACGTTCCAGCACTACGTATCGTCGGAGACATGCAGGAGTTAGAGGTTTCAGCAGCCATCACGTATCGAACGTTGAACCCAAGCATCCACCTTTCAATCATTCCGATGGCCGGTCATCTAGTCCATAAAGATCAGCCAGCATTATATGCTCAAGCGGTGCATACGTTTATAAAGGGTGTAAAATAAAGGGGAAGAAGGTTCCGAAACGTGACAATTGGTGGTAAACTATAGATGTCATTTTAAAAAAGAGGAGCGTGGATGAATTAAAATGGGTCATAAGTTGAAAGTGTTGTATTACAGCTTTCTTGCATTGATTGCCTTAGGAATCCTCAGTTCTTCCATCATCGCGTATGAGTTCATTGAAAGAGCCGCTCTTTACATTGTCATTGCACTCATTATTACTTGCACTAGTTTATACAACGTTGTGAGATTGATACGAATGAACGCTCTTGTTAAATGAACGAGACCAAGATCCTATTTAAAGGGTCTTGGTCTCATCGTTTATTTGCTGTTGCTTCGGCTTTGCGCATCGCCCCTAAGACGATGCTATATTTTCAGGCCTTTTACATATCTCTCCATCCACTAAACGTAGCGCTTGATGAAGACATATTTCTGATAGCAAAGCGATAGCTTTGAGTTTTTGTAATTCTCATGGTACGTACGCTCGAACCGTTGCTGTCATTGAGATAATAGAATTTTTTGTCCGCACCTACAACACCAATTCTAGCATCTCCTCTGCTATCCCAAACTAGATTCCATGATACTGAGCTATTCTCGATTTTTCTAACCTGTGTATTGAAAACAACCCTTGAACCACCCGAAATTCTTTGGCTGATATTCATGACAGCTGCTATACTAATATCGTCTGTTGATACTTCGTCTGAGAGTTCATCTAGGTAGATAATCTCACTTTCATCAATTTGACTCAAATCTTCAACTTCTGGTTCTTCAGTTTCAAAATCGTGTGTTCGTAAGGAAGATGAGTCTCTTTTTAACTCTTCTTCTGTTATTTCAACTACATAATCGGAAGTATCATAGTTGTTTATTGACACTTCAGATGGAGCTTCCGTCTTTGTTACAAGTTCGTTTTCTACTTCGGGTTTGTCTACATGTGCTGAAACAGTACCGAAGACTGCGACAGCGACTGTAGCTGATAATAAACCACTGAATAAAAGTTTTCTAGTTTTGCTCATAAACGCTCCTCCTATTTCGAAAAAGAATCTTTGTACTCGCAAATGCAGCGCCACATATAAGGAATATATTACCTAATGTGTACTATTTTTGTTATATATACTATTCAAGTTTTAATCAACTTAAATTTGAAAAAAATGAAAATTATATCTCATGAACTGAACCTAGACTACTCGAATCAAACTGGATCGCCTGTCCGAAGGTTCGCTTTCTTTCCGCTGTTGGCTCATTCATTAATGTTCTCCTTTCCTAAAAAGCTACTTTTCCTATTCTCTCTTCTCGAAGGGATCCCTGCATCTATTGCCCAATAAAAGCAAAAATCGCTTGTGTGAAATAGGTATATACTATTTTGCAACCACCTTAGGTGAACTAGCCAAAAATGAAGAAGCCTTTGATGGATATTGGCCCCTGTCTGAGGGCTTCGCCATAAACTTGAGGACAAACCAAGTTTGCTAGTCATTGCGCATCCCCCCATGATCTTCTATAGTAAAGCTATTGATTGGAAAAAGGAGAAAAATCATGAAGCATAAAGGTAAGATTGTATTCGCTCTTTTCTTAGTAACCGTTATTGTGATAATTGGAGCTACGCAAAAAACACCAGCAGAGAAAATGTCCGCTCGATTCTCTGAATATGTGAAAGAGAACCAGTTGGACGTTCTACGCCAAACAACCCCTCAGCCCCTTGAACCATCCTTATTAGCGCTCTATGTCACACCGGATGATCAAATGGGTATCGCTGAATTTGGGGAAGAGACGCAGGCGAGCGCAGAGGCACGTATTGATGGTGATTATACGATTGTCACGTTAGAAGGAAACGACGGTCAATATGTGGGGATTCTCGTGAGTAAGGAGTTTCGCCAGCTTGTGGCCGCTGTCTCCTATTACGATAAACAACACCAGAAGTTAGGTGAAAGTCTCTTTTTAGAGGATGAGTTCATTGTGCTAGATCGACTTGAAAACGATGTGACCGCTGTTTATTCGCTCGAGTTTACCGATCAGAACGGAAAGGTTGTAACCGTGGTCGAAAGTCCGTAAAGTGAAATTCCATCCGATGGAGGGCTTTTGCGTCCTTAATGTTTAAAGTAGGGATTGATATCCACTATTGTGAGAACAGGAACCATTTTTTACGAATACCCTTTACTTATTAAGAACGTCCTCTTTTTCATATTCATCATTTTGTCGTTAGCGAACAGGGGCGAGAACCTGTTACACTTAAGTAAGAAAACGTTATCGGGCAAAATGCTAAAAAACTAGGAGCGAATTGACGATGTATCAAAATTTACAAGAATGCATTAACGATTTAGAGAAGCACGGTCACCTTATCCGCATTCGTGAGGAGGTCGACCCGTACCTTGAGATGGCGGCGATTCATTTAAAAGTGTACGAAGCGGGCGGACCCGCGCTGTTATTTGAGAATGTAAAAGGTTCCAACTATCAAGCCGTCTCCAATTTGTTTGGCACAATGGAGCGTAGCAAGTTTATTTTTCGCCAAACGTGGCAGTCGGCTGAAAATGTCGTCGCGCTTCGGAACGATCCGATGAGTGCGTTGAAACATCCGTTTGCTCATGCACGAACCGCCCTAGCTGCTTCCAAAGCGCTGCCGCTTAAAAAATCTCGGCTACCCGCAGGCTTTGAGGAAATTACCATTTCCGATTTACCGTTGATTCAGCATTGGCCAGACGACGGTGGGGCGTTTATTACACTCCCTCAAGTGTATAGCGAAGATCCTGACAAACCGGGGATCATGAATGCGAATTTAGGCATGTATCGCGTTCAGCTTACTGGCAATGAGTATGAGCTTGATCAAGAGGTTGGGCTCCACTATCAGATTCATCGCGGCATTGGTGTCCATCAGACAAAAGCGAATCAAAAGGGAGAGCCACTCAAGGTTAGCATTTTTGTAGGCGGTCCACCTGCCCATACCCTTTCGGCTGTTATGCCCCTTCCTGAAGGGTTAAGCGAAATGACATTTGCTGGTCTCCTATCAGGCCGGCGGTTCCGCTACAGCTATGTGGACGGCTATTGCATTAGTCATGACGCTGACTTTGTGATTACAGGAGAAATTCATCCCGGCGACACGAAGCCAGAGGGGCCGTTTGGTGATCATTTAGGTTACTACAGCTTAATCCATGACTTCCCGGTTATGAAGGTTCATAAAGTGTATGCAAAGCAAGGAGCGATTTGGCCGTTTACGGTCGTTGGTCGCCCGCCACAGGAAGATACGTCATTTGGGGCGCTTATTCACGAGTTAACAGGAGATGCGGTGAAGCAAGAGATCCCTGGTGTGAAGGAAGTGCATGCTGTCGACGCAGCCGGTGTCCATCCACTCCTGTTTGCGATCGGAAGTGAGCGTTATACCCCTTACCAAAAAGTAAAACAGCCAGCGGAACTGTTAACGATTGCGAATCGCATATTAGGGACAGGCCAGCTAAGTCTTGCTAAATATTTATTCATTACTGCTGAACAGGATAAGCCGTTAAACACACACAAAGAAGAAGAGTTTTTAACGTATCTATTAGAGCGGATCGACCTCCACCGAGATATTCATTTTCAAACGAATACGACGATTGATACGCTCGATTATTCGGGAACGGGATTGAATACAGGGAGCAAGGTCGTTATTGCCGCTTATGGAGATAAAAAGCGAGAGCTGTGCCAAGAGGTGCCTGAGCTGTTTAAGGGATTACAGACATTTCAAAACCCTCGACTCGTTATGCCTGGGGTTGTAGCGCTCGAAGGCCCATCATTTACTTCATACGAAAGGGCACAAGAGGAGTTTCGTGCATTCAGTGAAACGATCACGCAAAATGGGGAGCTGCCGTCATGTCCAATGATTGTTGTCTGTGACGATAGTGAATTCATTAGCAAAAACATCAACAATTTCGTTTGGGTAACGTTCACTCGTAGCAATCCTTCCCATGATATGTACGGGGTGAATAGTTTTTATGAAAACAAGCATTGGGGCTGTGACAACATGATCATTGATGTGCGAACGAAACCACATCATGCGCCGCCACTCATTCCAGACCCAACGGTTGAAGCCAACATTCGACGCTTATTCGAAAAAGGTGGAAGCTTGGAAGATGTGAGACTCCCTTAAAAAGACTACCGATCCACCGGTGAGGTGAGAAAATGGAAGCGTATCAGTTTATAAAAGATTACAAAGCACATGATCCTTATCGAAAGTCCTTTATCCAGCTAGCAAAAAGGATTTTTAATATTGACTTTGCACCGTGGTACGAGCAAGGTTTTTGGAATGACAACTATATTTGCTATAGCTATGTGGATAAACATGAAGTAATCGCCAATGTTTCTGTGAATAAAATGGAGCTGATCATCAACGGGGCAAAACAGAAGGCGATTCAAATCGGCACTGTCATGACCGCTCCGGAGTATCGGCGTCAAGGATTAGCCAAGCAATTGCTGCAAAAAGCATTGGACGATTATGATTCAGCCTATGATTTGTATTTTTTAGCAGCTAATCAAGAGGCGATTCCTCTCTACGAAACATGTGGCTTTCAATTGATTGAAGAGAATTGTTATGAAATCGATATGGCAGGCTATACTCTTTTGGATAAACCGTTGAGACGGGCGGACGTTTCACCTGAAGCCATGGTGGAAGTAAAGAAGGGATCTTGCCCTTTATCGACGGTTTTATCTGCCCAAGGGGACGAGCATATCCTTATGTTTTATTATACGGCAGGCTTTCGTGACTTTATCTACCAAGTCAATAAAGACGTTCATGTGATGTTTCAACTAGAAGGGGACGTGCTCCACTTGTACGACATTTTCTCACCAGCAAAAGTGAATGTGGAACAACTGGTAGAACAAATTGCGCCGCGCGCAACAAAAACGGTCGTCTGTCATTTCACCCCTGATCATTCGGTGAAGCAGCTAACAGCGAAAATTGATTCGACTAGTAGCTGGATGGTTCGGACGACGACGAAAGGGTTTCCTCCGCTCGCTCGATTTCCAAAAATATCGCAAGCGTGAAGTAGAAGATAGCCGGATAGCTCTTATTGCTGTCCGGCTTTATTTCCGTTTTCCTGCGTTTTCGGTCATGAATTACGATTTGGATTGTAAGTGACTCAGTTCAGATAAAGGGAGAAAAGTGGCTAGAGATATTGAATCTTGTTAAGGTACAAAAAAACATGAGAAAATGTGGACATTACAATAGTAGAAATATAGTATATAGACTATAAGGAGTAGTTAAATGATGGCAATTAAGGGGCTGTGTAGTCGTTTGGTAAAGGGCTATTCATATCATGTCGGTGTGTCACTTTTCATGTTCATAGGTCTATGGTCGTACAGATGTTTAAATGAGGAGGATGCGGTAGGTGGATGTTAGACAAAAGAAACAAAGATTAATGGCAAATCTATTTAGGGCGCGGTTTCCATTCCTTTATATTTCTACTTGGGAAGAGGATCGGGCACGTGCTTTGGTCGAATCAGTCGCAGCTAATCAAGAGTTAATTAAAACACCAAGAAAGGTTATCACTTGGAAGATCACAACGGGCATTTGCGGGGACCAAACCAGTAAAGGTGATACACGGTCAGCGATGAAAGCATTAGAACATATTGAAAATTATCAGGGACCTGCCATTTTTATCCTTTTTGATTTTCATGTGTTTTTCGGGGAAGACGGACGAGTTCCAGACCAACAGATTATTCGAAAGCTTAGGGACCTTGTTTCTAGTCTCAAGCAAAGCCCAAACCCGAAAAACATCGTATTCATCTCACCAAAGCTTGTTTTACCGGATGATTTGGAAAAAGATATTACGATATTTGATTTTGGATTGCCTACTTTTGAAGAAATTAAGCAAAGTTTAGATGAAATGATAGCAGTCAATCAAAAAACAAGCTTAGACTTTCAAATTACGGAAGAAGAAAAAGAAAAATTAGTTAAGGCAAGCTTAGGGTTAACGTTAGCTGAGGCGGAAAATGCATTTGCTAGAGCAATGGTTGAAGATGGCAACCTCTCGATTAATGACGTACCGATTATTCTACAAGAGAAAGAACAAATTATTAAAAAAACAGGTATTTTAGAATTTGTTACGAGTGACCTCAATATTGAAGATGTAGGTGGACTTGAAAATTTAAAGCGTTGGCTGGAAAAGCGAAACAAATCATGGTTAGATTCAGCGCAAAAATATTGCTTGCCTTCCCCTAAAGGTGTGATGATTACTGGAGTTCCAGGTTGTGGGAAAAGTTTAATTAGCAAGGCAATCAGTGATATGTGGAAGCTTCCATTGTTAAGGCTCGATATTGGGAAGATTTATAGTGGGATAGTCGGGAGCAGTGAAGAACGGATGCGCTCGGCCATTCAAACAGCAGAAGCTATCGCCCCTTCCATCTTGTGGATCGATGAAATAGAAAAAGGGTTTGGTGGAGTTAATGGCGCTGGGGATAGTGGAACATCTTCCAGAATTTTTGCGAACTTTCTAACGTGGATGCAAGAAAAGGAGAAGCCTGTCTTCGTCATTGCTACCGCAAATAATATTTCCGGGCTACCACCTGAAATGATGCGTAAAGGCCGATTTGATGAAATCTTTTTTGTAGATTTACCTACACTTCGTGAGCGAATGGATATTTTTAAAGTACATTTAGACAAACGATTAAAGGACCCTGGTGTCATTGGGGACTTTCAGATTTCAGAATCCAATTTGGAGAGACTTGCAAGGCTGACAGAGGGCTTTGTTGGTGCTGAAATTGAGCAAGTGGTCATTAGTGGATTGTTTGAAGCGTTTTATGAAGAGAGAAGTGTCACGTTAGCAGACTTTGAAAAAATTTGTAATCAGTTTATCCCATTATCAGTCACACAAGCCGAACAAATTAAACAGATCAGAGACTGGGCGAATGTTAGAGCGGTTGCTGCTACTCCGAGAAAGGATCGCGAGGAATATGCAGAGAGCCCGACAATAGAAGTCTCTGCGAACCCAATGGATTCAGAGCCAGAGGACATTCATTCTTCACGCGGTGGTCGAACGATTGATTTTTAATGAGTAGAAGGGAGAACGATATGAGTATAGAACTAATTTTAATTCCAATTGGCATTGCTGTTGGTCAAAAAGTAGCTACATTAATTGATAAGAGAAATGAAAATAAAGCTTACACGATTCAAACGGTCATGAAAAAGGAGCATCTGTTAAAGAAGGCAATCGAACAATATGGCTGTAGTGTTCAAGGCGACGAGACAAACTATCAAACCGAAGTTGGTGATATCAAGATCGGCTTCTACCAAAATGAAGAAGGGGTTTTTGAAGCCATTTTTGATGAAAGTGTAGAACAAGAGCATGCATTAGAGTTCATCGAGAATTTGCATACTGAGTACAAATATCTTATTCAGCAAGAAACTTACACAAGGCTAGTGGAGCGTGCAAAGAAAAATGGGTTGGAGCTTGAATCGGAAGCTATTCAAAAAGACCGTTCGATTTTATTAACCTTTGAAGTACAGTCGTAAGGTGGTGGATGAAATGGATAAAAAAAAGCTACAAATCCGCATAACAGAAGATGGAGAGATCTTTGCTGAGACATTAGGTATCAAGGGAAAAGAGTGCCTTGAATACATTCAGTTATTAGAGGAATTGCTTGACGCTGAAACAGTCGATTCCAATTTTACGCATGAATATTATGAATCTGAAATTGTAACACACAAGCAAAATAAACAAACGATAAAGGAGGAATAACGTGTGGCGAATATCACAAGTAAAGGGAAGGGTTGGGAAATAAGAAACTCAATTTGGATCATGTGGACTTTTCCGTTAGGTATGTTAAGTTATATTTCATTTTTTTACGCTGGTTATAAAGTGAAGCAAAGAAAGTGGACGATTGCCGCACTAATTTATGCAGCACTATTTATTATCACTATGGTTTCTTATGACATTTTCCATTCAGACCACCCAATTTATAACGTTGTGTCAACTATTCACATCATTGCTTGGATCGTCTCAATTGTCCATGCGTTCATAATTCGCCCAGAGTACTTAATTCGATTGGAAGCCATGGGGTCGTCAAAATATGACCACTTAAAGAAAAGGGTAGCTACAGAAACGAAACAAAAGCTTACGGCACATCACGCGATTAACCAAGTAGAATCACCTCGACCAAATATGAAAGCCAACGCACCTATAGAGAAAGGTGAGGTTGAGGAACGTTTGAATGAGCGTTCTTCTGTAAATATTAACATCGCGTCGGAAGCGGAACTTGCAAGAATTCCTGCTATTGGCAGCTTGTATGCGCGCCGAATCATCTCCGCTCGAAATGATGTGGGCTCTTTCAAGTCTTTTGATCATTTTGTTGAGGTTCTTTCGATTAAGCCACACCTTGCAGAAAAGATTAGGCCTCATCTGTCGTTTCCTAGTAACGGAAAGCTCAACGAAGGAGAAGGAACTCGTGAACCGAACAAGGCGCCAGCGGGGAGAGTCTTGGATTTCTAATGGATTTACGTATTCATCGGTATTTACCTTTAACCTCAGTGGAGGGCCCAGGGAAACGTTTTTGCCTCTGGGTTCAAGGATGCTCGATTCGGTGTGAAGGGTGTGCAGTCCCATGGACATGGTCAGTAGACAATGGAAAAGTCATAAGCATTGACCAGCTTTTTCATGAGATTAAGGAAAGCAAAGAGAACCACGATATTGAGGGCGTTACCTTTCTGGGCGGGGAGCCCTTTGACCAACCCGAGGCGCTAGGAGAGCTTGCACAAAAGGTAAAAAGCTTAGGGCTGACGGTTATGTCTTTCTCAGGTTACATGTATGAGGATCTTAAACAAAGGGAGGACTGTCAGCTGTTCCTTTCAGCTATCGATCTACTAATTGATGGCCCCTTTGTAAAAGAGAAGCTGGATTTAAGCAGGCCTTGGACTGGATCATCAAACCAGCGCTATCATTTTTTAACGGATAAGTATAAACATCTAGAACAGCAAATAGCGTCCATCAGCAACAAGATTGAAATTCGTATACTTGAAGATGGATTGGTCTCTGTTAATGGGATGGCAACTCAACAAACGTTAGAAGAATTATTTCATAAAACGGAATTTAAAAAATTAAGTCCAACGAAGTTTAAAGAACAAGGCTAGCAGCAGCTCATCTCAAAGGACAGACGAACGGGCGTCTGTCCTTCCTTTATTTATGACGTTCTTCTACTCCACCTTTCCTTTCACTTGATCGATTGCGTGGTAGCCATAGCCTTTTCGGTTCCAGAAGGGTGCTGCCGGCTGCGTGCGTCCCGCCGAGTCGGTCGCCTTCGACATGATGGTGTATTCCCCTTTTACTTGATACGTTCCATTCGATTGACCACGGAATCCAAGCATAGCCTTTCGGATCGTGGCTTTCCATCGAGGCTTCCCTCCACGTGTGACCTTGATCTGTGCTGACTTTAACGGAGGTGATCGAACCTGCGCCAGTCCATGCAATTCCCCTAATAGTGTGAGTGCCAGTATCGAGGATATCCATATGGAGCGGCTGCTGGATGGTCGAATGGACCTGAAGAGTTGTAACAGGGGACGAATCTACGTCATTGTCTTTGTGCGGGTAATAGACATAATCAATTGTCTGAAATGGTCCGGTAAATGGGGAGCCAATGACGCTGATTTTCTTTATGCCCAATTAAACATAGAAAAAGATAGTCTACCGACATCCGTGAGTACACTATCTTTTTCTCATTTTTCGAAGGATAGAAGCCCATCAGAATGAAATTAGAAGACTTTCCGAGAGCGTTCTGCATCCGTTATCATCGGTTTGAAGCTTGCTCGTTCAGGGGCTCTGTGCTCGGCTGAACTGATCCTATGGAAGAATATTACCAGCTGCGCGATAAATTTCGTACCATTCTTCGCGTGTGAGTCGGATCTCGCTAGCCTTGCAGCAATCCTTTAAGCGCTTAAGGTTCATCGTGCCGATCACTGGCTGCATGTTGGCTGGGTGACGAAGCAGCCAGGCAATCGCAATGGTTGTATTGCTCACCTCATACTTTTCTGCTAGTTCATCAATCTTTTTGTTCAGCTCTGGGAACGAATCATTCCCGAGGAAGACTCCTTCAAAAAAGCCGTATTGGAACGGGGACCAAGGCTGTATCGTCACGTCGTGTAGACGACAATAATCAAGCACACTACCATCTCGGTTAATCGCAGACTCGTTTTCCATGTTTACATTGATTCCGCTAGAGATCATGGTCGCGTTAGTGATACTTAATTGAAGCTGGTTAGCTACTATCGGTTGCCTCACAAACTTTTTTAGCAATTCGATTTGCATCGGGTTTTGGTTCGAGACCCCGAAGTGCCGCACTTTACCTGAGCTTTCTAGAAGATCGAACGCTTCTGCTACCTCTTCCGGCTCGACTAAAGCATCTGGTCGGTGTAGCAATAAAACATCTAAATAATCGGTCTTTAACCGTTGAAGGATTCCATCCACTGATTGTAAAATGTAATCTTTTGAAAAATCGAATCGTCCTTCACGAATGCCGCACTTGGATTGAAGAATGATCTTTTCCCTAACGGCCTCGTTCATTTGAATCGCATCTGCGAAAATTTCCTCACATTCCCCGCCACCGTATATATCGGCATGATCAAAAAAATTTGCTCCTTGTTCGAGCGCCGTTTGGACAAAGCGTTCAGCCTCTTTTTTGCTGATGGCGTTTATCCGCATGCAACCGACTGCGACAACAGGTACTTCTAATGAACTGCTTCCTAGTTTAATCGTTCTCATGATTGAATCAAAAGCCTCCTTCAAATTTCTAATTGTAGATGACATCCCGTTAAACGAAGCGCTTTCAAAACGGAGACCCGGCGAAAAGTGGTGAGTGTTTGTTTGCAGAGTTTGTTAATATTCGCTAGAAAACAAGAAGATTCCTTCTTTTCGCTTCATTTTTTTAATCCAATTGGTCCGAGTCATTCTAGTGATTTGTTTACAACCTACAAATAAAGCGCTTTCATTTTTGTTGTTAACTACAAATCAACAACATCGTGATTGTGGTAAAATAACACTCGTGTACTTCATGATCAGGTGTTATTTCAGCGGGAGTGAACAACGATGGATGTTTTGAAGATGTTAGAGCAAATCAATGGTGTGTTATGGGGACCACCTAGCTTAATATTGTTGTTTGGGACAGGCTTATTTTTAACGATTGTCTTAAGAGGATTGCAATTTCGCCGACTTCTCTATGCTTTTAAGATCGGATTTGGTAAAGAAGATAGCAAGGATGCTGCAGCTGAAGGAGATGTCAGTCATTTTAAAGCATTAATGACAGCGCTTGCGGCTACGATCGGAAACGGGAACATCGCTGGAGTGGCTACCGCTATTACACTCGGTGGACCTGGAGCGATCTTTTGGATGTGGATTGTCGGCTTACTCGGAATGGCGACAAAGTACGCAGAGGCTCTTTTAGCTGTCAAGTACCGGGTAAAGAACGCAAAAGGTGAGTATTCAAGTGGTCCGATGTATTATATTGAACGAGGGCTCGGTCAGAAGTTTAAATGGCTGGCAATTGCCTTTGCGTTCTTTGGTGCATTTGCCGCGTTAGGGATTGGGAACAGCGTCCAATCAAATACGATTGCGGATGTAACGAAAAATAGCTTTTCGATGCCCCATTGGCTGACAGGGGTTCTATTGGTGGCCTTAGTCAGTGTAATCGTGTTCGGTGGAATTCAACGAATTAGTACGGTAGCCAGCTTCTTTGTTCCGATTATGGCGTTTCTTTACATGGGAGGAGCTACGCTCATATTAATTTTAAATTACGACATGATCCTTCCAGCGTTTGGGCTTATTTTTTACTATGCGTTTAACCCGGTTGCCGCAGCCGGTGGATTCCTCGGAATCGTCGTCTCAGAGGCCATCCGTAATGGAGTGGCGCGCGGCATTTTTTCAAATGAGGCTGGTTTAGGAACTGCGGCTTTAATTGCTGGCAATGCTAGGGCCGACCACCCTGTGAAACAGGCGCTTGTCGCAATGACCGGTACGTTCATCGTGACGATCATCGTTTGTACGATGACAGGCTTAACCCTTCTGATCACAGGTTTTTGGGATCCGTCGGGCGGGCTACTTTCCGGGGTTGCTCATGATGCCACACTGGAAGGCGGAGCCCTTACGAGTGCGGCCTTTGGATCGGTTCTCGGTATTGTCGGTGAATACATTGTGTCGTTCTCTGTCATTTTCTTTGGCTTCTCGACGATTGTCGGTTGGTATGTGTACGGAGAAAAGTGCTTTGAATACTTAGTGGGCTCAAAAGGGATTGCAAGTTACCGCCTTGTGTACATTGCGGCTTGCGGAATTGGAACGGTTGCTAATCTTAGCACTGTTTGGGCATTCGCGGATATGGCAAATGCTCTTATGATGATTCCAAACTTAATCGGCCTATTGCTTCTCTGGAAAGTGATTGTAAACGAGACGAATGATTATTTTACGAACTTTTACCGAGAGGCGGAGCTGGCACGATCGGCAGGAAAACCAATCAATCAATAAATAATATACCCGATAGAGAAGCTCTGCCTAAGGCCGGGCTTCTTGTAATTTAAAGGCACCACCACGCCTATTATTGAACGAAGGAGGTGTCCTGATGATGGCTATAGGTACTAAAAAAAGAAATAAATAAGGACGATTGTGATAAGTCACATGAACTTAGCCATCACTTCACAAGTGGTTATTCATTGCCATTCAATTCCGCTATAGTGCTTTTACATCGATTGATTGAATAAACTGTACAAATGCTTTCACGATGTTTAACTGCAACATGTCGTTATGATAATACATCCATGTTTTGCGAGTAATTGGCTTTCCTGAAGGGTGGTGTAGCGGTTTAATGATAAGCTCAGGGTACGGACGGACAACAAGGTTAGCGATAATGGCGTAGCCCAAGCCATGAATGACCATTTCTTTGCACGTTTCGACTTGATTTACTTGGATCGTAACGTTTGGCTTTTGTTTATACTGGTTGTACCACCACTGATCGACGATGCTCTTCATTTTTTCATCTGTATGATAATCAATCCGAGGGAGTGTGGGGAGATCTTCCCAAGTGAATTCCCACGGCGCTGCAATGCAGATTTCTTCCTCGTAAAGCAAATGCTTCGTTTCATTCCAAAGGTAATCCCCTTTTATAAAGGCAATGTGCACATCATGGTTGAGAATAAGCCGGTGCATTTCGCTGCTCCAACCAGTGACCACTTGAAATTCGACATTCGGATACGTTTGTTTAAAAAGGCGAAGCAATTTTGGCATTTTATTAAGAGCGAAAAAATTGGACACGCCCACCCGAATCGATCCAGATACTTCTTCGCTCATATTATGCAATTGTTCTTCTATCTTTCGTTGTTCAAGTAGCATTTTTTTTGCGTGTAACGCTAACTTTTCGCCTTCAGGTGTAAACGTTACTCCCCTTTGCTTACGAATAATAAGCTGCACACCGTAGTAGCTTTCTAATTTTTGCAATCGAGACGTTATGGTGGGCTGCGATAAGAAAAGGCGCTGAGCCGCTTTCGTAATATTTGTGGTGTCATACAAGGTCGATAACATTTCCCAATCTTGCATTCTCATGGAACACACCCCTTTGTTATTGGAAAAATTTATGGTTATTCATTAAAATTATATATTTTTCCAATCTTGGTTTCAATTTTATAATAGGTATATAGAAATGATTGGATGAAATAAGGAGGGTGTTCATGAGCATAAAACAGCCGTTCGTTCCTGGTTTAGATCGCGTGATTGCAGCAGAGACCGCGATATCTTTTCTTGATACAGAACGAGAAAAGATTATTATTAGAGGTCATGACTTAATTGATTTATCCGTAAGCAACGATTATCTAGACGTCGTTCATTTATTATTAGACGGAACATTGCCAAATGCCTCAGAAAAATCCGCATTGGAAGACACGCTGAAGAAACATTACGACATCCCTTCATATGTCATGGAAATATTGAGTTTGTTACCGGAGACAACACATCCAATGGACGGCTTACGCACAGGATTGTCAGCGCTTTCTTCGGTTGACAAAGAGATCGAGAGTCGCTCCACTGAAGCAAACAAAGCACGGGCTTATAAACTGTTAGGGAAATTGCCAGCTATTACGGTAAATAGCTACCGGCTTATAAACGGTCTAAAAACGGTACAGCCTGATCCGACTCTTTCATATAGCGCCAATTTTCTTTACATGATCACCGGGAAAGAGCCAAAGCCATTTGAAGTGAAGATTTTTGACCGGTCTTTACTTTTATATAGTGAACATGAAATGCCTAACTCAACGTTTACGGCTAGGGTCATTGCTTCAACCCATTCTGATCTTTATGGAGCATTAACAGGGGGAGTCGCTTCATTGAAAGGGAATCTTCATGGTGGTGCCAATGAAGCCGTGATGTATATGTTACAGTCGGTTGATTCAGCTGCTGAGTTCCAGCAATTAATCCAGAAGAAGCTAGTCAATAAAGAAAAAGTAATGGGCTTTGGTCACAGAGTTTATATGAAGAAAATGGACCCGCGTGCACTAGAAATGAAGGAATCCTTAAAGCAGCTGTGTGAGAAAAAAGGAGATTATTCTCTGTTAGATAGATGTGAGGCTGGAGAAAAAACGATGCTTGAGGAAAAAGGATTGTATCCGAACCTAGATTACTATGCAGCACCTGTCTATTGGATGTTAGGGATTCCAATTGAATTATATACACCCATATTCTTTACAGCCCGAACAGCTGGTTTGGCCGCACATGTCATGGAACAGCATCAGAATAATCGTATTTTCCGTCCGCGAGTAAGTTATATCGGGGAAAGCTACTAAGCAAAGGGGGATCAACATGGTACAAGTAAAAGATGAGAGAACGACAGATATTTTGTTAGAGCAGATCGCAGATTACGTCCTTCATCATGAGATTACAAGTGAGGAGGCTTTTTCGACTGCTCATTACGTATTAATCGACACGATTGGGTGCGGAATTCTAGCATTAAACTATCCCGAGTGCACGAAGCATCTCGGACCAATTGTTCCAGGAACGATCGTCCCAAGAGGAACAAGGGTGCCAGGGACTTCTTACGTGTTGGACCCTGTCCAAGGAGCGTTTAACATTGGCACAATGATTCGCTGGTTAGATTATAACGATACGTGGCTTGCTGCTGAGTGGGGCCACCCATCGGACAATTTGGGCGGGATATTAGCCGTTGCCGATTTTATCAGTCAAGAGAACCTTTCAAAAGGCAAGGAACCATTAAAGGTCAAAGACGTCTTGGAAATGATGATTAAGGCCCACGAGATTCAAGGAGTACTAGCTTTAGAAAACAGTTTAAATCGTGTAGGGCTGGATCATGTATTGTTTGTAAAAATTGCCACGACAGCCGTCGTAACGAAAATGCTTGGAGGAGATAGGCAAGAAATCATCAATGCATTATCGAACGCATGGATCGATAACTCGAGCTTACGTACGTATCGTCAAGCGCCTAACACGGGCTCACGTAAATCATGGGCTGCTGGTGATGCCACAAGCCGTGCCGTTCGTTTAGCGATTATGGCGATAAAAGGAGAGATGGGCTATCAAACAGCTTTAAGTGCACCGGGCTGGGGCTTTCAAGATGTGTTATTTAATAAACAAAAACTCGTATTGAATCAGCCGCTTGATAGCTATGTGATGGAAAATGTGTTATTTAAAGTGTCGTTTCCAGCTGAGTTTCATGCGCAAACGGCAGCAGAGGCTGCAATAGAGCTTCATCCTGAAGTTAAAGGCCGTCTCGATGAGATTGACCATATTACGATTTCAACTCATGAGTCTGCCATTCGGATTATTGATAAGAGGGGTCCATTATATAACCCTGCTGATCGGGATCATTGTCTGCAATATATAACAGCAGTGGGGTTATTAAAAGGAGCAATTGTGGCGGAGGATTATGAGGATGAGGCCGCAGCAGATCCTCGGATCGATCGACTTCGGGATAAAATGGTCGTTACAGAAAACAAAGACTATACGAAAGATTACTTAGACCCGAAAAAACGATCTATTGCCAATGCAGTCCAAGTTCATTTTAAAGATGGAACTTCAACAGCTAACATTGAACGCCAGTATCCGTTAGGCCACCGCTTTCGGAGAGAAGAAGCTGTTCCAAAAATAGTGGAAAAATATGCAGCGAATTTAGGAACGCACTATGCAAAAAAACAACTAGAGCAAATTGAAGCGGTTAGCTATGATTATGATCGGTTAGCAGCAATGAATGTCAATGAATTTATAGAGTTATTTGTGAAGTAAATAAGGAGGACACGAAAATGGCGTGGATCGTCGAGCAACCGAAATCACAGAAGGAATTAGCTGACCGGTTTAGGCAGCTAATGAAAGAAGAAGCCATTTTACAAATCCCTGGTGCCCATGATGCGATGGCCGCACTCGTTGCTAAAAAGGCTGGCTTCTCGGCCCTCTATTTATCGGGTGGCGCCTATACCGCGAGTAGGGGCTTACCGGACTTAGGGATTGTGACGTCTACGGAGGTTGCTGATCGGGCAAAAGATCTTGTGCGGGCAACCAATTTACCGGTCCTTGTAGATATTGATACTGGATTTGGCGGTGTTTTAAACGTAGCTCGTACTGCACAGGAGATGTTAGAAGCAAATGTGGCCGCTGTTCAAATAGAAGATCAACAGCTACCGAAGAAATGTGGCCATTTAAATGGGAAGCAGCTCGTTTCCAAAGAAGAAATGGAGCAAAAAATTCAAGCGATTAAAAAGGTGGCACCCACATTAGTGATTGTGGCTAGAACCGATGCTCGCGCAAATGAAGGGCTAAATGGGGCGATAGAACGGGCAAACGCCTATATTGAGGCTGGAGCGGATGCTATTTTCCCAGAAGCATTACAATCGGCCGAAGAATTTCGCCTCGTGGCGGAAAATGTATCTGCGCCATTGCTTGCAAATATGACGGAATTCGGGAAAACTCCTTTGATGACCGCAGGAGGATTACAAAATGCAGGCTTTCAAATGGTGATCTATCCAGTTACGTCATTGCGAGTGGCTGCCAAAGCCTATGAACGAATCTTTCAGTTAATAAAAGATGAAGGAACTCAGGAAGCCGGTATAGAAGATATGCAAACAAGAAAAGAACTGTATGAAACGATTTCGTATGATGATTTTGAAGCACTGGACAAAAACATCGCCAAAACAGTATTAGGAGAATAAAATTTTAGGACTACACGGAGAAGAGGAGGCTCTCTTGTGTAGTCTTTTTTAACGATATAATGTATCTGCATTGACAGTCAATTAGAGAGTCTCTGTAGACGGAAGGGAAGTCGAACAGGGGTTGATATTGTGAACACAAAGACGCGTATATTGTATAAAGCAATTGAGCTGTTCAACGAGTTAGGTGCTAGAAAAGTATCGACAAACCATATTGCTGAAGCTTCTCTCCTTCCTTTTGTCTCCGTATCTTTCTTTTCAATAAAGTTCAGGAAACAAGCGGCCACTTTGTTCAAAATGGCCGCTTGTTTAATTTTGAGTATTTACTCTAAAATCAACACATTACTTCTACTGTAAAACCACCAGGAGCCTCAACATAAAATTAAGGTTCAAGTTTAACAAGACAACTTTGGCAGGAGATTTTTGCTTATGGCTCTCTTCGCGTATAGTTTGTCATCGTATTATTCATTGTTAGCATGATTCACGTCTATTGGGCTTTTGGCGGTCGCTGGGGCATTTAACAACCTTTTTATGCAAATTAGTTAGCGGAACACCGAGACTTACCGAGCACGATGAAATAAATGGCGTTCTCCACATGAATTGAAAACCTTGGAGTGGGCATCAGCTGATGTCTCTTCGATTGATAAACTAGTTCATTTTATATCGTCAAACAACTCCTATTCTCATGATGTTAAGATGCAAAAGATACAAACATTATTAAATAAAAGTATAGACATTTAAAATTAATTGATTATAATTATAGGAGAGTGAAAGCGCTTATCATAAAAAAGGAGCTGATTGTAATGAAAAAGATTTTATTGGCTTGCAGTTCGGGAATGTCAACAAGTCTTTTAGTGACAAAAATGGAAGAGTACGCAGCATCCATCGGAGATGAGGTTAAGATTTGGGCAGTTGGACAGGATCAGGCGAAGCGGGAAATGGCGAACGCCGATGTAGTACTGATCGGGCCACAAATGAGCTTTTTAAAAGGGGAATTTCAAAAAGAAGCGGAGCAATATGGCATTCAAGTGGATGTCATTGACATGATGGCATACGGGATGGCAGATGGCAAAAAAGCATATGAGCAAGCCTTGTCCCTCATAGGAGGACGTTAATGGAAGCGATTGATTTTGACCAATTATCGAGTGATCAAATTCCGTTTATGATTATTCTCCATAGCGGAAACGGGAGAAGCAAAATACTGCAAGCATTGCGGGAGTATCGTGAAGGGAAGGAAGCGGAAGCAAACGACCTTCTCGTGGAGGCGGAAAAGGATTTGAATGTAGCTCACGAAATTCACTTTAAGCTCGTACAACAAGAGGCTACTGGAGAAAAAACGGAGCTGTCCTTGTTGCTCATGCATGCAGAGGATCATCTAATGTCTACGTTAACAATGAAAGATTTAGTGAAAGAGTTGTTAGAGATTTTCAAAATGAAAAAGTAATCATTTGAATTGGAGCGAACGTCCCATGTTTGAAAAACTAAGCCGTTATTTGGTACCCCTCGCCGGTAAATTGAACAACAATCGGTATTTAACCGTGTTGCGAGACGCATTTATGTTAGCATTCCCATTGACGATTTTTGGTTCTATTTTTGTCGTTTTAACGAATTTACCATTCCTTGACCAGCTCATGAATGAAGGAGCTCTTGCTACATTTCGAGAAAGTTTTAGCATTGCTTCTTCTGCCACGATGGGAATGATGTCTGTGTTTGTGGCTTTCGGAATCGGGTATTATTTATCGAAGAGTTACAATGTGGAAGCGATCTTCGGTGGGGCCATCGCCCTTGTCTCGTTTTTCATTTTAACTCCTTTTATGGTGGAAACGGAAGCTGGCGAAGTGGTTCAAGGTGTTATTCCGTTAGATCGGTTGGGAGCTAAGGGGATGTTTCTTGCGATGATGACCGCTTTTCTTTCGGCGGAAATTTACCGGCGCATCGTTCAACGGAACATTACCATTAAAATGCCTCCGGGGGTTCCGCCAGCTGTTGCGAAGTCCTTTGCTGCGTTGATCCCTGCTGTATTGACCTTAACCGTTTTTCTAGCGATTAATGTTTTCGTTTCCCAGCTGTTCCATACGAACATGCACGATGTGATCTATCAAGCGGTACAAGCGCCGTTAGTAGGGCTCGGAAGCGGAATTATCCCGACGTTAATCGCCATATTCTTTATTCAGATTCTTTGGTTTTTCGGCTTGCATGGCCAGGTCATTATAAACTCGGTCATGGACCCTATCTGGAACACACTCATGATTGAAAATTTGGAAGCGTATACGAACGGGGAACCCGTCCCGAATATAATTTCCAAGCCATTTATCGAGATTTTTACGGTTGGAATGGGTGGAACAGGGATGACACTAGCCGTTGTGTTTGCCATCCTTCTGTTCATGAAAAGCCAGCAGTTGAAGCAGGTCGGAAAGCTTGGGATCGGACCGGGATTATTTAACGTAAACGAACCAATTATTTTCGGACTCCCGATTGTGATGAATCCGCTCATCATCGTTCCGTGGATTTTGTCGCCCATGATCGTGACGTTAGTTACTTACTTTTCAATGGCCTCAGGGCTTGTTCCTCCACCGACAGGTGTTGCTGTTCCTTGGACCGTCCCGTTTTTCATAAATGGGATTATGGCAACCAATTCGATTGCGGGGGGTCTACTGCAACTTGTTAATCTAATGATTGTGTTTATGATTTGGTATCCGTTCTTAAAATCGATGGACCGATTTAATCTAAAGAAAGAACAAAAAGAAAAAAACGCTGCTTAAAGGGGAGATGCCTTGTATGACAAAAGATACTGTTACTTATCGCTTTCCAGAAGGGTTTTGGTGGGGGTCTGCTACCTCCGCAACGCAAACAGAAGGAGCGGCTCATCGTGATGGGAAAGGAAAAAATATTTGGGATCATTGGTACGAAGTTGAGCCGAGTCGCTTTTTTCAAGGTGTCGGCCCACAAGACACGTCTCAATTTTACGAGCGGTATAAAGAAGATATTCAATTAATGAAAGAGGTCGGGCACAACTCATTTCGTTTTTCCATCTCATGGTCAAGGCTTATTCCCGATGGACGAGGGGAAGTGAACCCTAAAGGAGTAGAGTTTTATAACAATGTCATTGACGAACTGCTAGGTCAAGGGATTGAACCTTTTGTTAACCTCTTTCATTTTGACATGCCGATGGAACTTCAAAAGATTGGCGGCTGGGCAAATCGCGAAGTTGTCGATGCATATGAAGCTTATGCGAAAACATGCTTTGAACGATTTGGGGATCGCGTAAAAAAATGGTTTACGCATAACGAGCCGATCGTTCCGGTAGAGGGAGGATACTTGTACGACTTCCATTACCCGAACGAAGTAGACTTTCAAAAGGCGATTCAGGTAGGTTATCATACGGTGTTATCAAGTGCAAAAGCGATTAGGGCTTACAAACAATTGAATCAGGGTGGCAAAATCGGGATCATTTTAAATTTGACTCCTTCCTATCCGCGAAGTAATCACCCTGCGGACTTAAAAGCAGCAAAGATCGCAGATGCTTTTTTTAACCGCTCCTTTTTAGACCCGTCGGTTAAAGGGGAGTTCCCAGAAGAGCTCGTTCAAATCTTGAAAGAAGAAGGCTTTATGCCTATTATAGAAGAAGAAGACTTAGAGATTATTCGCCAACATACGGTGGATCTTTTAGGTGTGAATTATTATCAACCGAGACGTGTGAAGGCAAAAGAGGCCCTCCCAAATCCGGATGCACCTTTTATGCCAGAGCGCTATTTTGATCACTACGCGATGCCTGGTCGGAAAATGAACGTTCACCGTGGATGGGAAATCTACGAAAAAGGAATTTATGATATTCTCATCAATCTGAAGGAACATTACGGAAACATTGAATGCTTTATTTCCGAAAATGGAATGGGGGTTGAAGGAGAAGAGAAGTTTCGTGATGAAAATGGTGTGATCCATGATGACTACCGAATCGAATTCATCCAAGATCATTTAAAATGGGTGCATCGGGCGATTCAGGAAGGCTCTAACGTTAAGGGGTATCACCTATGGACGTTTATGGATAACTGGTCCTGGGCGAATGCCTATAAAAACCGCTATGGGTTGGTGTCTGTCAATTTAGACAAGAATGGTGAACGGACAATTAAAAAGAGCGGAAAATGGTATAAGACCCTTTCGGAGAATAATGGATTTTAAAAGATGGTCGACCCTGACCATCTTTTTTTACCGATCAATCAAAGTCTTTTGCAAAAGGTGGGTGGGGGATGCGATGAAAAAGTACGAGGCCATTTCAATGGAAATAAAAAAGAGAATAAAAGAAAACGACTATCCTGTAGATCAACCGATACCAGATGAAATCTCCCTTTCAAAAGAGTTTGGCTGTAGCCGGATGACGATGAAAAGAGCGCTGGACATTTTGGTTATGGAAGGGCTTCTTTATCGAAAGCGAGGGCATGGGACGTTTATTGTTCAATCGGCCATCCATACGAGCCGTGTCAATGTACTGACCAATGAAGTTAAAGGGTTGTCCAATTTGTTAAAGGATAAACAGGTAACGAGTAAAGTCATCCAATTTAATGTGGAGTTTCCAGCGGAAGAAGTGGCAGCCCATTTAGCCATTGACCAAAAAACGCCAGTCTATCATATTATCCGCTTACGGCTCGTCGACGGTGAGCCTTATGTGATAGAGAAAACGTACATGCCGACCCCACTCATTCCAGGGATTAATGATGAGGTGTTGCACGGCTCGATCTATTCTTATCTGATTGACACGTTAGGGTTAACGATAGCCGGATCTCACCGGAAAATTCGTGCCTGTAAAGCAGAGGCGTTAGAGATAGAACATTTGCATTGTGAAGCGGATGATCCGATTTTGGAAGTGGAACATGTAGGTTTCTTAAATAATGGTGTGCCGTTCGAATATTCCTTTTCTCGTCATCGGTACGATAAATTTGAGGTGACGACCATCAATATGAAACGGTCCTAGTGAAGGCGTGGACATGTTAGCTAGAATTGAAGCTTGTGGACGAAATTTGTAGTGCAAATAGGGTGGAGAAAGGATAAATTTCGGATGCAATTCAAATTCCTACCACTGTTCCACGTGAAACAGTTGGCGAAATGATTCGGTTATTCTTAGCGTATGAACTTGACACCATAGAATCTGCCCTTTGGTCCATAGTGTATAATCATTTGTCAGAAAAGTTAAACGATAATGTGTGTTACCTGAGTTTTTATCGTCTATTGTCAGCTCAAGCTGATGGGTTCGACGGGCATTACAGGCACGTTACTATTTGCAAACCATACATTACAGGAAGAAAAAACATGAACCGAATGGGGGAGACTGTATGTTGCAACCGATTTTTTTAACACCTGTGTTTAAGGAGCGTATTTGGGGAGGGACTCTGCTTAAGCAGGAGTTTGGCTACAATATTCCATCCGATAAAACGGGAGAGTGCTGGGCCATTTCTGCTCATCCGAACGGCTCCTCTATTGTTGCTAATGGCGAATTTATTGGAAAATCATTAGCAGAGCTTTGGAAGGAACAGCCGCAACTATTTGGAAATCCTTCATCAGACGTGTTTCCGTTATTAACGAAAATTTTAGACGCCAATATGGATTTATCCGTGCAGGTTCACCCCGATGACTCATATGCCAACAGCCATGAAAATGGGGAATTAGGAAAGACGGAATGCTGGTACATCCTTGATTGTAAGAAAGATGCAGAGATGATATTAGGTCACCATGCAAAAACGAGAGAAGAATTAGAGAAATGTATTGAAGATGGGGCATGGGATGATTTATTGCGAAAGGTAAAGATCAAGCCGGGAGATTTTTTCTATGTGCCGAGTGGGACGATCCACGCACTATGCGAGGGAACGCTCGTCTTAGAAACTCAGCAAAGCTCGGATACGACGTATCGCGTGTATGACTACGACCGCCGAGATGAAGCGGGAAATTTACGGGAGCTTCATTTAGAGAAGGCGATTGACGTAACGACAGTGCCCCATCAAGATCCAGACGTCTGTCCAAAAGTGACGATAAAAGACCAAGCCGTTGTGACGACGTTTGTAGAAACGGAGTTCTTTTCCGTCCATAAATGGGACATTCACGGACAGGCTTCGTTCTCTAGTGACGATCGTTATTTACTAGTAAGTATCATTGAAGGAACAGGTAGGCTTACGTATCAAGGGGAGAGATACTCTTTTGAAAAAGGGGTCCACCTCCTAATCCCAGTAGGGTTTAATGATTTTAACATTGAAGGCCAATGTCAATTGATCGTTTCCCATCCTTAAAGGGCAGCAGAGCTGTCGTTGCCCATATACGCAAGTCTAAACAAAAAAGCCCCTTCGGTTGTGCTAAAATGCACGTCGAGGGGCTTGCTTTATCACTAGTTACACTTTAAATTTGCTAAGGAGTTCACGCAAATCGGTAGCCATTTGGCTTAAATATTGAGCAGAAGAGGTTACCTCTTCCATGGTTGCCAGCTGTTCTTCAGATGCGGCAGCTACATCTTGGGCGCTATCAGATGTATTTTCCGCGATGACGGCAATTTCATTGAAGGAAGCAGAAACTTGCTCGACCTCTGCGGAAATTTCCTCAGAAGTAGCAGCCATTGACTCAATTTGCTCCGCCACTTGGTTAGTTGATTGAATAATTTCTTGGAAATGGGTTTTCGTCTCGTTGGCAACGGTTAGGCCATCTTTCACTTCTTCCATGACCCCATTCATTGCCGTACTTGTCCGATCCATCTCCTTCTGAATTTCTACGACAATTTCAGAAATTTGCTGTGATGAATGTTGAGAGCTTTCCGCTAGCTTTCTCACTTCGTCTGCCACGACGGCAAAGCCTTTTCCGTGCTCACCTGCGCGAGCCGCTTCAATCGCTGCATTTAAAGCGAGTAAGTTCGTTTGCTCAGCAATCGATGTGATGACATCTAAGATGTTGTTAATCTCTTTAGAGCGTTCAGCGAGCATCTTCGTAATTTGAACAGAATCGGTGACAGACTCATGGATTTTGTTCATCGTTTCGACGTTGTTTTCAACCGACTGTCCGCCTTCTTTTGCTTTTTCAATCGTTGAATTGGCCGATTTAGTAATTTGTACCGACGCTTCAGCAATTTGTTGAACACTGGACGAGACTTCTTCAAGGGAAAGAGTGCTTTCATTTACCCCGCTTGATTGTTTCTCTGAGCCACTGGCTACTTGTTGGATTGATTCAGAAATTTGCTCACTGGAACGACTTACTTCCTCAGAGCTTGCCGAAAGCTGTTGCGAAGAAGCGGCTACGCGATCAGCACTATCTCCTACTTGATGAATCACTTCCTTTAAATTGGTAGCCATTTGATTCACATTGTGAGCCAAAATCCCGATTTCGTCCTGTCTTTTAATCTGTAAATCAGAACTTGTTAAGTCTCCACTGGCGATCGTTTGGACGTGACTTGTAATGAGGCGAATGGGCCGGCTCATACTTCTCGCAATCCAAATGGCAAAGAGAACAATGATGACAGTAAAAACAGCCATAATCATGATCGTAATCATTTGAATATGGTCTGTTACGGCTAAAACGGAAGAAAGGGGAGTAAGGAGATAAATGCCGTATCCTGCTTTTTCAATCGGCGCGTAACTAATCACCATCTCCTCGCCATCCACACGAGTGATGGACGTACCGGACTCTTCTTTTCCTGTTGCAAATAAAGAGACTAAATCACTTTCAATTCCAGACTCCTCCACGGTAATCCCGATGAGTTCATCGTTCGGATGAGCTTGGATGGTATTTTGATCATCGATAAAGATCACTTCATGCTGGTTAAATTGGTCTCCATGTAAATATTGCTCAATCAGTTGCTCAAAATTGATCGATGCGGACATAACCCCTAGTGTCTCTCCAGAAGAAGAGAGAACAGGGGTGGCAACGATTCCCGGTTGCATTTGAAATAAGGACACTAGAAATGGTGTCCTGTCCGGCCATCCCATTTTGAAAATATTCCCGATCGGATAGATCAAGGACGCCAATATGCTCCTCATTTGTATGGGCTTGAACAATTCCATCTGCCCTTGTAAAAACGACAGTTTCATAACTATCGTCTTGGTTTTTGATTACATTCATTAATTGTAGCTTGCTTTCTAATCGGTCAGATTGAAGCGCTTCAGAGCTGGCGACAATTTTAATTTCGTCTAGACGCTTTTCAAGCCATTGTTCCATTCCGTCAACGGTACTAACGGTCTGGCTCTCCGTTGCTTCACGCTCTTTGGCGACAATCTCGTTTGCGCTCGATTGATACATCATGTAGGACATAATGATGAGAGGGATCAATCCAACGAGTAAAAAATAAACAATAAACTTCAAATTGATGGATTTTCTGAAAAATGAGAGCTTGCTAATCACTTGATCAATCCTTTCTACCTAGTTCATATGGAGTGCAAAACTATCATATCATGAATAATTTCAGAGAAAAACGGAATATTTTTGTAGTTTGTGGATATATTCACCTTAAATATTATGGCGAAAAATCTATCTTATTTTAAGAGGTCAAGTAATAAAAGCTAATGGGGTTGCTCGTGTCTTCAAATAGATAGTATTTATAGCCTATGGAGGACTAATAATATTGTTATATCTATATATCGACGGTGTTAAAATGTTTAAAAATTGAATCATTCATTTTTGAAGAAATTTACTATGTTTGAATATTGTACATAACTTCACATATAGCAAAAAAGATATTTCAGAAATTTCAAGTCTAGTAAAAGAAACCAAAGCCCCAGAGAGAAGGGAGCTTTGGTTCGTTGATTACAGGGCGTCTTTAATCACTTTCTTATAATAGAGAACCGATAGAATGGCGAAGATGGAATAGAGAGCTGTATAGAGTAACATGACCATGATCATCGGTGTCCACAATTCGGTGCCAAAGAAAAACCAACCTGATTTGACTGCAAAATAGCTATGACTGAGACCGAGCAAAAGCGGGATTCCGAAGTTAAATACTTGCTTTACTCGTATTCCTTTCAGCAAATCTCCTTGGGTAAAGCCGAGCTTTCGTAATATTGTGTAGCTCCCTTTTTCCTCTTCACTTTCATCCATTTGTTTAAAATAGAGGATGCATCCTGACGTGATAAGAAAGGTGAGTCCTAAAAAGCCAACGATGAACATGGCCAGTCCAAAGATTTGCTTCTGACTTTGGCTCATTTCAAATTGAGCATATTGAGGTGTTTCACTCGTAAAAGGTGTTTCATGAAATAGAGTAATCGCTTCTTCTAGCTGTCCTGCATCTTTAATATCAATGCCGATATGAACCGACGAATTGAGCTGAATCTCAGGGTCAATGTCATCTTGTAATTGGGAAAACGTCGTTTCATTCACAATAGCTAAAGGCAAGCCACCACTTGAGAAATAAGTAGATACGAGATATTCACTGTGTAACCCGATATAGTTTTGCGGGATAACCTTTTGTTTTCCCCTTAGTTCAATGAATCCGGAATCTTTTAACGACATAAATTGTTGCATCATATCGTTATAACCGGTAAAGGCGGCTTCTTCTGGCGCCACGTTCACACTTTCGACCGCAGTATCACGTATGACGGGGAGGATCATAATATCTGAATCAAAATCAACACCGTCTAGAGGCTCTTCCAAAATGTCTTTAACATAAACTTCCGCTATAAGAACATCGATCACCGTTTCGTTATAGGCGATGCCATGAGCATCTAGTGCCTCCTTAAAATATGCCGCATCTTCCATATCCGTTAAAGTAAAGTCAGAGGGGACATAATGTTCCGCCGTTTTTTCCGCTGAATAATAAGAAATGTAGCTTAGCGATAATAAGCCAATAGCGAGTCCTGAGATGGTTGTAATGATCGTCAGTATGAGTGCATTCGATTTCATGCGAAACATAATCGACGATAACGATAGGACATCTCGCACAGCTAAATGGCCGTTTTTCTTTTTTCGGATCAAATTAAAAAGAAACGTAACGGAGCCTTTATAGAAAAAGTACGTCCCAATAATGACCGATCCGAGAATGAAGATCATTGCTATAAAGAGTGTCTCCATTGAGGTAAAGGTACCCCCGAACAATTTCGATGATACAAAGTAGCCGACAAGGATGGACACAATTCCGAGGCTACCGATAATGATGTCGAAGAGCGATACTTTTTTCACCCGATCCTCTGATGATGAAGTGACGTGAAAGAGGGACAATATCGTTTGTTGTTTTACAAAAAGATAATTTGCGAGCAAGATGAGCCCATAGATCAAAGTAAATACAATCACTGTCTGAACAAGTGCAGGTACCGAAAAAGAAAGGGTTGCGATTCGGTCCAATCCGGTCAGCTTAAACAGGATCATCGTCACAAATTTGGAGATGACAAATCCGATAAACACCCCGCCTGTCAGTGAGGCAAAATAAAGGATCAAGTTTTCTACGCTTAAAATCCGAAATACTTTCCCTTTCGTCATGCCGATCATTTGAAACAAGCCGATTTCCTTGCTACGACGCTTAATAAAAATGTTGTTTGCATAAAGCAAGAACGTGGTCACGATCACGACAAGTAGTACGGATGCGGCTTTCATGGCGGCAGCCCCTTTAATGCCTTCCTGAACGTCATCCATCGCTGGGTCATATTGCAAGGTGACGAACGCAAAGTAAAGGGCGACGCTAAACATAAGGGCAAATACGTACAGGTAATAGTTCTTCAAATTTTTCTTCAAGTTTTGAAGAATGAGGTGATTAATGGTCATTTTGCACCCCACCTAACACACCTTGTGTTTTCATGATGTCTTTAAAGAAGGTTTGTCGCGATTCGTCCCCTTTATGAAGCTGCGTATAAATTTGCCCGTCTTTAATAAAGATCACCCGGCTGCAATAGCTTGCAGCGACAGGATCATGTGTGACCATCACAATCGTCGCTCTCAGCTTCTCGTTTAATTGCTGTAACTTACCTAATAGATCGGAGGCGGACTTAGAATCAAGCGCACCTGTTG
This sequence comes from Halalkalibacterium halodurans, assembly GCF_004376175.1. Lineage (GTDB taxonomy): Bacteria > Bacillota > Bacilli > Bacillales > Bacillaceae_D > Halalkalibacterium > Halalkalibacterium halodurans. Next base: position 8,402 of record NZ_SNUY01000009.1, on the reverse strand, counting down.
GTTCATCGGCAAATATAATACTCGGTTCATGAATGAACGCTCGTGCTGCTGAAGCCCGCTGCTTTTGTCCACCGGAAATCTCGTTTGGATATTTATCTTTAATCTCATAAATTCCCAATTCTGTTGCAACCTGTTTGAACTTTTCATCTGCTGCTTTTCTCGGAATTTTTGTAATCGATAACGGAAGCAAAATGTTTTCATTTACGGTCAACGTGTCGAGCAGGTTGTACTCCTGAAAAATAAAGCCTAAGTGCTTTTTACGAAATTGGGCAAGCTCCTTTTCTTTCAACCGTGTCATTTCGCTGCCTTCAATTTTTATTGAGCCGTTACTTAGCTTGTCGATGGAAGACAGGACATTCAGGAGCGTTGTTTTTCCTGAACCTGAGGCCCCCATAATGCTGACGAATTCCCCTTTTTCCACACGGATATCGATTCCTTTTAAGACCTCTTGTTTATTTAGCTTAGTACCATAGCTTTTATGAATGTTTGTCGCTTCAAGTATTGCCATGTATTTTCACTCCTTGTCATGTCTAGAAATGGTGAAGCCATCTTTATCGTAAAAGGGTTCCATGTTTTTTTCCTTCGATTAAACGAACAAACAGATAAAAGCATGTGACACTTTTGTCACATGCCGAGCGTCCGGACAAACTCATTTTCTTTCGGGAAGGTCAAGGTGAATGTTGTGCCTTCACCTACTGTTGAGCTTACGGCTAGGTCAATCAATAATGGTTCGGCGACTCTTTTGGCTAAGTATAGCCCCATCCCCGTTGCCCCATTCGTTTGATCGGTTTTCGTTGAAGTAAAACCTTTCTCAAAAATACGAGGAAGGTCTTTCGGCTCGATCCCTCGACCGAAGTCTGTCACTTCAACGACGGTTTTCCCAGAAACCACATCGCTTTTAATGATAATGTCAGACGCTTCACTATACTTGACCGCATTGGAGAGAAGCTGCCGTAAAATGAACGATAGCCATTTAGCGTCTGTCAACACGTCTGTCACTTCTAACTGTAAGTCGAAGCCGATCCCTTTTTGGATGCACCACGATTGCAGTGTCTTGATTTCTTGATGGAGTACACTCTCAAGGTTTACCTTTTCCACGTAAAGGTCGTTTTCCATAAAGGGAATTCGTTTTTGATGGAGCTGCTGATCGAGCAGTAGGTGGATTCGCATCCATTCATACGTGAGCTGGCCTTTAATGGTTCTGTCTTCGAGACGGTCGATAATTAAATGCATCGCCGTGAGCGGTGTTTTGATTTCATGAATCCATGCGAGTAAGTCATCCTTTTCCTGTTCCAACGCGGTCTCATGTCGATGGGCTTTCTCTTGCAAGTAGCCGGTTTGTTTAACAATCGTCTGCTCAATGATACGTTCAAACGGGCTTTCGGCGGCAACTAAATTGGTTACGTCCAAATCTTTGTCCCATTCCTCAAGCTTTCGATAAAATGTTGTTTCTTTTTTATATCGCACGGCTAGAAAAAAGAAGAAGATCATCGATGATAAAAACACACTATAGAAGACAGGTGCTAACGGGATCGCTGAATCGAGATATGCTATAAAAACAGTGAAGCATTGGAGGAAGATAATGATCAGAATCCAGCTTCCTCGTTCTTTTAAAAAGGTTTTAATCATTGATGTTCCCATCTTCCTTTGCCATATATCCTTGACCGACCTTTGTTTCAATGTAAGCACCTAATCCGAGCTCGTCCAATCGCTTTCTCAATCGATTGACATTAACGGTAAGGGTATTATCACTAATAAAACGCTCATCCTCCCATAAGCTACGAATCAAATCATCACGGGTGACAATTTTGTTTTTACGTTCAATGAGCCGCTTTAAAATAAAAAACTCGTTTTTTGATAGTTCGATCGATCCGACATGGTTGCTAACTGTATTGCTTTCGTAATCAACGGTCGCGCCGCACCATGTTTTTAGCTGTGTTTGTTCGCTCGTGTAATTATGGACTCGGCGAAGGATCGCTTGGATTTTTGCAACGAGGACATCAAAGTGGAACGGTTTTTGAATAAAGTCATCGGCGCCAAGCTGCATCGACATGACCATATCAGTTGGGTGATCGCGTGAAGATAAAAAGATGATCGGGACATTGGAGTGTTGGCGAATTATGCGACACCAATGAAAGCCGTCAAACTTCGGCAACTGAATGTCGATGATCACCAAATCTGGCTTATGGCTCGTAAACTCCTCGATCACCTTTTCAAAGTTACTCACTCCATGGACATCGTAAGACCATTGGGAAAGGCGTTCCTTTATTTCACTAAACAATGTATGGTCATCTTCAATTACCATAATTTTAAACATTTTCGTTCACCACACTTACGCGCTCATTCTTTTTTCATTGTATAGTAAAAAATGGGGATTAGCTATATAGGAAGCGACTTTGGAAAAAATGATGTTCGACTCCTGAAATCCACCTTATAATTAAACAAGGAATCATGTTTAACGGGTTGAATAGAGAGAGGAAAGTGCTGCATGAAGAGAAAAATGGTTTTGATGATAGGAGTGGCTCTCGTCATCGTTTGCGCAGGATGGGCCATAATTTCGCCAAAATCGTTAGCCATTACGACGGTTAAAATCTATACGACATTGAACTATCATGATCATGATTTAACGTATGTTTCCGTAGAATATGCGAAAGGATTTGGGGATTATTCCGTCGTGCTTAAGGATCGGGAAGGGAGTCATCAAGGCTTTCTTGTGACGCCAAGCTTTTTTCCCGTCATCGTCTCGTACGATCCGCTTGATAACTATTAAAAAAGGAGTCTTCCTCGTTTGACTGAGGAGGACTCCTTTGCACTTAGGCTTGGCACAACACATAAAGGCAATCGTACGTGGCAGGGATACTGTCCTCTGTTCGATAGCGCTGTTCGTAGATCTCCTTCATGAGTTGATAGTACCGTTTCGATAAAGGGCGGGAGGATTGGGAATAGGTCGCGCCCATTTTCTTAACCGTGTGCAAAAATTGTTCAACCGTTGAATAGGATTCAATTGCTTTTTCCTCGTGGATGGTCAACTCGGCAAAAAGTCTCTCCAATGTGCGTTTCCATTCGCTTTTTGAGAGATAATCGAGCCCCCGTCGTTCGTCGATGATTCCGAGCTGTTTAGCTGCAAGCAGGAACGAATCGTGGAGTTCATAAAACGTATCAGGTCCGAAGGTAGAAAATAGGAGGAGGCCAGTTGGTTTTAGCCAAGAACGAAGTTGCGCCACCGTCTCGGTCGGTTTATCTAACCATTGGAAAACGGCGTTAGCGACGATAACATCATACGTCTTAGCTGAAGGCTTTTCTCGTACCATCTTCTCAATGTCCCCTTGGATGAACTGGACGTTTGGATGAAAGGAGACGTTTTTCTCTGCTACCTCGAGCATTTGCTTCGAAAGGTCGACAGCATCGATCGTTGCCTGAGGAAAGGATTTTAAGCATTCACGTGTTAACCAGCCGGTGCCACAGCCGATGTCAAGAATTGCACGGGGCTCGTCTTTTGCATCGCGTCGCTTTTCGTCTAAAAGCTGTACGAGCCGATGAGCCATTTTGCGCTGAACGTGATTCACGCCATCATAGAGGTGAGCGCTTTTACTAAAATGACGCTCGACCGTTTGTTTATCAATAAACATTACCTAGCAACTCCTCCCATGCGCTGATGACAACGGAATCTTGAGTATAGAAGGGAACATGTCCTGCCCCCTCAACGATGATGAGCCGCTTCGATGGCGAAAATAACCCGGAAGCAGGAGAAGGACAGATCGTATCATCACTCCCATGAATCCATGTGATCGGCACTGAAACGGTAGGCCAACCCTGAAGCAATTGGACATTTGCTAAGTAGTCGAGTCCAGCTATTAAACTTTCATTCTGCCAATGATAGAAAGGGTCGCCAGCCTCTAGTGTTTGTAAAAAAGCCTGATCGAGCCCTAGCGATTTTTCCGAATCCGAAAACATTTGCTCGTAAAAGGACGTCAACGTCTCGGTCCGATTCCGTTTAAGTTGACGCGACATGTGGCGAATAACCGCTAACGGGATTCCGCCGGGGTGATGATCTGATTGAGAAAACTGCAATGCACTTGAAAGGAGAAACAATCCTTTTACCCGCGCTTTTCTCAGGGTAGCCGCTTCGACGGCCATCATGCTCCCCATCGACCAACCAGCTAAAATCCACTCTCCTTGGTGACCATCGATTGTATCGAGAACGAGCTGCAGAAAGTCTTCGCGCCTCTGGCATGCACGAAAATCGATGAACATTTCCTCAAGCTCAGCTTTTTGAAAAGGACGACAAAGCTCCTTCCAACGATCGAACGGAATGCTCCAACCCGGTATCCATAATACATTCATGGTGTTAACTCCCTTCGTCCTACGAGTGGCAATCTCTGAAACTGTTCAATCGCCCAGTCAATATCTTCCTCCGTGTGGGAGGCGGTCACTGTTAAGCGAATGCGACCTTCACCGCGAGGAACGGTAGGGGGCCGCACCGGAATCGCTGCTATTCCTGCTGCTTGTAACGATTCACTCACAAGGAGGAGGTCATGGTTGTCGCCAATGAGGACAGGCACGATATAGGATTCACTACCGCATAACGAGAATCCAAGCTGCTCAAGTCCGTTGCGTAGGCGCTCTCCCAGCACCTGAACTTTTTCCCGCCTCCACGGCTGCTCCTGAACGATTTGCAAAGCTGCTAGATGGGATGCGACGATGTAAGGGGGGAGGGCCGTCGTAAAAATAAGGCTGCGTGCATGGTTGAGAAGATACTCGATGAACGGTTTAGCCCCAGCAACGTATCCACCATAGCTACCTAGAGCCTTACTAAACGTTCCCATTTGAATGTCCACGCGATCGTTTAAGCCCAGCTCCTCCACAAGTCCGCCGCCTGTTGCCCCGTACACACCGCCACTGTGAGCTTCATCAACCATTAAAATGGCTCCGTATCGCTCTTTTAGTGTGACAAGATCATGAAGGTTTGCGTGGTCGCCGTCCATGCTAAAGAGGGCGTCTACAACGATAAGCTTCTGTTTATGGGGTGACTTTTGTAGCAGGGTTTCAAGGTGATCCATATCGTTATGCCGGAAGCGAAGATGGTCGGCCCTGCTCAGCTGACAGCCATCAACAATGGAGGCATGGTTTAACTTATCACTAAATACGGCATCCCCGCGCCCTACAATCGAGGAAATAATACCGACATTCGCCATATAACCACTACCAAAAATCAGAGCAGCTTCAGTTTTTTTCCACTTTGACAATTCGTATTCGGCTTCCTCATAAAGAGGGTGGTTGCCGATAATGAAACGGGAAGCAGTCGAGCCGATAGCACAAGCTGAAGCGAGTTGTTCGGTTCTTTCGATGAATTCGTTTGAACCGGCAATTCCTAAATAATTATTGGACGCCAAATTAAGGAGCCTGCTGTTCTCTCGTGTTAACCAAGGGAGTGCTGCCTCGGATGTTGGCACAAGTTGGCGAAACGAGCCCCGCTCTTTTAATCTCGTGAGCTTTTCCTCTAACGTATGTAACCAATCCGTATTCAACTTATGTTCCTCCAATCCGTGGGGAAGTCTCTATTGTTAACTATTTTTAATTAAAGGTTAACATAATAGCGGATCGTCTAGCAAATCAAGTGGTCAATTTAAGAGCTTCTTCATGTGAAAGAAAAGACCCCTGTTATAAGGGATCTTTCATCGTCAAGCCACCGATAATTCGCTCGACTCTTTTTTTCGGTAGATCAATTTACTAAGAGAGACACTAATTTCATAGAGGATAAACAAAGGAACGATGACGAGCACATCAGATAAAAAGTCAGGTGGTGTGATGACGACGGAGAGGATGATTAAAAGAAAATAGGCATACTTTCTTCCTTTCGATAGTTTTTCAGGGGTGAGTACGCCTAGCTTTGTAAGGAACATAATCACTGCTGGCATTTCAAACAAAAAGCCAAATGGCAACGTGAGATGGAGCATGAATTGAAAATACTTCTCTGCCGTAAACATAGTTTCGAATTGGTCGCCGGCTAAATTTGATAAAAACGTAAGAACGAGAGGGAAAAGAACAAAATAGCCAAACGCAATGCCGGCAATAAAAAAGAAGAATAGCCCTGGGATGAAGATTAATGTCGCTTGCCGTTCTCCCTTTGTTAATCCAGGTTGGACAAACTTCCACACTTGATAGGCCGCAATGGGAATCGTCGCCGCGGTAGCCAATACCGCCGCAATTGTCATATAGACCCACAAGATGTCGCCAGGACCAAGGAGGGCTAATTTGCCGTCTAGATCCTTCACTAGATAAAGATAAACGTCTTTAACAAAGATAAGGGTGCTAATCAGAGCGACTATAAAGGTTAGCATGGTGACAATGATTCGTTTCCGCAGTTCGGCTAAATGATCGATAAATGGTCGTTCTTGTTTATCCATCGAATCAGCTCCTCTTAAGGGAAAAGATGCAGACAGATGTCTACATCTTCCCATCGTGATCGAATGTGTGTGCAAAAAGTTATGGTTCTAGCTTTGTCTCTTTTGATTCCTTTGTTCCTTCGCGGGAAGAGCTATCTTCGCTCACGAGGTCGGATGTGGCCCGCTTAAATTCTTTAAGGGTTGTTCCGAACGCTCGTCCGATTTCCGGAAGTTTGGATGGCCCGAAAATGATGAGAGCGATGACCAAAATAAGAATTAATCCTGGGATACCGATGTTCTGAAACAATATAGATCCCTCCAATTCAGATTGAAAACCGATTACACGATGAAGCCGTGGCGCTCCAATGCCGCTGCGGCTAACGGAGACATTCCATGCCTTTCTGCATAGTCCGCCAACTTATCGGATACTTGTGGTCCATATCCAGGTGGTGGGGCAGCATGGCTCATGGCCACTTGACGCGCTGCATTTCTTCGTGCGAACGGCCCCCAAATCGCAAAGGTAATGCCAGGTGTTTGCATGTTGAGGTAGAACGTTTTTCCATCAGGTGAGAATGCAGGTCCGGCAAACTCTGAGTTGTTCAGCCTGTTCTCAGCAAACGTATACACATTTCCTTCAGGCGTTAAACCAATCATCCGATCACGGCCAATGTTGCCGTCCTCTGCAATCCAAAGATCGCCCCATGGCGTAATCGTAATATTATCCGGCATTTCTAAATCGTTATGATCAGAAGATTCATAGAATAGCTCTAACGTATTCGTTGCTGGAAAATAGCGATAAATGCGCCCTAAATTTTTTTCACCTGCATTAGTATCATCGAACCAGAAGGCACCGCCTGCGAACCAAGATCCCTCTAAACGGCTAAATCGAATGCAGCCTAGATCACGAGCATCTTCCTTTGCGCGCTCAGGGTTCACTTTTTTCCAAACGATGCCGATTTTTTGGCCACTCGTAAAGTTGCTTGCTTGGTTATGGGGCAATTCATCAATTGCTGCCGCTTCTAAGATTCCACCTTTTTGTAAGGAACCGAGTGTTTGGCTACGATCGTGAGGGGTAAATCGATAAAAGAAGCTCGGGCTGTTATCTTCAGTTAAGTACCAGATTCCTGTCGAGGGGTCCACATTACAGGCTTCATGGGAAAAGTAACCCATGTCCCGAATCGGTGTTTTCGACATTTCATTTTCAGGTTCATGAGGGTTTACTTCGAACACGAAGCCGTGACCCATGTCCCGTGTTTCTTCACAGGTTAACCAAGTTCCCCAAGTGGATGGACCGCCGGCACAATTTCGAATGTTCCCAGAGTTCGTCACATATTCACGAATAACTTCCCGATTTGGACCGACTACGAGTGCTGTCGTTCCTCCCGCGGCGCCCTTGCTCCACGGATTTTTTCCGTTGACCGGATAGTCGGCGTTTGTCCCATTTTCATGATTACGAACGAGAATCGTCGTGTTTCTCGGCCCTTGGAACGCCGCCATTCCATCGTGCATGGAAGGGACAAGGTCACCGTTGGTCATTCGGTCTCCTGTTCTTGAGAGGATTTTGTATTTGAATCCCTTTGGTAGATCGAGAATTCCGTTCGGGTCTTTTACGAGAGGCCCGAACCCCCCAAACCCACTCGTTGGATTGGAAGAGTTTTTTGCTTGTCCTTCTAAAGAAAAAAGTCCTGTCGAGCCTAATGTTAATGCGAGTGTACTCATTCCGCCTACTTTTAAAAAGTCTCGTCTATTCATTGCACCTTTACCCATCAATATTCCTCCTTCGTTTTTAGTGAAGTGAAAACATTGAAGCCGTCATGGATAATCTATCAAATGAGTTTTAATGAACGATGAACAGAGAATGATGATCGTGTGAAGTTTATGACAGGAAGATAAACCTGAATTATTCATAAAAAATCTTTGATAACCAAATAATGCTTATCTATCAAGGTATTGAGCTAAATGGTCCATGCATCAAATAAATGAAAAAAGAATCCATTTCTGATAAGGTTAAAACAG
>NZ_SNUY01000089.1 GCF_004376175.1 Halalkalibacterium halodurans | reverse complement strand
GGTTTTCGGCGTTATGATCGCTTGCGAAACCGTATTCTCTTGCATCATCAATTCAAACATCAAACATTCGGGGTAGGATAAGAGGGGCTCGCCCTCCTATGCCACCCCAACATTTGACTAAGAACCAAAATTTATTCGAGAGTTTGGGATACGTGTAACTACGGCTATTGCTAATCATTTGGAGACAACAAGTTTTTCTATAAAACAGAAAGGTCTAGCTGAACGCCAAACGCAGGCGCTTTGCACGCTTCTTATCGTAAGCAAGCTTGGAATTGATGAGAGAAGTGCCTGCTCTAATCGGTACCGAAAAAAGAGCCTAGACGCATGTTAGTGTTTCGCAACGCGAACAGAGTAGAGGTTGTCTTCTCCCTCGTTAACCAGTGCTCCGCCAATCCATCCAAGAAACGACAGCCTGATTTCGGTGTTCACCTGATTAGGTCATTTGTTCCCGGAGATACTAAGAAAAACTTATTTAGTTCCGGGGAGGTACGCTATGAATTGGACTGGAATTCTCTTTGTCGTCCAGCTTTTTTTTGGGGTCGTCATCGGCCTCTATTTCTGGAATTTATTAAAAACCCAACGCTCTCAGCGTGTATCCATTGATCGGGAGTCACGCAAAGAAATGGATCAATTGCGAAAGCTACAATCCATTTCACTCAGTGAACCGCTTTCCGAAAAAGTCCGACCGGAAAGCTTTGAAGATATTGTTGGACAAAAGGAAGGCATTCGTGCATTAAAAGCTGCTTTATGTGGACCAAACCCGCAGCATGTCATTATTTATGGACCACCTGGAGTAGGAAAGACTGCGGCTGCGCGGCTTGTGTTGCAGGAAGCGAAGAAAAATCCGAACTCTCCGTTCGCCCATGATGCCGTATTTGTTGAACTCGATGGAACAACAGCTCGTTTTGATGAACGAGGAATTGCTGATCCGTTGATTGGCTCAGTTCATGATCCAATTTATCAAGGGGCTGGCGCTATGGGGCAAGCAGGGATTCCTCAGCCAAAGCAAGGAGCTGTCACAAAAGCCCACGGAGGCATGCTTTTTATCGATGAGATCGGTGAGCTTCACTCCATTCAAATTAACAAGCTCCTCAAGGTGTTAGAAGATCGGAAAGTCTTTTTAGAAAGTGCGTATTATAGTGAAGAAAATCAACAAATTCCTCGCCACATCCATGAAATTTTTCAACGGGGGCTCCCTGCTGATTTTCGCCTTGTCGGTGCGACGACCCGTATGCCTGAGGAAATCCCACCTGCGATTCGTTCACGCTGCTTAGAAGTTTATTTCCGTTCCTTAAAACGGGAAGAAATTGTGACAATTGCGAAAAAAGCAGTTAACCGGTTAGGGTTTAAAGCGGAAGAAGGCGTGTATGAAAAAATTTCGGCATATGCGACCAACGGCCGAGAAACGGTCAACATCGTACAAATTGCAGCCGGTATGGCAACGACAGAAGGCCGACATGAAGTGACGGTAGCCGATGTGGAATGGGTCATTCATTCAAGTCAGCTTTCCCCACGACCAGAGCGGCAAATTCCGTCCGAGCCGAAGGTGGGCCTTGTGAACGGTCTTGCTGTGTTTGGACCGAATACAGGGGCATTGCTCGAAGTGGAGGTCGATGTCATTCCTTCCGTTGCAGAAGGTAGTGTAACAATTACAGGTATCGCGGAAGAGGAGCAAACGGGGAACCAAGCTCGCTCCATTCGCCGAAAAAGTATGGCGAAAGGTTCAGTTGAAAATGTCCTTACCGTTTTAAAGAAAATGGATTTGCCGATTGATCAATATGATATTCACATTAACTTTCCTGGCGGAGCTCCTGTAGACGGTCCTTCTGCGGGTGTAGCGATTGCAACAGGCATTTACTCCGCGATTAAAGAAGAAAAGGTCGACAATACCGTGGCAATGACAGGAGAAATTAGTATTCATGGTACAGTCAAGCCAGTAGGCGGAATCGTCGCCAAGGTGGAAGCAGCGAAAGCAAGCGGCGCAAAGACGGTTCTAATTCCAAAAGAGAATGAACAAGCGATATTGCAGGAGATCGAAGGAATTACCATTATCCCAATGAAACATCTTGATGACGTTCTTTCATATGCCTTAATCCGTGAAGAAACGGAAGAGGAAACGATTCCGGCCAATCAATCGTTTGTATCCGCACCAGCGCCAGTTTAATATTAGACAAAGGGGTATCATTAAGATAAAATTGAGATACTGAATCGCCAAAAACCCCCAATTTTTTCGCAACATTGATTGGAGTATGACGAATTCTGTCGAAGGATGAAGAATTTTTGGAGGTGTGTGCGGATGGCTGAAAGCGTGCGGCGCAATATACCACTGTTGCCGCTAAGAGGATTGCTCGTTTTTCCAACGATGGTCCTCCATCTAGATGTTGGACGAAAGAAATCTGTTGAAGCTTTAGAACATGCAATGATTGATGACCACTACATTTTACTCGCTGCGCAAAAAGAAATTTCTATAGATGAACCGATCGAAACCGACATTTATCAAATTGGGACTTATGCGAAAGTTAAGCAAATGTTAAAGCTCCCGAATGGGACGATTCGTGTACTCGTCGAAGGGCTTCAGCGAGCGAAGATCGAAAAATATGTTGCCAATGATGCATTTATCGAAGTAGAGATGCGTACCTTGCCTGAAGATGATGAAGATAACGCGACCGAAAATAAGGCTCTTATGCGCAATGTGCTGCAATTATTTGAACAATACATCAAGCTATCGAAAAAAGTGTCGGCTGAAACGTTAGCGTCTGTTTCTGATATTGCTGAGCCTGGTCGGTTGGCGGATGTTATCGCTTCTCATCTACCGTTAAAAATTGTCGAAAAGCAGCAGCTTCTTGAAACAACGTCCGTAAAAGAGCGGTTGCTGCAAGTCATTGACGTATTGAACAACGAAAAAGAAGTGATCGGGCTCGAAAAGAAAATCGGTCAACGGGTCAAAAAATCAATGGAGCGTACTCAGAAGGAGTATTACCTTCGGGAGCAAATGAAGGCGATTCAAAAAGAGCTAGGAGATAAGGAAGGAAAAACAGGGGAAGTTGCCTCATTACGTGAGCAAATAGATGAGGCGAACATGCCAGAAAACGTAGAAGAAAAAGCATTAAAAGAATTGGAACGGTATGAAAAAATGCCGGCTAGCTCCGCAGAAAGCTCTGTTCTCCGAAATTATCTTGATTGGTTGATACAGCTACCATGGGTGAAGGAAACGGAAGACATTCTTGACGTAAACCGTGCCGAACGCATCCTAGACGAAGATCATTATGGTTTAGAAAAAGTAAAAGAACGTGTCATTGAATATTTGGCGGTTCAGCAATTAACGAAAGAACTAAAAGGTCCGATTTTATGTCTGGCGGGCCCCCCTGGAGTTGGAAAGACGTCGCTCGCACGCTCTGTGGCACGAGCACTTAACCGGGAGTTTGTTCGTATATCCCTAGGCGGTGTTCGGGATGAAGCTGAGATTCGTGGTCATCGTCGTACCTATGTTGGGGCCATGCCGGGACGAATTATTCAAGGAATGAAAAAGGCAGGATCGGTCAACCCAGTATTTTTACTTGATGAAATCGATAAGATGGCAAACGACTTTAGAGGAGACCCAGCAGCGGCCCTTTTAGAAGTACTCGACCCTGAACAAAACCATACGTTCAGTGATCACTACATTGAAGAGCCCTACGACTTATCGAAAGTGATGTTCATTACAACTGCAAACAACATTATGACGATTCCAGGTCCGCTTCTTGATCGAATGGAAATTATCCAAATTGCTGGTTATACAGAGGTTGAAAAACAGCGAATAGCGTTAGACTATCTTCTGCCAAAACAAATGAAGGAACATGGCCTAACTAAAGGAACTTTTCAAGTGAAGGAAGAAGCGATTTTAAAAGTTATTCGCTATTATACCCGGGAAGCCGGTGTTCGAAGCTTGGAACGGCAAATGGCTACCCTTTGCCGCAAAGGGGCAAAAATGCTCGTATCTGGAAAGAAAAAGCGAGTGGTTGTTACTCAAAACACTATCGAAACAATGTTAGGGAAAAAGCGGTTTCGCTATGGACTTGCAGAAGAGCAAGATCAAGTGGGAGCAGCGACAGGTCTCGCCTATACTACGGCGGGAGGAGATACGCTCTCGATTGAAGTATCGGTCGTGCCTGGAAAAGGGAAGCTCATTCTTACAGGAAAGCTTGGCGATGTAATGAAAGAATCAGCTCAAGCTGCGTTTAGTTACATTCGCTCACGCTCAAAAGAGCTAGACATCGACCCGAGCTTCCATGAAAAAAACGATATCCATATTCATGTTCCTGAAGGGGCTACACCAAAAGATGGGCCGTCTGCAGGAATCACGATGGCGACAGCCCTCATTTCCGCATTAACTGGTCGTGTTGTGAAAAAAGAAGTAGGAATGACAGGGGAAATTACGTTGAGAGGCCGTGTGTTACCGATTGGTGGTTTAAAAGAAAAATCGATGAGCGCCCATCGTGCTGGACTGACGACTATCATCATCCCGAAGGAGAATGAAAAAGATTTAGAAGATATTCCAAAAAGTGTACGTGAGGATTTAAACTATATTTTAGTTGATCACTTAGATCAAGTGTTAAAGCATGCGTTGGGAGAGAAGAAATGAAAGTAACAAAAGCTGAACTAGACTGTGTAGCGGTGAAGCCAGAGCAATATCCAAACAGTCCGTTACCGGAAGTCGCACTTGCAGGTCGTTCTAATGTAGGGAAGTCATCGTTTATTAATAAAATGATCAATCGAAAAAAGCTAGCTCGCACGTCACAAAGGCCAGGGAAAACGCAAACGTTAAACTTTTATAACATCAATGACATCTTGCATTTTGTTGACGTGCCAGGGTATGGATTTGCCAAAGTGTCAAAGAAAGACCGTGAAGCTTGGGGGCGCATGATTGAGACGTACTTACAACAACGCGGTCAATTAAAAGCTGTGTTGCAAATCATTGATATTCGTCACGATCCTACGAAGGATGACCAACTGATGTATGACTGGTTAAAGCACTTTGAAATCCCAGTCATTATTATCGCGACAAAGTGTGACAAAATCCCAAAAGGGAAGTGGCCAAAACACGTGAAAAACATCGCAAGTGTGCTTGGGAAAGATGGAGGCGATCCAATTGTCATTTTTTCCTCGGAAACAGGCGTAGGAAAAGATGAGGCATGGAAAGCCATCCTCCATGCGATCTCATGATTCGAAAACACCTTCTGCTAGTTGAAGGTGTTTTTCTATTGACATGCCTTCATATTCATTTATAATAATATATATCTTATAATAATAATTCTAAATAAAAAACACTAGGGCACAACTTCGTTTTTATCATAGTTCTGACTTGATTTGGTTAAGCTAGAAGATAAGCCAATGGCTGGATCTGAATGGATGTTTAGCAGTCGTTCAGCCTTCATTAACTGTTCACAAACTTTTTTTAACAAGCTACATTAGACATGTTATAATGTAGATAGTTTTGAATTGGACGTACACTAGAATTTTGTCATTTTTCCTGTAGGGGTGAGCGAGAGACATGCACATTTTAATGATCGGATTAAATTATAAAACAGCCCCTGTTGAAATTCGTGAAAAATTCTCCTTTCAAGATTCGGAGCTTCCTCAAGCCCTTCATCAGCTTCGTCAAATGAAGAGTATTTTAGAGTGCACGATTGTTTCAACATGTAATCGAACGGAATTATATGTCGTTGCCGATCAACTTCATACTGGGCGGCACTTCACAAAAACTTTTTTGGCTGATTGGTTCAAGCTGCCGAAAGATGAATTTACCCCGTTTTTAACGATTCGTGAAAACGATCATGCGATTGAGCACCTTTTCCGAGTGGTGACAGGATTAGATTCGATGATCCTTGGCGAAACGCAAATTTTAGGACAGGTTAGAAATAGCTTTTTCATCGCTCAAGAAGAGCAAGTCACTGGTTCGATTTTTAATCATCTGTTCAAACAAGCGATTACCTTAGCGAAGCGGGCTCACTCGGAAACGGATATTGGGCAAAATGCAGTATCTGTTAGCTATGCAGCTGTTGAACTTGGAAAGAAAATCTTTGATGATTTTAAAGGAAAGCAAGTGCTCATTCTAGGAGCAGGAAAAATGGGCGAGCTAACAGCAAAGCACCTTCATAGCAACGGTGCAGAACAAGTGACGGTCATTAATCGCACGAGAGAAAAAGCAGCAGAGCTTGCCAAGCGTTTCCTCGGTGTGGATCGTCCATATAATGAGCTGACAGAGGCGATAGTGGAGGCCGATATCCTCATTAGTTCCACTGGCGCTACAGGTTATGTCGTCACGTCAGATATGGTTTCTCACGCATTAAAGAAGCGAAAAGGTCGCCCTCTTTTTATGGTGGACATTGCAGTGCCACGAGATTTAGACCCGGCCCTTGCTTCGCATGATGACGTATACTTATACGACATTGACGATTTGCAAAACATCGTTCAAACGAACTTAGAAGAGCGGAGAACGGAAGCAGAAAAAATTGAGCTTTTGATTGAAGAAGAGCTGGTGGAATTTAAGCAATGGCTTAATACACTAGGGGTTGTCCCAATCATTACAGCCTTGCGAACAAAAGCGCTAACCGTTCAGGGGGAAACGATGGAAAGCATTGAACGGAAGCTTCCAAACCTAACGGAAAGAGAAAAGAAAGTGCTTCGCAAGCATACTAAAAGCATTGTAAATCAGTTGTTGAGAGATCCAATCACTCGTATTAAAGAGCTTGCGAACGCACCGGAGAGGGAAGAAGCACTGGATTTGTTTACAAAAATCTTTGCTCTAGAAGAAGAGTTGGCTGAGCAAGAAAAACAAGAAAAAGTAAAGCAAGCAGAGCAAGAGTGGCTTGCGAAAAAACGTCCAATCACCTGTATGGAGAAACAATCTCATGTTATGGTAAAATCTTAGTGGAAGCATTCTCCTGAGGTGGACAATATATGAATTGGATTTACCCGTTGACGATTATCATTTACAGCATTAGCTTGTTTGCTTATTTTATTGACTTTTTGCAACACAACCGGAAGGTCAATCGTTTGGCCTTCTGGTTGCTTTCTGTTGTATGGTTACTACAAACGGTCTTTTTTATCGTACGTGCAATTGACCTAAATCGGCTACCGATCATTACCCCATTTGAAGGGCTATTTTTTTATGCATGGGTTGTTGTCACTCTATCGCTCATCATTAATCGTGTATTTCGCGTCGATTTTCTCGTTTTTTTCGTCAATATCATCGGCTTTGTTATGATGTCATTTAGTTTGTTTACCCCAGATGGAGACGTACCAGAATCGCTCGCCTCCTTGCTCATCTCGGAGCTATTGATCATCCACGTATCGATGATTTTGCTTTCTTATGCTGGGCTTACGCTAGCATTTGCGTTTTCCGCTTTGTATGTTCTCGAGCACCAAATGTTGAAGCGAAAAAAATGGGGAAAACGGCTGCTGCGGTTAGGGGCGTTGACTAAGTTGGATCAGTACGCGTTTCACTCGACAATGTTTGCCTTCCCGCTTTTTTTGATTGGCATTATCCTAGGATTTGTTTGGGCCTCGATTCAGTTTGGGGAACTGCCTTGGTTTGACGCAAAGGTGATCTCATCAATGATCGTCATGTGTGGTTATGCGGTTTACTTATACCAACGTGTGGTAAAGATGAAAAGAGGCTATTCTATGGCGCTGCTAAACGTGGCGTGCTTTTTACTCATACTAATCAATTATTTTCTCCCTGGTAGCCTATCTACGTTTCACTTATGGGATTAAAAGACGTTGGAACAATAGAGTTGGAGGTTGGAGAATTGCGAAAAATAATTATCGGTTCAAGACGGAGCCAATTGGCGCTTACCCAAACGGAGTGGGTGATCAGCAAATTAAAAGAGGCCGGTGCTCCTTTTGATTTTGAAATAAAAAAAATTATCACAAAAGGCGATCAAATTCTTGACGTTACCCTCTCAAAGGTAGGGGGGAAAGGGTTATTTGTTAAGGAGATCGAACAGGCGATGGCGAACAAAGAAATCGATATCGCCGTTCACAGTATGAAGGACGTTCCTTCTGTACTTCAGGAAGGATTTGCTCTAGGAGCAACAACGACTCGAGTCGACCCAAGGGATGCGCTCATTTCAAATGAAGGATATACGTTGGCCGAATTGCCAGCCGGTTCAATTGTCGGAACGAGCAGCTTACGACGCTCCGCCCAAATTTTAGCGAAGCGTCCAGACCTAGAAGTTAAGTGGATTCGTGGAAACATTGAAACACGCTTGCGAAAGCTAAAAGAGGAAGATTTCGATGCGATCATTCTTGCCGCAGCAGGTCTTGAGAGAATGGGCTGGTCCAATGAAATTGTGACCGAATATCTTGACCCAGACCTTTGTGTTCCTGCGGTTGGACAAGGAGCTTTAGGCATTGAGTGCCGAGCGGATGACGACGAAGTTCTTGAGATGTTAAAGACGATCAATGATGACACAACGGCAAAGACGGTTCTAGCGGAGCGAACATTCCTTCATCGGATGGAAGGGGGATGTCAAGTTCCGATCGCTGGATACGCCACGTTAACAGATGAAGGAGAGATTGAGCTAACCGCCCTAGTCGGCACACCAGATGGTGAGCAAATTTTTAAAGAAATTCTTCGTGGAAAAGATCCTGTTCAACTTGGTGAAACGATGGCACAGACTTTGATGGATCAAGGAGCGAAGGAAGTGCTAGAGCAAGTGAAAAAAGGGTTGGAGTCGCAATGATTGCACCCGTATTAAAGGGGAAGGGTGTGCTTATTACGAGAGCAAAGGAGCAAGCCTCTTCCCTTTCTCGTTTGATTGAGGAAGCAGGGGGAGTTCCAATTGAAGTCCCACTGCTTTCGTTTATAAAAACGATGGACGTGTATGAAGAAGTAGGGGCGTCCATCCAATCATATGAATGGATTGTATTCACAAGTGCCAACGCCGTCCGTTTTTTTTTCAACACATGGCCACGGCAGGAGCTTAAAAAATTGCCTTCCATTGCGGCTGTAGGGAGCTCGACACAACGAGAGCTTTCGCGCTACGGAATCAGTGTAGACTTAATGCCGAATGAGTACGTTGCAGAGTCATTGGTTGAAACAATGGTGAAAAGATTAAAGCCGTGCCGAGTCCTGTTTCCAAAAGGGAATTTAGCTCGCCCTACCGTAAAAGTTGGACTGGAGACAAACGGCTTTATCGTCGATGAGATGACCGTTTATGAAACGAAGCGGCCATTGGAAGCCAAAGTGATGTTATGCGAAGCGTTTCAAAAGCATAGGATTGAGATTATTACGTTTACTTCGCCCTCAGCCGTTGATCATTTTGTGACGCTTCTCGATCGTGAGTTCATACTTCACGAGCATTTATTGTATGCTTATATTGGTCCAATTGCTGCCGCTAGAGCAAAACAGCGTGGACTGCCGGTTCATATTGTAGCCAAGACGTATACAGGGGAAGGTCTTGTAAACGCGATCTGTGATTTTGTAAAGGAGGACGGATAACAATGGGACAAGATTTAACGTTTAAGCGCCATCGAAGACTTCGGCAAACGGCCGCTATTCGCAACATGGTAAGGGAAACGAAACTACATATTGATGATCTTATTTATCCCATTTTCGTGAAGGAAGGCGAAGGGGTGAGACAAGAGGTTCCATCCATGCCGAATGTCTATCAATTATCGCTCGATCAGTTGGATGCAGAAGTGGATGAAATCGTCTCTTTAGGAATCCCAGCGATTATTCTTTTTGGGGTCCCAGCTGAAAAAGACGCTGTCGGTAGCGCTGCCTATCATGAGCATGGAATTGTCCAACAAGCGATTCGTCAAGTAAAAGAATCATATCCTGATTTAACGGTAATCGCAGATACGTGCCTTTGCCAATTCACGGATCATGGTCATTGTGGTGTCATTGAAGAAGGAAAAATTCTCAATGATCCGAGTCTTGATTTATTAGCGAGAACGGCTGTTTCCCAAGCAAAAGCTGGGGCTGATATCATTGCCCCTTCTAACATGATGGACGGGTTTGTAGCGGCTATTCGTGCTGGACTGGATTCTGCAGGGTTTACAGATGTACCCGTTATGTCGTATGCGGTAAAATATGCATCAGCATTCTATGGACCTTTCCGCGACGCAGCACATAGTTCACCTGTGTTTGGTGATCGGAAAACATACCAAATGGATCCGGCGAATCGGTTAGAAGCACTGCGAGAAGCCCGTTCTGATGTAGAGGAAGGTGCCGATTTTTTAATTGTGAAACCTGCCCTCTCTTATCTCGATATTATTCGTGAAGTAAAAAATGAAACGGGTCTTCCAGTTGTGGCTTATAACGTTTCTGGGGAATATTCGATGATTAAGGCAGCTAGCTTGCAAGGATGGATTGATGAAAAAAGTACGGTACTTGAAAAGCTAATAAGTATGAAGCGAGCGGGAGCAGATTTAATTTTAACCTATTTTGCTAAAGATGTAGCCCGTTGGTTAAATGAAGAGAAGTGAGGGGGATGATGCTATGAAAACGTTCGAAAAATCAAGCGCAGCGTTTAATCGAGCGAAGCCGCTCATGCCAGGGGGGGTAAACAGCCCCGTCCGTGCCTTTAAGTCTGTAAACATGGACCCAGTGTTTATGGAACGAGGAAAAGGAGCGAACATTTACGATATTGATGGAAACGAGTATATTGATTATGTTCTTTCATGGGGACCGCTTATTTTAGGACATGCCGATGATCAAGTGGTTGAAAAATTAAAAGAGACGACAGAAAAAGGGACGAGTTTTGGCGCCCCAAGTGAATTAGAGACAAAGCTAGCAGAGCTTGTCATTGAGCGTGTCCCTTCGATTGAAGTGGTGCGGATGGTTAACTCAGGAACAGAGGCGACGATGAGTGCACTCCGTTTAGCTAGAGGCTATACGGGCAGAAATAAAATTTTAAAATTTGAAGGCTGCTACCACGGGCATGGTGATTCATTACTGATTAAAGCTGGATCTGGTGTGGCGACTCTCGGTCTTCCAGATAGTCCAGGAGTACCTGAAACAGTTGCCCAAAATACGTTGACGGTTCCATACAATGACCTCGAGAGCGTCCGTTATGCGTTCGAGCAATTCGGCGATGATCTAGCGGGTGTAATCGTTGAGCCAGTTGCAGGGAATATGGGAGTTGTCCCACCTGAACCAGGGTTTTTAGAAGAGTTGCGCCGTCTAACAGAAGAAAATGGTACACTTCTTATCTTTGATGAAGTGATGACAGGATTCCGTGTCGGCTACCACTGTGCGCAAGGGGCATTTGGGATTACACCTGATTTGACGTGTCTTGGAAAAGTCATTGGAGGTGGTCTTCCAGTTGGCGCCTATGGTGGAAAACGAGAGATCATGGAGCAAATCGCTCCGAGTGGCCCGATTTATCAAGCGGGGACACTATCAGGAAATCCGTTAGCGATGACAGCTGGTTATGAGACACTTGTACAATTAACGGAAGCGAATTACGAATATTTTGATCGACTAGGAGATCGATTAGCAGAAGGGCTATCAGCTGTGGCGAAGGAGTATGATATTCCACACTATACGTCCCGGGCTGGCTCAATGGTTGGCTTTTTCTTTACCGATAAGAAGGTGAAAAATTTTGCAGACGCTTCAAGCTCAGATCTAGAATTTTTCGCAAAATATTTTAAGGAGATGTTACATCTAGGAGTATCACTTCCGCCATCTCAGTTTGAAGGAATGTTCCTATCAACGAAACATACAGAGGCAGATATTGATTTTACAGTTGATGCAGCACGTCAAGCATTCAAGCGTTTAAAAAAATAGACTGAACAGCACATGTCGCTAGAGGAGGCATGTGTTGTTTTTTTAGGTTTTTTGGCTCTACAATAAATGTTGGGGTTTTTGCACAAAAGAGGGCAAAAAAAATGCACGCAGGCTCCTTTATCCATTATCCTTGAATTGTCGAGAAACAAAGAAAGGATAGGAGCTGCGTGTACGATGAATTTTACCATGGATTTGCCCGGATTAAAAGGTGTGAAGGTCACAAAGATGGAGGAACGAGAGGGCTTTATCGCGCTCCATGTAGAAATGCCGCGAACGCCTCATCGTTGCCCATCCTGCGGGGAGAGAACCGAGAGAATCCATGATTACCGCATCCAAAAAGTTCAACATCTCAAGCTCTTTGAACGGTGGGTGTATCTATTCTATCGAAAGCGCCGGTACGCGTGCAGATGCGGGAAGCGGTTTGCGGAGAAAGCCTGTTTTGTAGAGCGATATCAGCGTCAGACAGT
>NZ_SNUY01000088.1:9356-12544 GCF_004376175.1 Halalkalibacterium halodurans | reverse complement strand
TCTAGTGATACGGAAAACACTTTCAGACCCTCCTGGTTTGTTTGGTTAGCACTAACATTATTGCCAGGAATCTGTGAGTGTTTTCTTCTTTTTTGTTTAAATCACTAAAAGTGGTGATGAATCAAAATTTAAGAATTCTGCTAAGCCCCTACCAAGTACTATATTTTTTAAAGAATGATCTTTAGTTTCCTTCATTACGCCTCCTCCCCTCCCCTGATATAATCTGGCTAAAAGGGAACGTGATTTTATTGGGAAAAATTAAAGTCACGAACATGCGAGGCGTTTCGTTAACAGCTGGAAGCTTTGCTTAGGAGCAGCCAGATCGGGCTTGCATTGCAAAAAGAGCATATCGACCATCTTTTAGAGATGAAACGGAAAGTTATATAGATTTGAATGACAGTTTAATTACTTCTTTTTCAAAAGGATGGAGCTAAAACTATTAATTGAGGAGGCAGTTTCTTATGAAGAAAACGACAGAAGGTGCATTTTATACGAGGGAGTACCGAAATCTTTTCAAGGAATTCGGGTATTCGGAAGCGGAAATCCAAGAACGAGTTAAGGACACATGGGAACAGCTTTTTGGCGATAACCCAGAAACGAAAATTTTTTATGAAGTGGGCGATGATCTAGGTTATCTCCTCGATACGGGAAACCTCGACGTGCGGACTGAAGGAATGTCCTACGGAATGATGATGGCTGTTCAAATGGACAGAAAGGATATTTTCGACCGGATCTGGAATTGGACGATGAAGAATATGTATATGACGGAAGGCGTGCACGCGGGCTACTTCGCTTGGTCATGTCAGCCTGATGGCTCTAAAAACTCCTGGGGCCCAGCTCCGGACGGAGAGGAATATTTTGCCCTTGCATTATTTTTTGCTTCGCACCGCTGGGGCGATGGTGATGAACAGCCGTTTAATTACAGCGAACAAGCTCGTAAGCTACTTCATACTTGCGTGCACAATGGTGAAGGTGGTCCTGGCCATCCAATGTGGAACCGGGATAATAAGCTCATTAAATTCATACCTGAAGTGGAGTTCAGTGATCCCTCTTATCATCTCCCCCATTTTTATGAACTGTTCAGTTTATGGGCAAACGAAGAGGACCGCGTCTTCTGGAAAGAGGCTGCTGAAGCGAGCCGGGAGTATTTGAAAATAGCTTGCCATTCTGAAACAGGACTTGCGCCTGAGTATGCTTACTATGATGGAACACCAAATGATGAAAAGGGATACGGCCACTTTTTTAGCGATTCTTATCGTGTGGCTGCTAATATTGGACTTGACGCTGAATGGTTCGGAGGAAGCGAGTGGTCGGCAGAAGAGATAAATAAGATCCAGGCGTTTTTTGCAGATAAAGAGCCTGAAGACTACCGCCGCTATAAAATAGACGGGGAACCGTTCGAAGAGAAATCATTGCACCCTGTCGGACTGATTGCTACTAACGCGATGGGTTCTTTAGCCTCTGTTGATGGACCATACGCTAAAGCTAATGTGGATTTGTTCTGGAACACGCCGGTTCGCACCGGCAACCGCCGTTATTACGATAATTGTTTATAGAGCTTGTTCAAAAAGCACCTTTTTAATCAAATCATAAATAGAAAATCAGTTGACTACACTTCCATTAATGGTAATGAAAGTAAAATAATTTCAGACAAAAAAATGTACCTTCGCCCCACTCAAAATCGCACCTAAAAAAGGGTAGACTTCTCCCTTGGACCATAGACAATTTTTTGAAAAAGGTTTGATTGGGGTTAAATTAGCTAGCTATCGGCAAGGAAAGCTGTTCCACTTGGATTTCCTGTAATTTCCTTATAGCTTCAACATGATTTCCAGGTAAGACCGTATCTCGTATGTGTTTGATCATCCGTTGAATGAGTCGAAACAAATCTCTCATGATGAAGAAAGATTGGACTCTCTTGGTGGTCTTTACTGGCACCTTTTTATGTCGCATCACAGAATCGAGCTGATTCGATTCATGTGCAAAAGATAGCTCCACTTGCTTACGAAAGTTTAACATCCGTTCTTGAAGCTCTGACCCTTGTGGAACTGGACCATAGAAGAATGGGTTTTCTTCAAAGGTGAAACCGAATTGCTTATTACAAGTAGCCTGTAATGGACAGGACATACATTTGGTTTCGTCACCATGAAACCAAGACGTATAGGTTTCCTTCTCAAATCCATCCCATAGGAGTTCATGGCCAGCTTCACATTCAGGCTTTCCTTCTGATGAACAAGTTTCAGGGATGACCGTATTCTTTTTGAAATCTGTTACGACGGCCACATCATGTTTATGTAAAGATTCTATCTGGTGTTCGGCACTGAAATAGCCTAAATCTGCCACAAGATACTCTACCTTCAAATCACCGATTTCTTTTAGTTTTTCAACCAACGGAAGAAGAACATCGACATCGTGAGTATCTGGTGGAAGAATAATAGACAAGAGAACAACAGGACCCGAGGGTGCGGGGCAAACAATCGAATGTTTTCGATAGCCAATAAAAAATTTATTCTGATTGGCTTTATTCCGCTGAACGCCTACTTTGGCATCGGGATCCGAATACGTTTTGTCGCATTCACATGTCTCTTTATCTTCACAAGCACAACGTTTCTTTTTATAGCCATTCACGTGAGCAAAGACGGGTCTAGAATCAATTCCCGCAAGAGTTGGTTCTAAAAAACCATCCAGTTTCAGGGCCTGACCAATGAAATCGAATAAGATTTTATAAAAGTGCTCGGGTGTCAGAGTATGACGAAAATGAGTCAAGCTCGAATGAACAGGAACATCCTTTATGTTTGGAGTGCCGATGAAGTTGCGCCATGCCTGATTCTTAGGGTCCTTCAGCTGTCTGCAGAGCTCTCTAAAAGACGTGATCTCAGGCCGTGTAAAGTACAAATAATGCATACGAAAATACGTCCTAGCATCAATAGGCGGGCGACCACCGCCTTTATATAATGGTTTCATTTTTTCCAAGACAATAGAATCATCAACATGATCAATATAATCTATCAATTCCACATCGAAACCGAGTGTGTTATAGTAGTGGTAAGGAAGCAGTTCTAGCTGCATATCCATGAAAATGCACCTCGCAAATTGGTATTTTTGGTTGATTCGTTACTTCCATTTTACCATTTTTCGCTAAGGTGCATTTTTATTTTTTTTCGGATTTTATGGCTTTTTGAACAAGCTCT
>NZ_SNUY01000088.1:0-9346 GCF_004376175.1 Halalkalibacterium halodurans | reverse complement strand
GCAGTTCTAGCTGCATATCCATGAAAATGCACCTCGCAAATTGGTATTTTTGGTTGATTCGTTACTTCCATTTTACCATTTTTCGCTAAGGTGCATTTTTATTTTTTTTCGGATTTTATGGCTTTTTGAACAAGCTCTTATATTTGTTTGCGATGCTCGCACTAAGCGGCAATTTTAAAATTTGGTTTCCTGAGGGCCAGGAAGAGGAACACTAGTTGCTGACGTTATTGAAATACTCTTATGCTCATGAAAAATTGCATAAGAAAGCACCCATCCGTTTGGTATAGTTGATTTGTTGAGAATCAAACATACCATACAGAAGAGGTGTCCTTTATATGAAATCTAATCATGACCAAACTAAGCAAAGCCTAGAAAAAGCCGGCTTCCACCATGGTAAATGGAACCGGCTAAATGTTTGTCAGTACGAAGACTTGTTTGTTGGGTTCTTTTAAACAGGACTTATTTGTTATCCACTTATTGTTTTCACCATTCGGTACAATGAAAATGCAGGTTTATTGATTTCTCCTGTTATATGTTAACCGATCTTTTGATATAGTTTAATCGCAAGTTTATTCTCCTTTTTAACCGTTAAAGAGCATTTGGAAAATCCTTGTAAAGACGTTTGCGCTTCGGCAAATTGAAGAAGCTGGCTCCCTACCCCTAACCCTCTACTTTCTGGCAATGTGGCGATGGTTCCGACATGAAACTAGTCATCTTCCCCCTCTTTCATCGTGGTGATGAAATAGAGTAATTTTAGGTTTCGAATATTATAATGAGCATTTTGCAAAATTAGATTTTTGGGATAAAAGTATAAAAAATAAAGCACTCGACAAATAGCTACCAGCATGTTATTTTACAAAATATTACAATAATCTTGTTTTCGGGCATACCTACAGAATTTTTCACATTGAATTTTTTTAAGCGGCTTTCTTCCCTTTATTTTCCTTTGCCATCGCTAGCGCTGAAACAAGTAATACAATAGCGTTCAGGTAAATATGGGTCTTTACTTTTTCAATTCCCCATACATGTAGGGAGTTCGCCGTAAGGTAGCTTTTCATTCTTGAATTACAGCGTTCTACACTTGTCCTCTCGTTGTAAAGCTCTTTCCAACGTTTTGTATCACGGTGCGGATTGGAATATCGGCGCACATCCTTTTTGATGTCGACTTTTACCACCATTCCATAGTTGGAAGATGAACAGGCTGCCATTCCTAATGGGCAATCCACTTTGCCGGTTGCGTGAGGACATCTGAACTTGAGCTGGTCCTTATCAGCTCCCCAATAAGTCATTTCATAACCCATGGAACAACGCGGAGTTCCATTGGAAGAAATCCCTTCAGGAGGCTCTTTTTCGTTGCGCAAATTGAGCGGGATAATGGCTTGCGCTCCAATGTTTTTGGCTGATTCATAGTTTTTTAGTTGGTCATATCCGCCATCCATGATCAGAAATTCAATTTTGGATTTGGTACGCTCTGCCACTTGCTCTATTAATTCTGGTGCGACTTCTCCATCGTTCACATGGGCAGGGGTTACTTTTATGGCCATTGGCAGTTCGCTTGCGGTATCGACTGAAAGATGCATCTTATAGCCAAACCAGGTAATTTTATTGCCGAAGGAATCATATTTTGCGCCCCAATTGGCATTACCCGTTTGTTCACTACGCTTTTTGGGCTGTTTCTTTTCATAGGCATCAATGGCGGCACTGTCGATGGCCTGGTGGCTGCCGTCAATTATTCCTTCCTCCTGAGCTAACTGTACCAAGTCAAGGAAGATCTTTTCAGCCAGCTTTTTTTTGGTAAGTGCCGCAAAAACCCGGCTGAGAGTGGAGATAGACGGTGCGGGGCGATCAATCGATAAACCGCATTGATAACGGAAACGAAGGTCTTTATCCAATCGATGATGAAGGGCGGTAAAGGTGTCGATGCCTTCGAGTGGGGCAGCGATGAGAGCCCTTAGAATCCCTTCTCTGGAATGACCGTCAGCCCCTCGGGGTGAAGAACTTCTCAACTGTTTAGCATAAGGGCGTAAATCAAGCGAGCTAAAAAAGATAGGTAATTTCTCTTTTGACTCTAATTTTTGCAGTTCTTCAAAGGAAAATAGGCTTTCTTGTAGAATATACAAAGTGACTTCCTCCTTTTGAATTTTTGTGGTTTCGTCACTTCAAAAATTCTACATTTTAGGGGTGAAGTCCTTTTTTATGTCTTTGAAATCCTTATGGCTCTTGGGTCAAAAAATATGCAAAATGCTCATAATAAAAA
Source organism: Halalkalibacterium halodurans (assembly GCF_004376175.1). Lineage (GTDB taxonomy): Bacteria > Bacillota > Bacilli > Bacillales > Bacillaceae_D > Halalkalibacterium > Halalkalibacterium halodurans. The sequence continues at coordinate 7,089 of NZ_SNUY01000088.1, read as the reverse complement.
AGCTGCAATTTACGATAAGAAAACAGCTGCTTAAAGGTCGGCCAGGCAAGCTGTTTTAAAACCTTAATTGGATAACATGTAATCATTCCTAACGTTTGTCTATCGATTTGCGCTTCAAAGGCGTACTGATGGCTAAAGCGGTTGTTTTTCGATTGCCATAACTTACGAAACGTTGCATCAATTATGTTCTTATTGTTAGAGCCTGCTAGTGGGTTAACCATATAATCTAGTGCCATTTGATTCAGGCTAGCTCCGAGCTGGGATTGTGGGTCTGCCTTTACGATTGAGATATGTGACATCATGGACACTCCTTTGTCTCGCTACTTATTTAATGATCAGAATGCTGTTGTTTTAGGATGTAAATGAAATCAAATTGTCCTCTGATTGTAGGATGATCAACTGTTACTTTGCTCTGAAACCGTGATAAAACGTACTTAACACAAGTGAAGCGGCAGAATTTTTAGCTATATGGCCTTCTTGCACTTGCTGCCATGTTAGGAAAAGTAACGAGTAAAGCACATTTAAGATCCATTCACTGTTAACCGATTGGATAAAAAATCCCTTTTTCTGTAGACGCTGAATAACGCAGCGAACAGGTGCTCTTAACTTTTCGTCCGCTTCTTCTAACTCTTTGTTATAATATACCGATGCATCATGCCCAAGAAAATACACTTTGTCACCTAGTGGGATTAATGCTTCAACCAGCTTAGAGATATAGTTTTCATCGTTTTCTTCATTCAGCGGAATGCCCTCAATAGTTTCACTTACTGCCTGTATGGCTCGGTAACCCAAATAAACCATTAGCTTTTCTCTGTTCTCAACATAGCGGTGGAGAGTGGCCACACCCACTCCTGCATATTCCGCAATCTCATTCATGGACGCGGTCGGCTTTTCAACTAAAACCTCGGTAGCGGCATCAAGAATCGCTTTGAAACGTGCTTCTTTCGTTGGTGCCTTCGAGCGACGATCCACCGTCGCCATTTCGAACGAATAAGCAAAGAAGCCGCCTTATGACGAAACGTTTAGTTGGGTAGTGCCACAGATCCGTATGATTCTCCGATTTTCTTACGCGCCTTTCCTTCACTCGTTTTGATACAGGTTAATGTTTAAAATGATGGAGCTGTGTAAAAAATTCTTCTAGAAAGGCATAAAATAATTCTTCTGTTGGCAAAAGCCCTCGTTCAGTCGGAGTGATCACACCAACGGTCCTTGTCACGTTCGGCTCAATCAGCGGAATTTTGACAGTTGAGCGAGGCGTGCTATCAACAAGAGTGACTTCCGGCATTAATGTGACTCCTAATCCTGCCGAAACTAAGCCTTTCAATGCATCGATATCATCCCCTTCAAAAGCGATGTTGGGATAGAACCCTAGATCGGAGCATGCATTGATGACAATATCTCTGAAAACAAACCCTTCTGGGAGCAAAACAAATGGATCATCCTTCAAATCTCGTAAATGGATTGCGTTGTTTTCAGCCAATGGATGATGCAACGGCAAGAGTGCAACAACCTGTTCAGTGAATAAGATTTTACGAGCAATTTTCTTTTCATCCATGGGAACCGGGCCAATAAGTGCCATATTATAGTCCCCTTTAATAACCCCATTGATCAGCTCATGATAAAGAGCTTGTTTCAGCTGAAACTTTGCCTCTGGATATCGTTTGCGGAATGCGTAAATAACCGTTGGCAATGTATATGCGGCAAGGCTGATCGGAAATGCGACACGAATTGTCCCCTTTTCCGGGTCTAGATACTCTTGAACTTCTCGTTTGGCATCATCAATGACATTCATGGCATGAGTGATTCGCTCTAAAAACATTTTACCGATGGGAGTCAATTTCACTCGACGTCCATCCCTAATAAACAGATCAACGCCTAATTCGTTTTCTAAGTTAAAGATCTGTCTGCTGACAGCAGATTGAGCTACATGTAGAGCGGCAGCCGCTTCGGTTACATGCTCTCGTTTTGCCACTTCCATGAAGTACGTTAATTGTCTGAATTCCATAGCATCACCTTCACATTCATCTAAAAAAGGCATTAAACTTATCAATTATTGATATTGATTAGATGATTTATTTAATTATAAAATACTTCCAAGCAGATATCTATTCTTGTTCACATGAATAAATCCTCATGACGTAAAAAGGATTCTGTTACGATGAGAGACTTTTTGAAAGATTGACATAAAGGAGTTAGGGAGGCCGTGGAATGACAACATTGGTAAGAGAGAAACAAACGTATGACGTTCAGTATTATGTACAGCACGTATACGAAACCGTGAAACGACGTAATCCGAATGAACATGAATTTCATCAAGCGGTTAAGGAAGTGTTTGATTCGTTACTACCTGTCCTTGTGAAGCATCCGCAATATGTTAAGCAAGCGATACTCGAAAGAATCGTAGAACCGGAAAGAGTTATTTCCTTTCGAGTCCCTTGGGTGGATGATCAAGGAAACGTCCAAGTGAATCGTGGGTTTCGTGTACAATTTAACAGTGCTCTCGGACCGTATAAAGGTGGTTTGCGGTTTCATCCTTCTGTTAATGCAAGCATCATTAAATTTCTCGGATTTGAGCAAATATTTAAAAACGCTTTAACAGGTCAACCAATTGGCGGTGGCAAAGGCGGCTCCGATTTTGACCCAAAAGGAAAGAGCGACGGTGAAATCATGCGTTTTTGCCAAAGCTTCATGTCAGAGCTTAGCAACTATATTGGACCGGATATAGATGTTCCTGCAGGAGATATCGGTGTGGGCGCCAAGGAAATTGGCTATATGTTCGGACAGTATAAAAAAATGCGTGGCGGCTTTGAGGCCGGAGTGCTGACTGGAAAAGGCATTGGCTACGGCGGAAGTCTTGCCAGAAAAGAAGCGACTGGCTACGGCACGGTGTATTTTGTAGAAGAAATGATCAAAGATCACGGCTTCAGCTTTGCTGGGAGTACGGTTGTTGTATCGGGATCGGGGAATGTCTCGATTTACGCCATGGAAAAAGCGATGCAGCTCGGTGCAAAAGTGGTAGCATGCAGCGATTCTGGAGGCTACGTCTACGACAAAAACGGCATCGATTTACAGACGGTCAAGCGTTTGAAAGAAGTCGAAAGAAAACGGATCAGCGAATACGTAAACGAACATCCCCATGCTCATTATGTTCAAGGTTGCTCAGGTATATGGTCTGTTCCGTGCGACATTGCCTTGCCTTGTGCAACACAAAATGAACTCGATGAAGCGGCTGCAACGATGTTAATCGCTAACGGTGTGAAAGCAGTCGGTGAAGGAGCCAATATGCCTTCCACACTTCAAGCTGTCCATACCTTTCAAGAGCATGGAGTACTGTTTGCGCCTGCGAAAGCGGCGAATGCAGGCGGTGTTTCCGTGTCTGCTTTGGAAATGGCACAAAACAGCACAAGATTAGCGTGGACTTTTGAGGAAGTGGATGCCAAGCTGTATGAGATAATGAAAAACATTTATCGCGAAAGTATAAAGGCGGCGGAGTTGTATGAGGCTTCTGGAAATCTTGTGGTCGGCGCCAACATTGCTGGATTCGTGAAAGTTGCAGATGCCATGATTTCCCACGGGGTCGTCTAGTGTTTGCATTGAGTTCCCTTATTTCATAGCTTTTTGATAGTATCCGTTTGAGAAAATCTAAGCATTACCATCAATGCTACAACCCACAGGCTTGTCGAGGGAAGTCTGTGGGTTGTTTCACCTGTATTTTTAGGTAGTTGAACTTAAGGAGAAGTCGGGCTACTGATTCCTCCGTTCAATAAGATTAATCCCTAGGCCCATGGCAATGATCCCAATCAGTAACATAGTGAGGAGTGCCATTATGACATCTGACAACTCAGCATGATAGAAAATGACAGACATCATTGCATCCATGGCATGAGCCATCGGAAAAAGGTCAGCGATAAACAACAATACTGGATTCGTAATTGTACCAGGCATCATATAGGCCCCACTAATCAGAGGAATTAGCGGGATTAACGATGGATAAATAGCGTAAAACTGCTCTGTTTTCGCGATCATTTTCTATTGCGAATGAGAAGCCTCTACCTTACGTACACCTTCGATCATCTTCACATTCTGAACAAAAGTTTCGTCAATCTTACTAAGTTCAACTTTAATCGTATCCTCCGTCGATAAAATGCTCAGTAGTTCCTCTTTCGTACCTGCTGCAATAATTTCCCCATGGTCCATAATGTACAATCGATCACAGAGCTGTTCGACTTCCTCCATCATAATGACTCGTGTATAAAACCGTTGTTCCTTCGTTTTCATTTAATGTTCGGACTGTTTCAAGAATATGATTTCTCGATTGCGGGTCGATACCAACCGTTGGTTTATCTAAAATAAGAATTTTCGGCTCGTGGAGCAGGGCTGCTGCAATGTTAATCCGGCGTTTCATTCCACCAGAAAAGGTTTTGACCAAATCCTTTTGACGGTCTTTTAATCCAACAATTTCTAATGCATGTTGAATCCTATTTTCAAGGTGTTTTCCTTTCATTTTATAAGTTGAACCGAAAAATTTAAGGTTTTCATAAGCTGAAAGTTCTTGGTAAAGGGCTAACTCCTGTGGCACCACGCCTAAAATTTTTCGAATGTCTCCTGGATGACTAATAATGTTTATACCATTAAGCTTAATTTCTCCACTTGTCGGTTTAATCAAAGTTGAGATCATAGAGATCGTCGTTGATTTCCCTGCCCCATTTGGGCCTAGCAAGCCAACGGATTCACCAGAGTTCAAATACATATTGACCTCTTGCACGGCTGGCTGTCCTTTAAAAGTTTTGCACAAATTGATCGTTTCAAGCATCCTTTTTTCCCCTTTCCCTCTGTTGTGTAATTGCATCTTAAAACAGAAAAACCAAAGCCGCTACTGACTCTGGTCACTCGAAGGTCTAACATCTATTACTTTTGTCACTTTTTCTTATCATCATACGAGTCGATGACGAATCGCATAGATCGCCAGTTGGGTTCGATCCCTTAAGGCTAGTTTATCTAAAATCTGACTCGTCTGATTTTTGACTGTTCCCACAGACAAGCCTAGCCGTTCGGCTACTTCCTTATTATTCAGACCTTCGCCAATACATTTTAAGATCGCAATTTCCCTCGGGGTTAAGGTAGGATCGATTGGGATGGCCTCTTCATGTTGTAGCAACACGGGCATCACTTTTGCTGCAACCTGATCCTCCAACGAGAGGCCGCCGTTCAGCGCACTTTTAATCGAACGAATGAGGGATTCTGTATCTCCATCTTTCAGCATACAGCCACTAACTCCTAGTTTTAGAGCTTCCATTACATATTGGTGATCATCAAAAGTGGTGAGCATGAGAATTTTCATCTCGGGAAAGCGTGAACGTAAAACCTTGGCCGCTTCAATTCCATCCATTTCAGGCATGCGAATATCCAAAACGGCGACATCGAAACGTTGGCTTTCACATAAACGGATCGCTTCTTTACCGTTCGTTGCTTCTCCCGTTACGAAAATATCCTCATCTGTCTCGATCATGACCTTCAAGCCTTGGCGAACCATTACTTGATCTTCCGCTAATAATACCTTGATCATATGATCCTCTCCGTTCAAATAATCGTATGCTCCCTGTTACGATAAATTGGCGTTCATTTTGAACGATATCCAGTGAACCGCCCACTTTTTCTAATCGTTCTCTCATCCCTTTCAATCCATAGCCCTCTTGAAAAAAAGGATTGGGAGGGGCCGCGTTTAGGACTTCAAAACGAAAAACGCTCCCGCCAGGCGATTCAAATAAGACTTGCGCTTCCCTTGTCGAGCTATGTTTCATAATATTCGTCAACGCTTCTTGAATCGCACGATAAATAGCAAAGGACTGTTCCCCAGTTAATGGTGCAGCAAACGCCCCATGCTTGACAGAGAAATGGATGTTCATAAAGCTCTCCATTTCTAACTTTCGGATTAAACGGATAACTCCTTGCAAGCCGCCTACTTCTTTGTGCTTAAAAGATTTGACCGCCCGTCTCGTTTCCTCTAGACTTCGTTCAGCTAGTACTTTCAAGCTTTCGATTGTTTCTTTATCTTGCTCTGCTGCTGTCAGACGGAAAGCCTCAAGTTGCATGACGAGTGCTGTAAGTTTATGACCGACTGAATCATGGATTTCATGACCGATCAACATCCGTTCATCCTGTCTTGCCTGCTCCTCTTCCGTTAAGAGTTGCCTTTTCATCTTTCGATATTCATCTAATAAAGCATCTTTCTTTTTCTCACTCTCGAGTCCGCGTCTATGTATGGATTGATGGTACAACATTGCAATCGCGACTAATAGATAAAAAAGCACGGAGAAAGTGAACGCGGAAGTCGGAAGGATCGCGTGTATCATGATCCATGCTGCGCTACCAAGCTGACCCATCACAACGAAGCTTTGCCAATGAGATAGGTAAAAAACTGCTTCCGCTATAATTAACCCATGTACGAGGAGAGCATAAAGGTTTAATCCATTGTCAGTAGGATAAAAAAAAGATGAGGGTAGTCAATGCTTGAATACTAAACAATGCTGCTTGGATCCATGGCTTTCGTTTAAAGAGGGGGAGGATAAATAAAATGATAAAAAACAGACAAATGCTCGCCAATTGACTATTGTGTATGCTTGGTTCTATATGTAAAAGAACAAATACCCATATAACAAAATGGACTGCAAGCCAAATAAAATACGATTTTCCCATGCCACAAAGCCTCCCACACACGTCGGAAGTAACAACAAACCTTTTTCTTATTATACTATGATATACAAAAAACAACCCCAGGATTTAAGAAACTTTAACCCTTGCACTGTCGACTTTACCATCTTACTTCAGAGAGACCAAGATTTTTTTCGATTCAGATACCGTTTCCCTTTTTTGATTAGGTAAAAAAAACGGAGATTTTATCTACATTCTATCAGGTACTGTCAATAAGTTTGTGTAACGGTCTTAGGGTACTCCTCGAATACGGTTTCTAGCTTATGACTGTCCCTCTGCAGAGGGACAGTCATAAGCTGCTCGTCGCTCCTTGATTATGGCCCGGAGTAGCGTTGCTTGAACATTTCTTGTAAAGCTTCGTAGGCCTCACCAAAACCA
>NZ_SNUY01000087.1 GCF_004376175.1 Halalkalibacterium halodurans | reverse complement strand
TAGTTGCTTTAACCATATCAGAAATGGATTCTTTTTTCATTTATTTGATGCATGGACCATTTAGCTCAATACCTTGATAGATAAGCATTATTTGGTTATCAAAGATTTTTTATGAATAATTCAGGTTCATTTTTGTCATAAACAAAAGAACCCGTTCCATCAATGTTTTTGAATAAGTCCTCAAGAATTTCTAGCAAAGCTTCATCATCTGTGGTAAAACCCAATTGCGCAAGCTCAGCATCGAACGCGATGTCCATTTCGAAATCAGAATCGATTTGAACTCTCTCAGCATCTAATAGACTCTCAAAGCCCTTTGCGAGTTTCATTTCTGGTGAATTATTAATAACCGAATACACAAAGAAACCGACTCCAATAACAACTGCAATAACACCTAAACTCATCCATAACTTCTTACCTATCAATGTCCATTCGCTCCCTCTATTGTAAAAGTATATCCATCACAACATTAGCTATTATCTCATAAAATTTCCAGTTCGAAAGAATCGTTTTTTAGCAGGACTTTCAACACAATTATCGATTAATTACTAATTGTGTCGAATATACAGACTAATAGACTCATGAGAAAAGATAGATATAATGTCATATAAAAAGACCTTTCTCACACGGGAACGGTCTTTTTAACTTGAAGCATCTAGCTTTTTTTCGAGGACAATTTTATGTAGCCCTTTATCATCAATGTACGTCTCAATCACATCAAAACCACTTTTAATGTTTAATAGAAGCATGTTTCGCCACTTGTTCATCGTCTTCGTTCGTACAACCTTATAACCAACATCTCTTAAATAGTCATGCTGCCTTTCCATTAACATGGAGCCAATTCCTTGCTTTCTTATGTTCGGATCAACGCCACCTAACCAACTGTAAAACGTCTGCTTGTCCAACTCATACCCTATCTTATACCCAACTACATGGCCCCTATCCAGTGCCACGAAGATAAGGATGTTTGGCTTACGGTTCATTTTTTCCAGCAAGTCATCTCCTTGACCAAAGATTTGCTCATGCAAGTGGAGAATGCCAGCTACTACGTTCTTCTCTGGAATCGATTGAAATGCTTTACACACTATCCCCATTTGAACCTCTCCTTATTCAAAATTAGCCAAAGGCACGACTTCAATCGTACCGCTTTTCCATCAGCATCAAAAGACTTTGACTACGCAATCAAAGCCTTTTTTGAACAAGGTTTTTCTTTTAAGAGGATTTGACGAGTTTTTTTAGATCAATTATCGCTTGGAGATGCATCCCTTCATGAAAAATGGTGCGTGATAGTACTTGTTCGATCGTACACATCCCCATTTCTGTAGGAGCCATCTCATCCTCCAATCGGTGCCCATACGCCTCTTTGATCCAAGCTGGCTGCTGCTCTAGTAATTTCTTTAGTTGCGCTACCGTTGGCGTCTCTGCGGTAAAGTCTGATGGCGATGTCTTAAAGTTAAACCAACGGAGAAATGCTCCAGGGTAATCGATCTTCTCTCTTGTCACTGCTTCAATCCATAGATATTGATCAAGATAGACATGGCCCAAATTCCAGCGAATGTTGTTGTTAAACCCACTCGGAATGATGTTCGCTTCTTCCTCGGTTACATCTGCTACAACATCTAGCAAATAGCCTCGATACGTTTCTAATTGCGTAAAAAGAATGTCGTGCCTTTTTTTCACCATCATCTCTCCCTTCTGGTAGATATTTTCGACACGATTTGACCTTTTCCTTTCTCTTTAAGCTTTTTCATTTACTTCTCAAGACTTTATAGGATAAGATATAAATCGTAATTATTCTTATTTAAGAGGTGGAGGAGGTCCTATGAAAACGAAACAATGGCCTAGTAAAACAGAGCGACATAAACGATTTGGTTCTGTTCCCCCTGTAGCGGGAAAGAAACCGATTCATAAAGAAGAAATGGCCGATCTGCAAAACATGCCGAACGATTTTTTGTTTGCCCTTGATTCTGTCGGCATTCATAATGTGAAACACCCTTGCATTATCCAGTCTAACCTCAAGCCATACGAACAGACAACGGTTGGGACTTTCTCATTAACGACAGGCTTGGAGCAAATGAGTAAAGGGATTAACATGAGTCGTTTAACCGAATTACTTCAGGAGTACCACCAAACTGGATTCATCTTGAGTTTAAAAAATATGCAAGCTTTCACAAAAGATTTAGCCGAACGAATGGAACAATCAAGCGCCCATGTTCATGTCACATTTCCTTGGTTTTTTGAACGTGAGAGCCCTTCCCTAAATAAAATCGGGCTAGCCCATGCAGAAGCTCGTTTGAACGTTCACTTCGATGAAACGCTAGGCTTTACTCATGAGGTCGGATTAACAGCAGCCGTCACGACTCTTTGCCCGTGCTCTAAGGAAATCAGTGAGTACAGTGCTCATAATCAACGGGGCTATGTCACCATCAAAGCAACTTTTTATGAGCCAACAGAAGGAAGCGACGATTGGAAAGTGACCTTGCTCGAAGCAGCGGAATCTAATGCTAGTTCGATTTTGTACCCTGTTTTGAAGCGGCCTGATGAAAAGGCAGTGACAGAAAAGGCTTATGAAAACCCACGATTCGTCGAAGACATGGTGCGATTAACCGCCGCAGATCTTTATGAAAACGAAACGATTAAAGCATTTACCGTTGAGTGCAGAAATGAAGAGTCGATCCATCAGCATGACGCCATTGCTACGCTCTCCTATTCAAAAAAGTAGTCCAAAAAGGGACAGGCATTCCGAAGATCCTCTATAAAAAACGAGACTGATCCATGATAGACTCAGTCTCGTTTTATGAAAAATCGTTATCTTCGACCTCTAAAAATCATAATAAATTTAATTAACTGCAAGACGGCCATAAGCGTACTCGCCACATACGTGAGCGCTGCAGCGTTCAACACTTGACCGATCCCCTTTTCCTCTCGGGACTGAATGAGTCCAAGCTGAAGAAGCTTATCTTTTGCCCTTTTGCTCGCATCGAACTCGACCGGCAAGGTTACGACTTGAAACAGGACAGCTCCAGAGAAAAGAATGATTCCAACGCCGATTAAATTGGTCATCTCAAGCAAAAAACCAGCGATAAACAACCATGGCGCTAGCTGTGAACCAATGCTCGCTATTGGAAATAACCGGTGCCGAATGACAAGCATTGAATAGTTGTGTTGATCTTGAATGGCGTGGCCCACCTCATGAGCCGCTACTGCTAGAGCCGAAATCGAATGCCCTTGATACACAGGATCTGATAAACGAACTGTTTTTGCTCTAGGGTCATAGTGATCCGACAACGTGCCACTCTTCGACCTCTCCACCTTCACATGATGAAGACCTTCCTTGTTTAAAATAAAACGAGCGACTTGGGCACCTGTTGCGTTTGAAGATGCTGCTACTCTAGACCACTTCTGAAAATTTCCTTTTACTTTTGACTGAGCCCACAAAGCAAGTCCAAGAGCTGCAAAAATCAAAATGTCCATCGGGTGAAAGAACATATAGGTTCCCCCTCTAGCTGAATATAACTATCGTTCCCATCAAATCAAAAAAAGATACTAGTGTTGTCCAAGTACCCGCCTGCAAATGCTCTGCTTGAACCCCTTGGAGCTTTAGGGATTCGACAATGTCCTTGATTGTTTTCATTTTTATCAAACCCACACCTTCTCTTTCTTCTGGTTCATTCATGATCACACTCAAAAAAAAACTTATATGCGTAAAGAGTAACAAAAATATGTGAACTGAGTATGAACTTTTTTTATCAATAAAAACCCCCTAAACTCTATAAGCAGAGTCTAGGGACCCTCCTTCATTTGAACGCGACCGATACATATTTGACCTCAAGGTATTCTTCGATTCCGTATTTTCCACCTTCACGTCCGAGGCCACTTTCTTTCCAACCACCGAACGGAGCTTGAGCCACTGAAGGCATCCCGTCATTCACCCCAACAATCCCGTATTCGAGCTTTTCGCTTAAACGGATCGCTCTGCCAATATTTTCGGTGAAGACGTAAGCTGCCAATCCGTACGGTGTATGGTTTGCTCGTTCGATCACTTCTTCCTCCGTGTCAAACGTTGCAACCGGGGCGAGGGGACCGAACGTCTCTTCATTCATGCAGAGCATCTCGTCTGTCGCACCAGTAATGATCGTAGGCTCGAAAAAATGATTCGTCCACTGGCCGCCAACAAGAACCTGTCCTCCTTTTTTAAGGGCATCATGAATATGAGCTTCTACCTTTTCTACGGCAGCTTTATCAATTAATGGGCCAATCGTGACACCTTCCTCCAGTCCATTTCCAACCTTTAGTTCGTTCACTTTTGCGGCAAACTTTTCTGTAAAAGCTTCGGCTATTTCCCGGGCAACGTAAATTCGGTTGGCACATACACACGTTTGACCAGCATTGCGAAATTTCGAGGCTATCACTTGGTCAACGGCTTCCTCTAAGTTGGCATCATCCATGATAATAAACGGGGCGTGACCTCCAAGCTCAAGCGATATTTTTTTTACTGTCTGAGCTGCCCCGCGCATTAAGAGCTTCCCAACTTCTGTTGAGCCGGTAAACGTGATTTTTCGCACCCGTGAATCCTCAAGCCAAGCCTCACCAATGTCTTGGGCATTCCCGGTAATGACATTAAGGACGCCAGCAGGAATCCCCGCTTCCTCCGCCAATTGGGCTAGCTTTAAGGCCGTTAACGGCGTTTGCTCTGCTGGCTTTACTATAGCGGTACAACCGGCCGCTAAAGCTGGCGCTACTTTTCTTGTGATCATTGCAGCAGGAAAGTTCCATGGCGTGATGGCTGCGATCACACCTACTGGTTGTTTTTGCACAAGAATCCGTTTGTTTATAGCCGAAGCAGGGATCGTGTCACCGTAAATACGCTTTGCTTCCTCGGCATACCATTGAATAAACGAGTTGGCATATTGGACTTCTCCAATCGCTTCACGAAGCGGCTTCCCTTGCTCCTTCGTCATGATTTCGCCAATCTCTTCTTGTTGTTCATCAATGAGCTGAAACCATCTCATTAAATAGCGGCTCCGCTCTGAGGCTGTTTGGCTTGACCACTGCGGAAAAGCTTCATATGCAGCGGATACGGCGAGCTCTGCCTCTTTCTTTCCAGCAAAGGGAACGGTATCAATCACTTCACCCGTCGCCGGATTGGTCACATCTAATGTTTTTCCGCTCCTCATCCACTCTCCATTAATATAGAGATCCATTTAACCTCCACTCCCTTACATCGCCTGATCAGACGTTTTTTCGTTTTCGTTCTCTTTATATTTCCCTTTACTCATTTGGACAAAGAAGTAAAGTCCGATTAGGAACCAACCGACAAAAATGACCCACTCAGGTCCTGTTAACGCCGCTGGCATTCCCGGCAAATAAATAATCAAAAATCCGATACTTAACACGAGTGCGATCCAACCTACAGTAGAGGATCGTCCTGATTGATAAGGCCTCTCCATCGCCGGTTCATTTTTTCGTAGCAAAAGAAAGGCAATCGCCACCATTAAATAAGCAATGACAATCGCGGGACCACCGCTATCTACAAACCAGACGAGGGCCGGTCTCCCTAAAAGCGGACTTAGGACAGCTAATCCACCGATAAAAAGAATCGCATTGGATGGCGTCCGGTATTTTGGATGGAGACGACCAAACCATTTCGGAAGCATGCCCGATTGGGCCATCGCAAACATCACGCGGCTCCCGCCAATAATAAAGGCATTCCAACTTGTCATAATTCCAGCCACCCCACCAACGACAAGTAAATGCCCAAAAAATGTTGAGCCGAACAGGGCGGACATGGCATCAGCTGTTGCGAGCTGGGTCACCTCAAGAGCGTTAGCATCAAGGGCAGACGCGACACCGATAGCAATTAAAATGTAAAAGACAATAGCACAAAAAAACAGAGAATATTAATAATTTTCCAATATCTCTAGCTGGAATGTTCGCCTCTTCTGCTGTCTGTGGAATAACATCAAATCCGATAAACAAGAAGGGCACCATAATTAAGACCGCCATGATACCAGTAGCGCCATTTACAAACAACGGTTCAAAGTTCGCCGCCTCACCACCTACAGCTGAGCCAAATACGAGCATGAGACCAATTAAAATAATGCTCAATGTTAAAATCACTTGAATTTTTGCGGCAGGCTTTAGGCCGAAGTAGTTAATTGCAATGACAAAAATCGATCCAGCCACACCAACTAACACCCATGAGGCGTACACATCCCACCCGGCAATCGTCCACATGTATCCGACTTGATAGTTAGGGAAAATGTATTCAATGACCGTAGGCAAGGCAACGGCTTCAAAAGCGACGACGGAAACGTACCCTAACGTAATCGCCCAAGATGCGAGAAACGCGGCTTTCCCTCCCATCGCTCGGTGAACATACTCGTGCTCTCCGCCCACTTTCGGCATTGCCGATGCGAGCTCCGCATAGGTGAGACCGACAAACGTGACGAGTAAACCACCTATCAGGAAGGCGAGGATGGTTCCGAAAGAGCCCGCAGATGTGAGCCAGCTTTCCGATAAGACGACCCACCCCCAGCCAAGCATGGCACCAACTGAAAGGACAAAAACATCTAATCGTGACAACACCTTCTTAAGTTCTCGATTTTGCTGAAGCAATCATACCACTGCCTTTCACTCGATATATTTTTTTATTTTTCGTATCGCACTTGATTGGCTAATCTTCAATGCTTCGGCCAGCTTATACGATGACTGATGCGATGCATACCTATCTCGAATGATCGCCCGTTCCGTTTCTTCTAATAATTCTTTTAAACTACGTCCTTCGATTTTTGCAGGCATACTTTCCGTGTGAAACGGTAAATCTTCCGCCACTACCATTTGATCAGATGTGACGACTAACCGTTCCATTAAGTTTTCTAACTCCCGAACATTTCCCGGCCAATGATAGGAATAGAGCGCATCAAGTCCCTTAGGTGACAGTTTCACATCCCGCCCATATCGGTTGTTGTAATGGTCGAGAAAATAGTAAACAAGAGGCAAAATATCTTCCTTCCGTTCTCGAAGGGGAGCGATGTGAACCGGGATCACTTGCAAACGATAAAATAAATCCCGGCGAAATTGTCCTTGCTCCACCATCTGTTCCAACTCTTGATTCGTCGCGGCAATTACGCGGACATCGACTAGCTGCATCGCCTGTCCACCAATGGGCCGAAAGCTTTTTTCTTGAAGCACTTGCAGCAGCTTTCCTTGTAAATGCAAAGGCATTTCCGCAATTTCATCAAGAAAGAGCGTCCCCCCATTCGCAAGCTCAAACAACCCTTTCTTTCCGTGACGGCTCGCACCCGTAAAGGCACCCGCTTCATAGCCAAACAGCTCCGATTCGATGAGCTGCTCTGGAATCGCGGCGCAATTGATTTCATAGAATCGCTGGTTCTCACGATCGCTTAATTCATGAATAAGCTTCACGATTTTACTTTTCCCAACACCTGTCTCACCAAGAACAAGGACGGTACTATCCACTTTGGCGACGCGATGAATAAGCTCCATCAACCGTGTCATCTGTTCACTTTTCGAGACGATCCCTTCTAGGGTAACGGGGTCACCCAATTCACGCTTATAGCTTGCTAGTTGACCTTCCATTTCTTCTATTTTCCGCTTCAAATACGTAAGCTCAGTCAAATCTCGCGAATAGCTAACGACCCGGGTTAATTGTCCGTCTCGATCAAAAATTGGCCTTGATCTCACATGTAAATACCGACCTGATCGCGTTTGTTGCAATAGTTCAAGTGGCCGATACGTTTCGATAACCTCCAAGGTGGCAGATGGATAAAACACCCCTACCTTTTCTAAGTCCTTCACGTGCTTTCCAACCATTTCATCTGCTGAAAGCCGATAATTTTCCTCACACCTTGAGTTCACTTTCACAACAATTCCGTCGGCATCGGTCACGAAAATTTCGTCAAAGGAAGCTTCAAAAATGTCTTCAAGCTCGGCATTTAAAAGTTCAAGCTCATTCTCACGAGATCCCATCACCATTCCTCCCCCATCCTTTCATATAAGTGTACTATGCCAAAAGAGGAGGGGGAAATGCAGGTTTTACCTATTCACTAAAGCTGTTGCTAACGCTTCTTCTAAAATGGCAAACCCGTTGTTTAACTGTTCATCTGTAATGACAATCGGCATGAGGAAACGGAGGACATTGCCATATTGGCCAGCGCTTAATAACAACAGGCCACGGTTCCCCGCTTCGGAAACGATCTTGGCCGTTAATTCTTTATCAGGCTCTTTCGTGTGTCGATCCTTTACGACTTCCATCGCACACATGGCGCCAAGTCCGCGAATATGGCCAATGCACTCATATTGCTCTTGAAGCTGTGCCATCTTGTCCATAACGACTTGACCAAGTTTTCGCGCCCGTTCGTTGAGGCCTTCTTCCTCGATGATGTCGAGCACCGCTAATGCTGCCGCGCAGCCTAACGGACTCCCGCTATATGTTCCCCCGAGCTCCCCAGGACTTGCTTCATCCAACACTTCTCGGCGACCAATCACCCCGCTAATAGGTACGCCGGCTCCGAGCGACTTGGACACTGTTAATAAGTCAGGCTCTATCTCAAAATGTTCGCTCGCAAAGTAGTGACCTGTTCGAGCAAAACCTGTTTGAATTTCATCAGCAATAAAGAGAATCCCGTGCTCCTTACAATAGCCATAAACCCCTTGAACAAAAGACTTGCTCGGGACGATAAAGCCACCTTCTCCCTGAACAGGCTCCATCACAACTGCGGCAACCGATTCGGGGGCCACTTCTACATTCATAAACTGGATGAATTCTTGTAAAACATACGCGTGATAAGCGTCTTCAGACATCCCTTCAGGTCGGCGATATTCGTACGGATATGGCGCTTTATACACCTCAGGAGCAAATGGACCGAAGCCAAATTTATAAGGCTTCACCTTGCTCGTCATCGTCATCGTCATAAGCGTCCGTCCATGGAATCCACGAGAAAACGAGACAATCCCTTGGCGCCCCGTATACTTGCGCGCCATTTTTACCGCATTCTCTACAGCTTCCGCTCCGCTATTTTGCAACAATACTTTTTTTTCGAACGAACCTGGGGCTAAAGCAGCTAATCGCTCTGCCAGCTCAATATACGATTCATACATCATCACGTTAAAGCCGGTATGAATGAATTGGTCGGCCTGCTGCTGAACGGCTTGTACGACTTTCGGATGACTATGACCGACATTAATTGTCCCAATCGCTCCAGCAAAATCAATGTACGACTTCCCTTCTACATCGATCACGATCGCCCCTTTGGCCTCTTTAGCAAACGTCTGAATGTTATTTACGACCCCTCTGTTCCCGTCTCGTCAACAAGCTTTTCAAATCTTCCTCTTGTGTCTTAATCGATTGACTCACAATTGCATCACCCTTTCTAACGATCTACCAAATGAATATGCAAATGGCGTGCCAAGTCTAAATGATCTAATTTTTCAGTATTTTTAAGGCATTCCCACTCTCCTCCCTTTCGCCTGAGTCATTTATGACTTAACTATACATGTCATGAAATCTAACGATCCTTCTAGGGGCACACTTTCTTTCTCTCGTTATAAGCAAAACAAATAACCCAATAATGACTCATACAAGTCATTATTGGGTTATTTGGATAAATAGCCTTTTGATCGTCTCTTTATTTTCTATAAAGGAACTTATACAGCTTCACTCATGATCTGTTCAATCACTTCCAGCCCTTTGAATTGTCCCATTGCCAAAGGCCCCATCATTTCTGTATCCACGACATACACATGGTCATGTTTAACAGCTGTTAATTGGTTCCAGACTGGACTTTCCTCAAGGTCTTGCAACTTGGTTTCCGCCGTTTCAGTAAAATCTTCTGCGAGAAAGATATAATCAGGGTCAAGCTCGCTCACCCCTTCTAGTCCGATCTCGCCATAATCGTCCAATTCCGCAAACGGCTCAAAGCCGAGCTCCTCATAATAATGAGCCATACGAACACCGCTGTAATAATTAAAGCCGTTCGCCCATGTCATCATGAAGAGAGCCGTTTTTCCTTTTTGCTCGGTTTGCTCCATCGTAGCTGCAATATCCGTCAGTTTTTGGTTGAAGGAATCAATGTACTGTTGCGCTTTCTCCTCTTCCCCCACGACAGCGCCAACTTGGATGATCGTTTCCTGCCAGTTTTCCGACATCGGAATCATGACAGTATCTGTGATCTTCTCTAGCTGTTCATAAATTTTATCATCCACCTCGGTCGCAATGATGACATCAGGATTCAATTCGACGATTTGTTCGAGGTTTGCTTCGTCTCCTAAATCAATGATCTCCCCGCTCGCAAGAAACGGCTCGTAGACTGGGAAATTTTGCAGCGATTTTAAGCCGACGACTCCCCCAACGAGAGAAGCTTCATCGATTGCAAATAAATGCTCAGCATAAGGAAAATAAAGAATAGCCACCGTTTCAGGTTTGGATTCGATCACCGTTTCACCTTTTGCATGATGGATCGTTTTCGGAAAGCCATCTGTTGCCTCCCCATCAGCCGGTTCAACCGTCTCATCCGTCCCTCCCATATTCTCATCTGTTGTTTCTTCCACACTACCATTGCAGCCGGAAAACAACATGACCATTAACAACATTCCGAGAATAACAACATTCCCATTTTTGATTTTCATCACCTTTTGTTCCCCCTTAGACTAAAAGAAAAGTGCAAAGCGCCCTACGCCAGACACCTCTATTTATTTTTTTCACTCAAAAAGAGGCTGGGACAAAACTAGCCAAAAATAGTAAGTAAAAAGGTTCCAAGCAAATAATAAGTGCTTGGAACCTTTTTTGTGGAGTTTTTCTTATTTCCTGGCCCTATGTCACCGTTCGGGGCCGTGTACTTTCTCAAGGTCACGGCCATAAATGCAAACCCCAAGTCATTTTTCACTTTATCTTTGCCTCTGACGGACATTCGAGTTAAACCCAAATGAGCCTTCAGAAAACCGAACACTGGTTCTACTTCAACTTTTCGTTTCCTGTAAATTGCACCAGTTTTCTCGTCTGAAAGCTTCATACGTATATTTTCTTTTTGAGATTCCCACTTTTCATTAATGTAGACTTTTCGATTGTTGCCTTCTTTTGCTTTCGTGCACAGTTCGCGGAATGGACAGCCTGAACAATCTTCACATTCGTACACTTTAAATTCCCGTGTGAATCCGTACCTGTCTGTTCGTTTGGACTGATGGCTAAACCATACTTTTTGACCATTTGGACATCGGAAAGCGTCCTCTTCCTCATTATAATCCCAATTGTCTACATGAAAAGCAGTGTCTTTGTGTTTCCTTTTCTTTTCCTTTCGATACTGATTGTATGTAATAAGTGGCGTTCGATTTCGATTCTCAATGATTTCTTCATAGTTCTGTTCGCTTCCGTATCCTGCATCTGCAACGATATATTCTGGTAATTCGAAGAAATCTTCTATCGTTTGAAGAAATGGGATCAAGGTGCGTGTATCTGTTGGATTTGGAAAAACATCGTAAGCGAGTGCGTATTGACCTTCTGTCGCAAGTTGTACATTATAACCAGCTTTCAATTGACCGTTCTTCATGTAATCGTCCTTCATCCGCATAAACGTCGCATCAGGATCAGTTTTTGAATAGCTATTGCGTTCGCCGAAAGTCTCCATATCTTTTTGATACTTTTGTTTACGAGCAATGAAATCCATGAACTGCTTACGAGCTTGTTTTGGTGCTTTACGTTCAGCGCGAATGTTCTTCCGTTCACTGCCGACCTCACAAGCTTCAATTTGTTTATCATATTCGCTGACTGTTTCTTCTAACTTTTTGACCACTTCTTCCATTTCTTTAACGGTTAGTTCTTCTTTACTTTCTCGTTCTATCGCTGGGATAATTTCCTTTTCCAATAATTCATCATACAGTTGGTTGGACTTTTCTATTAATTTTTCACTATATTGTTCGACGGATTTTCTCCATACAAAGGTAAATTTGTTAGCGTTCGCTTCAATCTTCGGACCATCAATAAAAATTGCTTCTTCTTCAATAAACTCCTTTTCCACGAGTTGATTACGGAATTGGACAAAACATTCGCGCAGTAATTTTTCAATAAGTGGATTGGAACGGAAACGATTAATCGTCCGATAGCTCGGCTCATTTCCTTGGGCTAACCACATCATCCGAATACTGTCTTGGAGCAACGCTTCTATCTTACGACCAGAAAACACAGATTGTGTATACCCACACAAAATAACTTTTAACATCATACGAGGATGATAGGCAGGACGTCCAGTTTGGCGTAAGAAATCTTTGAATGCTTCCTCTGGTATGCTCTCTACAAGGTCATTAATCGCAAAAGCAATATCATTTTCTTGTAATTTTATTTCTAAATCTAGCGGCAAAACAATTTGATTCATGGTATACTGTTTAAACATAAGGACACCTCCAAAAATTATTGTTTAGTCACTTTAATTTTATCAAAAGGTGTCCTTTTGGTTTACACAAAATACGAATAAAAAGGCGTGAAGCCTACACTTTTTAGTGTAAGCTCCTACGCCTTATTTTTTTATTTCCTGGGGTTTTGTCCCAGCCCC
>NZ_SNUY01000086.1 GCF_004376175.1 Halalkalibacterium halodurans | reverse complement strand
CCATTATAAGAATCCTTTCTGTGGTTATTTCATCGTTGCTTTAACCATATCAGAAATGGATTCTTTTTTCATTTATTTGATGCATGGACCATTTAGCTCAATACCTTGATAGATAAGCATTATTTGGTTATCAAAGATTTTTTATGAATAATTCAGGCTATAACAATTTTGGTGATGAAATTAATCTTTTAGAGATGATCAAAAATATAAAAAAAAATGTCCCTTTATCTGAAATTACAGTATACAGCAGATCTTTATGGCACACATTCATGAAGCCTAAATATCCGTTAGTCAAAGCCGCACATCAAGCGATTGAAGAATTTAGAAAGGAATTAAACACTTATGATTTAATAGTTATTGGTGGGGGAGGATTAATTTATTTAGGCGCTCACTTTTTTACCTTTTTAGACGAGGGGATCAAAAAGCCATATATCTTTAGTCGTGTAGGAGTAGATGATCGTGTAGTAAAAGAAGAAGCGTGCTCAAAGTTAAAATATGTACTACAAAAAGCAGCAGAAGTGACTGTCCGTACGACTGGGGATAAAGTGTTATTGAACAAACATCTAAACATAGACTGTGATGTAGTACCTGAGGCGATTTGGAACTTTAAAACAAAGCCCTATCCGTTACCAAAAAGTAAAAAGAACGTATTAATTGCACTTAATGCCTATTCGGCCAACTTTAGAAATAACCTCAAAAAGGCATTATCTCAAGTAACGACACAGATCAATGAAAATATCATTTCAATGCAAGATACATCACTTGATTTTTATTATAACATTCAAGCGACGAATCAAAGAAATCGAAGAATTATTCCCGATTCTATTAGTTTAGAAGAAAAAGGGGCCTGTCTTGCAGCTGGTGATTTAACTATCACTAGTAGGTTACATGCTGGACTAGTTTCCATTAGTCATGGTGTACCAACAATAATGTTAAAGAGTACACCTAAGGTTAAATTTTTAATGGATGATCTTCAACTAAGTGACTGGTATGTAGAAGAGACAATAACTCATGAAAAAATTGAAGCATTGTTAGAAAAAAAACAAAAGATCTGTCAAAACCTTTTGGAAATGACAAATGAGATGAGAGCGAAATCATCGTTACCGATTATTTACAAGCTTTATTATACTAATTAGAAGAGGATGGTGTGGACTGAAAAAATCTACAAATTGAGGTAGAGCCATTAGGTAAAAAAACAAACCAGATCTCTCTATTTCTCATAGGATAACTAGAATCATCACGAATGGCAGGATAATTCTAGTTAGAAGGAGAGATTACATGAAAGCGGCTGTCATCGTCGGAACGCGACCTGAGCTCATTAAAATGGCGGTTCTTATAAAGGTGCTTAAGAGCTTAGATCCTCATCATTTGTTTATCCATTCAGGTCAACATTACGACTATTCAATGGATGGAGCGGTTCTAGATACATTTCACTTGCAACAGCCTGATTATCATTTGAAGGTTGGGTCTGGCTCCCATGCTTCAACGACGGCAAAAATATTAACAGGAGTTGAAGAAATTATTCAGCGGGAGAAGATTGATCTGGTTATTGTTCATGGGGATACGAATACGACCCTTGGTGGGACCTTAGCTGCAGCAAAGCTCAATGTGAAAATTGCCCATGTGGAAGCGGGATTAAGAAGCTATGACCGTAGCATGCCTGAGGAAATTAATCGGGTGCTTGTTGATCATATCGCTCAGTATTTATTCACACCTACACAGCAAGCAGGGGAAAATTTGGCCAAAGAGGGGATCGTTAATGGGGTTTATCAAACAGGTCAAACGATTGTTGATGCAGTACACTTCATTAAAAGCCATGTCCAATCGACTAAACTGCTACAAGCCTTCAATCTTCAGCCCAAATCCTATTTTTTTGTAACTGTCCATCGTCAAGAAAATACAGACAACCCTCTTAGGCTCTCATCAATCGTAAAAGCTCTTGATCGTGTAGCAAAGGAAGGCCCGGAGAAAGTTGTTTTGTCCTTACACCCTCGAACGAAACAAAAGTTAATTGAAAATAACCTTTATGAACGGCTAAAAACAAACGAGGCCATTATACTCATTGATCCCCCTACAAATTTTGTTAACGCTCTGTTGCTTCAACGGGATGCCAAAGGAATCTTAACTGATAGTGGAGGGATACAAGAAGAGGCATGTATCATTGGTACACCTTGTATCACCTTACGTTTAAATACAGAACGACCAGAAACGGTTGAATGTGGCGCGAACCAACTAGCTGGTTTTGAAACCCAATCCATCCTTCAATGTGTGGAAAGCATCCGAACGAACCAAGCAAACTGGAAACACCCGTACGGAAATCATGGTGTAAGTCAAAAGATTTTAGATATTCTATTTTCATGATAACGAAAAGAGAGCAGGCTGTTTTGCTTAGAGCAGCCTGCTCTCTATACATATTAAACCAGTTGACGTTTGATAAACTTCTCTAGCCCTCGTTGACTCACAGAATCTAGAGAATGAAGCTGCCTCTGCAATCGGTCTTTTGCGTAATCATACAGCGCAAGGTCCAGCTCATTTCGTTTTACGAATGTTGGCAATGGTTTCTTGTGAAAAGTCCTCTTGTTTTAATCGGTGTTTTGTCTTGTTTTTCTTTGTGTACTGGACGTTTTTCCAATCAAATCGTTGGCTCATTAAGAAAATGGATTGTGCGTACATGTCCGTAATCCCGACGATAGAAAAATGTTGGTTTAAATGCTTTTTGGCAAGGGCTAGATGCGGGATTGGTTTCCCTGAAATGAGACGGGTTTGATGGTTACTAACGACTGGGAGATCACTAGCAACAAATTGTTCGAAGCTCATCTGCTTCACCTGATGGTGCAGGCGATTTTGCGGGTTTTGTAAAACAAAATAGTACGTGGAGATAACTCGTTCCACGGGGTCACGCAGCATGGTAATGTAAGTAAACGGTTGGTGAAGTGTGGAATGAATGCCATAGCCAAAATGACCGTACACGCATCTTAAGGATGTTAATTTTCTTTTAGGGAGTGAATGGAAGCGTGCTGGTTGTAACCCAAGATACAAAGGAGGATTAAACGCGGTGTCCTTGATGAGTGAATGGAAGCGTGCTGGTTGTAACCTCGGGTACTTCAATCGCTCATCTTTAGAGTATTGATCCTCAATAATCCCCCGTAGCGTGAGACCGCCTGTTTTTGGGATGTGCAAAAAAGAACCGTTTCTAAGTTTGATGGCACGGTGTAACACCTCCTCTTAACCAAGCTATTCCTCTCATATGACTTCCGATCTAGTTAGTTTTCTTATTTTGTGGTGCGGCACAAATGATCCACGTCTGCCGTAACGCAAGTATCTAGCTTTCTTCATAAAATAATCGAGTGAAGTAGTGCAGGTGTGATTGTGCCTGATTTTGCAAAGCAAGGTCCTATTGTCATTGGTGGTGTTGGTGGGAGCGGGACGAGGCTCATTGCCGAAATTGTAATGGATATGGGTTTTTATCTCGGGGACATGCTAAATCAATCAAAGGATTTGTTGTATTTTAGTTTGTTATTTAAGCGACCGATTTGGTTTTCGAAGGTTGTAAACTTGAATGAACAGGAAATTTTTCGCGGACTTAAAATTTTAGAAAACAGGCTAACCACTCAAAAAATTAACCGGTAACGACATTAAATTTATTGAAAAGGCTGCACAGACTTATCGGAATGGAGATTTGTTAGCACAAAAAATAAAAAGGAACATGCTATCCCCGAACCCGATAAACAGGCAACTCTATCAGGGATGGGGGTGGAAGGAGCCAAATGCTCACCTATATTTGCCTTACATTCATCGCTATTTTCCCAATGTAAGGTACATTCATGTGATCCGAAATGGATTAAATATGGCTTTTAGTAAAAATCAACAGCAGTTATTCAATTGGGGGCCATTATTTGGTGTAACGATTCCAAACAATTCTATGATGATCCCTAATGCATCACTAACGTATTGGATTAAGGCAAACGAACGAGCGGTTATGTATGGAACAAAACAGATGAAAGACCGGTTTTTGCTTATTCATTTTGACCAGCTTTGTGTCAATCCAACACCACAGTTGCAGAAATTGGCTGAATCTTTAGCAGTAGATGATGGCGCATTCGATGAATGGAGCGAGAAAATCGATCCGGCAGCAGCGACGTTGAAATATAAAGAAGCTGATTTAAGGAAGTTTCATCCAAACGATTTAGAAAAGGTACGGACGTTGGGCTTTAAAGCGATCTAACCGATACACGTGGAGCGGTGAAAATCATACGATAAAGGTATGAACAATCATCGCTTAAAGAAGGTGTCCTCACATGGCAAAAGTTACGGTTATTTTGACGAGTTACAATAAGCCAAATACAGTCGGCGCTGCGATTGAAAGCGTGCTGTCTCAGCCTTTTCAAGATTGGGAACTGTGGATTATGGATGATGCTTCAAATGAAGAGACGCAGCAAGTGATCGACTCTTATATGCTCTATCCGAACGTTTATTATTATAACAGCCAAGTTAAGGATGAAGAACGGCACAAGTCGACTCGGTATGCTACATTGATTAATGAAGCCATTCCACGCTCTACAGGTGACTATCTTTGCTATTTAACCGATGATAATTACTATTTACCAGAGCGCTTGCAGAAAATGGTTCAATATTTAGACCGGTATCCGAGTGTCGATGTCGTTTACTCAAAGCAGCTGGTGAGAACGGTAGATAATCAGTTGATCACCCAAGCGGAACGTATTCGTCCGACGAAAGGAACAATTCGGTATGCAGAAAATATAGTGGATCACTGTTCGGTCATGCACAGGCGAAGTTTGGCCGAGAAGGTGTACGAAACGTACGGAAGTTATTGGAATGATGATCCGATCTGTTGGCATAATGGAGATGCATTCTTCTGGAACCGACTTTCGGCATTCGCATTATTTTATCCGATCAATGAGGTTCTCGATGTATGTTTAAAAAGCCCAACATCTTTTCAAGCATTAAACGCATTTCTTCCTGAGTACCTACCTTCTGGTACGTTAGTGAAAGGATTAGGAGCGGATGTTTACTTAATAGAAGATAACCACCGACGAGCCATTACACCTACTATGTTTCAACAATTACACTATCGTGAAGAAAATGTTGTTCATATTCCTGATCCTGTTTTGTTCAAATATAAGGAAGGGCCAGCTATTGATGAGCACATTTGGGAGCAGAGGAAGTTTTTTCCGAACCATCGATTAATCAAAGCCTCCCAAGAGCCTCACATCTATTATGTTGAAAACCATCGGAAGCGTCACATTTTGACCCATAAAGAGTTTCGGTTGTATAAATTCCGTGCGAGTGAAGTGGTGGAGGTAAGCCGTTCCTTTTTAGATTCTATTCCTACAGGCCCCCCCATTTCAGCTCATGTTAACAATCAGCATCCGTTACCTGAAGGTCTTCTTGTTCGCTGTGGCTTTAAGTTCTATCTTAGTGGAAACAACCGGCTATACCCGATTAAATCAAGAGTAATGAAGAAGCTAAATTTGCAAATAAAGAACGCCGTCTTTTTAGATAGCCGTGCCATCGGTAGGTACGAGCAAGGCGAGACCATTGAATGGAAAACGAACAAGTGTCAGCCACGATTTAACACTTCATCATAAGATTTTTCTTTTTGTTCATGAACCCTAGCGATTTATGTTAATTTAATAAAAAAGGAAGATGAACAACATCCGTGGGATGATGCGTTTGCTGTTCTTAGCTGCCGAAGGAGAAATGAGGAATGAACATGGATTTAAAAGAAATTGTGCAAGCTGGCGCGTTTGATTTGCATATTCATACGACAGCCTCCGATGGGGAATATTCGCCGACAGCTATCGTAAAGAAAGCCAAGGAGATCGGGTTACGGACAATCGCGATTACAGACCATGATACACTTGATGGGATTGAGGAAGCGGTTATTGCTGGCAAGCGCCACGGTATTAACGTCATTCCTGCGATTGAACTCACTACAAAATACAAAGGAACAAATGTTGACATTCTCGGGTATAACGTTAAAGCGAGTGAGAAATTACAAGCAATCCTTGTCCAGTTAAAAAAGCATCGAGAAGGACGGGCGATGCAAATCATTGAAAAATTTAATGACATTGGGTTTACAATTACCCTCGATGAAGTGAAACAATTTAGTGAGGATGGAGTCATCGCAAGACCTCACATTGCGAAAGCAATCGTCAAAAAAGGGTATGTTCTAGATTATCAGACTGTTTTTGATGAGTATTTGGCAGATGGTAAGCCATGTGCTATCGACAAAATGATCTTGACTCCAGAAGAAGGGATCAAGCTGATACACGAAGCAGGTGGAAAAGCTATATTGGCCCATCCGGTTTATTTAGAAGATACGCTAGTCCGGGAATTGTTAGCCCTTGATTTTGATGGTATCGAAGTGTGGCATCGGAATCATGACGAGACCGACCAGGAGAAGTATAAAATGTTAGCGACAGAATTTGCACTTATAAAGACAGGTGGATCTGATTTCCATACGGATGAACATTCGTTAGGACAGTTTGGATGGAAGGCGGATGAAGAATGACAGGAGAGAACCGTTCTTGTTGGAACGGTGCTGCACCCCGAGTGTTAGAGCATAAATCTAACACTTGGGGTATTTTGTATTTCAACGTTAGTCGCTAACGCCTCTCTTCCCGCTGATACCCATTCATAACGTTGAAGCAGATCATTAATCGGTATGCCTAGAACGATCTTGTTTTTTGAAAAATATACTAATGGTATAAAGACTGCTGATTGGAGTGTTCTTATGAAACACGAATCAACCAAAATCCCACTTGTTATTTTTATGCACATACCAAAAACGGGTGGGATCACGTTACGGAATATTCTTGATCAACAATACCGATCTGAGCACATTTTAAGGCTGCCTCAAAAGAATAAGCTGGACAATTTACAGAAAAAAGGCGCAAACATAAAGGAGCTCCAATGTGTGTATGGTCATCATCGCTTTGGGGTACACGAATATTTTCAACAGCCCTTCACATATATCACGATGCTTCGACATCCAGTTGAACGGATCATATCGACTTATTATTTCATCTTACAAAATGAGAGAAATCGGATGCATCAAAAAGTGAAACCACTCACCTTTGAACAGTTTGTGCGGTCGACAGATCCAGACTTGCAAGTGCCACTAACAAATCATCAAACGAGGTATCTATCTGGTGAAAGGAAGCCTAATTTAAACAAAGCGTTACA
This sequence comes from Halalkalibacterium halodurans, assembly GCF_004376175.1. Lineage (GTDB taxonomy): Bacteria > Bacillota > Bacilli > Bacillales > Bacillaceae_D > Halalkalibacterium > Halalkalibacterium halodurans. The sequence goes on along the minus strand of NZ_SNUY01000086.1, from coordinate 5,640 downwards.
ACATATGGACGCACACTTTTCTGTCGTCGGAATCACAGAGCTTTATAATGAATCATTATTTATCATGAAGAAGAAATTAGGATGGGATCATATTTCCTATCAAAAAAAGAATGTAACGAAGAAAAGGAAACGACAAACAGACATAGGATTAGATACCATCGAAATCATTAAACGAAAGAATCCATTGGACCTTCATCTTTATGAAACAGCAAAGGAAAAGCTACAGGAACACATCAAACGGTTAGATTCAGGTGCAAGGAAAGCACTGCAACAGTTTTTACAAGATCAAAATGGATTTGGTCCACATGGATAACCGAAATCATTCAGCAAACGTACTCATCCATCTCCATATGCCGAAAACAGGTGGAACAACATTAAAAAAAATTATCAAGAGAAATTATGATAGCCGCAAAAGTGTGGATGTTTACGAGGAGCATCATAAATTACCTGGGATTTTCAAAGGTTTATCAAAGCAAAACATTGAATGTGTTCAGGGTCATTTGCCTTTCGGGGTACATGAATATTTCAACCGTCCCACGACCTATATTACAATGTTGCGTGATCCGGTCGATCGAGTCATTTCAGAGTACTATTTTATTCGCAATATCGAATGGCATAATTTACATGAGTCGGTCATGAAGATGAGTTTAGAAGAATATCAGGCACTTCCGAAGAATCGGAATTTGCAAACGCGATATATTTTAGGGGGGCAGCTGACGTCCGTGACGGAAGTTAATCGGGCAAAGAACATTTTAAAAAATCACTTTGCCGTTGTAGGCTTAACCGAAAAGTTTGACGCTTCGCTCTTTTTAATGAAGGAGATGTTCAACTGGAAGCAGGTCGCTTATCAAAAATACAACGTAACGAAAAAACGGCGATCAAAGGAGGAAATCTCCCCTAATCTACTGGAGAAAATTGCTAAAAATAATGAAGCTGACCTTGAACTTTATGCGTTCGCAAAGGAATTATTGACCAAACGGATTCGAGCGTTGGACCCATTGTCTGCCTATCGATTAAAGCGTTTTGAGCGTAAACATCAACAAGGGTTCCATGGAAAGCGGGATAGATAATCTATTTCGCTTTTTTGCTTTTCTCTTAGAAATCGGGAACAACATGTACACACGAAAAACATTCGCTTCACATAAAGGTATAAAAAGAGGAAAGGGGGGAGAGATGATACGATCAAAACTGTTCCTTATTTTGACGCTACATCGATCAGGCTCAAGTGCAACTGCAGGGGTTTTGTATCATTTAGGTGTTCATATGGGACAACATCTACTAAAGGAAAATGAATGGAACCCTAAGGGGCATTTTGAGAACGAAGAATTCGTTGCGGTAAATGATCGGATTTTACACACTATCGGTGGGAGTTGGAAAAAACCGCCTTCTCCTGAACTTATTAAACAATTAAAAATACCGAGAAGGCAGGTAAAGACTTTTTTATTACAGCATGCCAAACCTGCATGGGGCATAAAAGATCCACGGATGTTGTTAACTTTTGACCTGTGGAAAGGGCCAATGGAAAGAGTGGCCGACATCACATATATTATTGTCCATCGTCCAATAAAAGAATCGATTGCATCCTTGGTTAGACGAAATGATATGACAGAATTAGAGGCGCAACAAATTTTGCTACCATACCTAGGAAATAAACAGCGCATTCGCGAGCAGCTTGTAGAGGAAGGAGCGGATATCATTGACGTTCACTTCAGCGATCTATTGCAGCATCCAGACGAGTTGGTAGCAGCAGTGAATCAACGGTTAGGGCGAGCGCCAAAGAAGCGTCTAGATGATGTACGTCTGTTTTTGGATCATTCGTTAAAGCATTTTTAAAAGTTTTCAAGATAAGCTGCGAGCTGATTAAGATTAATGGACCATTCAGTGTTACTAGGAGATTTGTTTTGTTTATGTTCAGTTCCTGCAAAATAATAAAGCAACCCATTTGTAGACGTGTTGATCAACAGATCGCTCATTTTGATGAATTTTTCATAGGTCAGTAGCAATTTTTTTGTTGGTTTTGTTTGAAAAACACAATTGTACATCGCTGAACCGAGGGGACCAGCGATCACTTGAGCATGACGAAAAAGATTGATTTGTTCTTTGATTGTCAGCTCCTGAGGATGAATGATCTGAAATCCATTGCGGCTAAAGAGACGCTCAACATCGGTCTCATTTATCAAGCGTCTTCGGTTTGATTTAAGCCGGGACCTTGACACATAAATTTTGTCGGGTACCTGTTGGCTACCTGTATCATAATAGTCACCGATTGTTTTCCAAACTTTGTGTGCAAAAGAAGATGTATAACGGCGTAGAGAAAAAGATTGAACCGGAATATGAAGCCGTTCACAAACGGTAGGTTGATGCAAAGGAACGATTTGCGGCTTCTTAATGCCAAAAGGTTTCAATAAATCAAGCTGCCATTGCTTTCGATCGGTTGGGTTCATTAAAATGGGAAGCGATTGAATCTGAATAAAGTCTGTAATCCATAATCTCGAGAGAATTTCTAAAAGAAAATGACCATACTCCCCTGAAAATTCGCCGCTAAGGAAAAGGCTATCCCCCGGAAGCCAGCGAGTCGTCTCCTCCAACCTTTTGATCCGATACTGCTTAGTTTTTAGATCATAGTGAAGGGCTTGATGGAAGTCATCTCGTGTTTCATGCCGGAAGCTATCAGGTAATAAAGATGTTTGTTTGTATAGGATCACTTGGTGTTTGACACACATTGGCTGTTTAATACTTGCGAGATAAAAAGGTTTCGTTTCACAATGTGACGGTATGCTTTGATTGGGGAAAGGGCGTATTGGAGGCTTGATTTTCACTGTCTCTGGGGAGCCGGCGAAATAGAGATAATTCCTTTGAATAGGACCGAGGGTAAAATCTTGTATTTCTTTTTGTTCGCAAATGTTTTCATAAGCCGTTATGCTTAACGCTGTTCCTTGAGATAGGCTTACCATGTTATCACCTGACTTTTTGTGATGAAATCTTCCGAAAACTCGTACAGATCCCTATACCGATTCACATTGTTTTCATACCATATGAATAGCTGTGACAGAAAAGATCGAAGAAAGTAGGGGAACCATGTTAAAAATAAGCTGTATTCTAACAAGTTATAATCGTCCTAACGGCGTAAAGGAGGCCATTTCCAGTGTACAGAAACAAACATACCCTCACTGGGAACTCATCATTGTCGATGATCACTCGAACGAACAAACGCGGCAACTGTTAAGGCAAATCGCCAATCATGATCCACGGATTACCCTCATTCAATCAAGCGTGACCGATAAAGACCGTTATAAAACGGCACGCTACGCAACGTGTATTAACTTAGCAATCCCCCATATTACTGGTGATCTTGTCACCTACTTAACCGATGATGATTTGTATTATCCTACACGCTTTCAAAGTATGGTCAAAGTATTTAAACGGAATCCGCGCATTCATGTCGTCTATGGACGGCAACGCGTGTTCAAGTACAATAAACGTGGGCAAGTGATCAAGACATTCGTACGACCTCTTGTAGGAGTAACAAAGCATCCTATGGGAAAAGTCGACCACAATTCTTTTATGCATCGAGCGTCCTGTTTTAAAAAAGTAAAAAATTGGGATGATCATCCGTCGCTTTGGCCGAATGCTGATGCTGGGTTTTTTAGAAAGCTAGTGAAATATTGGAGCTTTCATCCGGTTAATGTGATTACAGATGAGCATCGAATCCATCCGAAAGGCGTTCAAGCGAAAATGGCTAGTGGAAAAAAACCATGGGTTGAAAAAGATACAGAATAACGTTACCGATGCTTTGTCGTCCAATCGAAGTTAATCGATGGATCATCCCATGCCAGTCTTTTTTCGTCAGGTGACTTACGATTATAAGATTTTGTTGTAAAATAAATAATCGTCGCGGGCTTCCCACCTAACACCCGGTACCCATGGGCTACTCCCTTCGGTATGAGCAATAGGATCGGATTTTCCTCCCCCATATAATAGACATCTGTAATCCCAGCTGTTTTCGAGTTGGGGCGCAAATCGTGAAGGACGACTTGGGCATTTCCAGAAGGAAAATACCAAAGATCATCTTGCTCGTTGTGATAATGGAAGGCTTTAATCACACCAGGGTAGCTCATTGAAACCGAGGCTTGCCCAAAGTGTTCAAGCAAATGTTCATCATCACGTACAAGCTCAGCAAAAAAACCGCGATCGTCACAATACTTTGTTAGTCTTTTTACTTTGACACCTTCAATCATGACATGTCTCCTCCTGTATAAACTCTTTTAGAGCCAGCTCCCATTCCCTTGGGGGTTGCAAACCTGCTAATTCCAGCTGTTGATGGCTCATAACCGAATATTTCGGGCGGCGGGCTTTTGCTGCAAAGGCTTTCGTTGTTGTCGCCCTAATTAAGCTTGGATCATAACCTGCATTTTTAGCAATCGCTCTAGCAAACTCAAACCAACTGCATGACCCGCGGTTGCTAATATGATAGATTCCGCCAGGTTTTTCCATTAACGAAAATAAATAATAAACAAGATCGTTCACATAGGTTGGACAGCCGACTTGGTCTGCTACGACTTCGATCGGTTCTCCTTTACGTAAGAGGCGAAGCATGGTTTTGACGAAATTGCCTCCGTAGTGGCCATATAACCAAGAGGTTCGGGCGATTGTACACGTTTTTACATATTTTTGGACGAGCCGTTCCCCTAGCCACTTACTATTTCCATACACATTCAATGGGTTTGGCAGGTCACACGTTTCATAGGGACTGTTTTTGTTCCCGTCAAAGACGTAGTCGGTGCTAATATAAATTAATTTCGCTCCCGTTTCCCGTGCAGCTCTGGCCACATTCGCAGCGCCTAGCCCGTTCACGTGATAGGCTTTGCGTTGTTCGTCCTCACATTGGTCAACAGCGGTAAAAGCGGCTGCATGAATAATCCAATCCGGGTTCACGCCTTTAATCTTGTTCATCACCGTGTTTTGAACAAGTATATTTAACTCTTGCTTCGTAAGAGCCGTTACTTGAAAATGCTGCTTCCCCTGTTTGCTTAACTCCATGCCTACTTGGCCATTGGCTCCCGTGATGAGAAGGTGTGTCATTAATGACCTCCTTGTGCCAATCGAGATTTGTACCATTGAACGGTTTCGACTAGCCCATCCTCAAAGGCAACGAGCGGTCTCCACCCGAGCTGTTTATGAATCTTTCCCCAATTAATCGCATAACGCCTGTCATGACCTTTACGATCCTCCACATAGTTAAATAGACTCTCGGCATTCGCCGAGCTTTGTGGTTCAAGGATTTTCCTCAAACCAATTTATTTCATCCCTCCTATTTTAGGTGGGATTTTTTAATGTTCATTTTTTAAAACTGGAAATTAATTATCAAAATATTTTCTCGAATTCGACAAGAAACACTTGACTTTTCAAAAACACCACAATAATCGCCGGTGAAGGGATTATTTTCCCTTACTACTTGTGATTGAGGTGCCAAAATGAAACCAACGTTTATTGCACACGAAACTTATCAAAACTTCGTTCTAAATCAGTTAAATGCCCATTATTCTGGCGGCATTCTTACCCTTGTTAATAAGGATTGGCCAGTAATTAAAAAGCTTTGGATAACTGATCTCTCTTCGGTAACTACATGGCTTGGTGATT
>NZ_SNUY01000085.1 GCF_004376175.1 Halalkalibacterium halodurans | reverse complement strand
GTGTAAGCGAATTCAGAATGTTAGGGTTCTCCTCTGTTAAGAATCTTAGGGCTTTTAAAAGCCTTTCAAGTCTTTCAGTGCTCGGTAAACTGGAATATTCGCTCTTTGTTTGAGATACATGATGTTATTTCGTGTCGCTTCACCAATTGTACTCTCGACCTTCTCCAGAAAGTACTTGGGAGGACGTTCTTCCTTTGGCTCTGTCCATTCTTCAACACGTCCCATTAGTGTTTTGAGAGGGAGTTTATCCATTAACGCAACCATCGCTGTCATCATGGCACTAGCGCCTTTTTCAACCCAACTTCGTCCATTCTTCAAACGTTTCGCAAAAACACTCATGGTTCCCTCAGCACTTCCCATTGGGCGGAACCCTGTCGGATCAATCCCCTGATCTTTCAGCCATTGTCTGTAATCTCCCAATGCTTCGGGGTACTGTTCAAGCTGATGAATCAACGCCTCTAAACGCTCTTCTTTCGCTTCTGTCTCAAGCGTTCCCACTGCACTGTTGAGCTCTGTTATAAGTGTTTCTCCATCATACTTTGCGAGGGCTTTCTGCATGGCTCGATAACGCCTGTGATCTCGAAACAGTCTCCTGATATCACGTGCCACATGGAAACGATCAATCGTGAAGAAGGCTCGTCCTTGAAAATAGTCTCGACAAGCGGTAATCCAAGTCGCTCCATCCCCGTTAATGACAAGTCGATGCACCGCTGGATCATAGTCAAACGCCTCCATGAGAAAAGTCTCAAGCCCCTCCCAAAACGGTTCTTTCCCCCGATGAACATAATGTCGCTTCTCCTTTAAACTCACCCTTTTTCCGTTGACCTCCCAGCCTTGATGAACCGCTGCGATTTTCTCTTCTTTCCCTTTGATTCGTTTCTCTTGTCGCTTTAGATACAGTCCATCCACCTCGATAAACAATACTGGATGTGTGATAGGCTGACGGTCTTTCTGCGTCGCTTCTACTTCTAACAGATGTTGGCGAATGGCTTCATGACTAATGACACGATAACCAAGAAGAGTCTCAAGCGTGTTCGATGCCTTTCGGTAGGAAGGACTTGTCACAGCGAGCTCAATCGCGGCTTCTTCTACCAAAGGGCTAAAACCTTTTATCCCCTCAAATTGCAGGTACTGGTCAAGGAGATAAACATATTTCCCTGTTTCACGATCTCGATAGTAGGAACGCTTCAGCTCAATCTCACCAAATAAACTGTCTATTTTTAGAGGCCGTTTATCTTTATAATGGAAGCGTTGCTTATCACGTTGTTGCATAATTTCTTCGTCATATTCCTCTAGTATGCAGGTCATCACACTTGAGAAGGTTTCCTGTAACTTCCTCCAAACTAGCTGTTCAAGTTCTTTTAAAGTTGGGTATTCTGTGTTATTCTTTTGCATAGGGTTTCTCCTTTGAATCGGGTTTTTGTCGACTATGATTCTACCAAGGAGAGACCCTTTTTTCATGCATTTTGCTTAAACCCTACCGCGCTTTCGCTTGGTGGCCTCCTCATCCAAGTAACGTAAATTTCCATTACTTGGATGAGGAGGTTTTTTCTTCTCCCACAAACATTTTACTCATACATGCATGGACCATTTAGCTCAATACCTTGATAGATAAGCATTATTTGGGCATTAAAGGTTTTTTATGAATAATTCAGGACCAATTATATGATTAGGCTTGACGCATAAAAAAAACAGAAAGGATGAGTGTCAGTTGAAGCAGAGCAATAAGTTTGCATGGATGTGGACGATTAAAGAATCGTGCTTGGAAGAATACGTGGCGATGCACGTAGATCCGTGGCCAGAGGTGTTAGCAGAACATACAAAAGCAGGAATTCGTAACTACTCCATCTTTCAAAATGGCAATCAATTTTTCTACTGTTTTGAATGTGATGATGTAGACGCAGCTTTTGCTTACATCGCCGAAAGCGAAGTGTGTCAAAAATGGAATGACCTCACGTCAAAGATGGTCGAAGGTTCGTTTGATTTTAAGGAGTCTAACCCGATTAAGCCGTTACGAGAAGTGTTTTATTTACCGTAAAACAGAGGAGAAAGGCAGAAATAGATCTGCCTTTTTCCTATCCTTTTTCTTCAATAGGAGCCCCAACATAATAAGCCTGTTTTCCAGGAAACAAATTGATCGCGCAGAGGACCAAAGTCAGGAAAAGGGTTAGGATGGCTCCAGATGCAACGACGAGCTTAACTGAAAAGAACTGAGCCGACACAGCGAAGGTCGTCGTCATTGCGATGATAAGGGCTGCTTCCACAAGGCCATATAGGCTAGCGATCCGCCCCATGACCTCCACCGGGATGTTGTTTTGGTAGAAGGTCATAAAGCCGGTGTTGGCAAAAGCATTTGCAAGGGCTAGAACGAATACACCAACGGATGCGATGACAAAGCTAGACGAAAATGCAAAAATAAGATAGCCCACGGCCACAAACACAGAGCCAATACCAATTAAATAGGAGATGCCCCATTTTTTCGCAAAAGCCACGTTCAAAAATGAGCCGACTAAGATTCCAGCCTCGGCGAGACTAACGAGGAATCCATACTCACTATCAGTTAAGAGAAGAACTTCCTTTGAAAAAGCAACCTCTAGGGAGTCAATCGCTGTTTGCATGACAATAAAGCCGCTGAAGAGAACGTACACGGATATCACGTAAACATGCATTCGGCTGAAGCTCATGACGAAACGCCAATCGTCTTTTAATAGATGGAGCGACATTTTCTTCACCTTTTTCTGCTTTTGCTCCTTTTCCACATTCGGCATGAAGCATGTAACAACGGCAGAAAAGAAAAGAGCACCAGCATTAATAATAATCGCATAGACGGGTGTTCCGATAAGAAACAAAACGCCTGTAATGGCAGGGCCGATAAAAAATGCCCCTGAATCAAGTAAACTCCTAAGCGAGTTAAACCGTTGCCGTTGGTGGGCTGGGATTAACCGAGTAATGTAACTCATCGACGTAGGATGATAAACCGACGCGGCCATATGAATGAAAAAGACAAGTACATAGATCAGCCACAATGACGAAGAAGCGATCGCAAGAAGGGTGATAAGCGCACCTTGGATTACGTCTAGGCCGATCATAAGTCGCTTCTTATTCATTCGGTCGATTACGCTCCCACACCACCAGTTCGTAACGATTGTCGCGAGCGGTCTGATGAGATATAAGGCAGCCACTGCAAGGGCAGAGCCTGTCATTTGGAAGACGATCAAATTCAGGGCAATGAAGTACACCCACACACCTATAGATGAAATGCCGATACTAAACAGTAAAATCATTGGATATTTCCAATTATCCAAAGAAAAACGCATCATCCTTTTTCCTCCTTACCGCGTTATGAACAAAAAAACGTCCCCAAGACTGATAAAAGTCTTGGGGACGATCACTTGTCGTGGTGCCACCCCAGTTCGTCCATATATCACGATATGAACCTCATGTGTATAGTGCGCCTATACATTGCTAGATAACAGGAGCTCCTGTCACACCATCCCAACCTTTGGATTAAATGCTTGCCGGCCGGCGTAGGGTTGTTCCGATGTGCCGCTCAGAGTCTTGCTTCCATACAGCTCTCCTACCCGTTCTCAGCAACTACAGGCTTTCTGTCAGGAAAGGGATGTATGTACTCTTCTCTTCATCGCGTGTTAGGTTTGAGGAGCATATTAGCATGGCATGAAACCAGTGTAAAGGATTTTTTTCAATCATTTGCTGAGAAGGGATTTTTTATGAGAACGTGGAAAAGTTTCTAATGAAGGAGGTGTCGTGCGTTGGCAAGTAGGGTTGAACGGTTAGATCAACGCTTGGCCGAGCTCTCGCCCAAAAACATCGGCGAGCAAGTGCGAAAGCTTGTGATCGAAATTTATGGAATAGATTTGCAGGTAGTCTCGGATAAAAACGTTGGAAAACAAGCTCGGTATCGGGAAACGCTTGTGACTGATTTGTTAATGGCTAATTCTCGTTACTCAAGAGAGGCTGTCCACATATTGTCAAAGGTTGAGTTTTTAATAGAATACTTGAACAGTACGGGGGAAAGATCACCTGAACGTATTCGCGAGCTCATTAATGACATTTTCGGAATCAATTTATACGGAATTTCTAGCTTAGAGGGAAAGGGTTTAGCCCTTTATTCAAAAGGTCAATGGCTCGTCAAAGGAGAACAAGATTTGTTTATTTTGCATACAAGTGCGAGTGATGAAGAAGTGTGGATTTATCCAACGGAGTACTTCAAACACCGAAGGGATGATCAGTTGTGGCCAGAATCGTTCAAGCATCGATTAGAGACGCTTGGCTTCGTTTTTGACGATGAGCGAAAGGCTTATTCCTACAGGGAGCCAACGGGAACGTCGATCCCGAACGACTTTAAAGTGACATCGACGCAAAGTGTACTCGAAGAAATCGCGTGCATTCGAAACAAAATGTCTAAGGGAGAGGGGCTTCATTCATGAAAGGGAAGTATACAGTTTGGATCTTTTTTCTATTGATAGTCATAGGGTGTCACCACCATGAGGAAAAGCCGCTGACGTTTTATAGCGAAAGTGAAAATTGGCGTGGCGAGCTTATCATAGAAGCGGAAGATACGGAATCGGAAAAAGCTACCACTGCCTTTCAATACATCGGACCTGCTACTGACATCGAGAGGGTCACCATATATTCACCAATCTCATCCACCTATGATTCCCATCCTGTTGAAGCACCTGTTGGAAGCATCCAGGCTGACGATGTCTTAAAACGTGACTATGAGAATCACGGATTCCTAGGGCTGTTATATGTAAATGATGAAGTAACTTTTATAATTGAGCATTTTGCATATTTTTTGACCCAAGAGCCATAAGGATTTCAAAGACATAAAAAAGGACTTCACCCCTAAAATGTAGAATTTTTGAAGTGACGAAACCACAAAAATTCAAAAGGAGGAAGTCACTTTGTATATTCTACAAGAAAGCCTATTTTCCTTTGAAGAACTGCAAAAATTAGAGTCAAAAGAGAAATTACCTATCTTTTTTAGCTCGCTTGATTTACGCCCTTATGCTAAACAGTTGAGAAGTTCTTCACCCCGAGGGGCTGACGGTCATTCCAGAGAAGGGATTCTAAGGGCTCTCATCGCTGCCCCACTCGAAGGCATCGACACCTTTACCGCCCTTCATCATCGATTGGATAAAGACCTTCGTTTCCGTTATCAATGCGGTTTATCGATTGATCGCCCCGCACCGTCTATCTCCACTCTCAGCCGGGTTTTTGCGGCACTTACCAAAAAAAAGCTGGCTGAAAAGATCTTCCTTGACTTGGTACAGTTAGCTCAGGAGGAAGGAATAATTGACGGCAGCCACCAGGCCATCGACAGTGCCGCCATTGATGCCTATGAAAAGAAACAGCCCAAAAAGCGTAGTGAACAAACGGGTAATGCCAATTGGGGCGCAAAATATGATTCCTTCGGCAATAAAATTACCTGGTTTGGCTATAAGATGCATCTTTCAGTCGATACCGCAAGCGAACTGCCAATGGCCATAAAAGTAACCCCTGCCCATGTGAACGATGGAGAAGTCGCACCAGAATTAATAGAGCAAGTGGCAGAGCGTACCAAATCCAAAATTGAATTTCTGATCATGGATGGCGGATATGACCAACTAAAAAACTATGAATCAGCCAAAAACATTGGAGCGCAAGCCATTATCCCGCTCAATTTGCGCAACGAAAAAGAGCCTCCTGAAGGGATTTCTTCCAATGGAACTCCGCGTTGTTCCATGGGTTATGAAATGACTTATTGGGGAGCTGATAAGGACCAGCTCAAGTTCAGATGTCCTCACGCAACCGGCAAAGTGGATTGCCCATTAGGAATGGCAGCCTGTTCATCTTCCAACTATGGAATGGTGGTAAAAGTCGACATCAAAAAGGATGTGCGCCGATATTCCAATCCGCACCGTGATACAAAACGTTGGAAAGAGCTTTACAACGAGAGGACAAGTGTAGAACGCTGTAATTCAAGAATGAAAAGCTACCTTACGGCGAACTCCCTACATGTATGGGGAATTGAAAAAGTAAAGACCCATATTTACCTGAACGCTATTGTATTACTTGTTTCAGCGCTAGCGATGGCAAAGGAAAATAAAGGGAAGAAAGCCGCTTAAAAAAATTCAATGTGAAAAATTCTGTAGGTATGCCCGAAAACAAGATTATTGTAATATTTTGTAAAATAACATGCTGGTAGCTATTTGTCGAGTGCTTTATTTTTTATACTTTTATCCCAAAAATCTAATTTTGCAAAATGCTCAATTGAATGGGAGGAAGAAAAGATGGAAAAAATCGAAGAAATCCGTTTCTATCATGAAGAATGAACACTACAAGTAAGAGGAAGCCGGGAGCTGTTGTCCCGGCTTTATCTTTCATGTCCAATTGGTTTGATCCGTTCAACCACGAATGATCGCTGCATCATAGCCTAAGTTACGAAGCCGGCGTGCAAATGCTTCAGCATTCGCTCGGTTGGCAAAAGCACCTACTTGTACTTTCCAGAGGCCGCCTTCTTGAAAGACAAATGGCGTGATCCCATCATTTTGCAATCGATCTCTTAACCTTAAAGCATTCGACCGATTCGCAAAAGCACCTGACTGAACTTTAAAAAGGGCTCCATTGTTTTAGCTCGGTGGTGGAGGATAAACTTGATTTCGTCTGAGGTTAAAGGCACTTGCTAGACCGTTGACATGACCGCGGGCAATTAGCTGTAGAACGGAAGCTCGGCGCAACAGGGCAGCATCATTGGCGTTATCAACAAAAAGATTTTCGGTGAGTAGGGCAGGCATTCGAGACAGTCTTAACACGGCAAAATTTGCTGACTTTTGTCCGCGATCACGAACATTAAGTTGTTGAACGATTGCGCGATGAATCGTTTGTTGCAACTGACGTGTGCGCATAGGGCGACTAGAATGAATAAATGATTCGAATCCTGTGCCGCCTCCTGCATTATTATGAATCGACAAGAAAAAATCAGCGCCCCAACGATTGGCCATATTGGCTCGCTCGTTTAGGCTCACACTAACGTCACGATCACGGCTCATGCGAACCTCTACATTTTGATACTCATTGAGCAATATCTCACGAATGTGTCTTGCAATGGCCAACGTGAGATTTTTCTCCTGGAGCCCATTGGCGACTGCACCAGGATCGGAGCCACCGTGTCCTGGGTCTATAAAAATTTTAGCCAAGCATGATCACCTCTTAGTCAAGTTTCTCTATTACGGTATGAAGTTTGACTATAAAGGGCACGGCATTCGCTTAACTGGTTATAAACAAAATAATAAAACGCCTTAGTTTCTTTAAATAAAATGATCAACTGAACGGATCTCAGAGAAAAATTACACGAACATGGGCGCAACTTCACTCTATTCGCATAACGTACAATAGGATAGAAATGGGGAGGAGGTGTAGAGGTGTATCAACATATTGTCAAGCTGGGAGAGACGATCGCACAAATAGCTCTCGATTATCGTACGCCAGCCCAATCGATTATTCAGGCGAATCAGCTCATCGATCCGAATCGGATTTTTGTTGGGCAACGTTTGACAATTCCAGGGTTCCCTGATCCGACCCAACTCCCTTATCGAATTGACGTATCAACGAATAGACGAACGTTAACGTTGCGAACACAGCCAGCTGGAGAAGTGGTGAAAGTATATCCGATTGCCGTTGGACGAATTCTCCATGAAACCCCTGTGGGAGAATTTATTATCATTAACAAAGCACCGAACCCAGGGGGGCCGTTTGGTACGATGTGGATGTCGTTATCGAAACAGCACTACGGAATTCACGGGACAAATGACCCGGCTTCAATCGGTCGAGCGGTTTCAAGAGGATGCATTCGGATGTACAATGAAGATGTGGAAGAATTAGCACGAATGGTTCCAATTGGTACACCGGTTTTTATCCAGCCATAGAAACCAGAGGGCAATGCTTTCTGGTTTTTACTAAGATTACATATAGGACAAGAGAGGAGACAGAGAAGGTATGCATGAGCTTCGCTTTAAAGAAGAGGAATTTTCCCTTCATCGTGATGAATATGGGCGCCATTTTATTCACGTGTATGACCATGAGTCTGTCGTCATACTTGCTCAGAACGGCGAGCATTTTGTCTTGATTAAACAATTTCGTCCTGCGCTGGGTCGCGAGATTATTCAACTGCCAGGAGGTGGGGTAAAAACGGGAGAGAGCTTGGAAGAGGCTGTTAGACGTGAAATGTTAGAGGAAACAGGCTATGAATGTGGCGAAGTGCAATATCTTGGAGGGTGTTTTCTCGCTCCATGGCTGACAAATGAAATCACCCATGTGTTTTATACAAATCAAGTTCGCTTCGTAAGGGATCCGTCTCTTGAAAGCCATGAAAAAATTGAACTCGTTCAGCTATCTGTCGATGACTGTCTACAAAAGTTAAAAGACGGGACGCTTCAAGATGGTGAGCTTGCTTTCGCTGTTTGCCAAGCCATGATTCGCGGCTTGCTCCCGCAACGTATGGTAAAATAGTACATATCTTTCGTGTAGCTAAAGAATGGCTTCTATCGATAGTTGAGGGGATGCTATGGCGACAATCTATTTCTTTTTAAAACGTTATCGATTTCCTGTTGTTGTTGCATTGATCCTAATGTTTGTGGAACTCACTGTAGAACTGACGTTGCCTTTGCTTTTGGCACGGATCATTGATGACGGGATTATGCAGGCTGATCTTTCCATGGTCGTCCGTTGGGGGAGCATCATGATTGGGCTTTCTTTACTTGCATTTGTAGCAGGCATCGTCAACTCTTTTTATGCCGCTCATGCTAGTCAAAGCATCGGACACGATCTAAGGAGCGAGTTATATGAAAAAGTACACTCTTTTTCTCTTTCGATCTTACATCGTTATCCGACGTCATCGCTGATTACTCGATTGACAAATGACGTGACCCAAATCCAAAATACGATATTTATGAGTTTAAGGATTATGCTGCGAGCCCCTCTCCTTGTCTTTGGAGGGACGGTGATGGCTATTATCGTGAATCCGAAGCTCGCCTCCTTCTTCCTAGTTCTCATCCCGGCTCTTATTCTTTTTATGGTGTTCATGATGCGAAAAGGGGCCGTCCTTTTTCGCCGTGTTCAAGAGCGATTAGACCGTGTCAATCAAGTGACGCGTGAAAACTTAATTGGAATGCGGCTGATTCGAGCGTTTGTCCGCCGGACCCATGAAGGAAAGCGATTTGTTACCGCTAATGACGAATTGAGAAAACAAACGGTTACGGCTTTGCGTTGGATGGAAGTGACGATGCCACTTTTGCTGTTACTTATGAATGTGGCGATCATGGCGGTGCTATGGTTTGGAAGCTTCGATGTGCAAACGGGTACAGCACAGGTCGGTGAAGTGGTAGCGATCATTAATTATGGGACACGAATCACCTCAGCGTTAAGCTTATTTTCAATGATTGTGATCATCTTTTCTCGCGCGGAGGCCTCAACGAAGCGGGTGAAGGAGATTCTTTCAGAAGAGAGTGAAGGGCGGGAGAATGGAAAGAATGAAGAGACGAGAATCAATGGTGAGATTACTTTTGACCGTCTTTCGTTTCACTACCCAGGTTCACCTGTCGCTGTCCTCTCCGATGTTTCCTTCTCGGTGAAGCGAGGGGAGACGTTGGCGGTGTTAGGGGCTACAGGCGCTGGAAAATCAACGTTGCTACAATTGATCCTCCGATTATATGATCCTACGGCTGGAGCGATTAGGATCGATGGCAAGGATGTGCAAGATATCGGAATCAGTCGACTTCGCCAAGAAATTGGCTATGTTCCTCAAGAAGTGTTACTTTTCTCTGGATCCGTTCGTGACAATCTTGCGTTTGGAAAAGAGGACGCTACCCAAGAGGATATTAAGCAGGCGGCTAAGGCAGCTCAAATCCATGAGACGATCATGGCAATGCCGAATCAATTGGATACGAAGATTGGGCAAAAAGGGATCAACCTATCAGGCGGACAGAAGCAGCGCATGTCGATCGCCAGGGCGCTCGTACGTAAGCCCGTGATTTTACTTTTCGATGACTGTACGAGTGCCCTCGATGTGAAAACAGAATCAGAATTGTTACGAGAGCTAGCTTCCTATCAGGCGACCGTTTTAATCGTGACACAAAAATTGAGCACGGCCATTGAGGCGGATGCCATCCTTCTTTTAGAGGACGGCAAGGTGGCGGCTCACGGTCAACACGAGGAGCTTCTACGAACATCAAGTCTCTATCAAAGGCTGTATGAATCCCAATATGGAAAGGTACGTTCACACTTTACTAAAAAATTAGGGGAGATTATTTACCAAGTATCCCTCATAAGGAAGCAGCCTTAGATTAAGCAACCTAAGGCAAGGTATTGTCATTTTTCCAACAAACGGTTTACCTCTATAACGGCTTCCAGTATAAGGCTTCACGCTTCACTTCTTAGCTCTAAACACGAAATACCCAATTGAGCTTCCGTGGATGTCCAAAAAGGCTTGATGCTGTTGCAAGGTGGAGAAGAGCTCGTCATCGATCGCCGAGGGCATCCAGTCAGGTGCTTCGCTTTCGTCGGGCCGTGCTTCTTGGACGTTACCCCGCTTGAGGACATCCATGTGAGAAAAGCCATTGTTCGTCAGAGTGGTCATCCACTCCTTCTCCGTCGGTAAATGGTTGACGCCATACACCTTCGTTAGTTCTTCGCTAGTAAACACATCTAGTGGCTTGAGCGCCATCATTTCAATCCCAAGCAAGCTGCCCGTTTTCTTTAGTACCCGGGCGCATTCTGACAGCGCTCGATTCATCGAAGTGAAAAACAGCACTGATTCGGAAAGGATAAAGTCAAAGGTGTTGTCCTCGAATGTAAGCTGCTCCACGTTCCCTTGTTGAATCGGAATGTTCAGCTCTTTTTCTTGAAAACGCTGCTTCGCTTTTTCGACCATGACTGGATGTATATCCACACCGTTAAGCTCACAGTCATACATCTGTTGAATGTACTCCAACGTTTTTCCTGTCCCGCAGCCGATGTCGAGTAATCGGCTTTCATTCGTAAGTTTCTCGTGAGCTAGTAATTGTTTTGTTAACGCAAATCCACCTGGGTGGGCGCTCCCGATCCCGAGCGTAGCAAGTAATTCTAAGTAAGACATGACCCCTTCTCCTTCCATATTTTCGTTGTCATAGTATATGGGACTTATAGGTGAACGTGATGGAGGTCTTTCTTCATTAAAACGAAAGATATAAATATTCCCTAGACTTGTCTCATACATATAGTGAGGACAGACAGTAAAAGGGGATATGCGGATGAATATGTTTGTAAGGGGTGCGGCGCTCCTTATTGCAGCCGCATTTATTAGCGAATGCTTAGAATTTCTTATCAATATGGTTTTGGCAAGGGAGCTTGGAGAGGAAGGACTCGGTCATTACATGGCACTGTTGCCGACAATCGTTTTCCTCGTCGTTATCGCAAGCATGGAGCTGCCCATTTCTGTATCTAAGTTTGTCGCAGAAAAAGAGGAGGGCTATCATCGCAGCATGCTTCAGCAAACATTGAAGTTTGCGACGATGATGACGGTCATCTTTCTTGTGGCCGCGATTGTTATCTTTCCGCTCCTCTCCGTCTTTGAGTCCTATCATCCAGCCGTTCGTTGGCTGTTGCTGTTGCTCATACCTATTGTTTCCTTTTCCTCGGTTGCCCGTGGTTATTTTATGGGTGCCCAGCATATGGGGAAAATCGCAATCGCTAACTTTTTACGGCGATCGGTCCAGCTTTTGTTACTGCTTGTTGTCTTTCAACTATTTTTATTTGATACGGAAGTGGCGATTTTTATTGCCCTATGTACCGTGGTTGCCACAGAGTTAGTCGTGTTGCTGTTTTTACTTATTTATTTTTTCGTCGGTATGAAAAAAATGAAAGGAACGTCCACCAAGTCAATCAGTCAGCCTGATGTTCGTCGAGCCTTATTAGCGGTGTCTCTCCCGACAACGGGGCTGCGAATTTTCCATGCGGCATCTTTTGCGATAAAGCCCTTTCTCATTAAAATCGCTCTCATGAATGCGGGGTTGATGGAAAGCACCGCGATCATTCAATATGGGAAGTTAGCGGGAGTGGCGTTTACGATCGGGTTTTTCCCAGGCTTTATTGCCCACTCACTGCTGACGGTTTTAATCCCAACGGTGGCAGAAGCCTATTCGAAGGGTGACATGGATCGGCTGCAACGGCTTTTAACGAATGTGATGCTCGGAACGTTTGTGTATGCAGTCCCATCGGTGCTCGTGTTTTATTTTTTCGCCAACGAGCTGACAAGTTTGTTTTTTGAAGCCTCACCTGCGGCTGTCTACTTGCAACTTCTCGTTCCATATTTCTTCTTTCACTTTTTCGTCATTCCGATGCAAGCCTTTTTAATCGGTCTTGGGATGATGAAGGATGCGTTTTACCATTCGGTTTGGGCCACAGTTGTTTCTTACGTGCTCATGTATGTGCTCGGATCGATGCCACAACTACAAATGGACGGAATCATTATCGGTATGAATACAGGTGTCGTCATGTTGACGCTCATGCATTTACTTACGATTCGCTACAAAATGCAAGAACCCCAAAGCTGGAAATTATCCAGAGCTTAAAATGAACCGATTGGCTTGCCGACGTTGGCAAGCTTTTTCATACCTTAGAGGAATGATGATTTTTGAAAAAATGTTAAATGATATGTAACCTGAATTATTCATACCTCGAACATAAATCAGGGTTTTAGGCCAAAAACGATTAGATTCCCGATCCCTTTGAAAGAATCATGGTTATTTTCTTCTGAAAAGCATCTTTCTAGAATGAGGAGTGGAAAAATGCCTGTTTTTGGGCATACTTCTCCCTTGGTCTTAAATCGTGTTTTAAAAAACAGGATTTTTCGATTTTATCCTAGCTTTAGCTGTTGAATCCGCTGAAGTACTTTCCAGAAAAAATCTT
>NZ_SNUY01000084.1 GCF_004376175.1 Halalkalibacterium halodurans | reverse complement strand
ATACACTTCGCCCTTGACAGAACCTTCTGAAACTTTTTGTGTAGTCACCAAGGCTGCTTAAGGTCTAATATATTGGCAATTCCAAAGGAAACCCTGCGAGCTTACACAAAATTCTTGACGGTACCACACAATTTTACCCGGTATATTTTTTTAAGCAAATTCAATCATACAAAAATACCATTCTGTATTGTTCACGTTGTAAGCAGTTGATATATAAGCATTTAAAGCCGAACAAAAAAAGATAGTGGCATAAATCATACAAAAACATAATAGATGTTTTATTCATTTGGTAATTTACGGTAATATAAGAGTAATATAACAGCGTCCATATTTGCGATACACCGTTATATTATTTGCAATGAAAAAACGGCGAAAACCATTGGTATTAAAGGCTTTTAGGAGGGTGGTGTAAATGGCGTATGAATTTGAGCGAGATATAAGATTAACGAAACCGCAAGACGTCCGGCGTATGTTAGCAAGAGTTATAAACGGTTTATTGCAGGACGGAGAATTGACAATTGAAAAAGCCCGAGCCATAGCCACATTATCAAACACAATTCTTAGAGCCATGGAAGTGGGAGAATTAGCCGAAAAAATAGAGGACATGGAAGAAACAATAAAACAAATTCACGAAGCAGGAGAAGGGGGGCGAACGAATGGCAAGGCACAATTTTAAAAGTCGTTTACTGAAAATTAAAAAAACGATAGAGCCGAAAATAACAGTGTTAAAAGAGCCGGACGACCCCGAGGAACGTTATATAAGCGTTATAACGGATTTAGCCGTAAATGACCACATGAGCGATGTTTTAACGTTACATTGGACTATTACGAAAAGTGGACACCATGGGAAATTGAGAAATACAACCATGATTTAAAAAATGGGGGGCGTAAGCGGTGGGAGCGTTACGAGCAAAAGACCGGCGTTGTTACCACGTCCAAGTATGAAATAAAAAGCGAGCGAGAAACAGCGATAGCATTGTATGAGCGGTTTGGCGAGTTATTAAAAGAGCATGGGCACCATGATTTATTACACATTAACGAAAAGATTTTAAACGAGTTAAGAGGGTAATAGGCTTACACAAAAAATTAAGAAATGGGAAGGGGAGTAAGCAAAATGAGCGTTTACAGAAAAGGTGGGCAACGACATAGCATTGTAAAAACAGTAACGAGAATGACGGGCAGGGGAGTAAAATAATGGCTTGCTAAAACAAACCCCATGCAAGCCATTATTTCGAGGTGGTGATGAATTAGAGAGGGTGAGGGCATGGCAAGGAATTTTAAAAGCCGGTTATTAAAAATTGAAAAATCAATAGAGCCGAAAAAAACGGATTTGATTTTAAACGATTATATTAGCCGGGACGCACAGCAAAATTTTACGGCGTTTTTAATGGACAACAGCAAAGCCGGCACGATTTTTTCACACTTATGTTATTTGGAATTTTGGAGCCAAGAGGAAATAGAGGATTACAACAAAAATAAACAGCACCATGCGAATTGGTACCCAGTGAAAAGTGAGGGCGAGTTATGGCGAGATATTTTAGAAATGTTTGAGGCGTGGTTATTGGAGAACGAAAAAGAGCCGTACCATGCACACGAATACAAGGCAGTTATTGAAAAGGCGTTTTTTAGCAACGTTTAAATAAATGCGAGAGGGTGGATAAAATGCGAATGGTAACGAGAACGCCGGGCAGGAGCGCACGAACGCCGAATAGGGCACCATTAATTATAGACGGACGAAAAAACGGCAATTACAGCCGGTTTAAAGCCACGCAAGGCGAGTTTGTACCCGATAACGATTACATGGAATATATGGAGCAGAAAAAAGCGCATTTACAACGAATTGAGCGCAAGCGATTGGAGCAAATAGAGCGCAAGCACCAAGGGTTAGCCCACCCGATAATTGGGCGGGCAGATCGTGCTTACATGGAGATTACTGCTTTTCGTACTTCATTTGGATTGTTTTCAATGAAAGACATCGCTTCTTTAATTTCATCAATAGAGAAAGTATGTGTGACCATTTCATCTACATTCAGCTCTTTTTCTTCCATCCACTTAATGACTTTTTCAAATTGGTTCGTTTGTAGACGTGATCCGACAATCGTTAATTCTTTTTTAGTAATTGGAAGTTGAGAGATCGTTGATGGACGCTCATCAAACCCTAGTACCACAACATGTCCGGCAATGGATGCTGCGTGGATGCCTAATTCGAATGTTTGCGGGAGACATACCGCATCAATGACAACATTGGCCCCTTCACCAGCCGTTGCTTCCATTACCGTCTCCACTACATCCTCTTTACCAGCATGAATCACTTTATCTGCTCCGCACTTTACGGCAAAGTCTAATCGTTCTTCACTTAGATCGGTGATAAAGCATGTGGCTCCAAGCAGATTTGCTACTTTTAGACAACAGATGCCAATCGGTCCTGCTCCTTGAATTAACACGGTATCACCTTTTTGGACATCTCCACGCCAGTTGGCTTGTGCCCCGATCGTAAAAGGCTCCACTAATACCGAATCTTCAAAGGGTATTGATGCATCGACTTTATGAAGGTGAGCTTCGTTTACGACCATATATTCCTGCATGCCTCCGTCGCGGTGTACACCATATACTTCAAGCTTTTCGCACACATTTGCTCGTCCATTACGGCAAGCATAGCACTCGCCGCATGTATCAATTGGCTCTAGTACCACCTTATCGCCTTCTTTTAAACGGGACACACTCTCCCCCGCTTTGACGACTTCGCCTGTCACTTCATGTCCGATAATCCGTGGATACGTAGCTAATGGATTGGTCCCGTGATAGATATGCATATCTGACCCGCAAATTCCTACCATACGGACACGCATCAGCACTTCATTTGCCGCTTTGATATCAGGCACTTCTTTTTCAATGACTGCAATCGAACCCGCTTCCTCAACATTTACAACTTTCATCCTCAAGACGCCTCCTATTAATCAAACAAACTTGGCAAGAACAACGTAAGTTCTGGAATAAATGCAACTAATAGTAAAACGACTAAACTTACAAATAGGAACGGAACGAGTGCTTTTGTCGTATCCCAGATCGACACTTTTCCGATGCTTGATGCAACAAACAAGCACACTCCTACAGGCGGTGTTGTCAGCCCGATGATTAATGCTAGTACCATTACCACTCCAAAGTGAACTGGATCCATACCTACTTGTGCAGCTACAGGAAGTAATACAGGGAATAAGATAACAAGTGCTGCAATGGTTTCCATAAACGTTCCAACAAATAGCAATAATAAGATAATTAACAGAATAACGAGGATTGGGTTTTCGGTAATTCCTAAAATCGTATCGGCTACAAGAATAGGAATTTGTTCACTCACTAGAATGTAACCAAATAAATTAGCAAACCCTACTAGAATTAAGATCGATGCTGTGCTGATCATTGAATCTAGAATAATTTTTGGAACTTGTTTGATCTTTAAGTCTTTGTAAACAAATAAACCGATCACTAATGCGTAAAGAACAGCAACTATGGATGCCTCGGTCGGTGTAAAGTAACCGCCAAGAATTCCGTATAAAATAATAACGGTCATCAAAAGCGCCCAGAATGCGCCGAAGAACGATTTTGTAATTTCACTGATTGGCTTACGATCTTGCTTTGGGTATCCTCTCTTAACGGATAGGTAGTATGCCATAATCATTAACCCTATCCCCAGTAAGACTCCTGGAATCGCCCCAGCTAAAAATAAATCACCAATTGATATACTAGCAAGTGTTCCAACAATTATTAATGGTAAAGATGGAGGGATGATCGGCCCAATTGTAGAGGATGATGAAGTAACAGCCGCTGCATACGGTGCATCATAGCCTTGCTTTTTCATCGCTGGAATCATCACCGAACCAATACTCGCTGTATCCGCTAAAGCTGTTCCAGAAATTCCGGCAAACCCCATAGAGGACCCGATATTCGCAAGACCTAGTCCTCCTCTAATATGACCCACTACATCATTGGCAAATTTGATAATTCGCTCCGTAATCCCCCCTGCATTCATTAAGTTCCCAGCAAGAATGAAACCCGGGATACATAGAAGAACGAATGAGTTAATCCCAGAGAACATGCGCTGCGGGATAATCGTCAAAGGAACATCCACAATAATTAAATAAAGTAAACTTGAAAGCCCTAAACTAAAGGCAATGGGTACTCCTAAAAACATGAGAACAAGGAAGGATAGGAATAAAAGTAATGCCATCATGCTTGTTCGCCTCGCTTCCTTCTAACAAATAAATCAACGATACTGATAATCGCATACACTCCTACAAGCAGCATGGATAAACCGATGCTTGCATGAATCCATGACATTTCAATCGCCATCGTAGCTGAACGCTGCCCTTGACCAAGCAGCATAAAGTAGTAGCCGTAATAGGCAATGTAGGAACACATCACAATGACTAGAAGTTGAGTAAACGCTGTATAATAATTCCGGAACCTCTCCGGTATTGCATTCAAAATGAAATCGATACTAATAAATTCTTGACGTTTCATCGCAAGCGGTGCTCCAAAAGATACCGCGAATATAAATAAATAACGTGTTAACTCTTCTGTCCAAACAGCTGAAAAAGGTAGGAATCTAGTAGATATCTGCATAGTTACAACGACAATAATACCGATAAAACATAGGGCAGTTAAGACTTCTAGCGTTCGATCTAAAAGTTTTAGCGGTCTCACATTTCTCATCGCCTTTCTTAGAAATAAGACGTACCAACGTCTAGTTGATACGTCTTATTAGAATTCCTTATTGAACTTCTAAAATTTGCTGATAAAGCTCAAATTGCTCTTCTGTTAATGCACTTTCAATCGCTGGCTCCATTGCTTCACGGAACGCATCTTGGTCAACATCACTATTAAATGTCATGCCTTCTTCTTCAAGAGTGTCACGGTAATTTTGAATTTCTTCAACGAACAGCTCATCACCAAACACTTTAGCTTCTTCAGCTGCTTCCATTACTGCTTGCTGCAGGTCTTCACTTAACGCTTCGAATTGAGAGTTACCTACTACTACATAAATCCAAGAGTACACATGCTCTGTTTCGTTTACATATTGTTGTACTTCATAAAGACCGCCGCTGTGAATAAGGTCAACTGGGTTTTCTTGACCGTGGATTACACCTTGCTGTAGTCCAGTAAATACCTCATTAAAGTCCATTACTTGCGGGCTCGCACCAGCTGCACTCCAAGAATCCATGAATAAAGGAACGTTAGGTACACGCATTCTGAAACCGCTTAAATCTTCAGGTGTGCTGATCGGCTCATTTGATGTTAAGTTACGAGGTGCACGTTCCATGTGGAATAAAGGTGTAACGCCCACTTTTTCTACGATTTCCTCTTCAATTTCGCGTCCGATCTCCCCTTCAACAACTGCTTTTAAGTGATCTGAATCACGGAACGCATATGGTACCGCTAAAAGCGCTGCTTTTGGTGCCCAGTTTTGCATCGTTTCACCAGTGATAAGAAGGTCAACGTTTCCGCCCTTCACACTATTTAATACTTCTGTTTCCCCGCCAAGCTGGTTGTTCGGATAGATTGAAATATCAATTTGACCTTCTGTTTTCTCACTAACAAGCTCTGCAAATTTCTCAGCTGTTTGGTGCCAAATGTGATCTTCAGCAGCTAAGTGACCCATTCTCCAGTTAATTGTTTCACCAGATGCAGTATTTTCTTCTACACCGTCGGCTGTTGTTTCCGTATCTCCTCCGCCACAAGCAGCAAGCATCATAAGTAATGCCGATCCAATCACTAACCCTTTAAGCTTTTTCATGTGTATATCCCCCTAAATGTGTATTTGTGTACGGTTATCGTAACCGTTTGCAACCATTAAATTAGTTAGCTAAATATTCATAAACCGATTTAGTAACAGGCACGCCTTCAGTTAAAGCAACCTCTTCTTTTAACTGCTCAGGTTCTCCTGGAACTAATACTTTGTCAAATCCTTCAGCCGGTTCTACTTGGTGAATTTCATCAATCATTTGGTCCATTGAGTCTAAGAAGTCATCGATATTTGTAAACATCGCAGGATTGATCGTAAAGATAAAGTGTCCTAGCTTACGTTTTTTATCGTAGTCGCCGTACATTTTGGCAATATTAGGACCGAAGCTTGAACCCGTCATAATTCCAGACATAATATCGACAACCATGCCAAGTCCGTATCCTTTAGGTCCTGCAAAAGGCAGTAAGTATGAAACATCATGAGGGTTTGTCGTTGGCTGCCCTTTTTCATCTACGCCCCAGTCACTTGGAATCTCTCCGCCTGCTTCACGAGCATGCAGTACCTTTCCAAATGCTACGTTGCTTGTTGCCATGTCAAGGATGACTGGCTTATTTTTACGAGCTGGGAAACCATAAGCAATCGGGTTTGTACCGTAGTAAGGCTTTGCCCCGCCAAAAGGAACGACGATACTATCTGTATGAGTGAGTGCCATACCTACCAGGTTGTGTTCCGCTGCTTGCTGCACAAAGTATGAAAGAGCTCCGCAGTGGCTGCTGTTAGTGATTCCAACCATTCCGATTCCGTTCTTTTTAGCCATTTCAATCGAAACATCCATCGCTTCTTTTGTTACCACGTGCCCCATGCCGTCATCTCCATCAAAGATCGCTGAACATGGACCTGTTTCTGTTACTTTAAACTCAGGATTCGGGTTCATTCCGCCTTCATTTAAGCGTTTTACATAATGCTCTGTACGAAGAACTCCGTGTGAACTAACGCCGCGCATATCGGCATGAATTAAAACGTCTGCTACAATTTCAGCATGTTCCCTTACAAGTGATGCATCCGTTAATTTATTTACAACTAACTCTTTAAGCTTTTCTTGTGATACTTTAATATCGGTCATTTATGATTCTCTCCCTTACTCTAAGTTGGCATGCCTGTTTTTCATCTCTTCATGGCTGCTTGTTTCTTTCACGGTGTAGATGATGATAGCATCTAGAAGTAAATGTAGACTTTGATCAAATTGATTGCCGAGCGGCTGGATCGTATCCGGCTCTGTTTCTCTTCTGTATTTCGTTGCTGCTGGGATGATTAGCATATTGCTGCTCACTTCTGCTAATGGAGACGCGGCATCTGTTGTTACTCCTGCAACCTCAGCCCCTGCCTCTTTGGCTTTCTTTGCAAATTGAACGATCGATCCTGTGGTGCCTGATCCTGAGATGGCTACTAGCAGATCATCTTTCTGGATGCTTGGTGTGATTGTCTCCCCTACTGCGTAAACATGAAACCCTGCATGCATCAGCCTCATCGCAAAGGCCTTGCCCATTAGTCCAGAACGCCCTTCTCCTAAAACGAAAATCCGTTTAGCCTGCAGGAGCGCTTTTGAGAGGTCAATCGCTTGATCTTCTTTAACCTGTTGAAGGACTTCATTTACTTCTTTCGCTACTGTATTCAGTGTCGTTTTCAAGTTAAAATCATCTCCTTCATTTTCTGGGCAACAGAGGCTTTATCATCTGCCTTCGTGATCGCACTGCCGACAATTAAGATATCTGGTGAGTGTTGAAGGAATTGCGGCAGTGATTCTTCATTAATTCCACCTGCCACTGACACTTCCATCTCCGCTCTTACCTCTTCAAGTAAGCTGAAAAGCTCTGCTGTGGCAGCCTTTCCATCCCCTTGCATATCTTTGCCGATGTGGAGACTAACTAAATCAACACCTAATTCTTTAAGCTCATGTATTCTCTCTTTGCTATCGACCCCTAAGAGGTCAACCATTACTCGCTTTTGATAACTCTTCGCTACCTCGACCATGTCTCGGATCGTCGCATCATGGGCAAATGCCATAACCGTTGTGATATCGGCACCTGCTTCAAATGCCTGCACTGCTTCAGCCTTCCCTGCATCACATGTTTTCATATCTGCTACAATAATGTGTTTAGGGTACGACTGCTTCATTTCTTTTATAATTGAGGTGCCGTATTCTTTAATCACGCCCGTTCCAACTTCAATAAAATCAATTGCTGATTGCGTTTCTTTAAGAATGTCTGTGCATTCCTCTTTTGTTAAACGATCTAGGGCAAGCTGCAGCTTCATGTTACCCGCCTACCTTTCCACTTCTTCTTTCTTACCGAGCCTTACCATCACATCATCAAGATAAGGCAGCCCTTCATTATCCCCTTGAACACTTACAACCATCGAACCGATTAAGTTTGCAAATGCGAGCGATTCACAGAGAGCGCTTCCATTTAAGTAAGAATAAATGTAGCCGGCGCTAAATCCATCTCCTGCGCCTACTGTATCGACGACCACTTTAGGTTTTACAGGATCAGCATAAATCAGCTCGCCATCGCGGTAGCCGACTGAACCTTCTGCTCCGCGTTTCAGGATAATGTCTCTAATCCCGTATTCTTTGAAAATATCAATATACTCGTCTATTGATTTCTCGCCGTAAAGCAGTTCTGCTTCTTCAACTCCAGATAAGATAATATCTACATAAGGAAGAATCGAATGAAAAGCAGCTTTCGCTTCTTCAATCGTCCACAGCTTCAAGCGCAAGTTTGGATCAAATGAAACCGTAACGCCGTGCTTTTTTGCAAGCTTCACTGCTTCAAGCAAGGTGCCTGGATTCTTTTTATCAATCGCTGCGAATACCCCAGTGACATGAAGGACTTTACTGTTTTTAATATAGTCTTCATTTAACGTGTCTTCTGTCAGGACTTGGGTTGGTGAATTATAACGGTAATAATGAGTCGTTCCTGAGCCGTCTTCTCTAATCTCTTTAAAATTCAGTGAAGTCGGGCATCCTTCTACTAGCTCTACTTCAGAGATGTCAATTCCTTCACCGCGTACAAAATTTTTAATAAATCTGCCAAACTCATCGGCACCGAGCCTTGAGATCCAGCCCGTCTGTAAGCCTAGGCGAGCACATCCTAGAGCAAAGTTCAGCTCTGCTCCGCCAACCTTTCGCTCAAAGCTTTGGACAAACCTCATTGGGCCGGTCGTTGCTGGATTAAATGTAATCATGGCATCGCCAATTGTTATAACATCTTTTCTCATCATCGCTCTCCCATCTACTTATTTTGTTTTAACTAGATTGTCTCTTGCGTAGAACGGGTTCATAGTACGTTACACAGCTGTGCTCTACAGGAGAGCCTTTAATTCTGTTCAATAATCGTTCCGCTGCGTCTGTACCCATTTCAAAAGCAGGCTGTGCAATCGTTGTCAGCGAAGGATTGAAAAGGCTTGCAAAAGAAACATCATCAACGCCTACGATTGCTAGCTTACTAGGAACATCGAGGCTTTCTTCTTTCACTAATTTCAAGACTTCCATCAACGCTAAATCATTCCCTGCTAATAGTGCATCAGGAGGCTCAGGAAGTTCTAACATCTCTTTTACTGTATCTTTCATAAGAGGAACATCTACACTTTTCATGTATTGTTCATTTAGTTCTAATCCGTGTTTTTCTAAGGCATCCTTATAGCCTTGAACCCGTTCGATACGAGGTGTAATCTTACGAATTAAGGAAGGTGTAATAATGCCAATCCGTTTATAGTTCCTCTCAAGCAAATGTTCTACTGCAAGAGTTATTGCTTTTTTGTTGTCGAGTAGAATACTAGGTACGTCTAAGCCTTCAATTCTTCTATCTACAAACACAAGCGGGAAATTTTGCTCGACCATCTGCTGAAAAAGCTCGACATTGCCTCCAGTTGGGAAAACAATTAACCCGTCTACTTGCTTAGCTTGCAACATCTCGACATACTTCTTTTCCTTTTCAGGATCATCATCAGCATTACAAACAATGACATGAAAATCATGTTCATGGCAGTAATCTTCAACGGCTCGGATGACTTGAGTAGAAAAGGAATGAAGAATATTTGCGACAATGACACCGATTGTTGATGTCTTCTTCTGCTTAAGGCTTTTAGCTATGTAGTTCGGCTGATACCCAAGTTTTTCGATCGCTTCTTTAATTCTCTTTTTCGTCTCTACACTCATATAGTCATAACGTTTGTTAATGTACTGAGAGACTGTGCTTTTGGATACATTCGCTTCTTTGGCGACATCCACCATCGTAACCTTTTTCATGAAAACTCCTTTATAAAGCTACCTTCTAAATCGATTTACTAAACCGGTTTACTAAATCGATTTATCTGTATTATAAATGTAAGCGTAAACAATTTCAATAATAAATTTTCAAATAATAAAAAAAGAAATGCGACAAGCCTTTGCTCATCGCATTCTACCTTATTCAATCGTAATATCTGCTACGATTTCACTGTTTTGTACAACTTGTACATTAGCTGCTTTGTCTTCGTGTGCCGCCTTAATTTCTTCGGCAAAGCTCTCAGCAAGAGCTTCGACTCGCTCTTCTTCGACACTTTCATCAAGCATAAGAGAGCCGACTGCTGTGTTGACGGAAAGAGCAAGGATGGCGAATGAGTGGAAGGCTGACTATTTTGTGTCGGTTCATTGTAATGCGGGAGGGGGTACGGGGTTTGAGTCCTTTATTTTTAATGGGAATGTAGGACAGAGAACGGTTGCGTATCAGAACTCGATGCACCATGCGATAGTGAATCATTTAGGGGTTCGAGATAGAGGAAAGAAAAGAGCGAATTTTGCGGTATTGAGAGAAACGAGGATGTCAGCGATCTTGACGGAGAATTTATTTGTTGACCATAAAGCGGATGCGAAATTGTTAAAGAGCAAAGCCTTTTTGAGACGAATTGCGGAAGCTCATGTGTTGGGATTGGAGAAGACGTTGGGATTGAAGAAGAAAAAGAGAGAGACGAAGCCCGACCTTTATCGAGTGATAGTGGATGGGAAACAGATTGGGGCGTTTGCGGAAACACAGAACATCTTGAATGCGGTGGATGTGAATTTAAGCAGCAGTCAGAAAATCGAAATTGAAAAAGTATAACAAAAAGGGTGTACCAAAAATGGGATACCCTTTTAAAGTACCCTGCCGTTTTTTTCGGTGGGGTCTTTTTTTATGGGTAAAAATAAGGTAACAAAGTCGTGCCTTTGTTACATAAGGGGGGGATAACCGTTGATTTATCAAGTAATGAGAAGGTATAATGCTTTCGTGATGTAACATTTTTGCGAGAAATGTTCATCATATGTAACAAAATGGGGGGATAAAATTGAATACCGTTCAACCAATTCGAGACTTGGAAAAGGTACAGGAAATTAAAGGGCATTTGCTTCGGCGTTCGTATCGAGATTATTTTTTGTTTGTATTCGGGATTAATTCAGGTTTGAGAATATCCGATATTTTACCGTTGAAGGTGAAGGATGTACTGGACAAAGATTTTGTGAGAGTGAAGGAACAGAAAACAGGGAAGACGAGAAGGGTTGTTATTCTCCCTGTGTTGCAAAGAGAGATTGAAAAATATTGTATGGAGTTGCGATTGAAGCCGAACCAGTATCTTTTCAAAAGTACGAGAACCAATAAGCCGATTAGTCGTATTCAGGCGTACCGTATTTTGAATGGGGTGGCGAAGAAGGTGGGGCTTGAAGAAATCGGAACTCATACCTTGCGAAAAACATTCGGTTATCATTTTTATCAGCGGACAAAAGATGTGGCGGTGGTGCAACAGATTTTTAATCATCGGCATCCTTCCGAGACAATGAGGTACATAGGATTGAACCAAGATAATATTATGAAGGCGTATGATAGTTTCGGGGGCTTATAAAGCCCCTTTTTGTTGTTTCGCAACTTGTTTTTATGGGAATGAGTGTTATAATTGTTTATACAATCATAATTATATATACGGAAAAGGTATAAAAATTGCCCTTTCCGTTGATACTGAAAGGAGATTATGATGGAAATGAGCGTGGAGATGTTGGAAAAAAAGGAGAAACGCTATACTCGACGTATTAATCAAGTTGGGAACAGTTTATCTGTTGGGATACCGAAGGATATAACAAAGGCGTTGCAGATGAATAAAGGTGATGAGATTGAAGTGAGCTTTGATGAAGAAAGGGGCGAGATTGTCATGAAAAAAGTTAATCGTTCTATTCCGAATGGAGTTCGGCCAGAAGTCTTACAAGCGATGAACCGAGCGATCGGCAAGTATGACAATGCCCTTCGAAACCTTCGGGATAGATAGAGAAGAATAAGGGGGAGTTACCGATTGACATTGTGTATCTAACAGGGGAAGAAATAATGGTTATTCATTATACGTTAATGGAGTTGTATGGAGAAGGAGAAGATGCTGGAATAAAATTCCCCGACAAGTTTGAGTATATGTTGGAACGACCGAAGAGTGAGTATTTTGATGAAGAGCAGTATCCTTCCCTGATTGAAAAGGCGTGTTGCTATTATCATTCGATAGCGAGGGGTCATATCTTTCATAATGGGAATAAGAGAACGGCTCTTACAGTGTTTGAAACATTCCTGAATGTGAATGGGTATGAGTTGACGTTGTCGGAGCAGGAAGCCGAGGATTATACGGTGTATCTAGCTGATGATGATAAGTTTACGGATAATGATTGCATTCATTATCTTGTGGCAGAGCTTCAGGAGCATATCCAACCTCTTTGATGAAAAATCAAGGGGGTTTTTTTCATGCGGTGAGGGTTTCTTTTTTTCTAGTAATCTGCGTATTGTGGAAGTTACGTGATAGTGATACAATTTTCTACAAATAGAAAAGAAAAAACCACCTTCAGTTGGTAGCTGATTTAAACAGGTGGTTTTGGTTCGGGACGGTCATCCCTTTAATATAAAATTTATATGGATAGTATAACCCACTTTTCCTTGTGTATGCAAGGGGAAATTGTACGTACATATAAATTAATCCTGAATTATTCATAAAAAATCTTTGATAACCAAATAATGCTTATCTATCAAGTAATTGAGCTAAATGGTCCATGCATCAAATAAATGAAAAAAGAATCCATTTCTGATATGGTTAAAGCAACTACGAAATAACCACAGAAAGGATTCTTATAATGGCTACTTTACCGCAACTAACACTAGATTTCAATCGTCAAATTAAATTGTCAACTGATGGAGGCTCTCTTTCTTCTGATACAGGTGAATTCGTTTTTCGAGAGTTTGATGAAAAAATCGGATTCTCTGAGACTCTTGTTCAACACCTGCATTTGAATGACGAGAGAAAATACTATCTTCATTCGAATGAAAATCTCTTTCGTCAAAAGATTTATCAACTCATCGCTGGTTATGCTGAGGATGATGCGGCCGATCAATTGACGAATGATCCTGTTTTCACCCAAATGATTGGGACTGACTCCTTAGCTTCTCAACCAAGTTTATCTCGCTTTTATACACGATTTGATCATGAGTCCATTGAACAATTACATCACGCTAACCAAGAACTTTTAGATAAAGTACATGAACT
>NZ_SNUY01000083.1:9159-13842 GCF_004376175.1 Halalkalibacterium halodurans | reverse complement strand
TTCTGGAATTGGGTGTATGGTAACCTCAATTATCTACAGAAATCAGGGGGTGGCAATTTTTTTGCTTATAAAGCCCTCTAACATAGGATTTAATAACCTATTTTTATATAAAGTTTTGACAATACGTAATTTATAGAGGGAGGTTAGTTATGAAAATCCTAGTCACAGGCGCTGCCGGTTTCATCGGCATGTACGTAGCGAAACGCCTTCTCGAAGAAGGGTACTTTGTCGTTGGGAATCGATAATTTAAATGATTATTATGATCCTCAGTTGAAAAATGATCGTTTATTACAGCTTAGAGAGCTTGGGAATTTTGAATTTCACAAGATGGATTTAACCGAGCGTGACCGCTTGCGTCAGCTATTCTTAGATAAAGAGGTTACCCATGTCATCAATCTTGCGGCACAAGCAGGGGTACGGTACAGTTTGAAAAATCCGCATGTGTATATTGATTCGAATCTTGTTGGCTTTACGAATCTATTAGAGTCGTGTCGGGAACTTAATGTGAAGCATTTGATCTATGCGTCTTCGAGCTCGGTATACGGTGCGAATCGGAAAATGCCGTTCGCTACTTCGGATGAAGTGAATCATCCTGTTAGCTTGTATGCTGCGACAAAAAAGGCGAATGAACTGTTAGCTCACTCCTATAGTCATCTTTATCAAATTCCGACTACAGGACTCCGCTTCTTTACGGTTTACGGACCGTGGGGGCGTCCAGATATGGCGTACTTCTCATTTACGAAAAATATAGTCGAAGGCCAAACGATCAAAGTCTTTAATCATGGGGAAATGATGCGGGATTTTACCTACATTGATGATATCGTCGATGGGGTTGTCGCACTCCTTGAACAGCCGCCACAAGCTAATCCAAATTGGGACTTTGAACATCCTATGGCCAGCTCGAGTTATGCTCCTTATAAAATCTACAACATTGGAAACAATCAGCCCGTGAAGCTGATGGACTTTATCGAAACGTTAGAAAAGCATTTAGGCATCGAAGCGAAAAAAGAGTTTTTGCCGATGCAGCCAGGAGATGTCCAAGCGACGTATGCCGATATTGATGATTTGCAGCAGGCTACAGGCTTTACACCGTCCACCTCCATTGACGAAGGCTTAAAAAAGTTTGTCGACTGGTTTAAAACATATTACAATGTAGAAGCGGGTGTCCTTATCCAGAAATAGGGCACTTTCTTTTCGGCTTTTCCTTAAATCCTGTCGGCTGACAGGAAAAAAGAGATCGAGACCATAAGGATGTGTAGGAACGAATGAATATCACTATCGCAGGAACTGGCTACGTCGGGCTATCCAATGCTGTGTTATTGGCGCAGCATAATGACGTGATTGCCTATGATATTGTGCAAGAAAAAGTGGATATGATTAATAACTGTAAGTCTCCAATTGTCGATCGTGAAATTGAGGAGTTTCTCGCGACGAAAGAGTTGAATTTAACGGCAACGACGGATAAAGAAGCAGCGTTTAAAGACGCCCAATTTGTCGTAATCTCGACACCAACAAACTATGATCCAGAAAAAAATTACTTTGATACATCGTCTGTAGAAGCTGTTATTTCTGATGTGTTGTCGATTAATCCAAATGCAGTGATGGTGATCAAATCGACGATTCCTGTCGGATATACACGGGAAGTGAACGAGCGCTTCAATACAAAGAATATTATTTTCTCCCCAGAGTTTTTACGGGAAGGTTCAGCCCTATATGATAATTTACACCCGTCTCGTATTGTAGTCGGGGAGCGGACGCAACGGGCGAAAATATTTGCAGCTCTGCTCGTGCAAGGGGCGGTCAAAGAGAACATCGACGTATTGTTTACCGATTCGACCGAGGCTGAGGCGATTAAGCTGTTTGCCAATACGTACTTGGCGATGCGAGTGGCGTTCTTTAATGAGCTTGATTCGTATGCGGAAATAAAAGGGCTTGATGCGAAGCAAATCATCGATGGGGTCGGGCTGGATCCACGAATTGGAACGCATTACAACAACCCTTCGTTCGGCTATGGCGGCTACTGTCTACCGAAAGATACGAAGCAACTACTGGCGAACTTCGAGGATGTGCCAAATAACATCATTGGGGCGATTGTAGATGCGAACGACACCCGAAAAGATCATGTTGCCAATATGATCTTAAAGCGGGAGCCGAAAGTCGTCGGACTCTACCGTCTGACGATGAAAACGGGCTCCGACAACTTTAGACAGTCCGCGATTCTAGATGTGATGACACGGCTAAAAGACAAAGGTGTGGAAGTTGTCGTTTATGAACCAGCCTTGGATGCAACTGAATTTGACGGTTCAAAAGTCATCGAAGACTTTGCTGAGTTTAAGAAGATGTCTGATGTCATTGTAGCTAACCGTTTATCAGACGATTTAAAAGAAGTAGCGGAAAAAGTTTATACACGTGACTTGTACACCCGTGATTAAGCCGAATTAGAGGTTAAGCCAGTTGGCTTGGCCTCTTTCCTATTCGATTTTAGAAGCAAAGGACTACCGATATGCATAAACGTTTCTCTTGGCTTGCTGTCATTCTATGGATGACCTTGATCTTTTACTTTTCTCATCAACCAGCCACTGATTCAGCAAAGCTAAGCTCAGGGGTTACGGAGTTTCTTCTTGCTGCGATTCAACAACTTCTCCCACATGTCCAGCTGGACCTTGAGCAATTTCATACGATTATCCGTAAACTCGCTCATTTTTTCAGTTATTTTACCCTCGGATTACTCGTGTTTCATGCTTTAAGACAAACCCGCCCGAATCAAAAGAATAGTGGCTTAGCTTTGCTTATTTGCATGCTGTATGCCATTTCCGATGAAGTGCACCAGCTCTTTATTCCTGGGCGATCCGGGGAAATCCGTGATGTGCTCATTGATACTGTAGGCGCATTCGTCGGTATTTTCATCTACCGCATGAAACATAGACTGGGAAACAAACGACGAACCTTCTAATTCCCTCACATTTTGGGCAAAGTGTGAGGCTTTCTTTCCTCTTTTTTCTCCCTTTGTTGTTAAAACATTTGTTAAATTCCACAGTGTTACTGACGCCATATAAAGTCATGCGGAAGATGGGAAACTTTGTCCCGATATTGCTCCCTATTTTGTCCAAATGAAAGGGAAGCTTGGTTGTGCATCGCTTCCCTATTAATTACATATAAACTTGGTATTCTTCGTTCTTTCTCAAATTAAGTCGTATGCCCTCATCACCGATGGTCACATACCACTGTCTATCGAATTCGAGCTGACAAGGAAGGAAGACTCCTTCATCAAAACGCATATAAAATCGGGTTCCCTCATACAGGAAGCGGCCATATTCCCCTTTTACCAAAAGCCAACACTTCATAAGCTTAGAATAGGCGATAAACCGACATTCCCACATCAAGATAGTTCTCCTTCTATCACCTGTTTCACCATATGATCATCGATAATCCTGCGCTTATTCTGTGCCCCGTATAAAAGACTATGGGTACACACTTTGTTAATCAGCCGGGCGGAACCACTAGAAAAATTATAAATACAATCTACTGCCCCATCCGAAAAAATCTCCTGCTTCGCACCGGAATAGGACAGATGGCGCTTCATGTATTCCTTTGTCTCTGAACGGTCGTAATGAACCAGCTTGCACTGTAAGTCAATTCGCTGGCGGATCGCCGAATAAGACTGGAGCTTCAGGCGGTCCCAAAGTTCGTTTTGGCCGACCAGTATAAGGGCCATCGGGCTTTGAGCATCCATTTTAAAATTCAATAAGAACCGAACCTCTTCAAGCATTTCACGGTCCAGTAAATGGGCTTCATCCACTACTACAATCGGCTGAA
Organism: Halalkalibacterium halodurans; assembly: GCF_004376175.1. GTDB lineage: Bacteria > Bacillota > Bacilli > Bacillales > Bacillaceae_D > Halalkalibacterium > Halalkalibacterium halodurans. The sequence goes on along the minus strand of NZ_SNUY01000083.1, from coordinate 10,026 downwards.
TACCATGGATTCCACGCATCAGTTCAATCTCTTTGTGGAGCTGCCTCTTCGCATCTCCTCGATAAAACTTAGATTCGCAGCCGAGCTGTTCAAGAACGCCTCTGTAAAAGTTCCTGGGCGTCAGCTTCGAATCGGAAATATATAAAAGCGAGAACTTGGAAGGATCCAGCCCATCCATAAACCGACGAATCGTGGTTGTTTTTCCTGTGCCGCAATCCCCTGTAACGACTCCAAATAGCTGGCGTTCCGCAGCGTATTCCAATCTGCCCAGTGTCTCTTCCAGCAGGTAGGAATTATATAGCTCTTCCGTTGGAATAGCCCGGGAAAAGGGTGTATGAGTTAATTCATAAAAAGCTTCAAACATAGCCGTTTTCCTCCTTCCTTACTCTCCGGTAGGAGACGGCAGGGGCTTGAATCTGTTTCCGTTCTTCCAGTTTTTGTTCAGCTCCCTGTAGTAATCGGGAGTGGTCTGTTTCCTGGATCAGAAGGTGATCCGGCAGAACTGGTCTTTTGCCTGCGCGCTCTCCGATCTCCAGTTCTCTTGCTTTCCACGGAGAATGCCCTTCATATTCAATGGTTACTTCTGAAATGTCCGCCAGGTCATAAACCACTTGTACCTTCCTGCCAATAAACAAGAGACCCACTTCGTATTTCTTGCCCATAAAGCTGATACAGCCTGCTTTATCTACTTTTCTTTCTTCGCAATGCAAAAAGGCATTGGCCAGTACATCCACCTCAGGGAAACGAAGCGTTTTGGAATCGGACCGGAACGCAGCTTCAGGACTGGCTGCGTCCAAAGCAGAGTGGGGTTTATTCTGATAACATTCACTCAGCCAGGCCTGGAAGAGATGGTTAAACTGATCCAAT
>NZ_SNUY01000083.1:0-9149 GCF_004376175.1 Halalkalibacterium halodurans | reverse complement strand
TTTTCCAACATTGCTTCATCCATAAAGGCCTGAACGTTCCTATTAAACTTTTCCACCTTCCCTTTCGAATCAGGTGAGTACGGCTTTGCGTATAATAAACGGATACCCAGTTTAGAACAGGTTCGCCCCATCCACTTCGTCCGGTACTGTTTTCCGTTATCAAAGTAGACGGCCTCAGGCAGTCCCGCCTTTTGTATCGCTTTACGGAAGCAGTCTTCGACAATGGACTGATCCAGTGTGGGATACCACTCACCATGAAGAACATATCTTGTGGCGTCATCAATAAACAAGACTAGGTATACCTGCTTATTGGTCCCGTTGGGACCAATCGGTAGAAAGGGGCCATACTTGATATCAGACTGCCAAAGGCTGTTCCGGTACCTTCTTTGAAATCTTCTTGCGGCAACTCCACTGCTTGTATACATCCGCATTTGCCGGGAACTGTAGCCCCGTTCAGCCAGTTTTTCCTGGAGCGTACTCCTTTTTAATTCTCCCGGCTCTGCCTTTCCTTCCCACTCAAGAATCTGAATGATCTGGCTGACACTCCGCCCCGGAACCTCCCTCCTCAAAAGGATAGCCTCCTCCAGTAAAGCAGGAGGGATCCCTGTCCTGGCAGGTTTTCTTCCTTTTTCCTTCGGCTTTAAGCCTTCGAACCCTTCGTTACGGTACTGGGAAAGATACCGGCGGATGGTCCTTTCCGAAACACCTGCTCTTTCACAGATATCAGCCTTGATTTTCCTTGCTTTGCCAGCATCCAACCCCTCCGCCAAAAGAGGGGAGATTAACTGCATACGTTCCGCGGCTGTTTCTTCCGCTTTCCGTTGACTTTTCATCTTCTCATGCCTCCCATTCATTGGTATAGCATGAGTTTACTCCAGAGCAGTCCGGCCAGAAATGCGGAACGGGTCTGTGACCCAAAGATTTAAATTTGTCATGGAACGGACAGCTCTCTTCAGCCATCCCTCCTCCATACCTACATATTGTCCCAGGGAGTGAAGTACGGTTTGTGGAGATTCGGACAATTCCTCCACAGGCAGATCAAAACGTATCGCGATAGACCGGAGGCAGCCGATGGCATACGCCACCCACACCTGAAACCAGTTCTTCCATCGAAAGATGGTTGCTTCATCCACCGCTGCCTCTGTACGTGGTGGTGTAGAAACGGTACCTTCTATACTCTCCGCATCATACCTTTTATAAGGCACAAGAATATCAGGGAGTTCATGATGAATCTTATCGCATGCCTCACAATATAGCCTTCGAATCACAAGCCTGGAGCGCTCGCCACTGCTTTTATACCATGCACGTTTCCGGCTTCCTGCCACTGAAAGTGTTCCTCCACAACAAGGGCAGGGGATTCGTTCCGTACTTCTAACAAAAAACGCCAGATTGCTTCTCAACCAAGGAATAATTTGATATAATGACCATAATCTTTTTTGGGGTGGACGTCTCCTGTGAAACTGTTGGCGTAGTTTCACATTTATGGGGGACGTCTTTTCCTTTCTCCAGATTTTATACTTCTGGTCATTATATCGGTCAACCTTCGGCCAGGCATTAGCATCAACTTTCGGAATATTTAGATCAGCTTAAACACCACAGCTGTAAAAAGCTCCATATTTTGTCGATATTATTAATAATCGGACACAACCAAAGATATAAGTATTTTAATGGACAAGGGCGTAAAAGGTCACAACTTGGCATTTTTCGTCTCTAACCTCTCAATTATTTACATTGTGCGCTAATTTTGATGATTGATGTAAAAGATACCTATCTTTAAGATGAAAGTAGGTAAATCTATGCTTCGTGACATCCAATAAAGGGAGGGGTTCCGATGGTTGAAAGAGTTGCTAGTAGTGAAGTAGCCAACAGGCTAAATGAATGGTATGACACCATCAAGCGTCAAGACATAAAAAAAGCGGCGATCATGAAACACGATCTTCAGAAAGCCATGGATGACATGGAGGAAGATCAAAATGTCCTACTGTATTACAACTTGATTGACTCAAGGTACAAGCTATTACTCGAGCAATATGATGAATCGGGCACCATTTTGGAAAGCCTTAAGGATCAGACGGAGAGAGCAGATACAGACAACCTTCTACAGTATTATTACTACTTTTTTAGTGGCCTCTATGAATTCAACATGAATAACTTCACCCATGCCATACGTCTTTATCATAAGGCAGAAAATCATCTCACTACGATTCCAGACGAAATCGAACACGCTGAATTTCATTTTCAACTTGCAGTTGCCTATCAAAGTATAGATCAAAATTTCTTTTCGATAAACCATGCAGAAAAAGCATTAGATATTTATTTAAAGCAAGAGAACTATGTAAGTAGAATCGCATTAACTCAAATGATCATTGCGGCAAATAAATTAGATTTAAATCAATATCTTGCGGCTGAAAAGTTGTATAAAAAGGCGATTCTTATTGCAGTAGACTCTAATCAAACATTTATCGAATTACTCGGTTACTATAATTTAGGCCTCTGTTATGAGGTGCAAGAGAAACTCGAACTAGCTAGGGATTGTTTTGAAAAGGCACTTGATTTTGATTTTCCACAAGAAAATAAAAAAGAAACTTATTTAAGAATTAAATATATGTTAGGCAGAGTTTTATTTAAAATGGGATTCTTACAAGAGGGAGTAAAATGGTTTGAGGATGCAGTACAACTGGCAAACGAAACAAACGACAAAATCTATCAAGTAAAGCTCGAAATTATTCACGCTGTTTATTTTGACCAAAAAGAATTGTCGATTGATGAAGGGCTAAAAGTGTTGAAAGAGCAAAGTTTGTGGCATGATGTCGAAGATTTGGCATTTAACGCGGCTCGTTTTTACAAAAAAGAAGGATTTTATCAATTGGCGTCGAAATATTACGAAGAAGGGCTAAATGCCCAACAAAAAATTCCATCTTTATATGAGGAGGTAGGGAGCGCATGAAAAGTGTCTTTTTAACTATCATTGTAGCAAGTTTGTTGTTCAGTTTTGCTAACCCTCAAGAACTGCAAAGTCAATGTAGCTCAGGAGACGGCTTCACCACTCTTGAAAAGCCTAGAATAGGTGGATTTTAATTAATTGTATTTCATCTTGGTCAAAATGGAAGCATTAGCAACTTGTACAAGCTTAGATAGCCCCGTGAGATACACGGGGTAATTTTTTTGTTTCCAATTTGAATGACAGATAAATGCCCACCATTTACCCTTATCTCATTTTGATTTTTAGGTATGTAAAATTTGTAAGAAATTTAGCATTTTAAAAAAGGCATCTATCAATTGGCGTCGAAATATTACGAGGAAGGGTTAAACGCCCAACAAAAAATTCCATCTTTATATGAGGAGGTAGGGGGCGCATGAAAAGTGTCTTTTTAACTCTCATTGCAGCAAGTTTCATTTTTGGCTTTGTTGGTTCACAGGTTTTGAATAGTAGCTACACCGCAGGAGACGGATTTACAATTCTTGAGAAGCCCATCGCTGGCATTTAATTTGATACATTCCTAGTCGGTGTAAACGCTAGAATGAAGTTGACAGTTTTTGCTCGATAAGATTTTACACTTTTGCTCAATCAACCTACTACTTTAGTAAAATAGATAGTAATGTTATTTTACTGGGGGTTAGGGTTTTGGAGGAGAAGTTAGTTTTATATGTAAAGATCCATGAATTACGTAAGAGAAAGTTTAAAGTAGCACAAATCGCTAAGGAGCTGAAAGTTTCAAGACCGACTGTCTGTAAGTATTTAGACATGACATTTGATGAAGCAAAAGCTCAAACTATCTATACTTCCTTAACAGGAATTTCGAACTATGGTTAGAGCTTATCATTCTCGCACAGGGGAACATATTCTGGGATTGGAAATACTATACGGCTGAAAACTCGTATAGGCTTCGATAAGTACATGTAAATTAGATGGCGAGTCCGCACGATGGGATTCGCCGTTTCTTTTTTGAGCTCCCTCTTCAAGCGTTGGTCCATCGGCCTTTCCTTTGCTGCAAAAGTCAAACCCCTCCATTGAGCTGACGGTATTTTTCCGGAGGGATGCCGACCATCTTCCTGAAAGTGGCGACAAAGTGGCTTGTCGAGCGAAACCCCACTTGCTTGGCAATCTCACCGATGGTGGCACAGTTGTCTTCTAATAAGAGCTTTTTTGATTGTTGGATTCGCAAATTAACAAAATAGGCATAGGGCGTCAAGTGGAAGTTCTTTTGGAACAGCGAATTCAAATGGCGTTTGGACGTATTAATAAAGCGTGCCATTTCATCAAGGCCTACATCTGGGTTGGAAAGTTGAGTCTTCATCCAATCAATCAGTGAATATAACCGCACTAAGTGATTCGTCTCTTTTGCGTTGCTATTATTCGTTTTTCCATACTTTTTTAAAAGCAGAAGGAATTCATAGACCGCAGAAGAGGCACTGATGCTAAAGCTGTCTCTTGTTTCGTCGCTTTGTTTCAATACTTTCGCAAGGAATGTGGATATCGGAGCTTCTTGATTCCAGTGAAAAAAAGCAGATTGATACAGTTCCAGTGTAATCAACACCTCTTTCACCATCGTCCCGCTAAAGGTTACATACAGTGTTTGCCATGGAGTGGAATCACTTTGCGCGTTTTGATACGAGTGGGGGATATGTGGCAGGAGGAGGACCCCGTTATTCGTCGTCAAGTTGATCTGTCTATTTTGAAACATGATGGAGCCTTGTCCGCTCACTGTTTGAATCCAATGGTAATAAGGGTAGCCATTTGGCCGTGTGACATATTCTTGTACAGGATTAAACCCAATCGTTTCAGCGAAAAGGGGTAGTTTATTTTCATTTAATGGGATGAGAACGTGTTTTTTCATTGGGACCCCTTCCCTCCAAGCAATCAATAAAGAGTTCCTTATTTTTATATCTCTTTCTATTATATTATATATAATCCCGCTTTGTAATCGCATACAATGTAATTATTATGATACAAAGGAAAAGGTGATAGGATATGATCAACGAAAAGCTACCAAAAATTTGGTATGGTGGAGATTATAATCCGGAGCAGTGGGAGAAAGAGGTCTGGGACGAAGATATCCGTATGTTTAAACTAGCAGGAATTGATGTGGCCACATTAAATGTTTTTTCATGGGCGTTAAATCAGCCTGATGAAGAAACCTATGATTTTACTTGGCTGGATGAGCAAATTGATCGGTTGTATGAAAACGGAATTTATACTTGTTTGGCCACGAGTACAGCGGCACATCCTGCGTGGATGGCAAAAAAGTATCCAGACGTCCTAAGGGTTGATTATCAAGGGAGAAAACGTGCATTTGGCGGCAGGCACAATTCTTGCCCGAACAGCCCAACGTATCGAAAGTATGCAGAACGGATGGCCGATCGATTAGGTGAAAGATATAAGGATCATCCTGGCGTATTAATTTGGCATGTGTCCAATGAATATGGTGGCTATTGTTATTGTGACAACTGTGCTGCCAGCTTTCGAAAATGGCTCCAGCAAAAGTACGGGACTTTACAAAATGTCAATAAAGAATGGAACACTCGCTTTTGGGGGCATACGTTTTATGATTGGGATGAAATTGTCCCTCCGAATGCGTTAAGTGAAGAATGGGAGGGGGATTCTACGAATTTCCAAGGCATCTCTTTAGATTATCGCATTTTTCAGTCCGATAGCTTACTAGAGTGCTTTAAACTTGAGAGGGACGCGTTGAAAAAACATACGCCTAACCTTCCAGTAACAACGAATCTAATGGGTACGTATAAAGAGCTGGATTATTTTAAATGGGGTAAGGAAATGGATGTCGTGTCATGGGACAACTACCCTGCGTATGATACGCCTGTAAGCTTTACGGCGATGGCTCACGATCTTATGAGAGGCTTAAAAAGCGGACAGCCATTTATGCTGATGGAGCAGACGCCAAGCCAGCAAAATTGGCAGCCTTATAATTCGTTGAAACGCCCGGGTGTGATGCGCTTATGGAGCTATCAAGCGGTGGCCCGTGGGGCAGATACAGTGATGTTTTTTCAATTGAGGCGATCGGTTGGAGCTTGTGAAAAATACCATGGAGCCGTCATCGAGCATGTGGGTCATGAGAATACAAGGGTATTCCGAGAGACGGCTGCACTTGGCAAGGAGTTGGGCAACCTTTCCGATGCATTGCTCGATGCACGTGTGCAAGCGAAGGTGGCGATCGTGTTTGACTGGGAAAATCGCTGGGCGACGGAGCTATCAAGCGGCCCATCCAAGGCATTGGATTATGTAAAAGAAGTTCACAACTATTACGCCGCCTTATTTGATGAAAATATCCCGGTCGACATGATTGGAGTCGATGAGGATTTAAGCAAGTATGAAATTGTCATTGCTCCTGTATTGTATATGGTGAAATCAGGGTATGCCGATCGTGTAAAAGAGTTTGTTCAAAATGGGGGAACGTTTGTGACAACGTTCTTTAGTGGAATCGTGAATGAGCATGATCTTGTCACTCTTGGCGGTTATCCAGGCGAACTAAGAGATCTCCTTGGAATATGGGTAGAGGAAATCGATGCTCTGCCACCTGAAGTAAAAAATCAGATTGTGATAACAAATGATACCGGTAGTCTAACAGGTACCTATGAGTGCCGGTTGTTATTTGATATTATTCATTCAGAGGGTGCAGACGTGCTGGCTGAATATGGCTCTGATTTTTATGCAGGTACACCCGTCATTACGCGTCATGCTTATGGAAAAGGAAAAGCGTATTACGTAGGAACATGCCCTGATCAAGCCTTTTTAACGGATTTCATGAAGACGGTTTGTGCGGAAAAGGAAATCGCTCCATTATTGAATGTTCCAAAAGGCGTGGAAGTGACGGAGAGACGAAAGGACGGCGCTTCTTACTTTTTTATCATGAACCACAATGCATCTACAGTAGAATTGGAAATAGGCGAAGGAACTGACCTGTTAACAGGGAAGGAATTAACAGGGGCTACCTCATTGGAGGCTTATGGAGTGATGATCGTAAAGCGGTAGCCAAATCGAAAACCTAATGTAGAAAGCGGGGGTCGTATGTTGGGCATACGGCCCTATTTCTATTTCATTGAACTTCTCTATTTATCATGCAAAGAAAGCAGCTCTTTCAAAAAGACGGTGTTTTTTTCTACGTGTTATCCCACCTTATGAAAAGGGACCTCTACAATGTAATGTGGAAATATTGGTTTTTTAGATGTTTTTAAACTTCCTTTAACATCACCTTTATATCTGTTCTGTACGCTAAAGGAACAAACGATAAGGAGTGATCTTTTATGATGAAGCGAACCCTTACCTTTTTTGTCGCCGTAGTAATGGTCATCACTATGTTCACTGTCCCTACAGTCTCAGCCCAGACGAACCCCAACTCTAAAGGAGATCAACAAAAAATGATCAACATTGCTCATCGTGGAGCTTCCGGACATGCCCCGGAGAACACCATGGCTGCCTTTCAAAAAGGGTTTGACATGAAGGTAGACTACATTGAATTTGACGTCCATATGACAAAGGATGGCGAGCTTGTTCTCATGCATGACTTAACCGTTGATCGCACGACAAGTGGTCATGGCTATGTAAGTGACCTGACGTTAGACGAGATTAAACAATTTGATGCGGGCAGCTGGTTTCATGAAGATTTTGTTGGGGAGAAGGTGCCTACATTTGAAGAAACGTTAGATGCTTTTCGCGGGAAGGTTGGGCTTTTAATCGAGTTAAAATCGCCTGAGCGGTACCCAGGTATGGAGGAGAAGGTAGCGGAAGCCTTAAAGGAGCGCAAGATGGATCGGAGTAGTAACCATAAAGTGATTATTCAATCCTTCAACCATGAATCGATGAAAAAATCGAAGGAGCTTTTGCCCCACATTCCTCATGGAGTGTTAGCAGGACCTAGCTGGGCGAATGTGACCGATGAACAGCTGGAGGAATTTTCGACCTATGCCGATTATTTTAATCCGAACATGACGATCGTAACACCTGAGCTAGTGAGTCGTGTTCACGCAGTCGGCATGAAGATCTTCCCTTACACATCCAGAACGCAAGAGCAAGCGAACCGGTTGTTTGAACTAAAAGTCGATGGCATAATTACGGATTTTCCGGAGCATGTGTACTTTCACCCTGTGAAAAATCAATAGGAGTTAAAAAAGTAAAAGTTGGCCGCGTGAATAATGAACTCCCGTTCCCCTTTGGATACTATCTCTAAAGGGGGTTTTTCATGTCATTTATGAATGCTGAGATGAAAGAGGCTATTCGCTATTGCATAGAAGGTAACGACATACTACAACAATTTCTGTTTGATCAGACCGGTTTAATTGGTCAAGTAGGTTGGAATAAATTCATGCGGTTTCGAATAAAAAGAGAACCATTTCACAAAAGGAGAAGATACAATTCGTTAATGAAAACGGCAAACGCTTTATAGGCCCTGTGTTGATGCGAGGGGCATTTATCTATGCGCATGGGAAAGATGGGACTTATAAAAAATGGTGAGGAAATGTCCTTAAAGAATTAGAACGGATACAAAAAATGGTTATTCCGTGTTAAAGTAATAAGAAAACGATTCAATGGGTAGTGCCAAAAGTTCTATGAAAAACTAGCACGGTTCATACTACCTACCATTTATTAGGTGGAAATGCCACGCTATCGCTCTTGACAAACACACCAATGGTTTATTCAGAGGTCAATCAAGGGCGAAGGGAACAAAAGAAGGCATGCTAAATAAACCCTTGACTTTTTCCATTTTAAACCATTGGCAAGTTCGGTTTGTCAAGAGTTCGCTTCGCCGATAGCTGAATAGGGCTCAGCTAAACAAAAGTTAGGCTGACTGTTGTTGAATCCAGTCTTGAGCTAATCCAATAAGGGCTGTCCACCTCGCTGGCATGGTTGGTAGCTTTTCTAATTCTGGAATTGTTACTGGCACTTTCCCTTCGAGTGAAGAATGTGGACGTAAGAAGTTAAAGTAAGCCACAAACAATGTCACAAAAGAAACAGATCCTTGTTCAGAACCAAAGCCGTGCGTCGATCGATAATTCCCTTTAAACGTGCGATTTAGTCTCTCGATGATTTGCTTGAGAGGTCGATACTCTCTAGAGACATCGTCTTCATTTGTTAGCCCGATGACCTGTTTTACGTCAAACGATATGTGGTTCTCTGCGAAGAAATGCTGTGC
>NZ_SNUY01000082.1 GCF_004376175.1 Halalkalibacterium halodurans | reverse complement strand
GCCCTTGATTGACCTCTGAATAAACCATTGGCGTGTTTGTCAAGAGCGATAGCGCGGCCTTTCCACCTAATAAATGGTAGTAGTGTTAGATCCAAATAAGGTTTTCATAGAAGTTTTGACACTACCTGGACGATAGAGAAGATGCTAAATTATCCTATACGTTGTCAATCATTTTTGTTCCAAATGTGGCCGTTTGGATGTTTGTGATTTCCGCAAAAGTCTTTATACATTATGTAAACGATGTTCATTTGGTACATTTTTGGTGATCGAGATCTTTCAATAAAGATAAAGCGAAAAAAGAAAACCATTTTCGTGTGTGCATCGTTTATAAAGTAAGGAGGTGAAGATGTGGAGTCGTTACCAGGGAAAATAGGAGAAATCGAAACGGCAGAAATGCGGGAACATCAACTAATTGCTTGGATGGAAGAGTACGGCACAGCGATTCTCCGTGTTGTTTATTCTTACGTTAAAGATAAACAAATAGCGGAAGACTTAACGCAAGAGGTTTTTGTTAGAGCGTTTCAGTCTTACCATACATATCAAACGCGATCCTCTGCCAAAGCGTGGCTGTACCGAATCGCCATTAATCGAGGTAAGGACTTTTTGAAAAGCTGGCACGCAAAGCATGTTTATCCGTCGGAAGTGGCGGAGGAAATCGAAACAACAGAACAAACACCAGAATACGAAGTTTTGTTGAAAAGTGATGAAGAGCGATTAGCAGCTGCTGTTTTTTCGTTGCCCCTTTCGTACCGAGAAGTCATTTATTTCTACTATTACGAGGAACTGTCGGTTAAGGAAGTGGCAAGCTTTACAGGACTTAACGAAAATACAGTTAAGACACGGTTAAGAAAAGGACGGTTGCTTTTGAAAAATTTGCTCGAAAAGGAGGACGAAACATGATGGACGATGAGCTTCGGAAAAAAATGAAACAGTCACTCGATACATCGATGTTTCAAAACTGGTCTTTCACAGAACGTGGACAGGACGCTGTCCGTAAAAAGCTAATGCTGCAAACGCTCGTGCGACCAAATGACTTGCTCGAGATCCTGGCCTCTTTGCAGCATGAAGAAAAGACGGGATATCAATTGCTCACGAACCTAGAGCAAAAAGGGTGTCATACCTTTTATGGTCAGGAGGGAGTTCTTTATCCATACTTACACAGGCTAGAAATGGAATGTTTTGTGAAAAGTCGGTGGGTGATGAGGGATGGAGAAGAAGTAAAGATTTATCAAACAACATCCAAGGGGCGGGATGTACTAACAAGAACAGTAGAACAAGAGGCGAAGCTAACGTTTAAGGGGGTGTTGGGCTTTGAAAATGGATGACTTTCTTGCAAGGGTTTTAGGTCAAATGAAATCAAAAGCAGGGCGAGAACTAGTGGAAAAAGAGCTTCGTCATCATCTGAATGAGAGCTCGAAAGCCTATAAAAAAGCAGGTTATACGGAGGAAGAGGCGAGTGCAAAAGCGGTCCAAGACATGGGGGATCCTGACGATTTAGGATTGAAAATGAACCGCTTGCACCGTCCTGTGATGGATTGGCCACTTTTGATCGTTGCTGGGCTGCTGCTAGCCATTAGTATGCTACCGGTGTTTCTCGTAAAGAACGAAATCGGAGGAATCATGACATACCAATGGCTATCTTTATTTGCTTCTAGTATTGTTCTCGTTGGATGCATGCTCTTTCCTTATGAAAAACTGCTTTCATGGTGGAAAATATGGCTGGCAATGGGAATGGGGATATTGCTACTCACGTTAATGCCGATATTTTCGCTAACAGTTAACGGGAAAGTGTATTTTTCTCCACTAGGTGGAACGATGGATATGATGGTCGTCAACTTTCTTCTCTTACTCGGCTGGATTGGCTACTTATTGATTGCAAAACGAAAGCCTCTTTCGTTGACAATCCTACTCGTATGGCTTCCTGTCATGTTTTTAACGTTTTTAACACATTATATTGCTGCATTTGCGTATTTTTCATTAAGTCTTTTTACGTATTTTTTGAAAAGCAGTAAACAGAGGGAAAAAATAACCTTTCTTTTGGTGAATGTCTGTCTCCTCGTAATCGCGGTAACGTTTTACATCTCGATAGCGCCGCAGCATCAGATTGACCGGGTTCTCGGTTGGCTTCGACCCGAGCAATATTCTTCTAGCTTTGGTTATATACCGTTCATCAATCAAGATTTGCTACAGCATTCGGTATTTTTCGGGAGAGGAAGCTCACAATTTGCACAAACGATGGTAGAGCTTCGCTACAATACGGATTTAGTGCTTTTGTTTTTGATACATGAAATTGGTTGGGTTCCTGCATTGAGCATTTTAGCTCTGTTTGTCTATGCTATCGTTCGCTTTGTTCGCACAAGCCGCCGAACCCCTGACCTGAAAGGAAGCGTTCTTGTGATCGGGGCAACGACACTCATAGTAGTGCCGCTCATAATGGGTGTATTTATGAACATTGGCTGGCTCCCCATTATCGAACATTCCGTACCAATACTGAGCTTCGGTATAGGACAGCAAATGTATTACAGTGGATTAATAGGGATCATTTTAAATGTTTATCGCCATCAATATGTTGTGATCGATCGTGGTTTGAAGGAGTCGCACCTTTAGTTGCTAAGGTGCGACTCGTTTTGCATTCTAGGAAAGTTAACTTCACTAAATGATTAAAGGATAAGAGAAGCTCGAAAAGCAGCATGTCCGATGGTGTTTTTTACCTGACATCGGTTACCTTGACAACCGGAGTTTCATATTTTAGTATATTAGTGATTTAATAAACTAAAGTATTTGTTGTCGTGGAGAGGATGTTTTTTATGAATGCCGTCTTGCTTGCGGTCATTGTTATGTTAGTTTTAAGCTTACTTCGTGTTCACGTTGTCCTTGCCCTTTCGATTGGGGCTATCGTCGGTGGAGTAGTAGGCGGTCTCGGGTTTTTAGAGACGATCGAAGTGTTCAGTGAAGGGCTTGGAGGGAATGCGACTGTTGCATTGAGCTATGCGTTGCTCGGTGCCTTTGCGGTGGCGATTTCAAAGACGGGGTTGCCGGATGTCATGGTGAATGTCGTGCTTCGGCTAGTAGGGAAAGAAGGGGAAGATCGAAGAAAAACGTTATCAAAGGCATTATTATTTTTCGTTATTCTCATCATTTCTTGTTTTTCTCAAAATGTAATTCCCATTCACATTGCGTTTATCCCAATTTTAATTCCACCGATTTTAAAAATTTTAAATGAATTAGAAGTGGATCGTCGGTTAATCGCGACGATTTTAACGTTTGGCTTAACAGCGCCTTACATTTTCTTGCCATATGGGTTCGGGCAAATCTTCCACGGGATTATTCAGTCGAACATTGCCGATAATGGTCTTGAGGTGACGATGGCAGAGATTCCGACGGCGATGGCACTGCCAACGATAGGCTTAGTCGTAGGGTTGCTTTTTGCCGTATTTGTAACATACCGGGGACCAAGAAGCTATGAAAATCGTGAAATTAGTGCAGAATTTAAGCAGGAAGAGATCAGCTATTCGAACTGGACCATCGCCTGTGCCGTAGTGGCCATTGTTGTCACATTGGTCGTACAATATTATTCTGAATCGATGATTATTGCTGGTTTGGCCGGGTTGATGATTTTATTTTTGTCAGGATCTTTTAATCGTAGGGAAGCGGATCAAGCGGTGACAGAAGGGATGAAGATGATGGCGTTCATCGGCTTTGTCATGCTCACAGCTGCAGGCTTTGCCGCCGTCATCCGTGAAACGGGTCATGTGGAGCTACTTGTTGAACAAGTGGCCGCTGTCATTGGGCAGCAACGAGGGCTGGCGGCTATGCTCATGCTCGTCGTTGGCTTGTTTATTACGATGGGGATCGGCTCGTCCTTTTCGACGATTCCGATTATCGCTACATTGTTCGTTCCGTTAGGGTTGGCTGTTGGTTTTAGTCCAATGGCGATTATCGTCCTAATTGGAACTGCTGGAGCGTTAGGGGATGCCGGAGCTCCCGCTTCAGACAGTACGCTTGGGCCGACGGCAGGATTGAACGCCGATGGTCAACATAATCACATTTGGGATACATGTGTGCCGACCTTTCTTCACTTTAATATTCCACTCTTACTTTTTGGTTGGATTGCGGCGATGATGCTGTAAATAAAATGATCGAACGAGGAGCGAGTCCTCGTTCTTTTTTTGCTTGAAAAACATTACCTCCTAAGGTAAGGATCGAATACGGGATTTATTTCGTGAAAGCGAATGGACGACAAAATCGCAAAGTCTTTTACTTATCTGAGAAAACTTGTTCTAAAGGTACGATACAATTCGTCCGTAAACATACGTTTAACCATTTATCAGCAAGAACTCTCTATCCTGGAATGCATAAACTGACCATTATCGTTAACGGTGAAGAAAAGGCAGAAGTCGATTTTATGTTACACCCCTCTAACCCAATCAGGACCATCTTTCAATGAAAAATAAAAGGTCGCTTCTCCATTAGAGAGCAGACCTTTTTCTTGCATAAAGGATTAACTTGCTTGCTGTAAATGATTCGGTCGGTGTTTCCGGACAGTGCCGTAAATACGGTGGGCAACTACCGCAGCAGCGATTGTGACGATGACATCCTTTATGAAAGGCGCGATCATCCAAGCCCAGGCCATTGAATAGGTGAAGCCTTCAGGGGCTTCTGCAATGGTGATATAAGCAAAATACATATAATTCGTCCCAACGACATAGTTAATAATAAGTCCGATAAAGCATGCAATAACGAATGTGAAGAAAGATTTACTTTCACTCTTTTCGATGATTTTCCCTGTCACATACGCAACGAGAATGAAGGAAATTAGGAACCCGAATGTTGGGCTAACAAATGTGCTCAAGCCTCCCTTGAATTGGGCAAAGACTGGAAAGCCAACGAGCCCGACAAGTAAATAGAGGGACATAGCAAACGCGCCAAGTCGACTTCCTAGAAGTGCGCCTGCGAGGATGGAAAACAGCGTTTGTAGGGTGATGGGTACGCCGCCAATGACAAGAAAAGATGTAACGTTAGCACCGATGCCCATCAAGGCTGCAAACATTGGTACTAACACAAGATCTATGGTGCGAAACGATTTTGTTGCCATGAATGTTTACCTCCGAAGTGAATTAGTTAACATAATCGTAAGCAAATGAGGTGACTTTGTCAACTGTCTACATAAATATGTTGACATAATAAGAGTCAAAAGGCATGAGTCTGTGAAAACTCTTTTCGTCTTCAATCGATAATTAAGTAGTAGAAAAGGTGCTTTCAATAAAAAAGATTGTCGATTGCATGATTAAACACTAAAATGGGAATGAACGTAAAACCAAGAAAGGATGATCAAAAGTGGTTAGTAACCCAGCAGGATTTTGGATTCGCCTAGGCGCTGGTCTTCTAGATGGCATCATTATAGGTATTCCTCTCGCGATTATTACGCTTATTTTAGGTTTGGAAGAGCCGATGACTTCTATTTTTCAAGGCGGGGTCAACCTAGTCTATGGATTATTACTGCCTGTTTTATGGCTAGGCTACACGATTGGAAAAAAGATTTGTGGTGTACGAATTGTAAAAATGGACGGAGAAAATGTAGGGATCGGAACAATGTTGCTGCGAACGATTGTGGCAGGTTTTGTTTATCTTATTACTTTTGGTATTGCCGTCATTGTCAGCGCCTTTATGGTTGGATTGCGCGAAGACAAGAGAAGCTTGCATGATTTAATTGCTGGAACCTATGTTACGTATGACGCACCAGGGCAAACACCTGAGGCTGAATAGGTTAAAGAAGACAGAACTTATTTCATTGATCCTACTCGTAGACCAAGAAAAAACGCCTCCTATAAAGGGGCGTTTTTTCTGTTACTTCACTGCATCTTTTAGCTGCTTTCCCGCTTTGAACGCTGGTGTTTTTGTTGCGGCAATGTCAATTTCCTCTCCAGTCTGTGGGTTTCTACCTTTTCGTGCGGCACGTTCACGCACTTCAAAGTTTCCGAACCCGATCAGTTGTACAGAGTCACCTTGGGCAAGGGATTCAGCAATGACATCAAATACAGTGTTAACAACTTCACCAGCATCTTTTTTTGACATCTGTGTACGTTCTGCCACTTGATGGATAAGTTCTGTTTTATTCATGTTTACTCCTCCTAATCTCGCATGTTTTACGAGTGCTGGTACCATCATTGCCAGTTTTATTAAGTTTATACACAGAAAGCGGAGAATTTTTGCACTTTTAGACGTTTATCCACTAGAAAGAATCAAAATGTAAGAAATCGATTGTTTCGATTATTAAAACTTCAAGTTTTCTATCTTTACTGTTGCTGCTTCAATCGATAGGTGGCCGCGTTGACCTCACCACCAATGATGAGCATAAGGCTGCTGAGAAAAAACCAAAGCATGAGCACGATCACCCCTCCTAGACTTCCATACGTGGCAGAGAAATTCCCGAAGTTGCTTACATAAGCAGAGAAGCCGTATGAAATAAGCTGCCAGCCAATTGTTGCGACAACCGCACCTGTTACGACATCTTTTAATTTTAAAGACGTGTTCGGTGCGAGGAGATAGATAACAATGAGGATAATGGTCATTAAACAAATACCAACGATCCAGCGCAAGGCATTTAGCACCGAAGCGGTCCCTTCAGGAACAATAAATAACCAATCTAGCAATTGGATGATTAAATGTCCGAAAACAGGGAGTAACAGCGTTGTAACAAAAACGAGCATCATGCCGATTGTTAACATGATGGAAAGAAACCGCAAATTATAAAGACTTCGCGTTTCTTCGACCGCATAGCAACGATTTACGGCTCGAATGAGGGCATTCATGCCGTTAGAAGCCGTCCATATGGCGGCAAGAGCACCGAATGATACTAGGCCACCTTGAGGTCTGCTTACAACATCTAAAATCACTGAGGTAAAGACGTCTGCCAAATCCTCAGGCAAATAATCGACAATGATTTGGTAGAGGTACTGTTGATCAATTGAAAAATATGGAATGAGCGCTAGGATAAAAATGATGAGTGGAAAGATGGATAGCATAAAATAGTACGCAAGGGTTGCTGACCAGTCCGGGATTGGATCGGTTTTCAATTGTTTAAAGAATTGATAGAAAAATGTGTTTTTGCCCATGTGTGCTTCTCCCTTCCTTTCCACAAGTTTTTGGTCCAACAAGCCGTTAAACTTGTGTATAATGGTAGTTGATTGCCAAGGGTGTAGATGCTTTTGTCCACAGGCACGCTTCCTATAGGACGGTAGGCTAGCATATGGAAAGGGACGATTGATCAATGAACGTATATACTGCATCGGAAGGAAAGATGATTTGGCTAGCTCTCGCTTTGCTGACACTTTTAAATAGTATCATTCTGGAAGGAAGGTGGACGTTCCTCCTGTATCTTCCGTTTTTGCTGTTTGTATTGCTCTCTTTTATCCGTTATCGGTTTCAGATCAAAGGGGATGTGATTTCATTTACGATTTCCCTCTCTTCTGCTCAGTTGTTATCTCGTGAGATAAGAGCCGAACAAATAAAAGAAGCGTATTTCATCAAAACAACTCGTAGTCATGTGGTCGTGTTTTTCTTAAAAAAAGGGTTTCGTTTGAAGTTCAGTCGCTTTCAACCCGAATCGTTTCATGAAGATCTGTATGCATTCGCCGAGAGGCAGGAGATCTTGATTAAACATCTTAACCATTATGAGCCATCTTCAATCAAAAAAGAAGATGAATCTTAACAGAGCACGATTGTTCCTTTATACTGAAAGGACAAAAGGAAAGAGGAGGAGGAAGTAGTATGCCAACAGTTGAAAGCTTTGAGCTTGACCATACGATTGTAAAAGCGCCATTCGTCCGTCCGTGTGGTACACATAAAGTCGGGACTAACGGAGAGGTGAACAAGTTTGACATTCGTTTTTTTCAACCAAATAAACAGGCGATGAAGCCTGATGTGATTCATACACTAGAGCATTTACTTGCCTTGAATATTCGCAAATTTGCTGAAGCATATGATCACTTTGATGTCATTGATCTTTCCCCGATGGGATGCCAAACAGGCTTTTATTTAATTATGAGCGGTAAGCCAACGGTGGAGGAAATCATCGATGTTCTCGAACAAACGATGAAGTATTCTCTTGAGCTAGAGGAAGTACCGGCTGCTAACGAGAAGCAGTGTGGGCAAGCAAACCTCCACGATTTAGACGGCGCAAAAAAACTCATGACCTACTGGTTGTCTCATGAGAAAGATTCGTTAACAAAAGTATTTGAATCGTAAAAAAAGCGAGTGATCCAGCTCGCTTTTTACATTTTCGATGGAAATACAAGACTGAGGTGAAACGATGGCTATGGACGAAACAGACGGTTCAAGAATGCGGACAGCCCCTTCTCATCTTTTTCCAAATCGTCTTTCTCCGTGTGTTCCTCGATAAAAATATCCTCTTTGTCGATCGCATGATCATGGGCAAGAACGAGACCAATATCTGTCTCTTTCTCTTGATTTGAGACCACAAGATAATCAATGGAGAGTTGGTCTGCTATTTGAATGTAATCCCGTAAATATTTAAAATCGAGGGAGCCGTTTAAATAGAGCTTGGCCTCCCGATTACGACTCATAAGCTCCTCCACTTCTTTGTACGTTCCTTGTTCTCTTACTTGTGATTGGGTAAGGGCGACAATGATCCGTTCTCGAAACGTTCCAAGGAATGTTCGCTTTTCTTCTGGATTAATTTCCTTCTGACCGTAAATTCCTTTTTTGAGGTAATCATCAACAGTAGGTTTTTCCAACGTAATCGACCCTTTCTCTCATGTTATTTGCGCAGCTAGACTAGTCGATGCTTTAAGAACCGATTCCATTAAATGAAGAGGCTCGTCGTTTAGTATTACCATGAATTGTATCAATCTTTTACTGGGAAAAGCAATGAACAGAACAGGTCATTTTCGTGAATAAAAAAGTAACATTTTTCACGGAAAGGGACAGTGGATTGTGGTATGATATACGAAACGAATTTGATGGTTTTGTTGACGAAAGGGGAAGACACATCGTGGAGAGAAAAGAGCTTGATGTGCTGCACATTCTTGAGGAAAACGGCCGTGTGCCAATACCGACTTTAGCAAAAATGATTGATGCCACTGAAGAAGAAGTGACAGCGATCATTAAAAAGCTTGAAAATGACCATGTGATTTTATCCTACTCAGCGGTGATTGACTGGAGCAAAGTGAAGGAAGTCGAGACGGTAACTGCCATGATTGATGTTAAAGTTACGCCACAGCGCGGGGTTGGCTTTGATGAGGTAGCTGAACGTATTTACCGCTTCCCAGAAGTAAAAGCGCTTTATTTAATGTCGGGGGCTTATGACCTCTCCGTCGTCATTGAAGGGAAGACCATGTCGGAGGTCGCTCGGTTTGTCTCAGAAAAACTATCAACGATTGATACGGTTCTTTCAACAACGACCCACTTTCAACTAAAAAAATATAAGCATGATGGGGTTGTTTTTAAAAAGGACGAAGACGATAAACGAATTGTGGTGACGCCATAATGACTTCTTCTACATCTCAACGGACACGGTTATCGACGAGAGTACAATCGATTCAACCTTCGGGTATTCGCCGTTTTTTTGATCTCGCTTCAAAAATGGAAAATATTATTTCTCTTGGTGTTGGTGAACCTGATTTTGTCACGCCGTGGAATGTCAGGGAAGCGAGCATCTCTTCGATGGAGCGTGGTTTTACTGCGTATTCAGCAAATGCTGGAATCATTGAGCTTCGGGAAGCGATCTCCCGTTATTTGTACGAGCGGTTTCACATAGGTTACGATCCTGAATCGGAAATTCTTGTGACGGTTGGTGCGAGTGAAGCGATTGACATCGGGATGCGCGCGATCATCGACGAAGGGGATGAAGTGATCGTTGTCGAACCAAGCTTTGTTTCGTATGCGCCACTTGTTACGATGGCAGGAGGCGTCCCGGTTCCGGTTGGTACGCATATCGATACCGATTTCCAAGTAACACCGGCGCAAATAGAGGCTGCGATTACCCCAAGAACAAAAGCGATTATTCTTTGTTTTCCAAATAATCCGACGGGGTCGATTATGGGGAAAGAAGAGTTAGAGGCAGTGGCTAAGGTGATTTCTGGAAACGACCTCATTGTGTTTTCGGATGAAATCTATGCAGAACTTACGTATGATGGGACCCATGTTTCATTAGCTTCGATGGACGGAATGCGAGAACGAACCGTTCTTATCTCTGGTTTTTCGAAGGCTTTTGCGATGACGGGTTGGCGGCTTGGGTATGTCTGTGCACCAGATGATATTTTGAGCGCGATGCTAAAAATCCATCAATACAGCCTTATGTGTGCACCGACAATGGCGCAGCACGGTGCGTTGGAAGCATTAGAAACAGGAATGGACGATGTGCATCGCATGGTTCAATCCTACAGACAACGACGCAATTTTGTCGTCAAAACATTCACCGAAATTGGCTTAACTTGTCCAATGCCTGGCGGAGCTTTCTATGCGTTTCCGTCTGTTAAAGAAACCGGACTTACCTCTGAGGAATTTGCGGAACGACTTCTCATGGAGGAGCATGTGGCGGTTGTTCCGGGGAATGTGTTCGGAGAAGGTGGCGAAGGGCACATCCGTTGTTCATATGCCACATCTATGGAACATTTAGAAACGGCACTCGAACGAATTGGCCGTTTTGTGCAAAAATGCAAACAATAGAGGCTGGGAAAAACTAGCCCAACGTAATAAAAAGGTTCGGACCATCAAAATAAAAGGATCCGAACCTTTTTTCTGGTGATTCATGGGGGCGTCTGTTGTTTGATTTTCGTAAGTTCACAGTCATGAAGGCAAATCCTCATTCATTTCTGGTATTCTCGTTACCCCTTACGGCAGTCGAGTAAAACGTAAATGAGCCTTCAGGTAGTATACGTCCCCCTTTCATACGCATAACTAGACGGACGTTTCCAAGCAAATTGTCAAAATCACGAGACGCCTGCGGGGAAAGCAAGGGCTGAAAAGCCATCGGGGCGATTTTCCCCGACTAGCTGAAGCCTTGCCCGCAGCAAGTTTTTGAAACAATCAACTCCGTACTGTGCTTTGTCCCAAGCGCTTTTTTATGAAAACGTTTGGTGACTAAAATAAAAAAATCAACGCAGCTAATGCTACGTTGATTAAAAAAGGGGGAATACATCTACCAATAGAATGCCCAAGTTGTTCTAAAGCTATACATAACTTTCTGAAAAAAGTGACGTTTGTCATTCGAAGAAAAAACGAGTAAAATTTTCAACAAATGAAGGGTGAGGAAAGGATCGGTGATTGAATGAGCATTGAGATGCTACGCAAAAGTAATCCTCTCATTCATTGTATGACGAATGTGGTCGTAACAAATTTTACAGCGAACGGACTACTTGCCGTTGGCGCGTCTCCAGTCATGGCTTATGCGAAAGAAGAAGTAGCGGACATGGCGAAGGTAGCAAATGCACTCCTTCTGAACATAGGCACACTATCGGCAGAAAGCATTGACAATATGATTATCGCAGGAAAAGCAGCTAATAAAGCTGGTACTCCTGTCGTGTTAGATCCTGTAGGGGCAGGGGCAACAGCGTTTCGTACCGAGAGTTGTAAGCGAATCTTGAAGGAAGTAGACGTTACGATCGTACGGGGAAACGGGGGCGAAATTGCAGCTCTATCCGATCAAGCAGGAACGGTCAAAGGGGTCGACGGTTCCATTGATTCAGACCCAGTTGAATTGGCAAAGCATGCGGCAAACGTACTGAATAGCGCAGTTGTTGTAACCGGCGAAGTGGATGTTGTTACCGATGGTACGGGAACGGTTCGTGGCTACAATGGCCATCCATGGCTAACGAAAGTCGTCGGTACAGGCTGCTTATCTGGGGCAATCGTCGCGGCGTTTGCTAGCCTAAAAACGGATGACCTTTTGGAAGTGATCGGTTATGGGCTCGTCGCTTATGGGGTCGCAGCCGAAAAAGCTTATGAAGAGACGAAAGCCAAAGGATACGGATCGTTCCAAACGGCTTTTCTCAATCAGCTAGGTCGTTTGACCGATGAAG
Source organism: Halalkalibacterium halodurans (assembly GCF_004376175.1). GTDB lineage: Bacteria > Bacillota > Bacilli > Bacillales > Bacillaceae_D > Halalkalibacterium > Halalkalibacterium halodurans. The sequence goes on along the minus strand of NZ_SNUY01000082.1, from coordinate 2,040 downwards.
ATGTAAAACAGCATGGACGCTTTGAACGATCATAAAAGATAGGAGAAACGACGAAATGAATCAGTTTCAGCAGTGGCCAATTGGAGAACCATTTCTAGAGGCTCTTACAAACCAAGGGATTACAGAACCTACGGAAATTCAGCAACAAGTAATTCCGGAAGCATTGGATGGGCAAAATCTAATCGTCCATTCACAAACAGGGACAGGGAAAACGTTAGCGTATTTGCTTCCGTTGCTAACGAAAACGGAAGAACTACCAGAGCAGACGCAAGCACTTATATTGGCACCGACACAGGAGCTCGCCATGCAAATCGTCGAGGTGGCAAAACAACTAACCGCTACCACTTCAATCACGGTGCTCCCGCTCATCGGTGGAGCAAATATAAAACGTCAGGTCGAGAAATTAAAAAAGAAAAAACCTCATGTGGCGGTTGGGACACCCGGACGTATTCTCGAATTAATGGAGATGAAAAAGCTAAAAGTGACCCATGTCAAAATGATCGTAGTCGATGAGGCAGACCGAATGATGGAAGAAACGAGCGCATGGAACGCCTTTGAGAATGTGGCAAAACGGATCGGGAATGAAGCGCAATATCTGTTTGTTTCTGCTACCTTTGCTTCTCGGTTTACCGAGCTTGTTGCTCCGTATGTCCCTTTTATAGAAACGGTGTCAGCCCAAGGAAACACTGTTCAGCAGGCAGTAAACCATTGGTTCATTCGCTGTGAAAAACGAGAGCGTATGGATGTGGTACGAAAGCTGATTCACCATGAGAACATTCAGCGCGGCATTGTGTTTGTGAACCGTTTAGAACATGTAGCTGAAACAACAGCCAAGTTACAATTCAAAGGAATTAAAGCAGTCGCCTTGTCATCTGACCAAACAAAACAGGAAAGAGAGCGAGCATTGCACCAATTGAAAACAAGTGAAGCGCAAGTGCTCATTGCTTCCGATGTAGCAGCTCGCGGTCTTGATGTGGATGATGTCAGCCATGTGATCCAACTGGAGCCACCTACGACGAGTGAAGCGTACGTTCATCGCGCAGGACGAACTGGACGAATGGGTAAAGAAGGGACCGTGATCACATTAACGAGTGAACGGGAAATGTATAAGCTGGAAAAAATCGAAAAAGGCCTAAATCTTTCCTTTGAAGAGCGAGTACTGTCCCATGGTAAACTCCATGCTAAGAATAATGGTTTAAAAGGGCATAACAAAAGGAAAAAATGACAACATCACCATCTCCTTCTAGTCGAAATGTGCTTTGCGTATTACGACAACCTGTGTTAAAATTAACAAGTTAATAAATAGTTAGGAGATGTTTTTGGATGTCAAATTATGAAGTAGGCAGCATTGTAGAAGGAAAAGTCACAGGAATCAAGCCCTTCGGTGCATTCGTTGCGATCGACGATCAGAAGCAAGGATTGGTTCACATTTCTGAAGTAGCGCATGGTTTTGTGAAAGACATCAATGATGTTCTTTCCGTAGGTGACGAAGTGAAGGTGAAAATTTTATCTGTAGACGAAGAAAGTGGAAAAATTTCTCTTTCCATCCGTGCAACACAAGAGGCTCCTGAGCGTCCAGCTCGCGCGCCAAAACCACGCCCAGCTGGTGGTGGTGGACGTAAACCACAAAAAGGGCAAAGCCAAGGACAAGGCTTTAATACATTAGAAGATAAACTAAAAGAATGGTTAAAGCAATCAAACGAAATTCAAGCAGACCTAAACAAACGTGCCAAAAAATAGTAACGATCAAAGGAAGCTCCCTAAGTGAAGGGGGCTTCCTTTTTACATTCGTCTATTAATATTTGGCGGTAAACCCTTTTTTAAATTCATTTCGGAAAAGAAGAATTATCAATCGGTGAGTTACGAGTAAAAGCAGGAGATCCATCACCGATATGGAATGAATGGGGTAGTGTCAAAAGTTCTATGAAAAACTAGCACGGTTCATACTACCTACCATTTATTAGGTGGAAATGCCACGCTATCGCTCTTGACAAACACACCAATGGTTTATTCAGAGGTCAATCAAGGGCGAAGGGAACA
>NZ_SNUY01000081.1 GCF_004376175.1 Halalkalibacterium halodurans | reverse complement strand
GTAGTTGCTTTAACCATATCAGAAATGGATTCTTTTTTCATTTATTTGATGCATGGACCATTTAGCTCAATACCTTGATAGATAAGCATTATTTGGTTATCAAAGATTTTTTATGAATAATTCAGGTAGACATTCTTATCAATAGAATATTCAGACTACAATCGATTTCATAAAAGTTCAATTATATACTATTCATTTTATAGTATTTTGCTCCTTTTGCAAACAATGAATTCCCTAATTAAAAAAACGATCGTTTAAAAATTAACACACGGTTTCTCCGATGAAAATCTCCAGATGAAAAAAAGAGTGAAAAAGAAACCTAAACAGAAAACGATTTCAAAATGACAAAGGGCTATTAGAAGCAAGTATTGAAAAGGGTTGGCAATTGAAAAAATTAAAAAAATAGCTAAAAAAGCGTTTACAAAATGAGTCGATTCCTTTAGAATGAGACTTAGAAATCCCTATAACAATTGAATGAAATCGATTTCAATTATAGGGACCCCCATTGAGGATCTACATTCTATACATGTCGAAGATCGTAAGAGAGAGGAGTTAGGATAATGGCAAACTTAGCAACAGGTGAGAAGCTAAAAAACTTTATCGGTGGTCAATGGGTGGAATCTGATTCAGGTAAAACTGAAGCAGTCCCCAATCCTGCCACAGGAGAAATCTTAGCCCACGTTCCTATTTCAAATCGAGAGGATTTAGATCGTGCAGTATCAGTGGCCAAGGAAGCCTTTAAAACGTGGGGGAAAACGCCAGTCCCAAGACGAGCGAGGGTTTTGTTTAAGTATCAACAATTGCTTGTAGAAAATTGGGAAGAGCTGGCGCGTCTCGTCACACTAGAAAACGGAAAAAGCTACAAGGAAGCATACGGAGAAGTACAGCGTGGAATTGAATGCGTGGAGTTTGCGGCTGGGGCTCCTTCGTTAATGATGGGGAAACAGCTCCCGGATATTGCCACGAACATTGAGTCTGGAATGTATCGTTACCCAATCGGCGTCGTTGGCGGAATTACACCATTTAACTTTCCAATGATGGTCCCGTGCTGGATGTTCCCGTTAGCGATTGCCTGCGGAAATACATTCGTCTTGAAGCCATCTGAGCGCACGCCACTACTTGCCAATCGTTTAGCCGAACTATTTACAGAAGCGGGTTTGCCTGAAGGTGTACTGAACATTGTACACGGGGCTCATGATGTCGTAAACGGTTTGCTTGAACATCCTGATGTGAAAGCGATATCGTTTGTAGGTTCTCAACCTGTGGCTGAATATGTATACAAAACCGCTTCACAACATGGTAAGCGAGTACAGGCGCTTGCAGGGGCGAAAAATCATTCGATCGTCATGCCAGATGCCGATTTGGATGGGGCCGTGAATCAAATCGTGAATGCGGCTTACGGATCAGCAGGAGAAAGATGTATGGCAGCAGCTGTTGTCGTTGCAGTCGGTGAGGTAGCTGAGCCGTTAATGGAAAAATTACAGAAAGCAGTTAATGAGATTACGATTGGTAACGGCTTAGACGATGACGTTTTCCTCGGACCGGTCATTCGTGAATCTCATAAACAAAAGACAGAAAACTATATTGAGCTTGGAGAGAAAGAAGGAGCAACACTTGTGCGGGACGGTCGTAAAGACAATGTGTCAAAAGACGGATATTTCCTCGGGCCAACACTATTTGACAATGTGACGACGGAGATGACGATCTGGAAGGAAGAAATCTTTGCTCCTGTTTTATCGGTCGTTCGTGTGGAAAGCCTGGACGAAGCGATTCAGCTAACAAATCAATCTGAATTTGCTAACGGTGCGTGCCTTTACACGACTAACGGCAGCTCTGTTCGAAAATTCCGTGAAGAAATCGATGCAGGTATGCTCGGAATCAACTTAGGCGTTCCGGCGCCGATGGCCTTTTTCCCATTCTCAGGTTGGAAAAACTCGTTCTACGGCGATCTGCATGCGAACGGTACGGATGGTGTGGAATTCTATACACGCAAGAAAATGGTAACGGCTCGTTGGTAATCTGGTAAGCAGGTGCCATGACTGTTCATAGCACCTTTGTCTAGCCGTTTAGGTGGAGTGATGATTTGGTCGGTTCTGCATTTACTCGAAATAAGGTGATTTTTTATAGCGTTTCGTTCTTCCTTTGGTTTTCCCATTTTGTGTATTTGCCGATCTTGTCACCGTACATCGAATTTCTCGGTGGAAAATATGTCTACATTGGACTTGTGTTAAGTAGCTATGGCTTTATGCAGTTCGTTTGCCGCTTGCCCATTGGCATTGTATCGGACCTGCTAAAACGAAGAAAGCCATTTATCATTTTTGGAATGGGCACAAGTGCCGCGAGTTGTTTTCTCTTCGCCTTAACGGAGCATTTAGGCCTCGTCCTCCTTGCTAGAGCGTTAGCAGGGGTCGCTGCAGCAACGTGGGTTGTGTTTACTGTTTTATTTTCAAGTTACTATACGGATTCTCGTGTCCACGAAGCGATGAGTAGCATTTCCTTTATCGTCGTACTCGCACAGCTTCTCGGAATGATCGTAAGCGGTTTCTTAGTGGATTCTCTCGGGTGGCATGCTCCATTTTGGATTGGGGGACTACTTAGCTTACTAGGGGCTACACTCGCACTGCTCATCTATGAACCGAACGTAAAGGCTGGAGCCCCTGTTCAGCTAGGTGATCTGTCTTCCGTGATCCGAGAGCCTCTTCTCTTAAAGGTGTCGTTCTTATCGATCATTGCCCATAGCATTATTTTTACAACCATGTTTGGCTTTCTCCCGACATATGCGACCCGTATCGGGCTAAACACACAGGAACTAAGCTTCATCGTCTTTGCTTTTATGATACCCCATGCCATTGGAACCCTTTTTTTAGGGAATGTAATTGTCCCGCGTCTTGGAAAATGGAACGCATTAAACGTTGCATTTCTCGGTACGGTGGTGTTTACACTCTTGACACCGATGATCGACACGAAGGTACCGCTAATGGTCGTTCAAGGGTTCAATGGATTCTTCTTAGGAATTCTTTTCCCGCTCCTTTTAGGAATGTCGATCGAATCCATTGCTCGTGAAAAAAGGGCGACAGCGATGGGAGTGTATCAAGCGTTGTATGCTGTCGGGATGTTTACTGGCCCTTTCCTTGCAGGTATCTTAAGTGCAAGTCTTGGCCTTGCAGTCGGTTTTTACTTTTGTGCAGGATTAGCGCTGTTGGCTAGCATCCTTGTATTTGTTTGGAAACGAAACGAAGAAGGGCAGTCTATCGAACGTTTTGACGTGAGTGGCTAACCAATAATATTTATTGGAGGTTTTACGTATGAAAATTGCATTAGATCCGTATATGTATCGTCACTTGCCGATTCCGAAAATGGTCGATAAAGTAGCCGAGTTAGGCTATAACTATATTGAACTATCACCACGCGATGATTTCATGCCATTTTACAAATACCCACGGGTCGATAAAGCGCGGATTAAAGAATTCAAAAAGGCTTTGAGTGATACTGGTGTTCAGCTTTCTTCCCTTTTACCGATGCAGCATTGGGCTGGTCCTGATGAGGAAGATCGGGAAGCGGCGGTGCGCAACTGGAAGCGAGTGATTGAAATCGCTGTTGAGATGGATGTTCAAGTGTTGAATACAGAATTTACGGGTCATAATGATAAACCGTACAAATGTGAGCAAATGTTTATGCGTTCAATGGAAGAGTTAATTCCACTGTTCGAAAAAGAAGGTTTAGAGATTCATATTCAAGCCCATCCATTCGATTTTATTGAGCGTAATAATGATGCGGTCGATCTCATTCGAGGTTTCGATAAAGATTGGCTCGGCTACTTTTATGCGGTCCCTCATACATTCTTTTACGATGACGGTAAAGGGGATATAGCGGCGATGCTAGACTATGCTGGCGATAAGCTAAAGCATATCAATATTGCTGATACGTACAATCATAAAGCATCGTCATGCTTGCGCTATGTCGTGAACCCACCGGGAGTTCATGCAACCGTGCACCAGCATTTAGATATTGGCAAAGGGGATATTGATTGGGATGTACTGTTTTCAAAGCTTCGGGAACTAAAATTTGACGGCATTGTCACAGCGGCAGTATTCGGTGAGGAGCACCGTGCCGACGAATCGAGCCGCTTTATGCTCAAGCGTATTACGGAGGAGCTAGTCGATAAAAATGTAGGTGTCGTAGTTGAATAAAATAAGAGGCTGAGACCAATCTAGCCAAACGTAAGAAAAAAGGTTTGGATCATCAAAATAAAATGATCCGAACCTTTTTCTGTTGAACTAGGCCCATATCCTTGAGCTAGCCACATGCATACATTCAAGCTGTCCTTTTAAGGCGCCCTGAAAAATCCCCTTTTAATTCTCTTCCATCATGATAGGACAGTAAACCGAGTTTGTCTCATAACAAACGTTGAGATGAAAAAGTTTGTCATAAAGCCTAACAGCAAATCTCCCTAGGGAGAACGGTGACGATAAGATGAAAAAATCAATGGATAGCTGCTTATATTTTGAATTTCAGCGGAATCACCCAACGATTCGTTCGTAGATGATAACTAAATAAATCGATGAATTTTAGAGAAAGTAGCTAATGCCTAGAGCTACTTTTCTTTTTATACTATCAGAAAATATAAAACTTTTGCTTATCTTAACATGCTCAGAAAACTTATGAATGCAGGAGCGAATCAATATGAAGCGATTTGATTTAATCATTCGATCGTCTACGGTTGTCACGGAAACAACGACTTATCGAGCTGATGTTGCGATTCGCAACGGGATTGTGTCAGCCATTACCGAGCCTGGATCCATTTCAGGCGATGATGGCCCGGCAATCGACGGGACGGGTCTACACCTTTTTCCTGGCATGGTTGATGTCCACGTTCACTTTAATGAGCCTAGGAGAACGGAGTGGGAAGGGTTTGCATCTGGTAGTAAAAGCTTGGCGGCTGGAGGGGTCACCACGTATTTCGATATGCCGTTAAACAGCAATCCGCCAACAATTACGAGAGAGGAGTTAGACAAAAAGCGTCAATTAGCTAATGAAAAGTCTCTTGTAGACTATCGGTTTTGGGGCGGACTCGTGCCGGGAAATATCGATCATCTTCAGGACTTACACGACGGTGGTGTCATAGGCTTTAAAGCTTTTATGTCCGAGTGTGGCACGGATGATTTTCAGTTCTCGCATGATGAAACCTTACTGAAAGGCATGAAGAAGATTGCAGCGCTCGGCTCCATTTTGGCTGTTCATGCCGAATCAAACGAAATGGAACGCGTTGACGACCATTGCAATAGAGGAACAGCGGTTGACAGTGAAAGATTACAGTGAAGCTCGTCCGATCGTCTCAGAGCTTGAGGCAGTCGAGCGGATCTTGCGGTTCGCTCAGCTCACTTGCTGTCCGCTCCATATTTGTCATGTAAGTAGTCGAAAGGTTCTAAAAAGAATTAAACAAGCGAAGGGGGAAGGGGTAAACGTTTCGGTGGAAACGTGCCCACACTACTTGTTGTTTTCGCTTGATGAATTTGCTGAAATTGGCTATCTAGCCAAATGTGCTCCTCCGTTACGAGAGCGACAAGAAGTAGAAGATTTATGGGATGGACTAATGGCAGGAGAAATCGATCTAATTAGTTCAGACCATTCCCCATCGCTACCTCAAATGAAAACAGGCAAAACGATTTTTGAGGTGTGGGGCGGTATTGCCGGATGTCAGAATACATTGGCTGTCATGCTGACTGAAGGCTACCATAAACGAAAAATGCCATTGACACAAATTGTGCAACTACTATCGACAGAGCCAGCAAAGCGATTCGGACTCTATCCGCAAAAAGGAACGATTCAAGTAGGGGCCGAAGCCAGCTTTACGCTTATAGATTTAAATGAATCATATACGCTAGACGCAAGTGATTTGTATTATCGCCATCCGATCAGTCCGTATGTTGGTCAACGCTTTAGAGGGAAGGTAAAGCATACAATCTGCCAAGGTAAGCATGTTTACCAAGATCATTGAGTGAGAAAAGGGAGGAAGAGACATGTCTATTAACGTATCGATCGGAAAAGCGAGTAAACGCCAGACGAAAAAATTTACGTTTCCTCATATTTATGTCATCTTGTTTGCGTTTGTCACCATGATGGCTATCGCCTCTTTGTTCGTACCAGCAGGAGAATACGAACGAGTCGAAGGACCGATGGGAAGAATGATGATTAATCCAGAGGTGTTTTCTTTTATTGAAGGAGAACAAATAGGTATTATGGGTTTCTTAACAGCGATTCCTAATGGAATGGTAGGAGCCGCACCTGTAGTCTTTTTCACGTTTATGATTGGTGGAACGTTCATGGTGCTCAATCGAACAGGAGTTATTGCCTACGGTGTTGATCGGCTAACGAGAACGTTTATGAAACAAAAGGTGATGGTTATTCCAGTTCTCGTCGTCACCTTTTCCATGATTACTGCGTTTATCGGGACACCGGAACTGAGTTTAGTCTATGTGCCGATTTTAATTCCTTTAATGATCAAGCTTGGATACAATCGGATGTTAGCTACAGGGGTCGCCCTCACGTCGACGACAGGAGGTTTTTTAGCTGCTCTGACGAATCCAGGGACTGTCGGCTTGTCTCAGCAAATTGCGGAATTGCCCATTTATTCAGGGATCGGCTTTCGTTTAATGGTTTTAGCAACGATTGTGCTATCAAGTGTGCTATTTTTAATGCTTTATGCAAAAAAGCTAGAGAAACACCCAGAACAAATGGAATATAAGGAATTAGTAAGTGATGAAAAAGAAATAACATATGAGATAGGCTCCCGCGGGAAAGTAGCTGGCTTCATTGTCATACTTATGTTCACCGGAATGATTTACGGTGTTTTGAACTTCCAATGGGACTTTATCGGACTTGCCGGTTATTTTTTAGCGATGGGGATCATTGTCGGTCTTGTGGCCGGGCTAAATGGAAATCAAATTAGTGATGCGTTTAATCAAGGCTTTCAACACGTATTAATGGGTGCGATGATCATTGGAATTGCACGCGGGGTCTCGATCATTATGGAACAGACACAAATGATTGATACGATCATTTATGGGCTTTCTCATGCTGTCAGTAGCTTGCCATCCTCTATTACAGTATTAGGGATGCTTGTGACGCAAGGGCTGTTTAACTTTTTCGTTCCATCTGGGAGCGGACAAGCCTTAATTACGATGCCGATCATGATTCCGTTAGCTGATCTTGTTGGAACGACAAGGCAAACTGCCATTCTTGCCTTTCAAATCGGGGACGGGCTATCTAATATTATCTTTCCAACGTCAGGGTATTTTGTTGCGACATTGGCAGCGGCTAAAGTGTCCTACGGAAAATGGGTAAAATTTATTTTCCCATTACTTATAGCTTGGTTTACGATCGGCTGCTTTTACTTAGTCATCGCCCATGCGATTAATTGGGGTCCATTTTAATAATTGGTTAGGCCAAAAATCATTGAACGGACTCAAGGAAAGAAAGATATATTCTCTTCTCCTTTTCATATATAATGGAAGAAGGAGAGATCCATTTCCTTTATATTCACCGAAAAGAGGTGGTCCCTTGGTTCGTTCTGTCTATTATTACGCGGTGATGTTTATCACGCTCGTCATGATGATTGGCGGCGCTGTCGCAGCGGCCATGAACATGACAGATCTCGTGGCGCCAACCCCGTATTACATGAGTTTTCACGACTACAAAATGGTGAATCAAGAGCGAGAAGGCGAAGTAGAAAAAACAGATGCCCAGCTTATGGAAGAATATGAGTTAGAACAGGAACGAGAAAAAGCGCTGGAGCGTCAGCGCGCAATTAACAGTTTGTTGAAAAACGCTGCGTGGATCGTCATTCCGTTGCCATTTTTCGTGATTGCCAGAAGACGGGCTAGCCGGAGAGACGAATAAATCAAATATAGGAGCTGTCCCAAAAGCACCATGATCATTAAATCGGGTGAACCACATCAAACGGTTCACCCGATTTTTGTGTTAGTGTGTTTTTTGCTTTCTTTAAGCAACGATCCCGCCGATCGTTTCCTTAAAATTGGGACGAAAGCTACGTGCTCGATGTGGCCATTTTCTTGTCGCGCGAGATGCAGCCTTCAGAAGCTGAGGTTCGAACGGTTAAACGGTAGTTCTCAGTAAGCGATGCTTTTTAGTGGCTCGTGGTTGCTCATCTCTAAACATTTTGTCTATGAAAAAAAACGAGAGAGCTTTTAAATGAGGCTGCATTGATTTGTTTTACGTTTTGCCTGTACCTTTTCAATTATTCCAAGACAGAAGCCCACTCTTAAGAGGAAGTTGGGAATATGTTGGTTATTAGACGTTTGTAAGGAGGTAAAAAAATGGAGCAGGAACGACCACAAATTATTACTCCATGGGATCTTGATGGTACATTAGGTGAAAATTATGTACCGGATTATATTCATGAGATGGCGCAAGACGTTCTAACACACTATGAATTTCAAGCCAACGGATTAGAAGTGATTACAACAAAGGCGGATAAGGGGGGGTTGATTTGGAAAATGGAAACCGATCAGGGGCCGAAAAGCTTGAAAATTCTCCATCGTCGCCCTTCAAGAAGCTGGTTCAGTCTAGGAGCTCAAGAATATTTAGTAAAAGAGAAACAAGCTCGAGTGCCCGAAATCATACGGACGAAAACAGGAGAACTCGCAGTTGAAAAAGGAGAGAAGCTTTGGTTTGTAGCAGAATGGATTGAGCCTCTTTTTCAAGTTACAAAAGACCTAGAAGGCGCTAAGCAACTATGTCATGCAATTGGGGAGTTTCATCAATTATCGAAAGGCTACGTTCCTCCCGATCGAGCAGAGACGGCATCACGCATTTACCGCTGGCCTAAAACGTATCAAAAGATCGTGAAAAAAATGACATGGTTTAAAAACATTGCGAACCTTTATCCTGAGCTAGCAGCAAGTCAACTGATTTTACAAGTAATTGATCGTTTTGAAGCGCAAGCGATTGATGCCTTACAGCGATTAGAGCAGTCATCGTATCACGAAATGAGTGCGAAAGGGAATGAAGCGTGGGGTCTCGCCCATCAAGATTACGGATGGTCTAATGGTCAAATGGGTCCAAACGGCATGTGGATCATCGATTTAGATGGGGTTTCCTATGATTTACCAATTCGTGATTTACAAAAGCTCATAACTGGAACGATGGATGATCTAGGGGGTTGGGACATTAGCTGGGTGAAAGAAATGATGACGGCTTATCATGAAGCTCATCCGATTGATGATCAATTATATGAACTATTGTTAATCGATTTGTCATTACCAAATTTATTTTATAAAAATGCGAAAGAACTCGTGTACGATCCTGAACTTGTCATGAACCAAGAATTTGAGACTATGATTAATCGAATCGTTGCAATTGATGAAACAAAGTGGCCAGTAATAGAGGAATTAAAAGCATTTCGAGTAGGAGGAAGTGAATAATGAAGGTTTTGATCATTTGTACGGAAAAATTACCTGTTCCCGCTATTAGAGGTGGCGCCATTCAAACATATATTTCTGGTGCACTCCCAGCACTTAAAAACAAACATGATCTTACGGTGTTAAGTGTATCAGATCCGGATTTACCAGATGAAGAGGTCGTTGATAACGTTCGTTACGTGAGAGTACCAGGAAAGCTCTTGCATATCTATCAGAAAAATGTGGCAGAGTACCTTTCTTCTGCTCCAACTTTTGAATTGATTCACATCTTTAACCGCCCCAGATTAGTCCGCCCCGTACGCGAAGCTGCACCGAAGGCAAGAATTGTTTTAAGCATGCACAATGATATGTTTAAACGAGAAAAGATCACTCCTGAAGAGGCAGCCTATGCGATTGAACAAGTGGATAAAATTATTACAATTAGCCAATACATTGGGGAAACGATTAAACAACCTTTTCCTCAAGCTGAACCCAAACTACAAACGATTTATTCTGGTGTCGATTTAGATCGGTTTGTCCCCATTTATTCGCAGAAAGCGCGTTCGATTCGTGATCAGCTTCGTCAAGAACATCAACTTGAAGGTAAGAAGGTGATATTATTTTCAGGGCGTCTATCAGCTAACAAAGGGGCAGATGTTCTCGTTAGGGCGATGCATGAACTAGGGAAATCTTTTTCGAATGTAGCCCTTGTGTTGATGGGGAGTAAGTGGTTTAGTGACGACGGGGTCACTGACTATGTTGCGTATGTCCGATCACTTGCCAACAGATCTCCAATCCCGGTCGTGACCACTGGATTTGTCAACCCAATGGATATCCATAAGTGGTATGCTGCAGCTGATCTGTTTGTTTGCCCGTCTCAATGGCAAGAGCCACTTGCGCGCGTACACTATGAAGCGATGGCCTCTGGGCTTCCGATTGTAACGACAGCAAGAGGGGGAAATCCTGAAGTCATCGAGCAAAATAAAAATGGCCTTGTAGTAGAAGATGTGGAAAATCCTACTGCTTTTGCTCAAGAACTTAGTAAGCTTTTAGCGGACCCACAGCTATGTCTCGAAATGGGGCGTTATGGTCGCCAATTAGCGGAGGAAAAATACTCATGGGATCGTGTCGTTCGTGACATCGAGCAAGTATGGAATGAGATCCAACAGCTTATCCATCAAGATATTCCAATTGGAAAGCTTATAAAAGATGGAACCACCGCCCCACTAGAAGATCAGGAGACTGCTCTAGATCAAGTGGGCTGGATCAGTGATCTTTCGCAGGATGAACCAGTAGAGAATGAAGAAATTCAAGTCATATTAGAAGAGTTGGCAGAGTTAGAAGGTGTGCTAAAAGGCATTAGAGACCGAAAAGAGGAAAAAGAAGATACACGTTTGAAAGAGGAAAAAGAAGAAAAAGAAGAAAAAGAAGGTGCCCTTGCAGAAGAGGAGACTATTGCTGAAAAGGTCAGCATCAATAAGGTTAACATTTATGATAATAATCCACCTTCACCACCGTGGTTAAATCCGCTCGTTCTTTAAAAAGAAAACGTCCACACTTTCTTATGCTTGTGGACGTTTTTAACCACCCACACTTGATCTAATCGATCTGATATAGATCCAACAAATCGTCCACTTCTTTTTCTATTCCTTGTAATAAAGGAACGTTGGGAGAGTAGCGCAAAAGCTTTTCCGCTTTTGAAATATCAGCCCAAGTGGACATCGGTTCACCAAAAGGTTTTTCTAAAAATTGAAGCTTGGCATCTTTTTGAAAAATGGATTCAAGCATAGAAATGATCTGTAAAACGGTTGCTCGCTCTTTACCGCCTATATTGATCGTTTCACCGATGACATCCGCATGGAGTACGGCACACGTTGCAGCGATACAATCATCAATATACGTAAAATCCCGTGATTGATTACCATCTCCAAAAATAGGAATCGGTTGATTGTCTATTATCGCTTTTATAAAGCGGTGAAAAGCCATATCTTGACGCTGTCTAGGACCGTATACGGTAAAATAGCGTAAAATGACCGTCGGGATAGAAAAATTCCTGTAATAGACGTTGCATAAGTGTTCACCTGTTAATTTAGACACACCGTATGGAGAGAGAGGAGTGGGAGGTGCTTTTTCACCTACTTTCCCGTTTTTTTGCCCATACACCGACGAAGTTGAGATATAAATAAACTTTTCGAGTGAATGACGACGACACGCTTCTAATAGTTGTTGAGTGGCTACTATATTATGAGTGACATACTTTTTGAAGTCTGTCCCCCAGCTCGATCGTACCCCAGGTATGCCGGCCAAGTGGTAAATCACATCGACCTGGTCAACCAATGGTTCTAAGTCGATCGTTAATAAATCTTGTTTGAGTAAAGTAAAGCGAGGATGTTTTAGTAAATTTCGAACATTGCGTTCCTTAACTTTACACAAAGAGGAATCAATATGTCCGTCAACCCCAACAACAGACACCTTTTCGTTCATAAGCAATTGTTCACAGAGGTGGGAGCCAATGAATCCGGCGGCACCAGTAACAAGAATTCTCATAGTTGGTTCACCACCCAATACGTAAACCTTTCACTTTTAACTCGTTTTATGTGAAACTCTCTCATCTTTTTACTAGGCTTTCTTAATTGGAAGATACATGCAGACGGTTGCTGATTGAACTCTGCAAGCAAGGTGGCAATTGTTATCTCACCCCAATTTGTATCGTTCATTGAAATGTTCATTGCAATTCATTTCCTCCTTTTAAACAAAGCGGCGGTTACAAATGGACTTTCAATAGTGTATGACCTGAAAAAAACAAGGTATCCGCGTATAAACAGATGATGGGAAAATAGGTTAATGACGTATGAAGCCACTAAATTTAACAAAGACAACCAGAGGGGAATAGTGTAGTAAAAAAGGGATGAGAACCTAATGGAAATTAAAAAAGCGATTATTCCAGCAGCTGGATATGGAACTAGATGTCTTCCGATTACTAAAGTCGTTCCGAAAGAGATGTTCCCTATTAATGGTAAAGCAGCTCTCCATTACATTGTGGAAGAAGCTGTTGCAGCCGGAATTGAAGAAATTCTCATCATTCTTTCGAGAAATCGCACGTTGATTATGGATTACTTTGATCGGTCCATTGAATTGGAAACATTTCTGAAAAAAATGAATAAGCAGCATCTCCTAGAAAAGTTAGCTCTTCCTGATGTAACCATCCAATTTATTCGTCAACCTCATGCCAACGGATTAGGGGATGCCATTCGATTAGGAGAACGATTTGTCAATGGAGAACCCTTTGCTGTTTTGTTACCAGATGATTTGTTTATTTCTCCAAAACACACGTCCGTATTAGCAGAACTAGTGAACGTTTATAAGCAATACAATAAAAGTATTATTGGGCTCCAAGAGGTCGAGTCGGAACTATTAAAGCGATATGGAGTCATTGCTGGTCATCCACTGTCAAGTGATGAATATAAAATAGAGAATGTGGTAGAAAAACCACAGACAAATCCTCCGTCTAACTTAGCCATTGTTGGACGGTATATATTTGAACCCGCCATCTTCCAAAAGCTAAAAAATATAGGGATTGGCAAAGGGGGAGAAGTACAATTAACGGACGCAATAAAGGCTTTGCTTATTTCGCATACCGTTATAGGAAAAATCATCGAAGGGTGTCGTTATGACATCGGTATTGAGGAAGACTACCAACGTTTAATACAAGAGTTTAGCGAAAAGAAAAGCTCTACGTAAGAGGCTCTTTTCTGATAAGAATTGCATCTTTAGCAAGCATCCCCTACAATAGGGGAGGAGCCATCACAGGTCGTCACAAGAGATCCATTAGCAGAGTTCATCTTGCGAAAGAGAAAATCGACGAGTGTCCGGTGTAGCACCGCAATCGGTGCTTTTTTTGTGGTTATAAAAAACCAATATCTCTTACATAAGACATGACTTGTTCATTTTGTGACATGATAATCGAGAGGAGGAGATCCTGATGAAGGAAGGAAAACGTCCAAGTGAATCGCTTACGGTGATGACTGATATTGTGTTACCACCAGATACGAACTACCATGGAACGATCTTCGGTGGAAATGTCATGGCCTACGTGGATAAAGTGGCGAGTATTGCTGCGATGCGCCATTGTCGCAAGCAAGTAGTCACAGCATCGAGCGACAGCCTTGATTTCATTTCCCCTATTCGTACAGGAGAAGCGATTTGTCTTGAGGGCATTGTGACGTATACGAGAAAAACATCGATGGAAGTGTTCGTCAGAGTTGAAGCGGAGGACTTGTTAACAGGTGAACGGCGTTTAACGGCTACATCCTATTTAACGTTTGTTGCATTAGATCCAGACGGTAAACCGGCGGAAATTCCTCCTGTCGTGCCAACAACAGAAGAGGAAAAATGGCACTACGAAGGAGCAAAAGAGCGCTATGAGATTCGCCAACGGCGCCGCCAAATGCAAAAAAATCATCAACGTTAGCAAAAAGGGACTAAGACCGAATCGGTCCAGTCCCTTCATTCTCAGCCTTCCCCGTTTGTTTGGCTGACATGATTTCGTTTTTTCACTTTTTTTGACCCTGATAAAGGTTCAGGCTGTCCAGGGTTCTCGCCTTTCGGTGCATTTTTACGAATGTCTTTTGCTGTATGTCGCTCGGTCATTTCACTCTTCCCTCCTATTTCAAATAAGCTATTGGTTCTTTTTTCGCTTTTTATTGTTTTGCCTCTGAGCTTGATTGAGCGGCTCTTGTCCTATTTCCGCGTGAAATTGAGATGTTAAGCCCGCATCCTTCCCTTGAGCTTTAGCTGCGTTCATTCCAGGACGGGAATGGTTTGCTTTTTTACGTACCATCATTTCACCTCCTACAGATAGTGCGTATTGTCAAAACTTTATATAAAAATAGGTTATTAAATCCTATGTTAGAGGGCTTTATAAGCAAAAAAATTGCCACCCCCTGATTTCTGTAGATAATTGAGGTTACCATAGACCCAATTCCAGAAAAGGAAGTGACAATTTGTACCCTCAAATTATAACCTATTTATTAACTTTTATAAACTATCAAGAACAAATTATTCGAACTTTGCTTACTCTATTGATTGGAAAAAGCATGTTCGATAAACCCAAAGAAGCTCCTGTTAATCAGCCTTATCGAAAGCTTCAAATTGATGATTTACCTATCATTGAAAAGGTAGAAAAGCTCGATTATCAGCTTTTATTAACGGAATATCTTCAATCAAAAGGAAAACCGTTAAAACCAGTACGCCGTCGAGCCAATTCTACGCCCGTACCTTCTGCATTGTGTTGTCCTAAGTGTGGTGCTCCTTCTGCGTATTTGTACGCAAACAACGGAGGAAAAGGACAATATCAATGTAAGGTGTGTGCGTGTGTTTTCAATAAAAA
>NZ_SNUY01000080.1 GCF_004376175.1 Halalkalibacterium halodurans | reverse complement strand
GTATCAATTTGTGGTGTCATCGATTGATGGATACGAAGCGTTCTACCAGTTTTCGCGCCATTACAGCATTGAATATGCTGTTCATTCGAACAGGAAAGTCCTTCTTGCTTGTATTTTGGATCAAAGACTGGGCAAGTCCAAACATAGTGTTCTTTTGCTTCATCCAACCCTTTCAATTGTAACTTATGGCCACTAATACAATGAGGAACACCATACCTATCCAGCTTGGTCATGCCACAAGATTCAAGTGCTTTATCTTGAATTTTACGTGGATTTATGGGAGCCAATAGCTTTGCTTTAAGAATGGATTTTGTGTGTTGTTGATTGTCCGCTGATTGATAAATCCCATCTGCGCTCACGTATTGCACTGTTTTTAGGAACTCTTCAGGAAGATCTTCCGTTACCTTTTCCAAAGTGGGTTCTAGTGTTTTTGCATCATGTTCGTCTCCTTTAAACACACTTCTGGACAAAGGAAGTTCAGACTCTACACCACAGACCAAGGAGATTTTATGTGCAATGTACGTGACGGTATTGCTTTTTCTCATCACGCCTACGTTATCATCCGTAGGAATCTTTGGGCAATGACATGGCTCAGAATGGCTACATTTCTTCATTTTATGGACAGTGGCTTCCGCATCTACATGGGTGGTATCTACAGCGAGTTGTTCTTCTTTTCCTACGATACCGTGAAAAAGATTGTAGCTCACCATAAGTTGCCGAGCTTTCTCCCAAAGTCCGTTTTCAATCATGATCTGATCAAAACGTTCAAATGTTTTCAAGGATGGTCGTGTATCAAAACCACAGACCATCCGGAAGTCAGAGTTCCCAATAACTTGAAGGTGTACACTGGAAACCATTACTTCCACATAGAGGAGTGGAGCCAAGAGGAAAGCTTTTAATAAAGCATAAAAGTTCACTCCTTTTCGTCCTTTGGCAGATCTCGTAGGCAATGTGCTCAAGTCCTGTGGAATATCTGGAAATAATTCTGTTGAAGATGGGGCTGCATCCGTTGAAGTTCGTTTTTTAAAATGATATTCAAACCGTGCTTGGAGAAATTCTTGTTCAATGGGAGAGAACACCTCCTCCCAAGGAAACTCCAACCCTAATTTAACATAAGGAAGGTGACGTAAAGAAGAAAATGAATCTTCTGTAAATGAAAAAGAAGGTTGAAGATAGATTACATTTGAATAAGATTTTGGTATGATAGAGGTAGTCATAATGAACTCCTTTCGTGATAGTTGCTAGATACTTCTATTCTACCAAAGGAGCACCATTATGGCTTTTCTTTTTGCCTGAATGATCAAAGTTTCCGTTTTCCATAAAAATCCTGTAAATAACTAGAATGACGATATGGTGAAATGGCTGATTATGGCCAAAAATCGCTAAAATTGAGGTTTGACAAAACATAAAGAACTTGATCACGTAAAAAGGTATGGGAACACATCTATAGTAGCAAATTGAATGGAATCAGTAATATCAAGGGTTACAGAAATTTGTCCTGTGGCTCCAAATAACTCATCAAACGTAAGTGCTTTAAATTCTCCCACTTTCAACTTTACACGATCCGCCGTCCGCAACCATAAATTGGCTCGCGGAATAGCAGCTACATCGGATGTAAAGGTAACCTTTCCGTTCTCCACCTTCACATCCTCATACCCAAGATCTTTAACTTCTCGTGCAACGAGCGCCTCTAATCCCATCGTCGCCGTCGCAATCAACGTTACTTTTTCCATAAATTTAGCTATCTCCCTTATGTATCATCTTTCCCGTCTCCATTATACGGGTAGAGGCGAGTAATGACAAATCAAGCCCGGCAACCAATAACATTTCTTCTTTTAAGCTTCTTTGTGAGTAAAGAGACACGGACTTCTTCATTATCCAGAGAAGTTAAACGTCCTTAAAGTGTAAAAATAAAAAAACCCCTAGACAGGAGTTTTCGTATGGCCGCTTATCTTAGTCATCTCATTCCCGTTCGATAAGCCATGTTCTGTTCCTTCGTACTACAAACGGTGATGAACCTCGTACTCCGGTGGTAACCATCTGTCTACAGAAGTAAACTTCCGTCCTTCTCTCCGTTCATTTCCTTCAAGAAGGTTCCCCTACCAATTTTTGGGTTTCTCGCTCGAGGGGTTTACCTCGTTCCACTCCGTCTGTTTCCAAACGGACTACGTCACTGTGGCACTTTCAAAGGCATCACACCATATTCATGATGAACGTAGGTGCTTACCTTGCCGTTAGCCCAGTTCTTAGAACCAGACTACCCTAGCTTATGACTTCGCTAGGCACGAACACTACAAGCATCTCAGCCTGTGCGAGCATGGACTTTCCTCTACATCGCATGCGATGCAGCGGTTACCTGAACGGTTATGATGTTATAAGCGACAATCTCTATTATAACGAAAAAAACGAATCAATTCAATGTTATTTTTTGTCATTAATGTCATTTAATCGAATGGCTGTTCTCGCTAATTCATCAGCTTTTTTATTTTCCTTGCTTGGCACCCACTTAATGAAAAAAAGCTTAAAGCGATCAATTAAAAGAAGGGCTTCCTCCAGCAAAAGACGATACCGTTGATTTCTTACATATCGCTTTTCAATCGCTTCTTCTAACAGCTTGGAATCCGTTCGAACCCAAAGTTCATTCCATCCTTGCTCTTGACAGAAGCGCAGAGCGTAAATGAGTGCATGAAACTCCGCTTCGTGATTTGACAGCCTCCCTAAAGGAATCGTCAAATGCTCCAAACGCCCGTTTTTATCATCGATGAATATACCGGCCCCAGAAGGTCCTGGATCTCCTGCACTTGCTCCATCTATAAATACGTGGATCAACCACGATCGCTCCTTTTCTTATTACTCATAAAGCTTGTTACCAAACACCTTTTTCTCTAAGTTGGATAAACGTTGAAGGATATCATAGTTCGTGCTACCGACACTCGGACTTGTTTGATGCCTTGTCTGACGTTCACTTGCTGCACGTTTTGCCTCGGTTCTAAGCTGATGAATTTCCTGCTCAAGCCGTTCAATTTTCTTCTGAAACACTTCATAGTCCTGAATGACTACATCTAAAAATTTATCCACTTCGTCTTGACTATATCCACGCATGCTCGTTTTGAATTCTTTTTCCAAAATTTCCTTTGTCGTTAGTTTGACCTCTTGATTATACATATCTATCACCTCAATCATCATCCGCATGACGGAGAACTATTAAAATCAGTAATCGTTCATTTTCTTTCTATTTTTTCAAAAGTTACTATGATTGTCAATTTCCTTTTGATATTTTACAAATTGTCGATGTCTACTGAGTCATTCATTTCATCTTCCTGAGCAATCCATTCAAGATCATGGGGTGTGATCAAGCGAATATCATATGGCTCCTGTTGTTGCCGCTTTTTTGCAACTTCTAAATAATAGCTTGGAGAACCTGGTTTGTCTTCGTCATAAAGAACGAGTAGACCATCGGACTTTTGCACTAAATATTCATTTTTCAGACGAAGCTGAGCAGGACCTTCATACGGTCGCTTCGTAATACTGTCCACAAAGTCAGCCGCCTCCAAAATGTCATGATATTTTTTACGAGAAGCCTCTTGCCACTGGGATTCCTGCTCAAGAAACGGAGTCAAAACGGCCAATTGAATGTGTGGATGAGTTTGTTTCAACTTAATGACGACTTCGGCTGCCCATAATTCCACTCCGAGCTGGCCGCTAATAAGAAACCTCTCTACCCCTTCTTCAATCAAGGCAAGGATCTGTTGTTCAAAGGCTTTTTTTATATATGTAATGCCGCGATGGTTATGGGAGAAAATCCCTAGCTCGTGAGCTTTATAGCCAGTAAGTGTAATGACCTTCATTCGACTCATCCTCTCATGGATAAAGAGAGAAGCGAACCAAAATCGGCTCGCTTCTACATTTACATTTAGCAACCACACTTCCCTTTTCCTTTGCCAAAAGCGGCACCTGCGACTGGGCCTGCCATTGGACCAAAGCCTGGGCCTGCCATAGCTCCTGCGACTGGAGTTGGTGGTCCTGGCGGCTGATAAAACTGCTGATTGTACACTTGTTGTTGCTGAGATACTGTATGAGGGAAGCTATGAACGTGGTTGTATACATGGTTCGTTACTTGAGTTGTGTGAGTTGGGTGAATTTCAGGAACAATGTATTCACATGTCTGTTGAACCACATTGCACTTCGTCGGGTGGACGATTGCCGGTAGTACTTTACAATGCTTTCTCGGTCGACAATGCATAGGTTAAATTCCTCCTTATGAATAGAGTCAATATTAACCTATGTAATGCGTGAAATTGGTGTACTAGTTCGTTTACCTAATTCAAGGTGAATCATCTAATTTTGGACGTTCGCACACATAGCCACCTGTTAAAAAATGGCTTTATCATGTAATTGAGTGGCAAAAAACAACACCATTCCGATAAGAACAAAGAACATAATTAACAATGCGCGAGTCAATGCAACCACTCTTTCCTACTTAAAATATTATACTCCACCTGTGATTGTACGAATTTTTTTATCGTTCGACAATCACTTTTTTTTGGTATTTCCCCTACGAATAGATTTTGTCACAAAATCGTCAAATTTGTGGAATCACGACTAATCTTGCGCTTGCCCAGGAAATAAGGTTTGAGATTTCCTCACCTTGTCTTCAAGTCTTCGCAGTCTATTTTCCGTTGCTGCTAAAAAGGCCTCCTCATGTTTGTTTGTCAATCGAGCCACTTCTTTTCTAGACATAAAGACTTTCTTAGTCACGTTGAACGCTTTTTCTACGTCTTTTAGCTGATGCTCATAAATCTTAGCTAATTCAATACCGGCCTCTTTGAGAAAAAGATCTCGCTCAATAAGCGTCTCATATAACCCTTGGGCACGCTCGAAACGTCCGCGCTTTTTTTCAAGATGGGCTAATCGTAGCATCGCTTCAGCTTGAATGGAGTGATCACCTTGAGCAAGCTGCTCATATAAAGACTGGCTGATGCCGAGTTCACCGACGGCTTCATACCAGCGAGCCACTTCAAATTGCTCTTTTGCCAATAGTTGTCCGCTGTTCACTTCCAAAATGGAAGCAGAGAGATGGGCATAGAGAGTCAACAAAGAGAGTACGTCCCATTCATTATGTTGAAAGACTCCCTTGACGAGCTCTGGATCGGGGTCTTGCAGGAAATCAAAATAAAGCATAGGTGCTAAATAGCCAGGCGTATCTTCCTCTCGGTGAAAGTGAAGGATTTCCTGCTCCACAACTGAAAGCTTGCAGGAGGGCAAAAGCTCTTTCCACAGTCGTCTAGAGGCATGGAGCAGATCGTAGTGACCAAACTTTGGCAAATAAGGCACTCTGTCTCGAACAAAGGTGTGCCGCGTTTTCACTTGTGGCCAATCGAACGCTTTACCATTAAATGTGACTAAGTTTTTCATATCCCCTACATCATGCAAAAAATGATGGTATAACGCTACTTCCCTTTCAGGACCAGGGAGAAAATGTTGTTTGACTACAACCTCCTCCCCTTTTACTTGGGCATATCCTAACATAAAAATGGTCGTCCCAGCACCGTGACTTAGTCCCGTCGTTTCCGTATCAAAAAAAAGAAGCTCCTCTACATGCATCCCCTTTGCTGACAGGGGATGATTTGCAATATGCTCTTGCCATTTCTCTACTTGGTGTACGACCTGACGGAGTGGGTAACGGCCATGGTTTTTATCAAGGTCGTACGAAACCTCACGAATAATGGAATATTCGTCTTCAAACCAAGCAGGTTTAGCGTGTAGTTGTCTCCATGATTGCTCGTACGGGACTTTTTGATCAGCTATCGAGTGTGATACAGTCTGTTCTGACTGACTTCCTGTCTCCACTCCCATATGGGCCTTTAAGCGGGATAATTTCCCTTTTAATGCCATGATTGTTCACTCATTTCATTTAATAGTAAAGAAAGAAGGCGGAGCACCGCTTGCTTCACATTGTCTCCTAATTCACTTGAGGCCCCTACGCAAGCAGGACACCCACTTTCACATGGACAGGAGCGGAGCAATCCCCATGCTTGTTCTAGAAGGATGTCGACTTGCTTGTATACATTTTTCGCCAAACCTACCCCTCCTGGATACCGATCGTAAATAAACAATGTCGGCCTCTCGGAATGGTCCGCTTTTATTTGTGGAACGACATGCAAGTCAGAACGGTCACACATGACGTAAACAGGTGCCACATGTTGAACGACATGAGCGAGTCCAAGAAGCGCTTGATCTAACCCATTTTCTGAAAAGCGCTCAATGAGATCGTCTGAAAAGCTGATCCATGTGGCGTTCGTATGAAGCTCCTCCTCTGGCAAATGGATTGGACCTGAACCGATGTTTTCAAATGTAGACAGTTTGATTTTTTTAAAAAGAGTCGCTTTGGCATTTACCATCACATCGCCAAAGGCAATCGTTGCTTGTCTTGTTTCCTTCGTTTCATCCTCTTCCAACACTTTTAGTTGAACCGCAAGATTGGCATCGGTAAAATACTCAACCTTAACTTCGCGAACGAACGCTTTCTTCTCTTCCCAGTCTAATAATTCGACTTGATATTGAACCCCTTGATGGAGGTAAATCGCCTCATCGTGAAGCAACGTCATCGCACTGAATCGGTCCATTTCTCCAATCACTTGAGGATTAGCTATATCGGACTGATCAATGATGACGACATTTTCTTGTGAGGCTGAGCGTAGGCTAATGCCATGAGCGGGAAATCCGTCATTCATCCAATACCACTTGCTTCCTCTATGATGGAGCACGTGTTCCTCTGTTAAAAATTCGAGTATCTCCTCAATGTCAACCCCATCTAATGTCTCCCCTTCTTTAAAAGGAAGCTCATAAGCGGCACATTTTAAATGGTCCACTAAAATGATCAAGTTATCACGGTTAATGCGCACAGATTCTGGCGACTTTTCTAAAAAGTAATCTGGATGTTGGATCATATATTGATCGATCGGTGAAGAACCGGCAACGAGTAACGTAAGTGATTCATGTTGCCTACGTCCCGCCCTTCCCGATTGCTGCCATGCACTCGCAATCGACCCAGGATATCCGGTCATAATGCAAACCTGGAGTTGCCCTATATCTACCCCTAGCTCTAAGGCATTTGTACTCACGACGCCGATAATGTCTCCATTTCGAAGACCACGTTCAATTTCGCGGCGTTGCTTTGGCAAGTAGCCCCCGCGGTATCCACGTATCGCCTGTTGCCCGATCTTCTTTTTCGTCAATTCTTGAAGATGGCTAAGAATGACCTCTACTCTCACACGACTGCGGGCAAAGACAATTGTTTGAATGTTGTTCTCAAGAAACTTCTTCGCTAAGCGGTTCACTTCCACCGTCGCACTTTTCCGTATGTTGAGCGGTTCATTGACAACAGGAGGATTATAAAACACAAAGTGCTTTTTTCCTGACGGTGCTCCATTGTTATCAATCAGTCGAACGTTGTGGCCTGTCAATTGGCTCGCTAGCTCCTGCGGATTGGCAATCGTCGCTGATGTGCAAATAAACGTCGGCTCGCTCCCGTAATAACGAGCTATCCGCTTCAATCGGCGAATTACATTAGCCACATGGCTGCCGAACACCCCTCGATAGGTATGAAGCTCATCGATGACAACATACTTTAAATTTTCAAAGAAAGCGACCCATTTCGTATGGTGCGGCAAGATGGCTGAATGAAGCATATCTGGGTTTGTAATAACAACATGTCCCGCTTTTCTTACCGCTTGGCGGATGTTGGGGGCAGTGTCGCCGTCGTATGTAAAACATTTAACCGATATACCCATTTCCTCAATGATTTCATTTAGCTCGCTTTTCTGATCTTGGGCAAGGGCCTTTGTCGGAAACAAATACAGCGCACGGCTAGTTTCATCTCTTCGAATTTGTTGAAGGACGGGAAGGTTATAGCACAACGTCTTTCCAGAAGCTGTAGGTGTTACAGCTACGACGTGCTCTCCCTTTTCCGAACATTCATACGCTGTATTCTGGTGAGTGTATAACTGGCCGATCCCCCTTTTCTCCAACGCTTCTCGGATACGAATGTCCAATGTGGTTGGAAATGGCACAGTCTGTGCAGGTTTCGCTTCGATTTCATGCCAATGGACAATATTTTTCTTTATTTCATCATCGGTTTTTAACCAATGGACTAAGTCTTGAAACGTTTGTTTGAACATAAGCTACACCTCCCTTTTATTTTAGCGAATATTTGTTTGCATTTCTAGCAATATTGACAAGTGTATAGGAAGAGTGATAGTTTTGCTTCGTTATAGAAATTTTTTAGATCGGATAATAATACGGTACGTGAAATTATCTAATAAATGGCTATAATTAGTTTACATAATATGATTACAATAAATTAAAAAGTAGAGTCTTCCGGTTATTAGGAAGACTCTGGATGATAAAAAAGCAAGTTCGTATAAATTGTCGCTAAGATAGGGGCTTGTATTTGATGTAGTTCAGCTAGCTTCAATAAATAGCCTTGCAAGTGTTCTCGTTCAATCGGCAGGCCTTTTTCCATATCACGTTGCATCGAGGATTTCATTTCGTATTCGACACCGCCCATTTGCTTCCATTGCTTTTCTTCTACTTGATCGGCAATCGGTGCTCCCACCGCCCGCATGATCGCCCCAATTTCAGCAAACAGTCCGCGGATCACCTTTTCCCCTGAGGGAAGTTCACGAATAGGGCCCACTGGTTGATTGTACAATGTAGTCACACCGGACATGGTCGTAATAAACATATATTTGTGCCACATTTCTGTAAGAACCGAGTCTGACACTTCAATCATGGCGTTGGTCCCTGCGAAGGCGGCTTCAATTTTTTTCACCCGCTCGCTTCGTTCCCCGTTCAACTCTCCGAACACAAATCGATGAATCTGACTCGTTTGGACAATGTCACCAAATTCATTTAACGTCGATTCAATAAAACAAAGTCCGCCAATCACTTGTTCTGTTGAAAACGCCTTACGCAATCTGTCTAAATGAGCGATCCCATTTAACATCGGAATGATCACTGTTTGATCATGAATAAACGGACGGATGGTTTCAATGACGTTCTCTAAATGGTAGGCTTTTGTTCCGAGAAGGACGACATCAAATAGCCCAGTGTCCTCCATCGTTATAGTTTTCGCTTGTATCGTCGTATTTCCATGAATGCTTTGGATACGAAGACCTCGCTTTTTCATTTGTTCCTTTCGTTTTTCCCGAACGAGAAAGGTTACATCTTCCCCCTTTTCTGCCAATCTTGCTCCAAAATAACCCCCTACGGCTCCAGCGCCAACGATGAGAAATTTCATCCGCTCTTACCCCTTTGCTATGTATTTCCTTCAGTATAGCGTAATGATCAGAATGATGAAAATATTAAGATTTTAAGAGGTACCTCTAAAACATTTAAAGATTAAACGATCTTTAAGTATAAAGGAACTCAGCATCACCGATCCCTCAGGCGACATGAGCTGGGCTTACACTTAATTACATTGAATAAAAAAAGCCCCCTATGGAGGCCTTACTAACCCCTATTACAGAGCTTTCATCATCGTCGATCACTTAATAGTTCCTCCCCGTCTGTAATAAGCCATCATCTCCTCTTCAGGTACCATGCTGCCGCCTGTTCCCCATATAATATGCGTGGCGTTGTTCATTTTTTCAGCTAAGTTGTTTGCTTTTAAATAGTGATTGCCTTCCTGAACTAATTTTATCGGTCCAAGCATTCCTGCCAGCGCTGAAGGTTCAAGGAACAGCCCTTCTGCATCGGCTAGCTCTTTCAGTAAGGTAAAAAGCTTGTCATCGTCTATCGTAAAGCTCCCACTTAATAAAGGCTTCATCATCCTTGACACAAGTCGCGAAGGTCTGCCGACAGCAAGTCCATCTGCCTCTGTTCGGTTGTCGAGACCGATTTCTTGAACCGAAATCCGCTCATGAAGGCCTGTCAAAAGTCCAAGCAACATGGATGGAGAGTGGGTAGGCTCTGCAAAAAAGCAGTGGACATGATCTTCAAACAACAGCTTTAAACCGAAGGTAATCCCACCTGGGGCGCCACCAACCCCGCATGGGAGATAGACAAACAAAGGGTGACTCTCATCGACCGTAATCTTCTGTTCAGCCAATTGTTTTTTCAGTCGAAAGGCTGCCACAGCATAGCCTAAAAAAAGATCTTGAGATTGTTCATCGTCCACAAAATAACAGGTGGGATCCTGCTCAGCCTCTCTTCGCCCTTCCTCTACCGCTTGACTATAATCATCCTCATATTCAATGACGTTGACGTTTTTACTTCGAAGCAAGTCTTTTTTCCATTGCTTTGCGTCTGCCGACATATGGACCGACACGTTAAAGCCAAGTTTTGCGCTAATGATGCCAATGCTGAGCCCTAAATTCCCCGTCGAACCAACGGCAATCGAATAATTCGCGAAGAAGTCCCGGCAAGTTTCGCTGTCAAGGATCGAATAATCATCTTGAACTGTTAAAAGCCCATGCTGCAAAGCTAGTTGTTCAGCATGTTTCAGCACTTCATAAATGCCGCCCCTCGCTTTGATCGATCCGGAAATAGGTAAATGACTATCGCATTTTAGCAATAAGTTTCCCGTAATTGGTTGCAGATACTTCTGTTCTAACGATTGTTTCATCGAAGGGATTTGCACTAAGGGAGATTCGATCATTCCGTGCGCTTGGTTTGTTTCAGGAAAGACTTTCGCGATATATGGCGCAAACCGCTCTAATCGCTTCTCGGCATCCTTGACGTCGTCTTCGTGTAGACTAAGCATTCGAACTGCTGACTTAAACGAATCTATATGAGGATTAAGCCAAAAAACTTCCTCGATCGCCATTAGTTTAATTACAAGTGGATCTTTTCTCCATTGTTCAAGCTCGTTCACTCTTAGCACTCTCCTTTACGTTACTATGTCCTTCCATTTACTGTCCCTAGATGATATTTTACTAAAAGATTCTATGATAGGGTAAAGTTATATACCCTAAGCTGAGTGAATGATCGAAACATTCCGCCTAAAGTATAAACATTCGGGAACGAGGAAAGGATGTGAGTAATAAGAATAATAAGAGGATGATTAACAGATGGGAAAGCCCGAGTCATCGAAGCTTATGGATCAAATTGTCGAGAACCAGAAGAAAAAAAACGATAAGGCTCGCGAGCAAGCGATGAAAGCCTTAGGAAAAGAAAAGTGAGATGTTCATTTGACATCTCACTTTTTTACGTCTAGCTTTGGTTCTTTTTTCAACGCTTTTAACGCACGATGGCGAACTCGTTCGTTTTTCTTTTTCATTTGATTCATGTAGTGATCGGAGAGTTCCTTTGAATAGGGCTTGTCCTTAGCAGCTTGTCCCATCTTACTCCTCCCCTTTCTTCGTTGGATTCGGTGAAAATTTGTTGAGCAGTTCACAGCAAATCCATAAAAGCTCTTGTGTAATCGTTACATTCAGTTTACCAGATTCGGTAGCGTCATTCAATTTCTCACGACTGTTTTCGTTTAAATGTAGTGAAAGCACCCATTGGGAGCCGTCTTGCAATGTTCGCTTCCACGAAATGAGATCCCCTACTTTTAACGGATCTTTGTAGTCCCGTTCGATTGCAAGGATGTACGGATTCCCCTTCTCTGTAAAAGGAATAAAGTCCTCCATCTCCGCCTTATTGACCCCATAGGAATCAACAAATTCGAGTCCTTCTTCTCCAACCTTGTAAAGAGAATAGTCTGAACCGAAATCAATTGAATCTAAGCTGAATTGATCATGAACGAGTAAGTTCAGCTTGGACTTTAACTGAAACACGAAGTCGAGCAAAATTTCATATTTTTCTTTGAACATGAGCGTATGCTCTTCATTGTCTTCTACGATTTCCAATAAATCCTCTATGACACGATCTTTCTCCTCGATATCCTGCTCTTTTTCCTTTAGAAGCTCCAACAAATTTGGAAGCGATGGAGTCGAGGTGACCTGTTCAATATCAGCTGCAATTGATTCAACATAATCTCTCTCTTTTGCAAGCGCAATCAGTGACATGTATTCATCCGGCTTGCGCTTTTCGTACACTTGAATATGGAACAGATCACTTCCCGGACGGCTCATTTCATCAAGGACTAAGTGACGTAAATAAGCGAAAAGAAAGAAGCTCATACCTCCTAATAATACAGTGATAGACGTCCATGGAAGCTCTCCTATCGCTCTAAATGCATCGGTAGTGTATGCCATGAGACTGCCAGGTACGAGAACAAGTAACACCCCGGCTACGCCTCTTACCGTTTTCACTGTGCGGTACACATAAACGAAGGTATTCTTACATAGTAACCACAGGGTAAGGGGCGTCTGTTTTTTGGATTCCTCATACAAGATGTTCACAAGCTGATTTAGTTCCTTGGCTAGAAACTGCACCTTATTTTTTAGCTCTTGACTCATCCAACGTTCCCTCCCCAGCCCGCGATACACTTTGCTTCAATCGTTAAGTACTCTTTTCGACAACAAGAAAGCGTCTCCTTTTTTCGTTTATGAGAGCTGACGAAAGACAAGAACAAAGACCTAGAACAAGGCACCCCTTTCTTTTATAGTAATCTCTCCTTTCTAACAAAAAAAGGACCTACCATAAGGTCCTTAATGGTACATCGGTGGCACCTGCGTCGTAAAAACATCCTCTGTATGCAGATGGGGAATGCTCGGGTCGGCTAAATCTGCTCCAACAACTGCTCCGAGAGTTAAAATAATCAAAAAATCAAATACCGGAAGTTCGGCGATAGAGCGCTTCCCCATGATCATGGTGACTAGTAGCATGAGCGGCAAGATCGTTAGAACGCGGGCTAGTAACACGACGAAGTCTTTTGCCAATTCCATAACTGGTCACATTCCTTTATGCATGCTCGTATTTCCGTTCTATATTCGCCATGATATACCCACTTTCCGGCCTTGTTGGCATCCGGGACAAGCTGTAGCTAATGTCTTGATCAGGTACGTCATAGTCGATATCGTTGACGAGAAAGTCCATAGTGGCCTTCATCACCTCGACAGTAATGCCTTCTCCAGGGCAGCGATGCCCTTTCATTGGATCTCCCCCGCCTTGAGGAATAAAATCATAAAGGGAATCTTTTCGTTCTTGAAACCGTTCCGGTCGAAACGCGTCTGGCTCATCCCATAGTTTCTGGTCATGATTCGTTCCGTACATATCTAAGAAGACGAGCCTTCCCTTTTTGAAACGAACGCCTTTCCACGTAAAACTTTTGCGCACCTTCGCTCCGATCAATGGTGCAAATGGATAATAGCGCCTCACCTCTTGCACGAACATATGGAACTCCTCGTTGCTGCCGTATTTTAATCGCTCCTGCCACTCTGGGTGCTCTTGCAAGGCAATTGCAGCAAAAGAGAAATAAAGGTTGCGATCGCGACGATCGATCTAAGCACATTGATGAGTTCAATAGCCGCCATCCGCTCATCGAGCAACTTTCCATTTAACTCCCTATGGTACGATACTTTATAAAGCGGACTCCCCTCACGTGCCTGTAAACTACCGGTTCGTACTTGATAGATGATCGATTGGATCCATCTCTCCGTTCGTCTCCGTCCCTTTCGCCCTCGCCAATGTCTTGGGCCCACTGCGCCAAAGGCATCAACCATGGCATGAAAATCTTCCGCTCGCCGATTGATTTCTATTGATTTTAGAGGAACCCCTGCCCACTCACATGCCACTTGGCATAAAACACGCTTCGCCTCATCAAACAGAACAATTGGTCTGGACTTTTTCCACCCTTCCGCTACTCGTCGCCACGTTTCATGGGTTAAGCGCGCCAATTCCCGCTCATCCTCAGGCTTCATCATCGAGAGAAATAGTTGTTTGCGATGAAGGTGCGCCTTATCATCCATTGTTTGAATGGCATTTTCGCCAAAAAGTGATTTTTGAATCCGTTTAGGCGTTGCTCGATGCCGTTTAAAGCGCTCAGGGTCATAAAACAGCTTTACCGCCTCCGCCCCGCGTATACAAAGCACCTTTTGTCCCATCACCCGCGTTTCAAAAAGGTCGGTTTGAAACCGCTCCATTCGATGACTGAGAAACTCATAGCCCTCGCGCATTAAATTCATCGTATGATCCAATGGAGAGTCTTTAGGAATCGGGTCATTTGATTTCATCGCTCATCGTCCTTCCCTTTTCATGTTAGTGTTAGTATGAAACACCGTAAGTTGAAACATGTAAGGAAAGTTCGGTGATTGCACGAATCAGGTGATAACGCAGGCATACGTATTACTATCTTTTGAACAACTAAAGCTTCACATTTTATAAAAGTGAAAAAAGCATGCAACTGCCTCTTTTGCATGCTTTAATATCATAATTTTCTTACACGAGCGGAAGCGATTATCCTCTCGTGATCATAGTGCGGGAAAAGTAGACGCATGAGTTTCCCACAAATGACTGTCTATCCCTCTTGTGATCAAATCAATGTGGCATCATGATTAACTTGCCGTCATGGATTTTATACTTTTTATGACATATTTCAGCTACGTGAGGATTGTGGGTAACGATAATCAGGGTCTTCCCTTCGTCGTTTAGTTGCTTACAAAGGGCTAAAATCTCAGTTTCACTTTCTTCATCTAAAGAGCCTGTAGGTTCGTCTGCTAAAATAAGCTCTGGCTGTTGAATTAATGCCCTAGCAATGGCGACACGCTGAGCCTCTCCTCCTGAAAGCATATCCACGGATCTGCTCTGTACATATTCTATCCCAAGGGTTGATAGCATGGTTGTCACTTTATCTGTCATTTCTTTCTTGGGTATGTTACTGTATTTTAACGGTAACGCTACATTATCAAACACATTTTTACTATCAATCAACGGATAGTTTTGGAGGATGAATCCTATTCTTTTCCTCCGAAATTCTGCTAAATCATTTAATGTCTTTTCATGAATTGTCTCCTGTTGATACAAATAAATCCCGTGATCCGGCTTATCTAACCCTGCAAGTATATTAAGCAAAGTTGATTTTCCGGACCCACTTCGTCCCATAATCGCAATCA
Organism: Halalkalibacterium halodurans; assembly: GCF_004376175.1. Classification (GTDB taxonomy): domain Bacteria; phylum Bacillota; class Bacilli; order Bacillales; family Bacillaceae_D; genus Halalkalibacterium; species Halalkalibacterium halodurans. The sequence goes on along the minus strand of NZ_SNUY01000080.1, from coordinate 204 downwards.
TCTCACCTTTGTTAACCTCTAAGTCGATCCCTTTTAATACTTCAATTTGTTGCTTTCCCATAAAATAGGTTTTTTTACACTAGTGTTGCATTAATAATAATTGAAGATTTAAAATCCTTTGAATCTTCAATTATTAATCGTTTTAGCCATAAAAAAATCCTTTACAATGGAAGTACAGGTGGTTCCTGTCCAAATCCAACGTAA
>NZ_SNUY01000008.1:55320-96344 GCF_004376175.1 Halalkalibacterium halodurans | reverse complement strand
ATCCATGAAAATGCACCTCGCAAATTGGTATTTTTGGTTGATTCGTTACTTCCATTTTACCATTTTTCGCTAAGGTGCATTTTTATTTTTTTTCGGATTTTATGGCTTTTTGAACAAGCTCTTATAGCCTTTTATGCCGAGTAGAGTCGAAGTTGCCTCTCTACTCTCGAATGATGTTCGAGGCTAAATTATACCATTTCTTACGGTGGAACAGATGAACGAATGACACGTTTATTCTTCTAAGGAGCGAAGAAACGTTTCATACTTTTCATTGCCTGGATCAAGCCGAACAGCCTCTTGAGCAGATTCAAGCGCCTTCTGTCTCTCATCTAATTCATCATAAACGAGGGCCAGATTATAATGAGCTTCGTGCATCTTTGGCTCTAAGTCAATCGTTTTTTGTAAATGCTCCTCGGCCTCCTCGTATTTCCCGAGCACGGCCTCTGTATAAGACAAGAGGAAATAAGCTTCCGCACGCTCATTCCCTTTTTCTACACTTTCCAGTAACACCTCATACGCCGCTTCTATATCTTCGGCCTCAATGAGGTCTTGCGCATTTTGCAAGGCCAAAAGATCAGCGCCAGCCTTATGTTCGTTTACAAACCCAAAGGCAAATGAACCGATAAGAGCTAGAACTGTAAGTAGCAAAAAACTAAGCTGGCGTAACCTTGGCCGATGGTTCGGTAAATGGACCACCGCAGAAGCAAGGAAGCCCCCAATGAGCCCACCAATGTGTGCCCCGTTATCAATCATCGGAATGATAAAACCGAACGCGAGGTTGAAAACAAGAATGAGCAAAACAGAAGACCCCATCGTTCGAAAAAACAGCTTTTTGTGGACGGTTCCGAAGTACAGCAACGCACCGAAGCATCCAAAGATCGCCCCAGAAGCCCCTGCTGAAACGTGGGCATTTAAAGCAAAACTGGCGATTGAACCCGCCAAACCAGCAATGAAGTAAATAATGAAAAATCGACTCGTGCCATAAATTCGTTCAACCGTTCCCCCTAAGTAAAAAAGAGCTAATGAATTCATCATGAAGTGAAGAATTCCAATATGTAAAAACATCGAGGATAAAAGGCGCCACCATTCGCCATCCGCTATGGCTGGATTGTATTTTGCCCCAAACTCAATAAGCGTTGGCATATCGGTACTCCCTCCGTTCATTTCAAGCAGGACGTACATGAAAGCAATGACAACGAGCAACCCATAGGTTGCATAGGGCTTACCGTATTGAAACAATCTCCGTTCTTTTTGCTGAGTGGCATTGGCCGTATGACGAATTTGTTGCCGCAGATAACGGGCCATTTGCTCCATCTGGTAGCCATCTTCATCTAAAAGCGCTACGTGAGGAAGATGGATAGACAATCGTTCATTCACGGCGGCAATTGTCGCTTTACGTTCTGATTCTTCCGCAACAATGAGCGTCGGACGTAGTGTGACATTCCCATTTCGATCTAGCTTCTCTTCAGCTTCAAACGAGGACCAATCATCGACAGGAGGATACATCGTCACATAGATCGCTTCTCCCCGAAGACGGCGGACACCCAATTGCCGTTTTAACCAAAGCATTTTTTTACGAACCTGTTCGAAATCAGCCCGCAACTGATTGCCCCAATCCACATCGATCCGTTTGATTCGAATAACGGTTCGATCTTTCAAAGCATCAGATTCAAGCCATACTTCGCTCTGCTCCATATCGAGCACGCGATAACCTTCTTCAACAACGAGATGATGCACCACTTGCCAAAAATATAAATCATGCCTCATAACATTCATCGTCTCACCTTTTCTTTATAGGGGGAATCAGACATACCCTTAGTATAACAAGACTGGGGCCGATAGTTGGATGATTTTGCATCCATTCGCTCGAAAAAAGGGTTCTTAGTCAAATGTTGGGGTGGATAGGAGGGCGAGCCCCTCTTATCCTACCCCGAATGTTTGATGTTTGAATTGATGATGCAAGAGAATACGGTTTCGCAAGCGATCATAACGCCGAAAACCAAAGGCATTTCTCTTAATCACCTTCGTTTGATTATTCAGTCCTTCAATAAAACCATTGTTTAAGCCAACCGCGAAGCTATTCAAGATCTCGGTCTGCCAGTTCTTCAGCGTCTGACTGGCTCGGTGGAACTCCTTTAACGGGCTCGCCTCCTCTCTTCGGTAAAAGGCGTAGAGCCCTTGCTTCACCTCGCTCATTCGTCCTTCCGTTCCTTGCATCTTCGCTTCTTGATACCACCGACGAAAATGTTCTTTTAGCTCATACGCTTCCCTTAAATCAGGGGATAGCTCTAGGTACCGCTCCACCTTCTTCTTTTGCTTATCCTCCAGTCCTTCTCTCTCTTTCTGAAACAGATGTTTGATCCGTTTACATCGTTTTCGATGATACGGATGGAACGCTTTTTGCACTCGGCGGCGAACCCCTTCCAGAGCCCAGTAGAGGTAACGACAGAAATGGAACGGATCCCCAATGATGAGCGGGTGGCCTAAGGCCTTTTGAACAGCCGACTTGAAGGTATAACTGAGATCCATCACGACTGTTTTCACCTGATGACCCTTCTCTTGAAGATATCGTTTAAGCGTATCGGCTTTACGATCCGGTAAGATATCCAGTGGCTTCCGTGTATCTGCATCCGCAATGATCACTTGATATTTCCCCGCTTTCGTATCCCCTTTGTAATCATCAATCGCAATCCGAGGAGGAAGGTGATCCACCTTCTTCACGAGGGGGGCCGCCAATTGATCAAACCGGCGCATGGCAGTTGTCACGGACGTTTGGAATTGATTCGCTGTGTCCGTAAAGTTCTTCCCTTGAATGAGCCGTAAGCGAAACGCTTGATTCCATTCCACTGTCTGACGCTGATATCGCTCTACAAAACAGGCTTTCTCCGCAAACCGCTTCCCGCATCTGCACGCGTACCGGCGCTTTCGATAGAATAGATACACCCACCGTTCAAAGAGCTTGAGATGTTGAACTTTTTGGATGCGGTAATCATGGATTCTCTCGGTTCTCTCCCCGCAGGATGGGCAACGATGAGGCGTTCGCGGCATTTCTACATGGAGCGCGATAAAGCCCTCTCGTTCCTCCATCTTTGTGACCTTCACACCTTTTAATCCGGGCAAATCCATGGTAAAATTCATCGTACACGCAGCTCCTATCCTTTCTTTGTTTCTGGACAATTCAAGGATAATGGATAAAGGAGCCTGCGTGCATTTTTTTTGCCCCTCTTTTGTGCAAAAACCCCAACATTTATTGTAGAGCCGAAAAAAGACGCTTCTATGAAAAACGCCCCTAAAATCGCATAAGCATTAGCGATTTTCAGAGGCGTTGCCCAGTTCGTTATCCTTGCGGGCTGCGTTGGTTGAACAAATTCCCCATGAGGTTGTTACGAACAAACGGTATTTGCATGGCAAATGATACCGCTATTCGTCGTAACCAGCGCTGCCCCAGCATCGCATTAAGCACACGATACCTGTATTTCACGGCAAAATAAAGAGAACCAATTAAAGCGACAACCGATACAATTCGACCAAACACAGATAATCCCTCCTTCTTCGTTACTTTTCCAAATGATGAAGGATTTTATCCATCGTTATAGCCCGATGTATTTGCTCACAAGTGTTTTCGCTCGTGACACGTCTTCTGTCCCTTGGACGAGCACCCGTCCATCTTTAAACAAAACGAGTCGCTCGCCTTCGGTTAATTGTACTCTTACTAAAAACGGAGTAGTCTGTACGTCAGCGATCCTATCAAGGCGCTTTCCCCATTCTGAAAGATCGAACGGCCTACCGGTATGAACTTGGACCGTTTCACGCCCGCATAGGGAAGTAACTGAATCGTGTGCCGCAGGGTGTAACGCCGGAAATGCTTTAGTTCCACATGTGGGACAATTGGCTTTTGCCGCTGCAAAATTCATATCGTATCGATGATTTCGCCATACGTCAAAGCTCATGAGACTGTGACGGTAAGCCTGCTCATTGTCCGTTAAATATTTTAACGCCTCAATCGCTTGAAACGAGGCAACGATATCAACGACAGGACCTAAAACACCTACTGTGTCACATGTTTGTCCTGACCCCTGTCCTTCTTGAATAAAACAGCGTAAGCATGGCGTTTTTTCTGGAATAAACATCGCCGTCATGCCCCTTGAACTTACGGCCCCACCGTAAATAAACGGGAGGCCCATTTGAAAACAAGCGTCATTGATAAGAAACCGTGTTTGGAAATTGTCCGTACCGTCAAGGACTAAATCCATACCTTCCATCAACTCATGAATGTTTTCAACTGTTACATCAGCGACGATCCCCTCTACTTTGATGTCGCTGTTCACTTTCTGTAGTTTTTGCTGTGCTGCGACCGCTTTTGGCAAACACTCTCGTACATCATCTTCATCAAACAATAACTGCCTTTGCAAGTTACTAGCCTCGACATAATCTCGATCCACCATTCGAACGTGACCGATTCCTGCTCGGACAAAATGATTGGCAAGTACGGTCCCTAGTGCACCAATTCCGACAATGAGGACAGCACTGTTCTGCAATTTCTGTTGCCCCTCTTTTCCGATGGGGGCAAAGAGCATTTGCCGTGAATAGCGTTCTTCCAGTCTGTCAGTCATGATGAGACTCCTTTCCTATTCAGCCTTATAGCAAGATAAGACCTGCGACGATCCCAAAAAGAGCACCTGTTCCAGTACAAATAGCATTCACCGTATCATTATTTAAAAAGCGAAGTCCATATTTTTTCTCGGTTGGCCCGTTACAATGAATTTTCCGTTCCGTTTCCAGCCCACAGCGCGGACATTGGTATAGCACTTGACCCGTTGCTCCAACCAACGTGTCAAAAAGATTCCCTAAAAAGCCTGCCAGCGTCAAACTAAACAAAAGATGATGGCTAGCAAAGGAACTCGACCACCAAAAAAAGATACTCACAACGACAATGATAAACGACCCTGCAAAAGCTGCCGCCGTACCAATGGCAGACACAGCTCCTGATGTCCCTGCATCGACCGGCTTCCACTTAATAATATGTATCGGCCTTCTTTTTGCAAGCGGCCCTACTTCGGAAGCCCATGTATCAGCATTTGCTGCAGCTAAGCTTGCTACGAATCCACAAATGTAAATTGGGTCCTGCAAAATGGAAAATAACAGGGCACAAATCGCAGCAAATCCACCGTTGGCCAACACTTGCCAGCCGTCCCGTGTGGAACCTTTCGCCGTAATTTCATTTTCCTTTCGTTCTTGATAAAAACGACTCCAAAATCCCGACGTAAAAAAGAAGATCGCCAAAAGGAGCAAGCCTTTAAAGCCAAGACCAAAGGAAATAAGTGCCCCTACTACAAAGGCAGAAATCGCTCCAGAGAGGGTTAGCTTTTTAGTCTTGTAGGCATACACAGAGAGTAACAAAACCCCTAGCAATGCAAGGACAATCATCGGTACACCCCTCGTTCAGTGACAATCATTTGAACCCGCTCATCCCGTTCATCGGTCGGAACAGATTCCACAAGTTGCTGCGAGTACGCGAGAGCGATTGTCTTCCCTTTATAGGAATGTAGAAATCGATCATAGTAACCCCCACCATAGCCTAGGCGGTTTCCTTTTTGATCAAAGGCGACCCCTGGGACTAGGAGTAAATCTAACTCCTGACCATCTATCTGTCTGCATTCAGATGGTTTCGGTTCACGCAAACCGAAAAATGTATCTTCTAAAACCGAAAACGAATGAATTTCATAAAAAGTCATTTGCGTTGTCCCTTTTTTAACTCTTGGAACCGCTATTTGTTTCCCCTCTTCCCATCCTCGGGAAATGATCAGTTCTGTCTGCACTTCATGGGGTAGGGATATGGTGATACCAATTGCGTCAGCTTCGTTCCATTCTGGCAGTGAAAAAAGGATATCAGCAACTCTTTGCGATCCTTCCTTCCGCTGTTGCTCAGGTTGGGATCGTAGCAATTTTATTATTCTATTCCGTAAAGCTTTTTTCTCCTCCATACCTCACTCTCCCACGAACAATCTCTTTCAATCTTACATGAAAATGACCGAGGCGTCAGGTATTCTATATTTCATTCTAGCTACATTTCAATGACAGAGAGACTCTCCTAGTCTTTATTATACATAACGTTATAGTTTAGAAAAGCTTAGCTTACTGCCAAGACTTAACGCCGGAATACACTCATCATTTATAGAAGTTAAACTTTCCTCAGGTGAAATAAAAAAATAAGCAGTGGCATGACCAACTGCTTATTTTGTCTCACGGTGCAACGTATGACGCTTAAGGCGTGGGCTATATTTCTTTAGCTCGATACGCTCAGGATTCGTACGTTTATTCTTTGTCGTAATGTAGTTACGATCACCAGTTTCTGTGCAAGCAAGTGTTACTTGTACACGCATCGTTATCCCTCCAGACGTTTATGCTTTTTTCACACTTCATAAATGATAGCAAAACAACTTAAAGGAATCAAGTGTTTTTTCTTTACACCTAATCATGAGAAAGAAGCGACGGTCGTCCTACAAACGAAGGAACGCTTCCACTATTTACATCGTTATTTGCCTGTAAATAATCATGAAACGAGCCAATGTCTCGCCAATAGCCGCCCCCTTCTAAAGCAAATATATCCAGCTTCCTGTCTACAAGGTATGGGATGACGTCTTTTCCTAGATCAACGGCACTGCCTTTTGGAATGTAAGAGAGAACAAAAGGGTCCATGACGTACAAACCCGTATTCACCAAAACCTCTCTTGTCTTGTCTTCCGTAGGCTTTTCTCGAAACGCAACTACTCGATGGTTTGGACCGGTTTGAACAACGCCATAGTTTTGTCCGTTTTTCACCCGCTTCGTCAACATTGTCATAAGACTGTTTTGACGCTTATGGAAAACGATGGCCTCCTGTATTGATATCGTAGTTAACACATCGCCGCTCATCACGACAAATGGTTCATCTAAATAACGCTCCGCTGCTTTCAAGCTCCCAGCTGTTCCGAGAGGGGCGTCTTCTTGAACATACGTGATTCGCATACCGTACTTGGAGCCATCTTGAAAATATGCTTTCATTTGATGATTCAGATAATGGACGAGCATGACGATATCACGAATCCCATGGGCAGCAAGGTGGGCGAGCCCATGGGCCAAGCACGGCACACCACCTATCGGAAGCATCGGTTTCGGTATTTGATCCGTTAATGGCTTTAAACGCGTGCCTCGCCCTCCTGCTAGAATTACCCCTTTCATTGGCCACCCCTTATGTGTTAGGCATAGATGTCTCGCTTCATTTTTTTCACTAAGATCGCTTCCGTTTGATCGGCAATCGTCTCCCAACTATACTGCTCGATCACGTCTTGTGAACCTTTAAAACCAATTTGTGCCCGCAAAAGCGGTTTATGATAGAGGGACAACAATTGAGCTACAATCGCGTCCACATCACCAGTAGGTACTTTTAGCCCATTGTCTCCATGCTCAACAATTTCCGCTAAACCACCCGTGTCAGATACAATCGTAGGTGTGCCTGCAGCCATCGCTTCTAACGCGACGATTCCGAACGGCTCGTACAAGCTAGGAAAAATGCAGACATCCGCGCGATGGTACCATTCATTTCTCTCACTATCACTAATATAGCCGACAAAGGAAATCCAAGCTTCAAGGTGACGTTCCTTTACTTGTTGTTGATAGTCAGCTAGTAGAGGCCCATGCCCAGCCACAACAAATTGAATCGGTTCGCCTAGTTCTTTGCATTTTGCAGCTGCTTCAACCAAGAGAGAAAATCCTTTTTCTTGAACGATTCGCCCAACAGAAAATACAATGAAACGATTTTCAGGAGAAATCGTTTGAAGACGTGCAGCTTCAATTTGCTCACGAGCCACACCATTTGCGATCACTGCCACTTTATCAGGATTAGGCACAAACAATGATTGAACATGTTCTTTCATAAATTGACTGCAAACAATGATTTGATCAGCCTCTGTCACGAGCTTCATTTCCTGGTCATGAATCGCTTGCTGTAACTCGGTATGGATACCTTGATTCCGCCCGTGCTCCGTTGCATGAATAGTAGCCATAAGCGATGTTTGAAAAAGGTGTTTTAATGCTAAAGCAGCTCCTGATACGAGCCAATCATGAGCATGAATGACGTCAAACGGACGAAAACGGTATAATTTTTTCACATGTTCAAACATGGCTAAGTTCAAGCTGGCCACCCAATCTAAAAATGGCTCCCTCTCTGGTTGTAACCCGCTGACCCGATGGATGTGGACGTCCCCATTTTTTTCGTACTCGGGAGCTCCATCCATAGCGGCTGTAACGACGTGAATTTCATGCCCCTTTTTTGCTAATGCTTGAGACAAAGCATCCACATGACGTGATAGGCCTCCGACAACATAAGGCGGATATTCCCAACTCAGCATAAGGATCGAGCACGTTCCTTCAAATGGCTGGGTCTCTTTTTTCGATTGCACGTAACGATCATGGGGGCTTAAAAATACGCGCTCGTCGATCGTCTCCAGAAAAGGAAACGCTGCAAGCATTTGCTTAAGCCACTGGGAATCTATACGATCTTCAAGCAAGGCGCTCTGAATCGTGTCGAAGCGACGAACATGCTCATGGAAACGCTCTGACGCATACTGTGCAGCCGTTTGACCGTCGAGAATAAACGCCCAGTCACTGCTAACAGCGAGCATCCACTCTCTAACCATTTGCTGAATGGCCTGCTTTTCGAGAACTGTAGGTTGTGGATACATGGCCACTATTTTCGCTAAATCTTTTTCCATGCGATGATAATGTCTATACATCCAAGCATTATGGTCATTTAACCAAACGTGACCATAACCGTCTCTCCCCCAAGTCGAAAAGCTCACATGAGCGGTCTGAAAATCTTGATAGTGACGCTGCAAATAGAGCTCTGGTGTTATGAAGGACACACGGTCTGCTCCTTGCTCATATAATGCCTCGATCCACTCTGGCCCTTCAAACCACCAATGACCGAACAACTCAGCATCAAACGGAGTGACCATGACATACGGCGGAAAGTTTTGTCCGCCATGTTGATCGATCTCATGATGAATCGCACCTATAAAATGATTCGCATGTTCTTGCACACGTTTCTCCGCCCATTCACGGACATACAAGTCTTTTTCCTCCGTATGCCCTGTAATCCGATGATACTTCAACCCTGTATCGATCCGAATCCCGTCTTTGTGGACGTGCGGCTTAATATAATCCCATTCCCGGTCATATGCGATGTCACGGTAAAATTCACGGTAATCGACATCACCAGGATACCCAAGCGTTGAGCTCCACACTTTTGCGGAAAGTTCCGTATGGCGAGGGAACAACGCAATTCCATGCGGGCTATAGATCGGGGCACCTGAGCCCTTATGCGGAGTCGGATCTGCCGTCAAAACAGCGTGTTCATCTACAAATGTGTAACGGATGCCTTCCTCAAATAAAATTCGGTCAACGCCTGGAGAGAAGGCACATTCTGGGAGCCAGAACCCAAGTGGTTTTTTGCCAAAATGTTGTTCAAAGCATGCGATTCCGTGGCGAACTTGGGCGCGAATTGCTTCTTTTGTTTTTAAGTATGGAAAAAAGGCATGCGTGGCAGCGGACGTCATTAATGTGCATTGCTCGTTCTCCATCAAGCTGCGGAAACCGATGAGTAGATTCCGATCCCACTGTAAAAACGTTGCTTTTAGCTTTTCATAGCGCTGCTTATAAAACTGAACGAGATTTTGCGTTCGTTGATCGTTTGTACGTTTCTCTTCTTTTTTCAAAAGCTGTTCGGTATTTTCAAGGTGATTCAAGTAACGAGTTTGCACAAGTGGGTCACTCAGCATCTCCATAACAGGAGGGGTAAAGGAAATGGTGACTGCATGTTTTACGGGCAGTTTTTCTAAGGCCCATAAAAGAGGAATATACGTTTCCGACATGGCTTCAAACAGCCAACGTTCCTCCAATCGATCTTCTTCTTGATGACGAACATAAGGCAAGTGGGCATGTAAGACTAGGGAAAAATATCCTTCTCTCATCTCGCGGGCTCCTTATTTCGTTTTTTCGTAATAGGAATACGTGCTGAAATGCTCAAGCCACTTCGGTTCTTCGCTCAAACCGTATTGCCAGTCAAGCACATCTTCCTTCCGAAAGTTATATTGATCGTTTCGTTGTCTTGGCGTCTCGATTGGCGTGGAACGTACAACCGGTAAAAACGCACCAGAGGGAGTGATAACCCCTAAATCTATAAGATAAGTACAGTTTGGTTCTACATGTTCAATCAGCCAATTGTTTGTCATTTCTGGTAAGTGAATATCTACATAGCGGTTGGCACGGCGGCCATCGAATAAGAGTGATGTCACGTCATAGAGGCGAAGACGTTTCTCCAGCTGTTCCCAGTCCTTATCGGTCTGGTAGGAAACGAGTCCTCTTGTTTGTTCAGAGGTATCCCAAAACGCATACAATGTTGTCGGTCCTTGTGGAAGGAGAGTGATTTCTGTAACAGGATAAGAGCCAGGAAGCTGCCACTCGCCTTTAGCGGCTGGCTTAGCTTGTCCTTTTTGATGTTGAAGCTCTTCGTGCTTTTTATAACGATAATGAACTTTTCCGACGGTTGTGTTTAATGCTTGCGCTATTTTCCGAAACGAAAGACCTTGTTTTCGAAGCTTCAAGATTTCTTCGATCAATTGCTCCACTCCTTCGAAAAACATTCATTTACTTCATCATACCTTTAGGAAGAAAAGGGAACAAGAGAGGAAAAATGTCTGTTTTTGTCCCTTTTTACTTGATGCACTATTCATATCATAACGTAAAACGATCAAGAGAAGATACAAGCTTGTCAGAAAATCGAATGAATTTTTAGAAAGTTTACATTATAGAAGGTTAAAAAAAACAGGAGTGTCCCTTGTCTTTTTCCTTTATAATAAAAGAGATACACAGAGATGAAAAGGGGGGAAATTGCTTTGGAATGGGTGTTGATCGGACTTTTTATATTTTCTTCAATCTTGTTCATTCTTTCCTTCGCACGTAAAGATCGAACGAAGCAATTAGAGGAACAATTGGATAACCTCTCGATTACGTTTATGCAAGAAATTTACCAATTGAAAAAGAAAATGCGTTTACTTGAAGAGGAGCTTCTCGTCGGTCAACGTGCAAGTCTCTCGCAGACAAACGACAAACAAGCGCTGTTAATAGAAGAAGTAGGACAGTTATCTGACGCTGGCTATGAGGCTGAAGAAATTGCCCGTAAAACAGGGCTGCTGTTAACCGAAGTAGAACAGCTGCAACGAAAATGGGCGGCTTCACAATGAGTATCGTTTTAGCCTAAAGTAAAAACATCCCCTCCAGCTCGTACGCTGAAGAGGATGTTTTTTGCGTTTAATCGTTCCCTTCAAAATCCTCTAAAACAGGATCATCTGCTAACGTAGGGCCTTCTCGCCTTTCCTTTAATTCAAAATACGTATCCAGCATCTCTGCCCCAATATCACGGGCAAGGTCAGCATTGGCACCTGGAGCTGAATCACGTTTCGCATAAGGAACGATGATCGCAAATGCTACCTCAGGATCATCATATGGTGCATATCCGACAAGTGCTTGGTTGTTCCCGTCAATAAAGCGACGGTTTTCTCCCTCTCCTACAGCGACGCGAACCTGAGCTGTTCCGGTTTTTGTTGCGGTCGTATATGTTTTGTTCGCAAAGAAGCGACTGGCCGTACCGTTTGTTGAAACACGTCTGAACCCTTGCTGAACATCACGAATTTGTGCATCGGTCATATCGATTCGATTCAACACTCGTGGCTCAAATTGTTGAACGACAGCACCGCGTGAATCTTTATCCGCACTCGGCTCACGAATTTCAGTAACAAGTCGCGGTTGCATCCGGTAACCATCATTGGCAATCGTTGAAATATATTGAGCGAGCTGCATCGTTGTATACGTATCAAACTGTCCGATCATTAAGTCTAACAGGTTACCCGCTTGTTGAACTCCACCATTGACACCTGTATACTCAGACGGGAGGTCAATCCCCGTCTCTGTACCTAATCCAAACTGGCTGAAATAATAGCGCGCTTCATTGTAAGCTCTCTCAATCGTTTCACTATTCCAGCAGCATTTTGAGTTGTAATTATAGCCTGCCATCCTCATGGCAATTTCAAACATATACACGTTGGATGACACTTCAAGGGCTCGCTGAGAACTAACAGCCCCGTAGTTCCGCACAGACTTTTTAATAGGGGTACCAGGAAGGTCAATTGGTCGATCATAAAACACGGTCCCTGGTGAGGCAACACCTGTTTGAAAACCGGTTAACACAGAAGCCCCTTTTATAGAGGATCCCATTTCAAATGCTTTATTGACAACGCCAATATGGTCATTTTCCTGATTTGTTGAATAACCGGTCATTGCGAGAATATCTCCCGTTTTCGGGTCCATCATCACCACATAAGCTGAACCTTCATTGATAAACGCCCCAGGATTTTGTGAAATTCGCCGTTCCACAATGTCATCCAAATATTGTTGCATCTCCATATCAATCGCCAACACGAGGTCATTTCCTCTTGAGCCTAACTGCTCATTAATCGTTTGCTCGATCATGTCTCCAGCGGATGATGTTGTCATGCTTTCAACAACTGCTTTTTGTCCCCTGAGCACATCTTCATATTGAAGCTCCAAATAACTTGTTCCGACAATATCGGACCGTTCATATCCTTTTGCTAAATAATTGTTAAGCTGCTCCCGCGGAATGGAGCCTGTGTTCCCAAACACACTTCTGAGCGAGTTGCCATATGGATATTTACGTCTGGAATCACGAAGGATATCAACACCGGGAAGCTCATCTAGCTTTTCAGCGATGCTGTGGGCTTCTTCTTCCGAAATATCCCGTTTGATCCGCTGAGGTGTTAGTGCATAGCCTTGATTCATTTGGCGAAAGATCGCCAGAATCCGTTCATCTTCCTCTGTTAAGCTATTAAGATGCTCATCTGTAATCCGTTCGAGCTCAAGAGCATACTCCTCCTGAGGATCATCGATCTCTTTTCGTTCTTCTAAAGACACGAGCTCAAGTCGTTCTTCACGAGAGGCTTGCAGCAACCAATAATCCTTTCGGTCTCGCTCCGTAATCTTACTCGTATCCACTTCAATGAGCTGTTCTAGCTTGCGAGCAACATCGAGCATTTCTTCAGTGTCTCTTGTCTGACTTTGACTCGTGTACGTTAAAGACAGCTCGAGTTCGTTATCGACCAAAACATAGCCAAAGCGGTCATACATGAGACCACGGGGCGCATCAATTCTTGCAGTGGCGTTCGATGTCCTTTCCAAACTCTTTAAATGTGTTTCTCCTTCCACAATTTGCACAAAACCAAGGCGCAAAATTAAAATGGAAAAGAGCGCAAACACGATAAAAAAGAGGACATTCAACCGGCTAAATACAAAGTTCTTTTTTTTGCGTGGCCCTGTTCTCATACGCTAATGTTCCTCCTATATACTACCATTTATAATATGTCAGGACTCATGAAAGAAAACTCGGCGACATGGCCGAGCTTTCATGGAAGCCGATCCGTCCAGAACGATCATACTAAGATCTTTCATTTGGGAAATCGTTTATACTCTCCAATCGTATAAAAAAACCCGCGAATGCCGTTTGCTTCACACGTTTCAAGAACCTACCCTCGCAGGTGGGTGCTCGCAGACAGCTGATCCAACGTCCTAATAGAGGCATGTCGTCACAGAGTCAATGTAGAGCTCCCTTTTTAAACGTACGGTTCGAAACATTAGAGAAGCTAACAAACATAGCAGGCTGTTTTAAACTAAGCTCAGTATAGCACAATTTTAACGAAAACAGAAGCAGGTCCAATCACTGTTACAAGATTGACACAATCGCTTATACCGTTGAATTTCCTGGACCACCTTCACCATTTTTTTGCCTTGCAAACATGTAGGAAGGAACATGTTTCTTTGCCGGGAAGCGAATGTTGCGAATAAACCAATAGATGACAGTATGCCCGGCACCAACAATAAGAAACAACAGCGGAATCCCCTTCTTTTCTGGTAATACTGAAATCGTTAAAATGAAAAGGCAAATGGACGTAATCCGACCTAAATTTAAAAACAGTTCACGAACGACAATGTACTCCACCCGCATGTCTTTTGCACCTTTTGCTTTACCAATGACGTCATAGGTTAATGAAACATACGGTACGAGGAGAAACGGATAAGCGATGGAGATGACAATCCCATACATAATTAATCGAGGGAATGTCAGCTTAAAAACAATTAAAAACAACGCCGCATACAAAACCAATCCTCCAATGAGGATCGACTTCTTGCGAAAGCTCGGCTTGATGAGGCGAGTGGCTAAATAATAAGCAACAAACGATGTAGCCGAGGCGACAAGACCATATGTCCCGATCGCTAATTCACTCTTCGTTGTCACATACACCCATACGACAATAACAAATGCAAACGTTCCTTCTCGTAATCCTTGGAAAAAGTGGGCGTGGACAATCCGTCCCCAATTTTTATTATGCTTCCGCTCTTTTAGGACGGCTCGGAAGTGAAACCCTCCTTTTGCTGCTCTCCTCTTCAGCATGAAGCTAATGATGACAGCAAGAATGAACAGACCTAGAGAAAGGGCAAATATTACCGTGTATCCAGTCATCTTCTCCATCTTTGTAATCAAAAAACCTGAAAGAATGGGTCCGATCATTCCAGCAAAGGAGGTAAGCAGCCCCAAAAAACCATTAAAAAAATCCCTCGTCTCAGGCTCTGTAATTTCAAACGTAAGGACATTAAAGGCAAGCCAATAAAAACCAAATCCGATCCCCAGCAATCCGCCAAGAAGGATCAGGAATTGATTTGCCTTTTCCCCTAACATGAGAACTGTTGAAAAGAAAATCGATAAAAAAATGACCCCTAACCGTAAGACGATCACACGATCAATTTTCTTCGCCCAACGCCCTGCCAAAATAAACGTGAGTGGTTGCATAATCACAGACGTTAAATTGTAAAGAGCTAAATCAAGAAACTCTCCAGATTGCTTCCACAAGTAGACATTTACAAATGTATTAGAAAGGGCAATTCCGAGTGCATAAAGACCGCCAATGACGAGTAGTAAGATGAGATCTTTTGAAACTTCAATATCCCCAATAACTTTTTTTAATACATCATGCAAACCGACCCACCACCTTCTGTTTTAGTGTGTGTCGGTTTAGTCACGTTATGCATTGAGACAGGGGGAGATCGAACGAGATTTACCTACAAAAAATAAGAGGGGTCCATCATTGTAAATGGCCCCTCTATGTAAACATCAGACTTATTTTGCTTCGTTGTAACGCTTCGCTACTTCGTCCCAATTGACAACGTTCCAGAAAGCTGAAATGTAATCAGGACGACGGTTTTGGTAATTCAAGTAGTATGCATGCTCCCATACGTCTAAGCCAAGAATTGGTGTTTTCCCTTCCATTAATGGCGTATCTTGGTTTGGAGTGCTTGTGATTTCTAGTTTGCCATCATTGACAACAAGCCACGCCCAGCCAGAACCGAAGCGGTTTGCTGCTGCGTCTGCAAATTTTTCTTTGAATTGATCAAAGCTACCGAATTCAGCATTGATCGCATCTGCAAGCTCACCAGTAGGAGCGCCTCCACCATTCGGGCTAAGAATTTGCCAGAAAAGCGTGTGGTTTGCATGGCCACCACCATTATTGCGGACTGCTGTACGAATGTTTTCTGGTACAGCATCGAGGTCGCTGACAAGCGCTTCAATTGACTTTTCAGCAAGAGCACTGTGACCTTCAAGAGCTGCATTTAATTTTGTTACATACGTGTTATGGTGCTTCCCGTGGTGAATGTTCATCGTTGCCTCATCGATGTGTGGTTCAAGTGCATTTGCAGGATACGGTAGTTTTGGTAGTTCAAAAGCCATAATACGATCTCCTCCTTGATAAACGTGAAATAATAAAGAATGAATTTGGAGGGAAATCCCTCCAAAATAGTAAAACAAGTTAGTCAATAGAAATGTTTATTAAGTTGCCCCATCAATACAATAGCAAATTTCGAACAAGCTTTCAACGAAAACGCTCATGGCTTGCTTTCCCCATATGCTTTTATACGATACCCTGTTTAACCATAGCTTAAACCATTTTCTTAAAGAGGAAGCTCCATCGTCTGTTTTTGACATCGCATGCCCAAGCTGTGGTAAAAAGCTTTAGCCCGATCGTTAAAGTCATACACATCCAATTCAATCGCATCCACCTGATGGGCTTTCCCATAGGAAATAATCGCTTCAAAAATAAGTCGACCAATTCCACCGCCCCGTCTTGTCTCATCTACACATAGATCTGAAATATACACCGTTTTCCTCTGCTGCATCGTTGGAAGGAGAGGTGTTTGTACGAGATGAATCACACTGTACGCTCCAATTTTTTCTCGCTCATCAACGAACACTAACACGGTTGATTTTTCGCCTTGGACAGCTGCTTGAAAAAAACTCGGATTTAGCGTTGGCTCGTTGGAACGAAAAATATCTCCCCTCTCCTTCACATGCGCTTCGTGCACTTGGGTGTGTAGCCTTGCCACCTCTTCATAATCTTGAACGGTTGCTTCCCGAATGATCATCCTCGTCGCCCCTTTTTGTAAGTCGTTTTAGCCAGTGTATTCACCTTATACCTAGAGGGTTTCTTTTAACAGAGACGACATATCGATTAAAAAAAAAAATAAAAGCCGTTAGCAACCAATTGACCGAGGCTACAGCTATTAAGGAATCGCGGCGAGCTTATTTCATGTGCTCATGCTGACTGTAGAAGGCTCACAGAAGTCATCGTGCTCGGCTCCCCTACCCTGACATCGCTAGTTAAAGTAGTTTGGTTTGTTGCCAAGGCCGATCGTGAAAGCAACATTTTAGAACACAAAAAAACTACAGCATCCATGCTATAGTTTGAACATCTGTATGTATGGCGGAGGAGGAGGGATTCGAACCCCCGCGCGGTTTAACCCGCCTGTCGGTTTTCAAGACCGATCCCTTCAGCCAGACTTGGGTACTCCTCCAACATAAATACTCATGGTGGACCCTGTAGGACTCGAACCTACGACCGATCGGTTATGAGCCGACTGCTCTGACCAACTGAGCTAAGGGTCCAACTATCATCTTAATCTTTCTAGCACACATTCATGCGGTAAAAAAGGAATAGCGGCGGAGGGAATCGAACCCCCGACCTCACGGGTATGAACCGTACGCTCTAGCCAGCTGAGCTACACCGCCATATCATGGCTCCACAGGTAGGACTCGAACCTACGACCGATCGGTTAACAGCCGATTGCTCTACCACTGAGCTACTGTGGAACAAGAAAGACAAGAATAATATTACCACTGTTTGTCCATCTAGTCAATGCTTTTTCCTGTAGATTTTTGTTGATATTGAAAAGAAAAGCAGAGGCGTCTCTGCTTTTCTTCTAACGATTTTCTCCGATGACCGCTTCAGCAATGTTGACAGAATGGTCGCCAATCCGTTCAAGGTTACTTACAATGTCGACAAAAACGATACCAGCAGCACCTGTACAATTCCCTTCATTCACACGAATGATATGCTGCTTGCGTAATTTACGTTCCATTTGATCGATATGCTCTTCTTTTTCGATAACAGAACGAGCAGCCTCAAGATCCCCTGTCTCTAAGGACATGATCGCTTCTGTCAATGTTGAATGTGTAAGATCAAACATTTCCTGAAGGTCATGGAGTGCTTTTTCTGAAATTTTTACTTTGTTCGCTTTCTGATAATCCTTTAACTCCACAATGTTTTCAATATGATCTCCGATTCGTTCAATATCACGTACGGTATCCATCAGCATTCCGTGCATTTTTGAATCCTGAGCCGACAAGGAGCGAGAGGAGATCGAAATTAAATATTCGGTAATTTTCCGATCGAGATTGTTGATGGCATCTTCAAATTGAACCGCCATTTCCGCATGTTTCTTTTGACCATTTTCCATGTATTTACTTACTTCGAGTAGCCCTTTTTCAGAAAACTCAGCCATCCGCAATACTTCCTGTTTCGCCTGTCCAAGGGCAATCGCTGGTGAGCTACCGACAAAACGCGGATCTAAATGCTTCGCCTTATATTCAATGTAGAAATCGTCTCCAGGGACGAGCTTAGTTACAATGATCGCCAAGATCCCGATAAATGGAAGTTGGATGAGTGTATTCGATACATTAAAAATTCCGTGGGCAAATGCAATCGTCATTGGACGATTCAAAGCAAATACCTCTGCTAAATAAGCAATAAAGTGTGTAAACGGAATAATGATAATTAAAACAATGATCGTTCCAATTAAGTTAAAAATCACATGAGTTAATGCTGCACGTTTCGCCGCTACCGATGCACCAATGGCCGCAAGCACTGCGGTAATCGTTGTTCCAATGTTATCACCAAATAAGACCGGTAAAGCTGCAAATAAGTCCATTGCCCCTTGATCGTAAAGCTGTTGCAGGAGCCCGATTGATGCACTGGAGCTTTGTACCGCTGCGGTGAAAATCGTTCCGATTAGTACTCCTAAAAGTGGGTTTTCACTCATGCTTACCGTTAAATCAGCAAAAGCTTGCAGCTCACGCAGGGGCTTTAGTCCTTCTCCCATTGTATTCAAACCATAGAAAAGCGTCCCAAAACCAAAGATAACTTGTCCAATATTGTTCACTTTTTTATTTTTAATAAAAAAGATTAAAGCTGCTCCCACTGCAATGATCGGCAAAGCATATTCAGAGATTTTAATCCCAATAATGAATGCAGTAACGGTTGTACCAATGTTCGCACCCATTATAACACCGATAGCCTGTTTAAGCGTCATAAAACCAGCGTTGACGAGACCAATCGTCAAAACAGTTGTACCCGTACTCGTTTGTAGCAAGACGGTAACAACGATACCTGCTAATACACCCATTAACGGATTTGTTGTAAATTTATCTAACAAATCACGCAAGCGCTCTCCTGCTACTTTTTGCAGTCCATCCCCCATGTACTTAATCCCAAATAGGAAAATACCTAGACCGCCAAAAAACATAAATAGCAATGTTTGCAACTCTGCATCCACAGTCTCTCATCCCTTCAAATAGAAACTAGTATGTTCCATTTGCCGATCCCCTATTCGACAAACCTCTACAAGCATACGGGGGAATTATTTAGCCTTTATTAATCTTTTGTAAAGGTTTTGTTAAGATTTTTAAAAGCGTTTACATTTTTCTTCTCCTCTTATTTTTGCTTGAATGTACAAAGGCATTTTCGTACACTTGGAAGGGAAAGGATGGACAAACATGAACCAATTTCAACTATTATTTAAAAGCTTATATCTCATACAAACGATAAAATACGCTCGGTTTGTTCCAATTACAAAAGCAATCGTTCACATTTTACTCGTGACACTGCTCATTATCATTCCCCCAAGTATAATGCTCGTCTCGTCGTTGCAACATGGCGTAACTCAACTGCAATCGATCTTACATGAAGACATTCCCTCGTTTCAAATTGTTGATGGACATTTACAGTTAGAGGAGCACCATGAACGCCCTTATATAACAGACGCACTTATCGATGGGGTCTTCATCCTTGACGATACAGGTACGGTTACGGAAAAAGATTTGAGCGCTTACCAAAATGGGGTGGCACTCCTTAAAACCGAAATGATTTTCTTGGACAATGGTCACATGCAAGCGGTCCAATATCAGTTTTCGGGGATACATTCTCTTTCCCCTACCGAATTGCAGCAATCGATTGAACAATTTCAAGGCGTCTTCTTCATCTTTGTTTCCCTTTCGATTTTGGTTATGTATGTAGGGTTTGCCGACTTTGCCTATATTGGTATTAGCTTGCTTGCTACCATAGGGCTCCTGCTTCGACCAAAAGAGGCTCGGTTAACCTATAAAGCTCTCTGGTCTATGGCAGCGATAGCTATGACAATGCCAGCCGTTGCCTTTTCAATCATCGATTCCTTATTACACTCAGTTCCTATCCTCCTGCTGATCATGATTACTATTGGCCTTTATGTATTTAGCCTTTACACATTGCCAAAACCTAAAAAAAAGGGCGGCGGATAACTCCGTCCCCTGTTTATTTATCTTCAATATCTTGTTCTTCGATTTTCTTTACTAAAATATACGTTCCGCTAACAGAAACCACTTCAACCTGTTCATTTTCTTGAAGCCAATGACTGCCGCTCGTCCCACTGTATGGCTTCCCTTCAATTTCAACCGAGCCAGTCGGGCGAAAAGGCGTTATCGTCTTCCCTCGCTTCCCAATGAGTGACTTATATTCTTCATTCATCGAATTATAGCCCTGATCTCCTGTTAGTCGATCCCGGAGCGTCATTTTTGACCACATGTTTCGTGAAGGAAAAACCTTTAAAAATAACGCTGAGCTAAAGCCCCCAACTAAAAATCCCATCCCGACAAGGATACCGTAAATAACGCTAGGTGAGGGGATCGCAAGTCCGACGATCATTAATGCAATGCCTAGCAGGGCAATCGTGCCATCTGAAATCACCTTACCATCAACCATGATCAACGCAAGACCTACTAAGTATAGGATCACAACCCAAAACCCTGCATCCCCTGTTAGGTGATGGGAAAAGTAAAAGCTCATAATTGCAACACCAAGAAGTCCAAATAAACCTTTAGCACGAACGAGAAGCTCGCCAAATAAGAATAATGTGCCTAATAAGACAACAACAAAACCTACACTTGCGATATCAAGCCATTCCATATCCTCGACCTCCTTCCACCATGATTTACGTTTGAGGGCAAAAAATGTTTCAGTTTTTATAGAGGATGGACCGAAAGAAGGATTCACCTTCTAGGCGGTATTCTTCTTCAAATGTATCCCTTCCTCACGTATTGTGCAAATAAAAAAGCGGAAATCTCCGCTTTTTTATTCTGAGCTCGTGAACAATCCGATGAGGGCATCGATCAACTCGCTAATCATATCTAGAATTCGACGAATGATTGACTGGGTTTCTTCCCGATTTAAAAAGTCGTCTAAATTGTCACGTACATGCTGGATTCCATCTTGAACTTTGTTCCAATCAATATTTAAATCCTTCATCCGCATAAACAAGGATACAAGTCCATTTAATTCTTCA
This sequence comes from Halalkalibacterium halodurans, assembly GCF_004376175.1. Classification (GTDB taxonomy): domain Bacteria; phylum Bacillota; class Bacilli; order Bacillales; family Bacillaceae_D; genus Halalkalibacterium; species Halalkalibacterium halodurans. Next base: position 75,254 of record NZ_SNUY01000008.1, on the reverse strand, counting down.
TCTGTTAATGTGATCCCTAGCTCTTCAGCAAGTCGGCGGATCAAGTCGCGAAGTTCATCTTCTGTTTCGACTGGATTCGCTGCGATCTCTTCTTTAATTCGATTCATTAACTCCGTTGCCTCTTCGACACCTACTCGCTCAGCTAGTTCTGATGTCTTAACCATCTCTTCATTGGCCACTTGTTTTTGCTCTTCTGGAATTGTGACATCTGCTGCAACTTCATATGCTTTAAGAAGTCCCGTTAGAGCAGCTGTACCAGAAACCGGGAACGGTGCTGTGACATAAATGTCTGCATCCTCAACCCCTGCAGTGACAAGGGCATTAGCATACATCGTATCTGCAATCCGATCGATATTATTTGACTCCACATGAAGCCCAGTACCTGGCTCCGTTAATGTAATTTTCGATGAAGACAGCGCCCTTGTTCCAATTTGTGAAGCGCTAATATAGTCTCCTAAATATTGATGCTCTTCTGCATTCGTAACATAGATGATTTCAACGGTATCATCTACGCCCATTTCATTTAAAATTTGCTGTCTTTGTTCTTGGGACAGATCCTGTCCTAAAGTGACAATCACTTCGCCAGTTACAGCATCTGCCAAGGCGACTGATGGTGCAAGTGATGGTACAAGTAACAAAATCGCTAACATTACAGTCATACATTTGTTAAACCATGTTTTCATATTTATCGACTCCTTTTATCTCTAAAACCAAAAGTGTGACCCCTCTATCTCATATAATGTCCACACTAATTAAAAGGAAACACGAACTTACAAAAAAAGAAAAGGGACTTTTGAACTAACTCGATTCATGGGAGAGATTGGTTTTTCTTAAAAACCCACTATACCAAAGGACACACATGATAAAAAAACTTAACGATATAATAAAAAAACTCATGGTATGAATGGAAATATTTCGTTCAAGCCAAAAGCCGAAAATAACTGGTCCAACCGCCACACCAAGAAAGCGGGCCATCGAATATAAAGGCATGATCACACTTCGACTCACATTATTCGTTAATGCCGCAACCGCTGCACTGGCAGGAGGAAAAAACATGCCAAGCCCAAGAGAAAATAAGCTCACAAGCATAAACAAAATGGTTCGATCATGTTGCCATAGCATGAGGAACATTGCTCCTGTCATCAGCGTCGTCCCGACCATCATCGCCTTTTGGAACGAAGCAAATTCCGGAGTTAACCAGCGACTTGTCCAAAAAGAAGCGACCGCGAATAAAAGGAACGGGACGGCTAAAATGACTCCTTTCCAGAATGGAGAAACTTCTCCAATCATGTTCGAGACTGCAAACAAGTAGCCAAAAAGGATGAGCATTCCTAAGCTCCCAATGATAAAGATCGGCACGAACATTTTCCAGTTTTCTTGAAGGGATTGGGATAGCTTTTTAGTATACGCGCGAGCCGATAATGTCGTTTCATGTTTTTTTGGTTCATTCACAAGTGTATAGAAACCAACAAACGCTAGTAACGCAAGGGCAAATAATACGACAAATGAATAATACCACGAAGCCAAAAGTATCAAACCTCCAATGATTGGGCTGATGATTTTTCCGATGCCATTGCTTACTTCAAGAAAGCCTAACGCTTCATTTCGTTTTTTTCCTGAAAATAATTCTGAAGCTACCATTAAGGAAATGGGTGTTAATCCTCCAGTTCCTAATCCTTGAATGATTCTTCCGGTTAAAAGGAGCCAAAACGGGCGCGTCTCGATCACTACAGCGATGCTTGAAAGGACGCATCCCGTTCCTAAAATAACAAGAGAGGCCAAACCAATGCGCTTTTGTCCATATCGCTCAGAGAGAATCCCACTTATAGGGATTAGGAGTGCTGCTGGAACAGTAAAGGACGTAAGCAACCATCCGCCTTGGACAACCGATAATCCCCATTCCGCTTGAATCGTTGGTAGCATGGGGATAAACATTGAATTCCCAAGAACCATGAGAAGTGGCGCCATTCCTAAAACAACATAAAGTAGCGTATCGGTCACTCGAGTCATAATTACGCACATGCTCCTTCCGTTATGTCACCTGAAATCTATTTTAAAAACATGGTGTTGTTGACAAGCCTAATTTAGAAGCAGTTGCATCCACCACTTGACGTTGAGTCCATGCACAGAAAATTGTCGAACATTTTATGACATATGAAATGATTTCCAGCATATACTACAGAATAACCTACGTTGTAAGGAGGACAAGCTTCATGAAACGACTCGGGTTTTTTACTTTATTATTGATCATCTTTTCAAGTATGTATTATGACCTAACGATCGGCACCTTACCCCCACTAGTGAACAGCCCCTCTACTGTAGAAGCTGCCGAAAATAATACGTTACCTGATGCTCCTTATGAAGTCGTTGTTGTTGAGCCAGGGTATACTGTACTTTCCATCGTCGAACATTTACACACGGAGCCAATCCGTGCCACCATACAAGAGATTGTTTATGATTTCTCGCAACTAAACGACGGACTAGCTCCGGAGGATATCCAAATCGGCGAAAGTTATCGTTTTCCAATCTATGGAGAATAAGTGACAAACTTTGTCCTTGCCAAAATTAAGGCACGATTGATAAAATAGGATCGTATCTCTACAGTTCACGTAAAGCGTGACAAAAAGGAGCGATAGGTCAATGACCGAGATTACACATCGTACCAAGACCAGGCCCGTAAAGGTCGGGAACTTGACGATCGGTGGAAACAACGAAGTGGTCGTTCAAAGTATGACAACGACTAAAACCCATGATGTGGAAGCAACCGTAGCAGAAATTAAACGGTTAGAGGAAGCAGGGTGTCAAGTCGTTCGCGTCGCATGTCCCGACATGCGTGCAGCAGAAGCTATTCCTGCGATTAAAAAACAGATTTCAATTCCTCTTGTTGTCGATATTCATTTTGACTACAAGCTCGCCTTGAAAGCCATTGAAGGCGGTGCCGATAAAATTCGGATTAATCCTGGAAACATTGGTAAGCGTCACAAAGTAGAAGCGGTCGTCAAAGCAGCAAAAGAAAAGGGCATTCCAATTCGTATTGGTGTCAATGCTGGCTCGCTCGAAAAGCGAATCCTTGACAAATACGGGTACCCAACGGCTGACGGGATGGTGGAAAGCGCCTTACACCATATCAAAATTTTAGAAGATCTTGATTTTCATGACATTATTGTGTCTATGAAAGCATCTGACGTGAATTTAGCCATTGAAGCTTATGAAAAAGCAGCAAAAGCTTTCGATTACCCGCTTCACTTAGGAATCACAGAATCAGGGACGCTATTTGCAGGTACCGTAAAAAGCGCGGCTGGACTTGGTGCCATCTTAAACATGGGCATTGGTAACACCGTCCGCGTTTCGTTAAGTGCTGATCCAGTTGAAGAAGTTAAAGTGGCACGAGAACTGTTAAAATCCTTTGGGCTTGCTTCCAACGCAGCTACATTAATTTCATGTCCAACATGCGGGCGGATTGAGATTGATTTAATAAGCATTGCCAATGAAATGGAAGAATATATTTCCAAAATTCGTGCGCCAATCAAAGTAGCCGTGCTAGGCTGTGCTGTTAACGGTCCAGGTGAAGCGCGCGAAGCTGACATTGGAATTGCTGGTGCCAGAGGAGAAGGACTCCTTTTCCGCAAAGGAGAAATCGTGCGAAAAGTACCCGAAGAAACGATGGTCGAGGAATTGAAAAAAGAAATCGATAAAATTGCAGAAGAATATTTTGCCAAGCAGAAGGAATTAGAAAAAGCATAAGCGTAACGCTTATGCTTTTTCATTTGTTCCCCTACTCCCTAATCTAGAAAAATGGTGAGAAAAGGACGGTCATTAAGATGGAAAATGCGCCGATCCCGATGGCCCAGTTTCCTAACGCCCGTGCCCCATAACGACGGGATACATAACCAATAACAATTCCCGAAGCTCCTAACAGAATAGGTAAAAAGAACAGCGATAAGATGGAGAGGACAATGGCAAAGGTCCCTACTCCCTTCCCTGCTGTTGCGTCATCCATATTGGCTTCTTCTGTCTCATCTGCTTCTTCTTCATCTCGCTGAAAAGGTACAGAGGACGGTGGTGCTGCTAATTCGGCAGCTGTCTCCTCATCGTAATCATCAAGAGATCTTGCTGCGTCCATTGAAGCACCGATCGTGTCCTCCTCAGCTAGATCATCATCTTCCACAAGCGTCAAAGCTGGATCGTTTTCATCCACAAGTCGTATAGGATCTCGATCGATGTCGTGACCATTTAGGTTGTTGCCGTTTCGATTTTCGCTCATTTGACTCCCTCTCTTTCTGTTTCGGGGAACATTTTTAGTATGACGCTGCGGCAAAAGAATATCGGTGACAATCTTTTCATCACAAGGAACGTGCTAGCTTTCATTGAACAGGTCGTGTATTGTATGAGGTGGAAAGTACATAAAGGAGTGAACGCAAAATGACTATGAGAAAACAAAAACGATTCGGTTTAGATATTGATGGGACCGTCACCGATCCTGCGACGTTTCTCCCCTATTTGAACGAACAGTTCCAAAAAACACTCACATTGGAAGATATTACTGACTATGACCTAACAAAATCGCTTGGAATTACTAGTGAAGAATTTTGGAAATGGATGGAACAGCACGAACAAACCATTTACAAACAAGCAAAAAAAGCAGATGGTGTCGATCAGGTGTTAGAGGAATGGAAGCAAGAACATGAACTTATTTATATTACGGCAAGAGCGAGTCACCTTGAAGAAATAACAAAAAATTGGTTTGAACAACAAAACCTTCCCTTTCACCATATTGAGCTTGTCGGTAAACACGACAAAATAGAGGCGATTCGTACACATGAAATCGACATATTCTTTGAAGACAAGCACGACAATGCGGTGGCAATCGCCGAAACATTCGCCATTCCTGTCATTTTAATGGATACTCCTTACAACCGTTTGCCAACACCTGCAAATGTGGTCCGAATCAACCATTGGACTGAGGCAAGGCCTGGGTCGATGAATGGCTTAAACGTTCGGGCTTCTAAAGAAAAGGGTTTTCACTTTCAGCTATACTTTCTTAAAAATGGGAAAAGACCGGAATGCTTCCGGTCTTTTCTTCGTGTCGTTAACGCTTTTTGGGACGAAAAGTGTAACAACAGGTTTCGCCGCTAGATTTAGCGACTTCTCGTTTTTCTGCGGTTGCATACGGTTCACGGCCTGCTTCCATGTCATAATCACGATGCTGATTCGCATCAATTTCCACCAAAATGGCATCAGCATGACAACGATTTTCTTCGCCCCAATACATACAGTTCGATACATTACATTTCACAATTGGATTTTCCATTCGAAAAATTCCCCCCTCTGTTCCCTAGGGTGCACGAATGGTCTTCTTTTATTCCCGGCAAATTACCCCTGTCCAACTTTTGAAAAAATATAAAACGAGCATGGGATCCCATGCTCGCATAAATCAACTTAGTACCAACCGGACCAGCTTGCTCCAATAATTACAAGAAGAATAAACAACACAACTAACAGAGCAAAGCCGCTTCCATAACCATATCCACCTGTTGGTGCACTCATGATGCCATCTCCTTTCAATAGTAGGCTACATGATACACTATGAACTAGGTAAACATTTGGATTGGGCGTTTATCACGTTTTCCTGCCAAAAACTTTTCGTATGAAAACCTCATTTGAATGTAGTTAATCGTTTCGGCACGATTTACAATAGCCGTAAATTTCAAATTTATGTCCTGTTACTTCAAACTCTGGGAAGGATTGATTCACAATATCCATCGGACAGTTTTCAATATGCTTCGTTTTCCCACACGTTAAACAAATTAAATGATGATGGTGGTGGGTCGTGGAACAACTGAATCGAAATCGCTTTTCTCCATCCAACTCTGTCTCTTCCAATATTCCGAGCTGGCTAAACAAGGAAAGGTTTCGATAAATGGTATCGAAGCTTAATCCTGGATACTGTTTTTGCAAGCGTTCCAATACATCTTTAGCAGACAAATAACGGCTTTCATCTGCAAAAATAGTGAGCATCAATTCACGCTTGTCCGTATGTTTGTATCCTTTATTTTTTAAAATATTCATCGCTTCAGATACGTTCATCATTTGCACGCCCTTTCGTCCCCTCATATTTTACACGAAAGTAACAGATTCAACAATCATCATGAAGGGATTGTCTCTTTCTTTTGTGCCCACGAAGTCGCTGCTTTTTTGCCGATAATGGAACCTACTAGGATGAGCACCGCTAACATCACAATCGTGCCTCCTGGCGCTAAATCCAAATAATAGGCTGAGATTAAGCCACCAATAACAGCCACTTCTCCAAAAAGAATAGAATAGACAAACATTTGCTTAAACCCTTTTGCAAATCGCATCGCCGCAGCAACTGGTAGCGTCATTAAAGACGAAACGAGGAGAATCCCGACAATACGCATAGAAGCGGCAATTACTAGTGCGACCATCACAATAAAAATAAAATGAACGAAACGACGTTGAATGCCCGATACAACGGCTTGTTCTTCATCAAAGGATAAAAAGAATAACTCCTTATAAAATAAGACTAATACGATGATGACCACAATTGTAATAAATAAGATGGTCCATAAATCCGAGCGACTTACGGCGATGACGCTCCCAAATAAATAGTTCATTAAATCATTGTTAAATCCATCGGCTAAAGATAAAAACAGGACACTTAAGCCGAGGCCACCAGATAAAATGATCGGGATCGCAATTTCTTGATAAAACTTGTAAACTTGGCGCAATTTTTCAATTAATAAAGAACCGACTACGGAAAATACAATTCCCATATATAATGGGTTGACAAATAAAAACAGCGCTGCGTAATTGGAAATCAATAAACTAAAAGCGATCCCCGATAACGTAATGTGGGAAAGGGCATCGGCAATGAGCGCCATCCTTCTCACAACAAGAAAAACGCCGAGTAACGGCGCTAGGCAGCCGATCATCACGCCAGTATAAAACGCATTTTGTAAAAATTCATAACGAAAAAAAACTTCAAGCATGCCCATGCCCCCCATGATCGTGTGTAAGTAAGTGAACATCGTGTCCATAGAAGGCCGTTAAGTCTTGGGTTTGCTCAAACGCTTTCGTATCACCATGGAAATGAAGATGCTTGTTTAGGCAAGCCACATCTGTCACGTAATCCGTCATTGCCCCGATGTCATGAGTTACGAGTAACAATGTGATCCCCCGCTTTTGGTTTAACTCACTTAACAGTGTATAAAAGCTTTTTACGGATGACACATCCACTCCGACCGTGGGCTCATCAAGGATTAACAACTCAGGATCACTTACGAGAGCACGAGCAATAAACACGCGCTGCTGCTGTCCGCCTGAAAGCTCGCCAATATTTTGGTGTAAGTACCCGCTCATCCCGACGCTTGCAACAGCTTCTTTCACTTTCTGTTTATGTTTTTTCGTAAGAAAGCGGAACATCCCGACCTTACCAAACAGCCCCATCGAAACGACTTCATAAACAGTGGCAGGGAATCCTGAATTGAAGCTGTTAGCTTTTTGCGATACATAGCCAATTCGATCCCACTGCCGGAATTTATCCACTGGCTGTCCAAAGAGCTTTATGCTTCCTTGGCTCGGTTTTTGCAGCCCTAAAATGCATTTTATAAGCGTTGATTTTCCAGAGCCGTTTGGACCTACCAACCCGACAAATGCTCCTTGACGAATGGGAAGCGTGACGTTTTCCAACACGTTACGATAGTCATAACGATACGCCACATTCCGGATGTCGATCGTTAATTCTTCCTTTGATTGATACATATACAGTCCTCCACCGATCGCATGAAATGAATAATCCTTTATTAGGTATATATTAAGAATCATTCCGATTTATTTATCACAGTCCTTATTATAACGTTTATAGGTAGAATGTCTACTGTTGCACGTTCCATGTCCGTCATTTTTTTGTATACTAGTAGCAAAAGTAGATGTTTATTTTTTCGATAAAGGAGAATCTCCATTGAAAAGACAGCGACTTGCCATTATTGATATCGGTTCCAATTCCATCCGTCTTGTTATTAACACGATAAATGAACATGGTCATTATCAAGAGCTCTACAATTTCAAAACCGTTGCTCGACTAAGCAATCATCTTGACGCTCAAGGGAACCTTACGAAAGAAGGAACCTCCATTTTGCTAACTACACTACAAAAATTTCGTACCTTAACGGAGGATCACCATTGCGACCGCGCGATCGTTGTTGCCACTGCTGCCATGCGGAAGGCCAATAATCGCAAGGAGCTTTTGAAGCTTGCGGAGCAAGAAACAGGCTTTTCGATAAAGCTGTTATCTGAGTATGAAGAGGCGTATTTTGGTTATTTGGCGATCGTGAACTCTACATCAATCCAAGATGGTATCACCATTGATATTGGCGGAGGAAGTACTGAAATCACCCGGTTTTCCAACCGTAAACTGCTGCACTATCATAGCTTTCCGTTCGGTGCCATTACACTTTATCGTGATTTCTTTCACAGCACCGATCCAAGCGAGGAGGAATTAGCATCGCTGCAGAAATTCTTGGAAAGTGCCTTTGCGACATTGCCATGGTTACAGGATGCCAAAGATCTCCCTGTGATTGGCATAGGTGGAACGGCGCGAAATCTTTCCTTAATCCATCAACGTCAGACCGATTACCCGCTAGCTGGACTTCATCAGTATTCTTTCCCTGCTGAAGAGTTGCACTCTGTTACTCAAATGCTACAACGATTAACGTCCTCAGAACGTGAGGGATTGGACGGGCTTTCTAAGGATCGGGTCGATGTCATCATTCCTGGGACGCAAGCGATTTCCAGCCTTGTGAAAACGGTCGGATCTTCCCAATTCATCATGAGCCGAAAAGGACTACGGGATGGTTTATTTTACAGCGAAATTTTGGAACAACTTAACTTGGAATGCTTTCCAAATGTGGTGGAAGAGAGCTTCTATCAACTCTACCACCAATATGAAATTAATCTCGAGCACGTCAAGCAAGTGGCGAAGCTCGCGACGAAGCTATATGAGCAATTGGCCCCTTTTTATAATGGAAAGCTTGAGCATCAGCAAAATCTTACCCTTATTCATCGGGCGGCAAGGGTACTATACCTTGGAGAGCACATTAACCCAGAAGCAAGCAGTCAACATACGTTTTATTTGCTAACCAATATGTCGATTGATGGATTAAATCATGAGGAGCGTCTTGCGCTAGCTTGTGTGTCTTCTTTTAAATCAAAAGCACAACTGTTGCATATGGCCTCACCCTTTATGCCCTTGATTTCGAAAAAACAGTTGAAACGGTTCGAATTTCTCGGCGCCATTTTAAAGCTCGCTTATTGCTTAAATCGAACCCGCCGTCATGTAATCGGTAAAATCGGTACGATCGAGGCAAAACGAGACGCGATCGTTCTCCCACTCTATTACCATTATGACCTTGACCCATCGTTCGAACAGGACTATGCGTTAAAGCACGTAAAGCATGTAGAGAAGGTCATTAAAAAGACGATAGAGCTTCCCTTTCTCCCTTTATCAAATTTCACATAAAATTTACATTCGCCTGATAAAATGAGGGTAAGGGCCTTTTCAAGCCTACGAACCATTCGTTACCGGTTCGCAAGCAGACGAAAACTTCTTTGAATGAATGGAGGCTCCAGTGGCAAAATGGGGACTGAGGAGAAAATGACAAGATCAGACATCGATTTAAATGAACCAGCCTTCTATAACAATCGTGAACTTAGTTGGCTCGCTTTTAACGAGCGTGTACTAGAAGAAGCGATTGATGAACGAAACCCTTTGCTGGAGCGGCTAAAATTCTTAGCCATTTTCAGTTCAAACCTAGACGAGTTTTTTATGGTTCGGGTTGCAGGGTTAAAGGATCAAGTAAAAGCTGGTTTCAACAAGCCAGAAAATAAAGCAGGTCTTACGCCTAAACAGCAATTACGGCAAATTTCAGAACGAAACCATCAGCTCGTCCAACTCCAAGATCGTGTCTACACGGAAACGATTATGCCCATGCTTTCACAGCACGGTATTCAATTTTTAACGTTCGATGAGCTTTCAGACAAGCAGCGATCTTTCCTAGAAAAACGGTTTGATCATTATATTTTTCCTGTTCTTACTCCCATGGCCGTAGACGCCTATCGGCCATTTCCAATGTTACTTAATAAAAGTCTGAATTTAGCCGTCGTCATTAAGAATAAAGAGTCTGATAGCCGAGAGCAACTCGCGATTGTTCAAGTACCTTCCGTTCTTAACCGCTTCATCTTGTTACCTTGTGAAGATGGAAAGAATCAATTTATTCTGCTTGAAAATGTCATTAGCTATTTTATCGAAAAACTTTTTAAGGGGTATACAGTCAAATCTGTCTCTCCGTTTCGAATTACACGTAACGCCGACTTGCCCATTCACGAAGAAGGGGCTAGAGATCTGTTACGTGAAATCGAAAAAGAATTAAAGAAACGAAAATGGGGAGCTGCTGTACGACTCGAAATGCAAGAAGGGCTTATGGATCCCAATGTACTAAAGCTCCTTCTTGACGTATTGGAAATTCATAAAAATGACGTTTATTCACTGCAAGGTCCTCTCGATTTAACGTTTTTATTTAAGCTATACAATAGACTCATCGTCGATTACGAGCATTTAACGAATGAGACATTAATTCCACAGCCACCAGAAGATTTAATTGGTGAAACGAATATTTTTGATGCGATTTTAAAACGAGATATTTTTTTGCACCATCCGTACGAATCGTTTCAACCGGTCATCGACTTTATCGCAACCGCTGCGGAAGACCCTCAAGTGTTAGCAATCAAACAGACGTTGTATCGAGTAAGCGGTGATTCTCCAATTATCAATGCATTGGCAAGAGCTGCGGAAAACGGCAAACAAGTAACCGTGCTTGTGGAATTAAAGGCTCGCTTCGACGAGGAAAATAACATTCAGTGGGCAAAAAAGTTAGAAAAGTCAGGGGTTCACGTCATTTACGGGATTACCGGCTTGAAAACACATAGTAAAATCACGTTGGTCGTTCGCCACCATAACGATGAAATTCAACGTTTTGTCCATTTAGGGACCGGAAATTATAACGATTCTACCGCAAAGTTATATACCGACATGGGTCTCTTAACAGCGGACGAAGAATTTGGCATTGATGCCACGAACTTTTTTAATCATTTGAGCGGTTATAGTGAAAAGCCGCAGTGGCACCATCTGTCAACCGCTCCGTTTGAAATTCGGGACACCTTCTTAGATTTAATTGATCAAGAAATTGAATGTCACAAACAAAATGGAAATGGCCACATCATTGCGAAAATGAATTCACTTACAGATAAACCGATTATTTTAAAGCTTTATGAAGCTTCCCGCGCAGGTGTAAGAATCGAACTAATCGTTCGCGGCATTTGCTGCTTACGCCCTGGAATACCAAATGTAAGTGAACATATTCGCGTCTTTAGCATCGTCGATCGATTCCTTGAACATAGCCGAATCTTTTATTTTCATCATGGCGGCGACGACAAAGTGTTCCTTTCGTCTGCAGACTGGATGACAAGGAATATGGAGAAGCGAATTGAAATTTTGTTCCCGATTTATCAACAATCCACGAAGAGACGAATCATCGAAATTTTAACGATTACCCTCCTTGATAATATGAAAGCACGGGAGCAAAATCAGTTCGGTCAATACCGATACGTGAAGCGGAATCCGTCTGAGCAACCCGTTCAGAGTCAATTAACGTTTTTCGATATGGCTTCTCGATTCAGCGACAGCGAAGCGGAGTAGAAGTATTAAAACGGAGCAGGTGAAATCACAGTTTCGTTTCAAAAACCACTCGCTTGCCGCGGGGCGTCTCGTGCTTTTAACAATCAACTTTGAAAAGAGGAAAAGCCGTCTAGTAATGTGTATACACAAACATTGAATCAACAGAAAAAAGGTCCGGATCATCAAAATAAAATGATCCGAACCTTTTTCGTTTTGTTCCAAGCTCCTTTGAATGAAAAATCGATTCGTTCTCACACTCAGGTTTTTATTCACCAGTAAAAGCAACCCAATCATAATTCTCGGCATTTTCTTGAATTTCAACGGCGTACCAACTTTCAGCATTTCCGTTTTCCTCAATGTATTTCTCAAGTCCATACATGCCACGATGGTATGCAGTCAAAGCGTGATCCCAATCCTCATACTTATCGTAAAGGAAATCTAAATAGACTACCGCAAGCTGAATAGAGTACACCGGATCAAACAACAAATCGTCCTCGTACGGTAGACCTGCTTTTTCAGCAATCCACGGTGCCGTATTGTGCATAAACTGAGCCATTCCATACGCGCGCCCGTATTGGGTTTCTGGTCCAACCAACGTCGGGTCAAACGTACCTCCTGTCTCTGTCCGTAACAATTCGTAGACAATCAAAGGATCTACTCCATATTGTTGACTGATCCCGGCTAAAAACCAACCCCACTCTTTCTCAAAGGCCCCTTCGCTATCTTTATACAACATTTCTGCTAATTCATTAGATGCTTCCCATGTCGTATAATCAAGCCAGCCTTCCTCAACGAATGACTTATTCGTAAGATGATGTTCCAGTTCTTCCATTTCATTTTTTATCATTAACTCTTCACGATACGTTTCCACTTTTTCCTTCAGCTGCATTTGATAAATATATAAAATACATGTAGTCATGGCAAACACAATGACAAGTGATAATTGCCACTTCTTTTTCATGATGTCACTCCCTCTCTTTCAATGCTCTTTATCGTAGCGAATCAAGAGGGAGAGTTCAAACATGAACGAGCCCCTTATAAGGATCGTATTTCGTATAATGCAAAGTCTTTTCGATAAAATAGGCCTTATCCTTTTAATACGTTCGTCATCCTCGTACATTCTTCCTAATACTCATTCGTCAGAATATTGTCAACCCCGACTTTTTCCTTAATTGGTACGACTGGTCCATTTTTACGAGGTTGCACTCATTTCCTTCGCCCGCTTTCCTCGCCAATAGCGTGTCAACACACCTTGTTTTGGTGAGAAAAAGAAGGCAAGTGCAAACAAAGTAGAAGCGACTAGAACAATGGAAGCCCCTGAGGCCACATCATAAATCACCGAAAAATAGATTCCAGCAATGGCGGATATGACCCCGAACATCGCCGCTAAACAGAGCATAACAGGCAAACGGTTCGTTAATAAATAAGCAGTTGCACCTGGTGTAATGAGCATCGCTACCACAAGAACGATCCCAACTGTCTGCAAGGCCGCTACCGTGACGAGAGATAAAAGCAGCATTAACAAGTAGTGAATCATTTGGACGGGAATTCCAGTCGCTTGTGCCATAACGGGATCAAATGTACTAAGCAACAACGGTCTGTAAAAGAGAATAATAATGAGCAGGACAAACAGACCAATCCCGAGGGTAACCCATAGGTCTGTGCGCGATACCGCTAACACATTTCCGAACAAAATATGCCAAAGGTCCACTCCCGTGCCGCGCATTCCTGTTATTAACACAATCCCTAATGCGAAGGCTGCTGTAAATAAAATGCCGATGGCTGAATCTTCCTTCACTCGACTGTTTTGTGACACATAACCAATCGCAAGTGCCGTAATGACACCCGTAATGACGGCGCCAATAAAAAAGCTCGCACCGATCATGTAAGCAATGACGACACCTGGTAATACTGCATGAGAAATGGCATCCCCCATCAATGCCATTCCCCGTAAAATAATAAAACAACCGATCACTCCACAAAGGATGCCAACTAAAATTGCAGCAGTAAGGGCCTGTTGCAAATAAGAGTAACTCAGCAATTGGTCGAAAAAGAATGTTAGATTGCCCATTAGACGTTCACCACCAAGACTTCATCTTTCTTTGAAAACGTGGCAAGATTTCCTTGATAGGTCTTAGCCACCATCTCTGGCGTATAGACATCCGCTACGGGACCGTATGCAATTAATTCTTTGTTTAGCATCAATACTTGATCGAAGTATTTTTCCACTTTACTTAAATCATGATGAACAACAAAAATTGTCTTTCCACGGTCACGCAATTCTTGAAGTAATGACAGGATGATCGATTCTGACGTCACATCAATGCCAACAAACGGCTCATCCAAGAAAAAAAGTTCAGATTCCTGAGCTAATGCTCGGGCAATAAACACGCGTTGCTGTTGCCCCCCTGACAATTCTCCAATTTGCCGGCTACGGTACTCCTCCATCCCTACTTTCTTAAGAGATTCTTCCACGAGTCGTTTATCATTTTTACCAGCACGTTTGAACCAAGGGATATGGGCAAAGCGTCCCATCATCACCACATCTTCAACCAAAACAGGAAAATCCCAATCAATTGCATTTCGCTGTGGGACGTAAGAGATTTGTTTTCGCACATGCCTTACGTGTTTGTCCAATACTTTCACCGTTCCTGTATATCTTTCCAATCCTAGAATCGCTTTCATTAACGTTGATTTCCCGGCCCCATTTGGACCTAAAATTCCAATCATCTGTCCCGACCCAGCTTGAAAACGAATGTTTTTAATCGCTTGATGTTGTTCGTAAAAAACAGATAGATTGTCGACTTTTACAACTGGATTCATGGCCCATTCTCCTTCCTTCCAAGAGGCTAACCTAAAACGTACGATGTTATTTTAATTTGGCGTTATTCAACTTTTTTATGTCATCCCCCCATTCTTTATTACATATATGACATGTAAGGTCCATCAGTGCGGAACGATAAATTTTATCACAGGAACAAAAGTTTCTCTAAGTAAACTTTTTATGCTAACTCCAATTATAGCTGTCCTTTTTCTTCTTGTAAATGATTTTGATTGTTCATTGCAAAAAAAGCACGAAAAAAGGAGCTGCCTCAAAAGATAGACTTTTGAGACAGCTCCTTTTCATTAAGAAGAGAACGGTAATCGGATCGTCACCTTCGTTCCTTTGTAACGCTCACTCTCAATTTGGAACGTTCCATTATGATCTTCTATGATTTTCTTACACAGTGGGATACCGATTCCTGTTCCACGGTCCTTTGTTGTAAAAAATGGTTTTCCGAGCTGTGCTAACACTTCCTTGGTCATTCCTTTCCCATTGTCTTCCACCGTTAACACATACTCGTGCTCTTTCGGAATGGTTTGAACACGAAATAACCGATCGATTTTAGCGTCACCAAACGCTTCAATTGAGTTGCGGAGAAGGTTGAGGATTACTTGTTTAATCATTGACTCATTGACATAAACCATCTTACTTGTAGGTTGAAGATCAATTTCAAAAGAAACATTATGTAACAAACATTCGGACTTAATAATTTCAGTTAATGAGTCCATTATTTTCTTAGGTGATTGTGCTTTTCGTTCAATCTTTTTCCTCGAGACAGATAAAAAGTCTTCAATGATTCCATTCATCCGGTTTAATTCCGACATGATCGTATCATAGTATTTCGAGAAACCATCGGTTAATTGTGAAAGCTGCAAAAAGCCTTTAATGACTGATAATGGATTGCGCAATTCATGAGCTACCCCTGCGGCAATATGAGACACCGCTTCCATTTGATGGTGAAACGTAAGTAAACTTTCGAACTGCTTTTGTATGGATAGATCAAAAAACATCACATACGTAGTTTCCTCGCCTGTTGGCGATAAGGCTCTTATTTTCACCGTTAGATCTTCGCACTCGAATTCTTCCTCTACAGGTTCCCCTCTTTCTCGACTCATGTCCACCACAGCCATCACTCGCTTCATGATCGGCCAACGAATGTTCAACTCTTCCATTGTCAAATAGGAAAAAGCCTTATCGGAGATGTCTAGTAACGCAACGGTCTCCTCATTCCATTTTACCACTTCATTATCCTTTGAAATCTTAATAAGCGGTAAATTCAACTCTTCAAAAAATAAGCTCTCTAAATAAGAATGATGTTGTGTAGTCAACTCTAGCTCCTTTAATTGGACTGTACAAGAACCATGATTTGTTTGAGGCTTTAATCCTTTATTTCCATTTCGTTCAATCATAAAGCCCTCCTACCTTTACTCTTATCCTTCTCCGCCATCTAAAGGTAAACGATCGGTTAACGTCGCTCTACATGTTTCATTATACTTTCATAGCATAATTATTCAAATACGAGGACCTGTCTTTTTTTGCTCTATTTGTTTTATTTCGCGATGAAGATATTGAAATCCTCTTTCACCTTCTCATTTCTTTGGCATATAGTGTTGCAGATACCTTAAACAGGGAGGCTTGTTCATGAATCCGTTTATGATTCAAATGGTGAACCAAAAATTAAATAGTCTAACTGCCCCGGAATTGCTACAACTGGCAAAACAATATGGCATCCCCCTAACAGGAAATCAAGCAAAAGACGTGATTGCAATCCTTCGTTCGGAATCGGTAGATGTTGGGAACGAAGCGCAAGTGAAACGTTTAATCGAACGCCTTCAACAGGAAACAGACCCTCAGCTCGCGCAAACGATCAACCAATTGCTCACACAATTTAGTCATCTCTTACCTTAGCAGTATACTTAAAGCGGCCGAGCTCGGATTCCAAGCTCGGCCTTTTCTTTATTTATTGCGCAACGATTTTCTCTAACAAGCCTTCATGAAATGTCCCGTTACGAATCATATCAATTTCAAATTTGTACGGTGGTTTTTTATTTTTCTTATCCTCACCTACGTACGGTGTTTCCAAAATTTTAGGAATGTCTTGCAACTGTGGATGATGGACGATGTAATGAAGCGCCTTAAAGCCAATGTGACCAAAACCAATGTTTTCGTGTCGGTCTTTTGCTGCTCCCCGTGGATTTTTGCTGTCATTAATATGAAGAACTTTGATTCGCTCCACGCCAATGATTTTATCAAACTCATTCAGAACACCATCAAAATCCTCTACGATATTGTATCCAGCATCGTGCGTATGGCACGTGTCAAAGCAAACGGAAAGTCGATCATTATGAGTCACACCATTAATAATTCGAGCGATCTCCTCGAACGTTCTCCCACATTCAGATCCCTTTCCTGCCATTGTTTCAAGTGCAATCTGGACACCATCATTTTCCGTTAACACTTCGTTTAATCCTTCAATGATCTTTTCAATCCCTTTATCAACCCCTGCACCTACATGTGCACCTGGGTGAAGGACAATTTGATCCGCTCCAAGGGCCTGTGTCCGTTCAATTTCAGACTGTAAAAAATCGACGCCTAGCTTAAAGGTAGCTGGCTTTTCCGAATTACCGATGTTAATGATATATGGAGCATGAACAATGATATGGTCAATACCATTTTCTTTCATATGGGCCCTACCTGCTTCAATATTCAGCTCTTCGATTGGTTTTCTTCTAGTATTTTGCGGTGCCCCTGTGTAAACCATAAATGTATTAGCTCCGTATGATACAGCTTCTTCACTAGAACCAAGGAGCATTTTTTTCCCGTTCATTGACACATGTGATCCTAAATGTAATGTCATCGTCCTTCTCCCTTTCTATTGCGCTATTCTCTATTTCTTTTTTCGATTCAACCGGCGTTGTCTCCGCTGCTGGTCTGCTTGTGCAAGACGTGCCTTCTTTTTATAACCAGGCTTCACTTTCTTCGCCTTTTTCACCATCGGTGCCTCGAGACCTTTATCCTCTTTTCGCCGCTTTTCACCCGGTACACCAAGTGGAGGCTTGTCTAACTTTTGCCATTCCCCTTTTTTAAGGTCATAGTACGTAAATTGAATCCCTCGTTTCATTAACTTATGCACCGCTTGTTCGTCCTCTGGCGCAAAAATGGTTAACGCAATTCCGTCAGCACCAGCACGTGCAGTCCGCCCCACACGATGGACATAGAAATCCAAATCTTTCGGCAACGAATGATTAATGATGTGGGACACTCCTTTAATATCAATCCCTCTTGCCGCTAGGTCTGTCGCCACTAAATATTGCACTTCATAATTTTTCACTCGTTTCATCACTTGCTTTCGCTGTCTAGGCTGGAGCCCCCCATGGAGCCGTTCCACGTTAAGCCCTGCCGCCAGCATCGCATCGGCCAACTCATCCGCTTGCTCTTTTGTATTCGTAAAAACGATCGCTAAAAACGGGTTTAAAACACTGGCCACTTCTGTTGTGATTTCGAGCTTATCCCTATGACGAAGCGGCACAATCCGATGCTCGATGAGGTTTGCTGTCGCCTGTTTTGGCTGTACATGAACGTGGCGCGGTTCATTCATATATTTTTTTAAAAAAGGCTTAAGCTTTTCTGGAATTGTGGCCGAGAAAACCATCATTTGCAAGTTTTCCGCCATCCGAGCAGCTACCTTGTCCACATCTTCGATAAATCCCATATCAAGCATTTGATCTGCTTCATCCACGACAAGCATTGTCGCTGTGTAGACATTCAGCGCTTGCTCATGGACAAGATCTGAAATTCGACCTGGAGTACCGACCACGATCTGTGGCTGTACCCTTAACTTCTCTAAAGTGCGACTTCGATCGGTTCCTCCAACAATTAGCTTCGCTCGAATCTCTTCATCGTGAGGCACATGCCGTAACAAGGCTTGGAGCTCTTCAAAAATTTGCCCAGCTAATTCCCTTGTCGGTGCAGTAATCACAGCTTGTACTTCCTCACGCTCCCCCTTAATCCGATCCACAATTGGCAGCAAAAAGGCGAGCGTTTTTCCTGTTCCAGTCTGTGATTGACCAATCACGTCTTTTCCATTTCGGATCGCCGGGATGAGCCGCTCCTGAATTTCTGTCGGATGGGTAATCCCTTTATCGCTTAATGCTTCTAGTAAAAACTTCTTTATTTGAAAACGAGCAAAATTAGCTGATTTCATCCATGTCTCCTACTTTCATTTAATTTCCCATGATTCGTATCAAGAGGGGGCTTTTTCTGACGTTATTACCTTTATGCTTGCCATTCTCCTCTCTTTTCGAACTTATATTTTACCATAGTTATACACCTTGTGCGAATTCTCAATCTCATTCCCCACGTTCACCTATTGTTTTACCCATGCATAGTGTAACCATAGAACGAAGTTGTTTAGAAGAAAGGATGGGACATTATGCAACCATTTATGGGTCCTCCTAGTGGTCCCCCAATGCCGCCCGTTCCACCTCACCAGCCCTTTGCTGGTCCGCAAATGTTTGGCGGAGGGTCCATGGGCGCTGGCCCTCAGGCTTTTTCCTCTGGAGGGATTAACCCAATGGCAGGTGGTGCGGCTCCTAGAGGGCTAGGCGGGTTATTATCACGCCTGTTCGGCGGTGGACGCAGCGCAGCAGCTGGGATGCAATCGATGGGAGGCGGTTTTGGAGCTGCTGGTCAAGGAGCGGGGATGGCGAATATGTTTGGTGCAGCAAGTCAAGGCGCAGGTGCTGCGAATGCGGTCGGGGCAGCTACTGGAGCAGCAAGAAGCGGAATGAACGTCATGACAATGTTGCAAAATGCACAAAAGGTTATCGGAGTTGCCCAACAGGTCGGCCCTCTTGTGCAGCAATATGGTCCCTTGATTCGAAATGCACCCGCTATTTTCCAAATTTTACGGAGCAATCCTGGCTCCAGTGATGAGTCCACAGACGAAGCTACAGCAACAGACGACGATTCAACTGCACAAGAAGGGGTCAGTCAAAAACAAGAAGAAAAAGCGGAACAAGAGGAGAAAAACGAAAAACAGCAGCCGAAAACGAAAAAAGCAGAGATTAAGAATCAAACAGAGCCAAAGAAAAAAACAACAGTAGCAAAAGCAAAAAATAAAGGCCACCGATTACCAAGCAAATCGACAAAAGAAAGCTTCGGTCTTCCTGGGCCTAAACTTTACATCTAAAAAGATTGACAAGGAAAGAATTTCTTTATAGAGCTTGTTCAAAAAGCACCTTTTTAATCAAATCATAAATAGAAAATCAGTTGACTACACTTCCATTAATGGTAATGAAAGTAAAATAATTTCAGACAAAAAAATGTACCTTCGCCCCACTCAAAATCGCACCTAAA
>NZ_SNUY01000008.1:0-55310 GCF_004376175.1 Halalkalibacterium halodurans | reverse complement strand
AGAGCTTGTTCAAAAAGCACCTTTTTAATCAAATCATAAATAGAAAATCAGTTGACTACACTTCCATTAATGGTAATGAAAGTAAAATAATTTCAGACAAAAAAATGTACCTTCGCCCCACTCAAAATCGCACCTAAAAAAGGGTAGACTTCTCCCTTGGACCATAGACAATTTTTTGAAAAAGGTTTGATTGGGGTTAAATTAGCTAGCTATCGGCAAGGAAAGCTGTTCCACTTGGATTTCCTGTAATTTCCTTATAGCTTCAACATGATTTCCAGGTAAGACCGTATCTCGTATGTGTTTGATCATCCGTTGAATGAGTCGAAACAAATCTCTCATGATGAAGAAAGATTGGACTCTCTTGGTGGTCTTTACTGGCACCTTTTTATGTCGCATCACAGAATCGAGCTGATTCGATTCATGTGCAAAAGATAGCTCCACTTGCTTACGAAAGTTTAACATCCGTTCTTGAAGCTCTGACCCTTGTGGAACTGGACCATAGAAGAATGGGTTTTCTTCAAAGGTGAAACCGAATTGCTTATTACAAGTAGCCTGTAATGGACAGGACATACATTTGGTTTCGTCACCATGAAACCAAGACGTATAGGTTTCCTTCTCAAATCCATCCCATAGGAGTTCATGGCCAGCTTCACATTCAGGCTTTCCTTCTGATGAACAAGTTTCAGGGATGACCGTATTCTTTTTGAAATCTGTTACGACGGCCACATCATGTTTATGTAAAGATTCTATCTGGTGTTCGGCACTGAAATAGCCTAAATCTGCCACAAGATACTCTACCTTCAAATCACCGATTTCTTTTAGTTTTTCAACCAACGGAAGAAGAACATCGACATCGTGAGTATCTGGTGGAAGAATAATAGACAAGAGAACAACAGGACCCGAGGGTGCGGGGCAAACAATCGAATGTTTTCGATAGCCAATAAAAAATTTATTCTGATTGGCTTTATTCCGCTGAACGCCTACTTTGGCATCGGGATCCGAATACGTTTTGTCGCATTCACATGTCTCTTTATCTTCACAAGCACAACGTTTCTTTTTATAGCCATTCACGTGAGCAAAGACGGGTCTAGAATCAATTCCCGCAAGAGTTGGTTCTAAAAAACCATCCAGTTTCAGGGCCTGACCAATGAAATCGAATAAGATTTTATAAAAGTGCTCGGGTGTCAGAGTATGACGAAAATGAGTCAAGCTCGAATGAACAGGAACATCCTTTATGTTTGGAGTGCCGATGAAGTTGCGCCATGCCTGATTCTTAGGGTCCTTCAGCTGTCTGCAGAGCTCTCTAAAAGACGTGATCTCAGGCCGTGTAAAGTACAAATAATGCATACGAAAATACGTCCTAGCATCAATAGGCGGGCGACCACCGCCTTTATATAATGGTTTCATTTTTTCCAAGACAATAGAATCATCAACATGATCAATATAATCTATCAATTCCACATCGAAACCGAGTGTGTTATAGTAGTGGTAAGGAAGCAGTTCTAGCTGCATATCCATGAAAATGCACCTCGCAAATTGGTATTTTTGGTTGATTCGTTACTTCCATTTTACCATTTTTCGCTAAGGTGCATTTTTATTTTTTTTCGGATTTTATGGCTTTTTGAACAAGCTCTTATAGAATTTATATTTTGTGTTATTTAAGGTACACTAAGGGTATCAACTTTTTGGAGGAATGCCCATGTTTAAGATTGGCGATCATGTCGTTTATCCTTTTCACGGTGCCGGAGTCGTTCAAGACATTGAGGAAAAAGAAATCCTTGGTGAAACTCATTCTTATTTCGTCCTGCACTTCCCGCTAACGGACATCAAGGTCATGCTTCCTAAACACCGCATCCAACAATCAGGATTACGAAAAGTGATCGATCAAAGCGATGTGGATCATTTGATCGACGCCCTGCAAAAAGGTCCAGAAACTCCGTTATCTACGAACCAATTTTCAAAGGATACCGAAAATCTACTTAAAAGCGGATCGATTATTGATGCAGCACACCTCATATCAGGCTTAGCAAAAAAACAAGCAGAGCGAACCAATGGCCTTCACATCCAAGACCGCAACTTTCTCCAAAAAGCGAAACAGTTTATTGCCAGTGAATTAATCGTTGTCAAAAATATTAGCGAAGAACAGGCATATGCATTCATTGACGAGCACCTCCCCTCACCTTCTGAAACGTAAAGATTGTCAACGTTCGGATTCTCCTTTATAATATGGGCTGAACGCCAGAAAGTTAGAAAAGCGAGTACTCGACTTTTCAAGGAGGCCTTTATGAACGTTGTAAAAATTTCTCCGCGCGGCTACTGCTACGGTGTAGTCGATGCGATGGTATTAGCAAGACAAGCTGCACAAAACTTGGACTTGCCACGACCGATCTACATCTTAGGTATGATCGTCCACAATAAACATGTGACCGATGCCTTTGAAGAAGAAGGGATTATTTCATTAGATGGCCCTAATCGACTTGACATTTTAAAGCAAGTGGATAAGGGGACGGTTATTTTCACCGCACACGGTGTCTCACCGCAAGTTCGAAAGCTTGCGAAGGAAAAAGGATTGACTGTCGTTGATGCTACGTGTCCTGACGTTACGAGAACTCACGATTTAATCCGTGAAAAATCGCAAGAAGGATACAAATTTATCTACGTTGGGAAAAAAGGACACCCTGAGCCAGAAGGTGCTATAGGGGTGGCCCCTGAATTTGTCCACCTCGTCGAAAATGTTGAGGACGTTGAGAGCCTTGACATTTCCGCTGACAAGATCATTATCACGAACCAAACAACGATGAGCCAGTGGGACGTTTCGGAAATTATGAAAAAAGCGATGGAAAAATACCCACAGGCGGAAGTCCATAACGAAATTTGCCTAGCGACTCAAGTTCGGCAAGAAGCCGTAGCTGAGCAGGCAAGAGAGTGTGACTTAGTCATCGTAGTCGGTGATCCAAAGAGCAACAACTCGAACCGATTGGCCCAAGTTTCAGAGCAGATTGCTGGAACAAAAGCCTATCGAATTGGGGATGTAACCGAGCTCCAACAGGAATGGTTTGACGGTGTGGAGACGGTCGGCGTCACTGCCGGGGCTTCTACGCCAACGCCGATTACGAAGGAAGTCATTGCTTTTATTGAAAAGTATGATCCTTCCAAACCGGAAACGTGGACTCCTGAACGTAAGGTGACCCTCCAGAAAATTTTACCGAAAGTGAAAATTAAAAAGTAGCCGAAAAAACTGTGCCCAATTAAGGGACACAGTTTTTTTGCTATTCATCGTTACGAGGTAAGTTCTCCAATTGCTCCAATAAGCTCTTAAAGGTTAGGGAGGCCGCCTCCATTAGTAATTAAGAAATAAAAACGCTGCACTGCGGTTGTCACGGATGTTCGGTATAGGTTCGCTGTATTCGCAAAGTTCTTCCCTTGAATGAGCCGCAAACGAAACGCTTGATTCCATTCCACTGTCTGACTTTCTCCGCAAACCGCTTCCCGCATCTGCACGCGTACCGGCGCTTTCGATAGAATCGATACACCCACCGTTCAAAGAGCTTGAGATGTTGAACTTTTTGGATTCGATAATCAAGGATTCTCTCCCCGCAGGATGGGCAACGATGAGGCGTTCGCGGCATTTCTACATGGAGCGCGATAAAGCCCTCTCGTTCCCCCATCTTTGTGACCTTCACACCTTTTAATCCGGGCAAATCCATGGTAAAATTCATCGTACACGCAGCTCCTATCCTTTCTTTGTTTCTCGGCAATTCAAGGATAATGGATAAAGGAGCCTGCGTGCATTTTTTTTGCCCTCTTTTGTGCAAAAACCCCAACATTTATTGTAGAGCCCAAAAAAAGCGCCCATCTACTCGATGAGCACCTACCTTTAAATAAACGTAAATGGATCTGTATGAACCGAAGAAGCAACGACTTCTGTATCATATTTCTTATCCTTAAGAAGCTTTTCTAGCTTTTCCTTTACACCCTGCTTCATAATTTTTTCTACATTGTGCCCCGGATCGACGATGTTTAAACCGTCCATTAACGCGTCATGAGCTACGTGATAGTATACATCTCCAGTAACGATGACATCGGCTCCTTTCCGCAATGCATGAGCCATATATTTATTCCCGTCACCGCCAAGAACGGCCACTTTTCGAATTTGCGTCTCTAAAGAACCGACGACCCTTGCTGTTGGTACATCAAAGGCTTTCTTTACTTGCTTTGCAAACTCCTCTAGTGTCATGCTCTCGTGTAAATAACCAATTCGCCCTAAGCCGAGCGTTTCCCCTTCGTTCGCAAGAGGATAAAGGTCATAGGCAGGCTCTTCATACGGATGAGATTTGATCATCGCTGCCACAACTTTGTTCTTTTGCCCTTCTGTGACGATCGTTTCTATTTTGAGCTCCTCTACAAACTCTAAAGCACCTTGTTTTCCGATAAACGGGTTCGTCCCTTCCTCTGGTTTGAAAGTTCCTGTTCCTTTTGAATTAAATGTGCAGTAACTATAATTTCCGATATGTCCAGCTCCCGCACGTCCAAGAGCCTCGCGAACTTGATCCGTATGTGTGTGTGGGACAAACACCACTAGTTTATAAAGGGACTCTGTAGTAGTTGGAGCCAACACCTCTATGTCTTTTAGCCCAAGCGCATCGGCCATTAAATCATTGACTCCGCCTTTCGTAATATCTAAATTCGTATGTGCGGCATAGATAGTCAGATCATGCTTAATTGCCTTCTCAATGATACGCCCATATGCTGTATCCGTGCGGATCGAGGATAACGGACGAAAAATGATTGGATGGTGAGCTAAAATGAGCTCTGCCCCTAGTTCAATGGCCTCATCAATAACAGATTCCGTCACATCCAACGCTGTTAACACACGTTGAATCGGTTTATTGAGCGTTCCGATTAGAACGCCATTTTTATCCCCTTCCACCGCAAGGGATTTAGGGGACCAACGTTCAAATAGCTGAATCACCGTTTGTCCATTGGCTATTTTCATCGTAAAACCTCCTCGATGAGTGAAATGTTTTTCTGGAGCTCGATCTTTTTCGCTTCCAATTCCTCGGAAGGTTTTGCCTTATTCAATTGCGACAAAACACGCTTCCAACTTGTTAATTCCGCCGTCCATTTTTTCTGAAACGCTGCATTTCGCTCTTTTCGTAAATAAGGACCTACGAGCAAGTCTAACTCTTTACTCACATATAGATCTTCATCCGAGCCTCTTTCCGCGATCAACAATTCGTAAATTTTTTCATCTTCTTCTAAAATCGCTTCTGCCTGCAACCTCCAGCCGTTGTCTGATAACCACTGCCGAATCGCTTTCGCATGGACATTTGGCTGTAAGATTAACCGGCGAACCGTTTGAAGGTTTCTCTTCCCCTCTTCTAAAATGGTAGAAATGAGCGTTCCTCCCATGCCAGCAATCGTAACCGTATCAATTTGATCGTCTGCACGAATAACGGCTAAGCCATCACCTTTACGTACAGATATTACATGTCCCAAGTTCACCTTTTGCACTTGCTCCACAGCAGATTGATAAGGCCCTTCATTTACCTCACCTGCAATCGCAAACTCGACTACTCCTTTTAAACAAAGATAACACGGCAAATAAGCATGGTCCGATCCAATGTCAGCGAGTCTCGCACCTACTGGAACAAAGGAAGCAACTCGTGTTAATCGTTCAGATAGTTGTTCAACATTCATACATTGTTCACCTTTTCTTTATGTAGAAAAGCGAGGGAAATAGCTCCCCCGCTTCATTTTTTACTCAATGGAAAGTAAATATTGAGCGATTGCGTCTGCCTCTGCATCATCGTGCGGCATGGCTGGCATCGCACCTTTACCGTTTTGAACAATATCGGCGATTTCTTCTGCACTATACTTTCCTTCTAGACCTGTCAGCGCCGGACCGGATCCACCGCTTAGGTCACCACCGTGACAGCCAATACATGACTGATTCACAATCTGCTCCCCAGCTTCAACTGGATCATCAAATTCTACAACTTCTTCTGTATCTGCCCCTTCGCCTTCCTCGTCCATTGCTGCTCGTTGATTCAAGCCAATGATCGAAATGGAAATCATGAGAAGGATGCCCACAACTGCGATAATGGCAAATGGAAGTAACGGTCTACCCTTCATGAACTATGTCCTCCTTTTCAAAGTCAGTCAATCACACGTCGCATCGTATGTAGACAAAACGCAAAGATGTCCTAATTCATTTTAACGGAAAACTCCTTGCGAGGAAAGGGCTTCCCTCATTTTTGCGCAATTTGTCAATCTTTTTTCAAGTAATCATGATAAAAACGAGAAGGATGAAGCCAGCCCCTCCAGCGATGAGAAAATAGAAAAGCTTCTGTCTCCAGCCATATGCAAGCCATATAAGACAATGACTAAAAATGACTGCCCCTACCCACAGCTTGGACGTATAGGGAAGGAGATACATTGTCTCTACTGTGACAACAAATAGTAATATCGCCGCTAAAAAATAGGTAAATTGTACCATGATGATGTTATAAACCTTTGATTTAAAAGCAATTAACCATATAATAGCTACTGAAAAGGAAGCAAATCCGATTTGCATATAGCTTGAAAAATTAGTAAAATAAATGACAAGAATTGAAAAAACAAACAACATAATGGCAACGAACCATCTGACCTGCTTCCAAACCGCTTTCCCTGCTCCTTGATCCTTATGATCATATTCTCCTTCTGTATAGAGGGATAGGAGATAATCACAGTAATGGGACGGCAAAAGCTTCGATTGCTTCCAGTATTGAAGCTCTCGAATAATGATTTCCTTACGTTTTTCGTCCATTTTCCCCTCCTGGATGATCCATGAAGGACAAGCCTTTAATTGAGAAACTTGACTTATCTTACGCCCTATACTTTTTTAATGAATCAATCGCTTACTAGAAAAAACGAGGCTTGTCGCCAAATCCTGTAGCGAAAGCTGGTGCTTTTCTTATATCTTACAAAAGTTAACTTTTCTTAAAGTGTAAAAAAGGAACCCCAAAAGGAAAGAGGGGGTCCCCACACATTTATTCTAAGAAGTCCTTCAACCGTTTACTACGGCTTGGGTGTCTAAGTTTACGTAACGCTTTCGCCTCAATTTGGCGGATGCGCTCTCGAGTGACGCCAAAGACCTTCCCTACTTCTTCTAACGTACGTGTGCGCCCATCATCAAGCCCAAAGCGAAGGCGGAGAACATTTTCTTCACGATCAGTCAACGTGTCAAGAACATCTTCTAGCTGCTCTTTTAATAACTCATAAGCAGCCGCATCTGAAGGAGCTAACGCATCTTGATCTTCAATAAAATCTCCTAGGTGAGAATCATCCTCTTCGCCTATCGGAGTCTCGAGCGAAACAGGCTCCTGAGCGATTTTAAGAATCTCTCGAACTTTCTCAGGTGTTAAATCCATCTCTTCCGCAACTTCCTCAGGTGATGGCTCACGACCTAGATCCTGGAGAAGCTGACGCTGAACACGTATTAACTTATTGATCGTTTCCACCATATGGACCGGGATACGGATCGTCCGTGCTTGGTCGGCAATTGCGCGTGTAATTGCTTGTCTGATCCACCATGTAGCGTACGTACTGAACTTAAAGCCCTTGTTATAATCAAATTTTTCTACCGCTTTAATTAGTCCCATGTTACCTTCTTGAATAAGGTCAAGAAACAGCATGCCACGACCGACGTAACGTTTGGCGATACTAACAACGAGACGTAAGTTCGCTTCAGCTAAGCGACGCTTCGCTTCTTCATCTCCCTGCTCAATTCGCGTAGCTAGTTCAATTTCTTCTTCGGCCGTTAATAGCGGGACACGACCAATTTCCTTCAAATACATGCGAACAGGATCGTTAATCTTAACACCTGGAGGTACACTCAAGTCGTTTAAGTCAAACTCCTCTTCTTCCTTCTCTACTTGTTGCAAGCTTGGAACCTCTTCATTATCGTTTAAAATCTCGACCCCCTGTTCACCTAGATACTCAAAAAACTCGTCCATTTGGTCTGAGTCTTGATCGTATGGAGCTAGCTTTTCCGTGATCTCAGCATAAGTGAGAACGCCACGCTTTTTCCCTAACTCCACCAATTGTTCCTTTACTTGATCGATGGAAAGTTCACCTTCTGCCAATGGGCGTAACGGTTTCTCTGCCATTCGATCCCCTCCTTCCATTCTTTACAACTAGGCGACCCTCACAGCTTAAGTTGCTTCTTCATATTGATTAATTCTTGCTTTCGCGTTGCATAAAGGACTGGATCTGTTTCCTTCTTTAATGCACTTTCTATTTGTTGAAGCTCTAACCATTTCGGGTACATCTCAATTTTTTCAATATAGTCATTTAACTCTTGATCGTTTATTTCTTCATTAATCTCAAGCATGGCCAGTTCCGTAGCGACTCGAATAAGCTCTTGATCTTCAAGGCGCTGAATAAAGGTACTTGGATCTGGCTCGAACCCTTCTGCATAGTAAGCGAATAAATGAGCAACGATCGCTTGATAATGATCAACGTTAAACCGTCCACCGAGTCGTTCCTGAACGGTTTCTGCCACACTCACGTTTCGCATCATATGTGCGAGTAGGATCCGTTCAGCGTTTTGATAAGCTGGTAAAAGACGCTTTTGCTCGAAGTCGTGCTTCTTTTGCCGAACCGTGTTCGTCTTCCCTTGACTTACTTGATTCTGGCGTTTCATCTCACGGTATATTCGATACTGTTCTTGCTTTAACGCATCAAGCGAAAGGGAAAATTCTTCGGCCAATTGGCGTAGATAGTGGTCTCGTTCCACAGCTTTCGAAAGCTTCGCAATTTCTTTAATGATCTCTTCGATATAAAGGATTCGTTCCCCTTCATTTTGCAAATTGCGTCCCATTCGAAAATACTTCATCTTAAATTTCATTAATGTTAAGCTTTCCCCTATTACATCCTTTTTAAATCGTTCAGCGCCATATTTTTGGATATAGTCATCGGGGTCAAGTCCATCTGGGATCATTGCCACTTTTACATGGCAGCCTTCCTGTTGCAAAAGATCAGCCGAGCGAAACGTGGCCTCTGCACCAGCAGCATCGCCGTCGTTACAAATAATCACCGTTTCTGCATTCCGCCTGATCATCCTCGCTTGCTCTTCCGTGAGAGAGGTACCGAGTGTCGCTACTCCATTGGTTACTCCGGCCTTCCATGCTGCGATCACATCTACGTACCCTTCAAATAGAACCGCCTCATTTTCTTTCCTTATTGCTGGCCTTGCCTGATAGAAGCCGTATAGTAACTTTCCCTTTTGAAAAATTGGCGACTCAGGACTATTTAAATACTTTGGTTTGTCGTCTCCGAGCGTTCGTCCCCCAAACGCTACAATCTTTCCTTTTCCATTTCGAATCGGAAAGATCACTCGGTTACGAAAGCGATCATATCGTTTTCCGTCAGATTCCCGTTCAACGAGAAGGCCGCTTTCACCAGCTTTTTTTAAGTCCACGTCACGCTTTGCTAATACGTTGGTTAGTGCGTCCCAATGCGGGGGAGCAAACCCGATCTGAAAGTGTTCAATTTGCTCTTTTGTAAACCCGCGCCTTTCTAAATACGTGCGACCCGCCTTTCCTTCCTCCGTCAGCATGAGCACATGATGAAAAAACTTGGCAGCAAACTCTTGAATCGAAATCAGCAATTCCTCATCACGATTCTGTTTTACACTTGGAGACACCCTTTCAGGCAATACAACATTCGCACGCTTAGCTAGTGTTTCTACCGCCTCTACGAACGTGAACCCTTCAATTTGTTCGAGAAAAGTAAACGCATTCCCCCCCGCTCCACAGCCAAAACAGTGGTACAGCTGCTTATCTGGAGAAACGGAGAAAGACGGTGTATTTTCCCCATGAAACGGGCAAAGTCCGATATAATTTCGCCCCTGTTTCTTAAGTTGTACATATTCGCCTATGACATCAAGAATGTCTACACTCCGCCTAATTTCCTCTATGGTTTCTTGGGGAATTCGTTGATTCATCAGTCATCACCAAGCCTAACTTGTTCCTAACGAGTGTTATCATTCGAGTTTTTTTGCTAAATTCCTGCTCGATTCGATAAAATCTTCTCAAACTGCTGAATAAACCTTTCTCGATCCCCCTTCAAGTACGCTCGTGGTCCTTTTGTTTTCTTTCCTGCCCTTCGATCCTTTTGTGATTGATGACGCTGGGCTAAAAGCGAGTCAATAATCGTATGGTCAAACATTTGACCCCGAGGCGAGATAACCGTTGCCCCTTTTGTCAGTAGTAAGGAGGCGAGCCCATAATCATGTGTGACACAAACATCTTTCTTTTTAATATGGTTAGCAATGTATAAGTCCACTGCCTCTCGCTCCGCATCGACCATCACCACCTTCGAAGTTGGACCAACGGTCATATTGTGAGCATACGATGAAACAAAAGTAACCTTGACCTTATACGATTCAGCCACTAATTCAATTTCGTCTTTTACTGGACAAGAGTCTGCATCGACAAAAACTTCAAAGATTTGCGTAGAATCCTCATTTTTCATACATTCCTTATTCTACAACGCATGAATGATTCCTGCTAGCAAATAAAACCGGCGAAGTTTGTCGAAAATATAACAGTTGCCTCACTATCTTTTCCAAAATTAAAAATAAAAGTCTTGACATTTCCAATTTATTTGTTCTCTCTTCGATTTATTCCTTAATATCAGCCTCTGTATACATGTAAAATCACAATTTTTTATTATACTTGTTTTTTATAAAAATGACCAGTGTGGCGATCGAAAAAATCACTCGAAAAAGGAAAGAGGTACAATCCCCTTTCCCGTTTCAAAAGAGACAAAAACCTGCTTCGTTATTTTTGGAACATGCTTGAAATCAAATTAGCTGTTTCTTCAACTGCTTTGTTCGACACATCGATAACTGGGCAACCAATTCGTTTCATAATTCCTTCTGCGTAAGCAAGTTCTTCTTTGATCCGATCAATGTTCGCATAGTTGGCTTGCGATTTTAATCCTAACGTTTTTAACCGTTCCGCTCGAATACCATTGAGTTGCTCTGGACTAATTTTTAATCCGATGACTTTTTTCGGCGAAAGCTTAAATAGCTCCTCAGGAGGCTCTACTTCAGGAACTAATGGCACATTCGCCACTTTCAAACGCTTGTGGGCTAAATATTGGGACAACGGGGTTTTTGATGTGCGCGAAACGCCAATTAATACAAGGTCAGCGCGGACAATTCCCCTAGGATCTCGTCCGTCATCGTATTTCACAGCGAACTCAATCGCCTCCACTTTTCGGAAATAATCTTCATCCAATCGGTAGACGATCCCTGGTTCATATCTTGGCTCTTCCTTCGTCAGGCTGCTAATTTTCTCAAGCATAGGTCCGATAATATCCACTGTCTCGACCTTTGCTTCCGTCGCTTTCTCAAGCAGATACGTCCGAATACCAGGGACTACTAATGTAAAGGCAATGATGGCATCCGCTTGTTTGGCAAGCTGGATAACTTCATCGACCGTCTCCTTATCCTCTACATATGGAATTCGCCGCACTTCAATACCTGCACCGCTAAATTGACTAGCAGCCGCTTTTACAACTAACTCTGCTGTTTCGCCTACCGAGTCTGATACAACATAGACTACAGGGCGCTGTTTACCTAGTTCCATCACGACCTCCTTGTCTCCCAGGGCTATATGATTTCATCGTTTGACAAATCAACGAGAAGGGAGGTGATGTTCGTTTTTGTTACTCGACCGACCACTTCAAAACCTGACCCCCGTTCGACTTCCCGTACGACCGGAATCCCGTCAATTTGTTTATCAATAAGCTTCTTAGCCACTTCAATGATAAAATCGTCTTTTTTGCAAATGGTTATGTTCGGCATTCGCGTCATAATGATACTTACTGGAATGGTCTCAAGTGATTGCTTTCCTAGACTTGCTCTGAGCAAATCTTTTCGGGAGAGTACGCCGACAAGTGTTGAATGCTTGTCCACGACAAAGAGCGTCCCCACATCTTCAAGAAACATGGTGCAGATCGCATCATAAACGGATGATGAGTCTTGGACAACGACAGGTCTTGATTGATAGTCCTGCACCTGAATGTTTCTCACTTTGTCTGTTAACAACTGTGAGCCTGTTTTCCCAGTATAGAAGTAACCGACTCTCGGGCGAGCATCAAGGAAACCGGCCATTGTCAAGATCGCCAAGTCAGGGCGAAGCGTCGCCCTTGTTAACGATAGACGTTCGGCAATTTGTTCTCCCGTAATGGGGCCATTTTCTTTTACGATAGCTAAGATGTGTTCTTGACGATTCGTTAATTCGATTGGTCTCACCGCCTTCATCACACACTTTGACCAGAACAGTTCTAAATGTGTTATACATTAACTTTATTATTATATACGATTTATCATCGGTTGGCATCGAAAAAAGCTTATTTAAACACTATTTCTTGAAAGTTAGCGTAAGAGCCAATCACACCGGCAAAAGCATGCATTAAGGCTAACCGATTTTCCTTTATTACCTGCTCATCAACCATCACCATCACGTGCTCAAAGTATTGGTGAATCGGCTCAATCGTCTGTTCAAGCGCAGCATAAGCTGCAGAGACATCCCCACTTGCTAAAGCCCCTTGGACAAGATCTTTTGTTTGCACATAGGCCTCATACAATACCCGCTCCTCTTCTTTTTCAAACAGGTCCGGATTGATAGCCACATTTTTTTCTGCTTTACCTGCGATGTTCGTGACACGGCTAAGGCCTTCCACAAGCTCTTTAAACTCAGGCGTATTTACTTTACTGACCAATAGCTTCGCTTTCTTGAAAACAACTGGAACATTGGAAATTCCTGAGGCTAGTACAGCATCTGTTAAGTCGTACCGAACTCCCTCGTCTTGTAATTTTGTTTTCACACGCAGGGCAAAAAATTCACGTAATTGCTTCACAACTTCGCTTTCAGGTACAGTTAACAGCTCTTTTTCCTGTAACTGCTCAACTGTCTCAAGCAAAAGCTCATCCACATCTAAATCCAACTCATGATCTAGTAAAATTTGAACAACACCAGCTGCTTGGCGCCGTAAAGCATAAGGATCTTGAGAGCCAGTAGGAATTAAACCAATTCCGAAACATGCTGCAATCGTATCGAGCTTATCCGCTAAGCTTACCACCGTTCCCTGGACACTGCTCGGTGATTGATCTCCTGCAAATCGCGGCAAATAATGCTCAACGATCCCTTTTGCTACTTCTGGTGGTTCACCGGCAATCTCTGCATAGACTTCGCCCATTCGTCCTTGTAATTCAGGGAATTCACCGACCATTTGTGTCACAAGGTCAAACTTGCAAATTTCTGCTACTCGGTTGATCGCTTGTAAAGTTTGACTCGTTACACCCAGCTTCTCCGCAATCGAAGCGGCAAGCACCTTAACCCGTTTTACTTTATCACCTATCGAGCCTAACTCTTCATGATAGACGATTTGATCGAGTCGCTTGTTTGCTTCGTCGATGTTTAATTTTTGGTCTTCTCCATAGAAAAATGCTGCATCTGATAGGCGAGCCCGTAGCACTTTTTCGTTTCCTTTTACGACATTTTCAAGGTGTCGGTGATCCCCGTTTCGTATCGTCACAAAATATGGAAGCAGTTCACCGGCTTGATTTTTCACCGGAAAGTAGCGTTGGTGTTCACGCATCGATGTAATGAGTACTTCGTTTGGTAAAGATAAAAATGCCTCGTCAAAGCGCCCAAATAAGGCGGTTGGGTACTCCACTAGGTTCGTTACCTCATCGAGTAAATCCTCATCAATTGGAATTACCCAATCCTTTTCTTCCATTATCGATTGAATTTGATGACGAATCGCTTTTTTTCGCTCCTCACTATCAGCCATAACGTATTGCTGTAGGAGCTTTTCCTTATATAAAGTTGGCTCATCGATCGTGACATTTTCTCCTAAAAATCGATGCCCAGCGGTCTCTAGACCAGCAGCTACACCCGTTATTTCAAAAGGAATAACTTCCTGTCCGTATAATGCAACAAGCCATTGAATTGGACGGGCATATCGCAAGCTGTATGTATGCCAGCGCATATTTTTAGGAAAGTGTAAGCTTGTAATAAGCTCCTTTAGTTCTGGAAGCAGAGAAGCAGTCTCTTGACCAGCGACAAATTTTTTCGCAAAAATATATTCCGTCCCTTTCACTTCTTGTATATATAAATCATCAACAGAGACTCCTTGGCCTCGAGCAAATCCTTGAGCGGCTTTTGTCCAGTTTCCACTTTCGTCCAAGGCGATTTTTTTGGCTGGTCCACGGCTTTCTTCTTCTACATCTGCTTGTTTCTCAGCCAAACCAATAACAAGAACCGCTAACCTGCGGGGCGTGGAAAATGAGGATATTTGTTCAAATGAAATCCGCTGCTCCTTTAAAAACGACTCCACTTTATCCGCTAGTTGCTTCTCTCCATCTGAAACAAAGCGAGCAGGTAATTCTTCCAGTCCGATTTCTAACAGAAAATCACGCTTGCTCATGATCGGCCTCCTTGTTTTTCAGCATAGGAAATCCTAGCTTTTCTCGTTCTTCGTAATATTTCTTTGCACACTTACGCGCTAAATTTCGCACACGCCCGATGTAGCCTGTCCGTTCGGTAACAGAAATTGCACCACGGGCATCAAGAAGATTGAAGGTATGCGAGCATTTTAAGACGTAGTCGTATGCCGGAAATACGAGATTCTCCTCAAGGGCACGATCCGCTTCTTTCTCATACGTACTAAACAGCTCAAACAGCATCGCGGAATCTGATACCTCAAACGTATATTTAGAGTGCTCGTACTCTGGCTGTGTAAAAATATCGCCATACGTGAAACCTTCTACCCACTCAAGGTCAAAAACGTTTTCCTTGTCTTGAATATAGGAAGCTAACCTCTCCAAACCGTACGTAATTTCAGCCGAAACAGGATTCGCCTCAAGACCTCCCACTTGTTGAAAATACGTAAATTGAGTAATTTCCATACCGTCAAGCCACACTTCCCAGCCGAGACCAGCACATCCGAGGGATGGATTCTCCCAGTTGTCTTCTACAAAGCGGATATCATGCTCAAGTGGATTAATTCCAAGTGCCCGCAAACTGTCAAGATAAAGCTCCTGAATATTCGTTGGCGATGGCTTCATGATCACTTGAAATTGATGGTGTTGATACAATCGGTTCGGGTTTTCACCATACCGTCCGTCTGCTGGACGACGGGATGGTTCCACATAGGCGACGTTCCAAGGCTCGGGTCCAATCGTTCTGAGCATCGTGTATGGACTCATCGTACCTGCCCCTTTTTCCGTATCATACGCCTGCAACAAAATACAGTTTTGTTTTGACCAGTACTCTTGCAGCGTTAAAATCATTGTCTGCACATTCATCTGTTCAAGCTCCTCCTTTTCATATAGACCACCGTTCGAAATCGGCGCGTCAAACCTTTAGTGAAAGCCGTTGCCTTTCTTTCCTCCTGAACAAAAGTTTCACTTAAAGTACAAAAAACTCCCGCCTCTATGCCGAACGGACGGCATAGGGACGAGAGTTAACCCGCGGTTCCACCCTATTTGCCTATGATGACACCATAGGCCACTTTCTTTTCATCGTTCATGCTCAAGAGTGCCTTCCTTGATGTTTACATCCCTAGCTCTCACCATCCTAGGTTCGCTTTTATGTAAAAGGAATCAAGTACTGTTCTCCGTCATAGCATTGAAATATAACATTTTGGTACTTTGAATCATACTTAACTTTTTCTGTTCTGTCAATCCGTAGATTGGTCGTGAAATCCCATTGATTCCAACTGGTCTAAAAATCGTCTCGATTTTAAGTGTAAGCCTGAATATTCATCGTAATATTGATGGATGATGGTTTTGAGAGTCGCCTTCGTTTCCGGCTTCAACGAGATGGTTCCAAGCCGCTGCAAATCGAAATGATAAAACAAACGTAGTAGCTTGGCTACTTGAGCTGTAATTTTATACGCATGTGGGTCTTTCTCAATACATCGTTTACACAAAAAGCCCGCTTCTTTTATGGAGAAACCTACTGGAACATCCGTCGATCCACAGGACACACATTGATCCAGCCCTGGCTTTATGCCAGCGACTGTGAACATTTTCACTTCAAAAATTCGCGTTAATACGTCTGGATCCATCCCTTCGTTCATATAATGAATCGTCTGAAACAACAACTCAAATAAGTAAGGGTTTCTCTTTTCATCTTCGGTTAATTTGTTTGTTAGATCCGTAACATAAGAGACGTAGGAGGCTCGAAACAGATCATTTCGAACCTCCCGAAAAGATTGTATAATTTCACCTTGCGTTAATGTTCCAAGTCCTGCATTTTTTTGAAACATCATCATGCCATACGTAAATAATTGAGTGACTGCGGTTAGCCGGCTTTTCGGACGTTTGGCCCCTCGAGCCATTAAAGCAATTTTTCCATATTCTCTCGTAAACACGGTGACAATTTTGTTGGATTCACCATAATCCACCGTGCGAATGACGATGCCTTCTGCTTTGTGAAACATGTTCTTCACCACTTTAACACGATCAACTAACAACGTTAATGAGTAGGACTATCTTGTTCCTCTATTACAAGTTCAAGGTCTTCCATTTGACTTTGCTGATCTGATGCACGCTCTATTTCCTTGATCAAAAGATACGTATCCACATTACCAGTCTTCTCAAATACTTTCCAAGATAAATCGAGCACTTCAGATTCCACCTTCCTATAGAAAGACTTAAACGTTCTAAGCATAGATTGACCCGCTTTAACAAAAAGATAAGATGGAATATTTACTAGTTGAATCGCCTTGACTTTTTTGTTTTGTCATATATTTCTTCTTATTCTATATCTTAAACGTTTCTAGCAAAAAAAACAATGGCTGTTCCCCCAGCCATTGTAAAGAGTGTGTGACATTTTCTTGCACGTTGCAATCTTACATTAATATTCGTCTTCGCGAAAGCCGTAGTCACGAAGATGCTGCGGTTTATTACGCCAATCTTTTTGCACTTTTACCCATAGTTCGAGAAATACTTTGGATCCGAGTAATGCCTCAATATCCGCACGTGCTTGCTGTCCGACTTCCTTCAGCATCTTTCCTTGTTTTCCAATAATGATTCCTTTTTGAGAAGAACGTTCCACAACGATCGTTGCCCCGATATAGACCGTATCTTGATGCTGTCGCCGTTTGATTTGTTCAATGACAACAGCGATGGAATGGGGAATCTCTTCTCGTGTAAGGTGAAGCACTTTCTCACGAATTAACTCAGCAATGACGAAGCGTTCCGGATGATCTGTTACTTGATCACTCGGATAATATTGCGGTCCTTCACTTAAATGCTTAGTGATTTCTGACAGTAAAGTTGGCACATTATTTCCTTGTAATGCCGAGACCGGCACGACCTCTTCAAATTCATGCTTATGACGATAGGTTTCAATTAAGCTCAGCAAATCATCTGGATGAACTTTATCAATTTTATTGATCACAAGAATGACTGGGGTTTTCGCTTCTTTTAACCGTTCAATGATAAATTCCTCACCTGGACCGAATGCCTCTGCCCCATCAACCACGTACAAAATAAGATCCACTTCTTTAAGCGTGTTTTGTGCAACCTTCATCATAAAATCGCCCAATTTATGCTTTGGTTTATGAATCCCTGGTGTATCAATAAACACAATTTGCGAGTCTTCTGACGTATAAACGCCCTGGATTTTATTGCGGGTCGTTTGCGGCTTGTCTGACATGATCGCAATTTTTTGACCGATTACATGATTTAACAGTGTAGACTTTCCAACATTTGGGCGGCCGATGATGGAAACAAAGCCTGATTTGAATCCTTCTTTCTGATTAATCATTCATATCCTCCGCAGTAAAGGCTCCTGGCAATAGTTCAGAAACCGTTATTTCTTGAATGTCCCCTTGTAAATTTCCTAAGTAAACTTTTGTATCAGCAGGACATAGCTCAGCCATGACTTGACGACAGGCTCCACAAGGAGGAACGGGTCGTTTCGTATCGGCAACAACTGCAATTGCCACCACATCTCGACGTCCTTCAGAGTAAGCTTTAAACAGCGCTGTTCGTTCAGCACAGTTCGTCAAACCATAGGATGCATTTTCGATGTTTGCCCCGCGAATAACGGAGCCGTCCTTCATGAGTAGGGCTGCTCCTACTTGAAAGCGGGAATAAGGAACATACGCTCCTTCTCTCGCTTGAATGGCTTCTTTAATTAACATTTGTCGATCCATTATGATTCATCTCCTCTTTTTGATCGCACCCGAACCATCATTTTCTTTTCATCATAATACGTTTCGAGATGCTCTCGTTCCAACATTTCCTCGGGATCTGGCGGCACAACCACACCACCAGAGATAATAAACTTTAATCCTTGCTCGACCGTCATGTTTAAATGAATGACATCCTCTTTCGGAATGAGGACAAGCCATCCAGAAGTTGGATTAGGGGTCGTCGGTAAAAACACATTGATGCAATCTTTTGACGTTACTCGTTGCACTTCGCCTTTTGATTCTCCTGTTTGAAAGCCTACGGTATACAGACCTTTTCGCGGATATTCAACAAGCACTACATTTTGAAACGATGTCCGTTCCTGTGCAAACGCATGAATGATTTGCTCTACTGAAGTATAGATCGAGTTTGCGATTGGAATTTTTCGAAACGCTTGATCAATCCGACTAAAGGTTCGATGTCCTTGTCCACGTAGCCGCATTGAACCGATCCACGCAATTAGCATAATCGTTAAAATAAATCCGATGCCCAACAGCCGTTCAGAAAATGGAGTATAGACACCCAAAAAATAGATTCGACCTTCTTCTACCGTGATAATATTTAACCCACGAAGCACATCGGTTATGAATGATCCTAGGAAAGAATCAATCAATCCAAATAAAAACACGATCACGTAAATTGTTGCAATGGCAGG
Organism: Halalkalibacterium halodurans; assembly: GCF_004376175.1. Classification (GTDB taxonomy): domain Bacteria; phylum Bacillota; class Bacilli; order Bacillales; family Bacillaceae_D; genus Halalkalibacterium; species Halalkalibacterium halodurans. Next base: position 36,387 of record NZ_SNUY01000008.1, on the reverse strand, counting down.
TAGAAGGAAGATAACCCCTGCGATGATGTTTTTTTGAAACCTTTTCCACATTTTGTTCAAAGGCCCCTCTCAACCAATCTTTCCGTTACATCATGAAAACCATTTTTCCAAAAGTGGCGGAATGAAAATGATCAATCCGATAATGATAGCAAATATACTATATACAAACACTGCGGCTGCTGCAATATCCTTCGCTCGCTTAGCATACGGGTGGTATTCATCCGTAATCAGGTCCACCGTTCGTTCAATTGCTGTATTCATAATTTCGAGGGAAAATATCCCTCCAATGACGAGGAGAAGGATAAGCCACTGGTACGTGGACAACTCCAGAAGAAGCCCAAGGAAAAGGACAGCTATGCTAATTGCGAGGTGAATTTGCATATTTTGTTCACGCTTAATGACATACACAAGTCCGTTCGTCGCATAGACAAAGGAGCGTAGCAACCGACGAAAGCCCCGTTTATTACGATCTTGTAAGGCCATAAGCAGTCAAAATATCCTCTTGTCGCATGAACATTTTTTTCTCCTCATCCTCGCTCATATGGTCATAACCTAACAAGTGTAGGAAGCCGTGTACAATTAAAAACCCTAGCTCTCGCTCAAACGAATGACCATATGCTTCCGCTTGCTCTTGACAACGCGGAATTGAGACAATGATATCTCCAAGCAAATTCGGTGTACCTGCTTCTGGTTCCACTGGCTGTTCTCCCTCACCTACTTCATTTAGAGCAAAAGAAATCACATCTGTCGGCTGATCTTTGCCTCTATAATCACGATTCAGTTCTTGGATCTCCTCATCGCTGACAAAGGATAGCGAAAGTTCATATGTCCCTTCCGCTAACTTTTCGTAGCGCGCCGCTTCGTGAAGAAGCTCTCGGATCAACGTTTCCTGTTTTTCTGTTAGCGTATCCGTATGATCGATCATATCAATTTGAATGTTCATGGCCACTCTCCTTCTTTTTTTCATCTTCGGGGTATTCTATACGCTCATGAAATGTTCCCTTTAACGTTTCACAGATCGATTTGGCAACTTGATCTAAGTCTTTTAGCGTTAATTCACATTCGTCAAATTGTCCATCTTCAAGGCGATCGGTAATGATTTTTCGAACGAGCGCTTCGATTTTGTTCGGATTCGGTCTAGACATTGACCGAACAGCTGCTTCCACACTATCGGCAATTCCGACGATAGCCGCCACCTTTGATTGTGCCTTCGGTCCAGGATAACGAAAACTTGTTTCCTCTACTTCTTGATCTGATTCTTGCTGGGCTTTATGGTAAAAATATTTTAATAAGCTTGTCCCGTGATGCTGTTCGGCTATATCTATAATTTCTTTTGGCATTTTATATTCCTTCAGCATCTTTGCCCCATCATACGGATGAGAAATAATGATCGTCGCACTTAACTGCGGAGAGATCCGGTCATGGGGATTCTCCATTTTCATCTGATTTTCAATGAAAAAGTGCGGCCGTCTCGTCTTCCCCAGATCATGATAGTAGGAGCCCACCCGTGCAAGCAACCCATTCTCTCCAATCGATTCGCAAGCGGCTTCCGAGAGGTTTCCAACAACGACGCTATGGTGATATGTTCCAGGAGCTTCGGTTAAAATTTTTCGCAATAATGGATGATTTGGATTCGAAAGCTCGATTAATTTCGATGTTGACAAGATGCCAAAGCCCGCCTCAAAAAAAGGCATGAGACCCAGTGTGAGCACGGCTGCTAAAAAGCCTGATGCAAAAGCAAATCCCATGTGTAAGCCAACTTCCATCCAGTTTGTCTGAACCGATTTTAAAAACAAAATGGACAAAAGAATTAGCATGTTCATAAACGATACGAATAAACCTGCGCGCAAAATGAGTGTTGTTACATTTTGTGAGCGCGACAGGAAATACACAGCAGCAAACGAGCTGAACAAAATATAAAGGGCGAATGAAAAATTATACGACCCCGCCACGCCTTGATTAAATAGGATGCTGCCAATAATCGCAAACATGATGCTCGAGAACAAGGCAATGCGATGGTGGACCAACATAGTGAGCAGCATCGATCCGAGAGCTGCAGGGACTACATAGCCAGATGCCTGAATGTCAAAAGCCTCAACAAACGAAACAATTTTCATGACTGATACGGTCACGATAAAAATAAGAATGTACATAAGCAAGTGACTATTGTTCGTTTGAACAGATGACTTCGTTTCTTTTAAATAATAGGCGACCATCATGACAATTAAAATGACAAGGATCGCAAGCCCGATATATGGAAACGGATTGAACGTATCATCAAGCAACCCGACAAGCCTTAGCTGTTCATACGTATCGTAGTTAATGCTTTCTCCTTCTTTTACAAGCAGCTGCCCTTCTCTAATGATCACTGGCTCGACCGAATCTAACGCTTCTTGTCGCAAGCGCTCGGTTGCTTCTTCATCATATGTATAATTCGGAACGATGGCAAATTGAGCCACTTCAATCATCGCATCTAAAAGCTGACTGCTTACAGTTGAAATAGTCATCAGCTCAGGCACGGACTCTTTTGCTTCCGAAAGTCCGCTAACCGAGATCGATTCACTCATGATTTCATGAACGGCACTTACGGTTGTATTTCGCGCTAAGTTCAACTGCGCCTCCGATGTTTCTAACAATGTTTGGATCGTCGTTTCAGACAGATCCCTTCCCGTTTCATCTGATAAACGTTCCTGAACCATCTCTACTTTTTCTTCTGAGGTTACCTCTTCTTCCTCTTCTTCATGCTCCTCTAAGTCTCGCTTTACTTCATATACCACTTGAAATAAATCATCGACCAACCCTACTTGTCGCTGTGTTAAATCACGGTCTAGAGAATAAACCGGAGAGACAGAATCGAGTACTTCTTTTTGTCGTTCTTCCGTCGCTTCTCGGTTTTCAATCGTAATTGGTGAACGAATATCTTGTTCAGCAATAGACGATAATTGAATGTCAAGCCGGTCAGGAAGTACATTCCCAAGCATTAAGAAGTAAAGAATGATGGCAAGAACCATGTACATGATCACGCGCGAATATTGATGATCACGGATTTGCTTCCACCATTTTTGTTGATCGATCGACGCTCGTTTTTTCACCGGCTTTCACCTCTAACCTTTCTCGGTTATTCAATCGTTAAGCGCTTTGAATCAAAGCACTTCCTTTTTCTACGTACTGTTTGATTCCTACGTTTCGCAAAAAGGAGATCCTGTTTTCAGTGTAGCCTCGGAGCCTTTCAAATAATCAAGTAACAAGAGACCCTCTAAGCACAGAGGGTCTCATTTAATTGCCATCCTATCCAATTGTAGCGCCTGTTAGGATTTCTCTTCAACCTCGTAGGCATCGAGAATTTTTTGAACGAGTGTATGGCGCACAACATCTGCTTGTTGCAAATAAATGAACCCAATTTCCTTTACGCGCTCTAGAATACCAATGGCCACCTTCAAGCCAGATTGCTTTCCTTTAGGTAAGTCGATTTGCGTAAGGTCCCCATTAATGACCATTTTTGAGCCAAATCCTAAACGGGTTAGAAACATCTTCATTTGCTCTGGCGTTGTATTTTGTGCTTCGTCTAAAATGACAAATGCGTCGTCAAGGGTTCGACCTCTCATATAGGCAAGGGGGGCCACTTCAATGGTTCCCCTTTCCATCAGTCGGTTCGTTTGTTCAGTCCCGAGTACATCGTGCAGCGCGTCATACAAAGGCCGTAAGTAAGGGTCGACCTTTTCCTTCAAGTCTCCAGGCAAAAAGCCGAGGTTCTCTCCTGCTTCCACTGCTGGCCTTGTTAAGACGATCCGTTTGATTAATCCATCTTTTAAGGCTGTGACAGCCATGACGACAGCAAGGTATGTTTTCCCTGTTCCAGCAGGGCCAATGCCGAAGACAAGATCCCGGGTTTTAATTGTTTGAACGTAGTGACGCTGCCCGAGGGTCTTGGCTCGAATCGCTTTCCCTTTTATATTCGTCGTAATATTTTCACGATAGATTTCCGACAATTCATCTAACTGATCTTTCTCAGCTAGCTGTACAGCATAAACAACATCACGCTCTGACAGTGAGACGCCGTTGCGAATCAGTTCGATCAAAGCTGAAAGCACATGTTCCACAAGGGTTATTTTTCCTTCTTCCCCCGTAACGGAAACTTGTTCACCTCGCGTTACAATCGACACCTGTAAATATTCTTCCAAACGTTGCAAATGGGCGTCCTTCGGGCCAAAGAGAGCTTGTGTTTCCTGTGTGTCTTTTACTCGTAACTGTATTAGTTTCGTTTCTGGCAATAATCTCAATCTCCTTGAATGATCGGCATTTCCGATGTGATATCTTCAATAACTTGGTAGTGAATTCTTAGTTTTACTTTACCATTCTCGACGCGTTCGTGCAAAACTTTTTCGCCTTCAATTGTGGCATCCTTGTCAATTTTCTCATAAAGTTCTTGCTTCGCTAGTTTTTTCCCGCGTTCGACCGCTTCGCCTTTCGTCAATTTCTGCTCGAAGCGATTAGCTTCATACACTTTTGTTCGTGTATATTGAATTGGAAGTGTCCATTTCCAAAAATACAACTCCTTCTGCTCTTGAAACGTTTCAAACTCCTTAAACTCATGTTTCTTAAACCCCCAAATCGGGAGGTTAACTCCAAAAGCACTAAGTTGATGGGTCGTCACAGATTCCCCTGTTAAGGTTGAAAATTGGCTTTCAAGCGGAATCGTTACATCAGATGTATACCAAATTTCTCCTAAAACCACACCAACAGCTGGAACAATTTGCTCTTTTCCTTCTTTTCCGATAAAGCCTGAAACGAGCATGTCCCCTTTTTCTACATAATCGTTCACTTTTACCTTTGGCTGACCATGCTCAACAAATACACTGTGTACGATTGCTTTTTTCTTTGCAACAAGATGTCTTGGGCTAATTCTTTCTGCTTCCTCTGGAAGTTGTTGTTCCACCACCTCAAATTGGTAGGTTGTCCCATTTTGTCGAACGCCGATCCATGTCGCTCCAGAAAGCTGCTCGGTTACTTCGCGCTGCAAGTCTTCGACACTCGGTAATGTGAATTGAAATGCCCCTCTTTTTACTCCTAGTTCTTCCACAAGTTGACGAAGTTCATGCTCCACTTTCGGAGACGCTCCTTTAATTTCAATAGACCAAACAATATTGGATAGAATAAACATTAATACGATGGCTAAACCGATTCCGCCAACAAATCCGACTCGATTCATCGCCTTTTTAACGAAGGCAGGATAACCAAGCCGTTCTACAAACGTCACCTTACATTCTGTTTGCTTGACAAGAGGTCGAATTTTTTTTGCATCTTGCATGTCCATAAAACAGACAATTCGTTCTGCTCCCATCCGCTTGATGCTCCAAATCGCCACATTTTTTTGAATGCAGCGATTAAGAAATCGTTCCCCGTACACTCCGTCAATTTGCACTCGAACATATCCGCGAACTAGTTGCTTCCACATTGCTTTCGTTTTCATTCCCATTTCCCCTCTCATTCCTCTTCTCTCCAATCACTTGGATGGCGAATCAGGAATAAACAACACTTGATCGATTCTGCCCTCCAACAGTAACTCTTCAGGTAAGATCGTTTTAATGACAAATCCGTCCCCCTTTATGAGCAATTGCCCGTGCTTGAGCAATAAACGTAACTCTTGATTAGAGAATCGAAGCACTCCTTGGTGGTTTTCAATGTATATATGTAGCTGGCCGATCATCGTAATGCGTGGCAAATCCATCATCACATCTGCTGGGAGCTGCAACTGGTTCGTCATCCATCGCATCAATTGTTGTTTGACATTCTTCATTGAACCAACCCCCTCTCCTTTCATTTTTATGAGAAAAGGGAATTGGTTATCACTGATAATCTGTCATTTCTATGGGAACTCCAGTCACTTTTATCGCTTTAATTGACATTCCCTAATACGAAAAAGCCACTTGCTACCATTGTGGTAACAAGCGGCTGTCATTAACGTTTAGAGAACGATCGATGGGGGCGTTTTGCACGAGGTTGGCCTAAAACTTCTGACCAAACGACTGCCTTCATCGCTTCATCTTTTGTCAAATGATGAAAATGCAACGCAAGATTTGTTTCCTTCTTCTGTTTTAGTGAGCGAGTGATGGAGACAGGAGGAACTTGCTCCGATACAGGTTGATTGTCCCTCACGCTCTTAAAATCTCGAACCGAATCTTGCACAGTTGGTTGCGTTTGAGGCTGCTCGTCATGTAGATCCTCATAATCATAAGACTCGACTGGTTCTGCATAAGCAGGCTCCGTCTCTTTTTCCCTTCTATGGGGATCAAATAAATCACGCCAATCCTCGATCGGTTCTGAGCTTCCTGGCCAAGGCTGCTGTGAAGGTCCTGGCTGTTGTGGTTGCTTAGATTGCTGAGGGCGTTCAGTATTTTGTTCCCTGCCAGTTTTCCGCTGGTTGCCGCCTAGACGGCCAAACAGGCTAACGAGTAAAAAGATCAGAAGTGGAATAAGGAAACTTTCCACGGTCACTCACCTCCCAAGTTGAGACGGTGAAGTTCATTAGCGGTCATTTTTTTCATCCGCTTCTTGATCACCTGTAGCTTTGCTAATGGAGTCACGCATATCCGTGTCAGCCATTACGTTCTGGTAGTTTAAGTAATCCATCACGCCCATATTCCCTTTACGCAATGCGTCAGAAAGGGCCATTGGTACTTCCGCTTCCGCTTCCACAACTTTCGCGCGCATTTCTTCAACTTTCGCACGCATCTCTTGCTCTTTTGCCACGGCCATTGCACGGCGCTCTTCCGCTTTCGCTTGGGCAATTTTCTTATCCGCTTCCGCTTGATCTGTTTGAAGGCCGGCACCAATGTTTTTCCCGATATCAATATCTGCAATGTCAATGGAAAGAATTTCAAATGCCGTCCCAGCATCTAGACCTTTTTTCAAGACAGTTTGCGAGATTGTATCTGGATTTTCTAATACTTTTTTATGGTCGTCTGAAGAACCAATAGTTGAAACGATTCCTTCACCAACACGGGCGATTACAGTTTCCTCACCTGCACCACCGACAAGACGATCAATGTTGGCTCGCACTGTAATTCTTGCTTTCGCCTTTACTTCAATACCATCCATTGCCACACCGGCAATAAACGGAGTTTCAATCACTTTCGGGTTAACACTCATTTGCACAGCTTGCAATACATCACGACCAGCAAGGTCAATAGCTGCACAACGCTCAAAGCTTAAATCAATGTTCGCACGTTGAGCCGCGATAAGGGCGTTAACGACACGGTCCACATTTCCTCCTGCAAGGTAGTGACCTTCTAGTTTTGAAGTGCTCAAATCCAAACCTGCTTTTACTGCTTTGATGAGTGGCTCAACGACACGTCTTGGAATAACGCGACGGAGTCTCATTCCGACTAATTCAAAAATACCAATTTTGACACCTGCTGCTAGAGCGGAAATCCACAGCCCGACTGGAACAAACGTGAATAGTACCGCCAGAGCAATAAAAATGACCCCTAAAAGGATAATCAAGCCTAAATCAACTGGCATAACAAAATTCCTCCTTTTAATCATTCATCTGTTTCGCGAACAACGATCCGCGATCCAGATGTAGATACGACCTTTATCTTCCTACCCTGTTCAATATATCCTCCCTCAGAGACGACGTCAAGTCGTTCCTCTCCAAATAGTCCCGATCCGGAAGGACGTAATGGTGTTAGGGATTGACCAATTAACCCGACAAGTTCTTGTCTTGTCTCATTTGTAATGTATCCTTTTTCACTGCTGGTCGATTCAGTAAGGATCATTTTTTTCCATGGTCCTCTTGATCCGAAATACCTAAACGTAATGATAGCAACTACCGTAGTGACGACAGCTGAGATTCCTAAAGATACGAGCATCCATGCAGTTGAAAAGGACGCGAGTAACATTCCTCCGATCATCCCTGCGATACCAAGGATACCAAATAGACCGAAGCCGGGCATAAACACCTCTATTAAAATTAAGAGAAAACCAGCGATAAATAAAATCATCGCTTCGTAGCCTGCAAAACCGGCAATTAAATGGCCGAAGAAAAAGAGCAGCAATGCTGAGATTCCCATGATTCCTGGGACACCAAAACCTGGGGAATAGAGCTCAAGCACAAGCCCGAGGCTACCGATGGAGAGTAAAATCGGAATGATTAGCGGATTTGTCACAAAGCGAGCTAGCTTTTCCGCAAAGCTTACTTCCATTTCCTGTTCGAAAGCATTGTCAATCTGAAGATGCTCTAATAGCTCTGCTCGATTTGACGCAATCGCTTCTGCATAATTAACTTCAAGCGCTTGACTCGCTGTAAGAGTTAACAGCTCTTCGTTTGAAATATCGAGCTCTGGAATTTCAATGCTACGATCCGCCATCGCTAAAGCGTACTTAGGATCGCGATCGTTATATTCAGCCGCATTTCGCATTTCAGCTAGCCAGTACGACTGAGCTTTCTCGTCGGCTGCATTTCCCGCACTATCAATGACAGCGGCTGATCCCATCGTTGATCCCGGTGCCATGACAATCTCATCTGCGTTTAACGCGATGTAGGCTCCTGCTGATAACGCTTGATCGATCACATAAGCAGTGATCGGAATGTCTGTCTCCCGCAAAGCTCTTGCCATATTGCCAGCTGCGTCCACTCGTCCACCTGGAGTATTAATTTCCAAGACGATATGATCAGCCCCTTCTTCCACCGCACTATCCAACGACCGCTGTAAAAACGCTTCCAATCCACGCTCGACTTCCTGTTCAACAGGGATGTAGTATACGAGAGGTTGATCCGATGTGCGGAACTCGCCTTGAGCCATGATTTGAAGGGGGGCAAGTAATATGGCTATGAGGATGCATGCTAGAAAACCGTAAAGCCACCGGATTCGTTCCATAGCTGTCCTCCTTTCTAGTTGATATCGCTATTTTTTTTACGAAATGTGTAGAAATAAGTTTCAACTTTTTACACGATCTTTTTTTCATTTTATCGAACCCGGTCCCCTATGTCCACCGACAGCAAAGACTGTTCAGCTTCTTCATCTGTAGGAATCATAAAAAGACGCCCTGTCCAATGACAAGACGTCGGATTGTTCAATTATGATAACTGTTGTTGCACGAGGCGATTGACGAGACCTCCGTCAGCTTTGCCTTTTACCTTAGGCATGATCGCCCCCATTACTTTACCCATATCGGCTTTTGAAGATGCTCCTACTTCTGCAATCGTCTCATTGACAATTGCTAGGAGTTCATCCTCTGACAACTGTTCAGGCATGTAATGCTCAAGTATAGAAATCTCATTGCGAAGCTTTTCAACGAGATCTTCCCGATTGGCTTTTTCAAACTCTTGGAGGGAATCTTTACGCTGCTTAAGCTCACGGTTAAGCACCGTTAATTGATCATCTTCTGTCAGATCGCGTCCGAATTTAATCTGTTCATTTTGCAAAGATGATTTCACCATACGAATGACAGAAAGCTTTTCTTTTTCCTTGTTTTTCATCGCTTCTTTCATGTCTTGATTTAAACGATCAAGGAGATTCAATTTCAACACCCTCTTTTATTTAGAACTTACGCTTTCTTGCAGCTTCGGATTTCTTCTTGCGACGAACACTAGGCTTTTCATAGTGCTTACGTTTTCTAACCTCAGCCAACGTTCCTTCTTTAGAGAGTGATCTCTTGAAGCGACGAAGTGCAGCATCAATCGATTCGTTTTTACGAACACGAGTTTCTGCCATTTTCTTTCCCTCCCTCCGAAACAACCAACTAGATGTACACAAAAAATGCACGTCTTGTTTGATTATAATATAAGGGTTTTTGTCGGTCAACTGAAACCGAACATTTACCAACTGATGAAGTTAAGAAATGAGTCATTCTTGTCCTCACTTGTCCATACATTGTATGGGGGTGGTTGTGCGTGACGCAACAATTGTTTACACTATTTGCCGTGTTTGTTAGCTTATTTTTATTCGGAATGGCGGTCATGCGTGCAGGGCTCCTGACGATGAATGCTGAGAAAGCACGTGTTGGCATCCTTCGTTTCGTGGATAATCCACTAAAGGGCTTTTTTGTTGGCCTTCTTTTAACTATACTTCTACAAAGCAGTTCAGCTGTCATGATTGTCACCATTGGCTTTGTAGCAGCAGGATATGTAACGTTCCGTCAATCGATCGGAATCATTTTAGGAACGAATGTCGGTACATGTTTTACCGTTGAATTAATCGCCCTTGATTTACACTCATTGATTGTTCCCTTACTTCTCATCGGATTAATCGGTCTCGCGATCCCCCATCTCATCACATACTGTCTTGGCTGTGTTAGCTTTGGACTTGCATGCATTTTCATTTCGATGAACGGATTAGAGAACCTTGCTTCTCCGTTAGCTGCTATCCCGGCCATTCAAGCCTTTATCGAATTAACAAACGATTGGCTTATCGTTGGTGCTGGCGTCGGCACCTTATTAACGGCGCTAATCCAATCAAGTACAGCCACAACGGCGATTGCCATGGGATTTTTGAATGAAGAAATCATTGGGATACACGGAGGAATTGCCATTATGTTAGGGGCGAACATCGGTACATGCTTCACCGCCTTATTAGCTAGCATAGGATCAGGTCGCACCTCGCGCCTCGTAGCATTTGCCCATCTTTGGTTAAATGTGATCGGGGTCCTGCTCTTTATTCCCCTTATTCCACATTTGAGTCACTTCGTCATGACGCTAACGACGATTCCAGCTATTCAGCTTGCTCATGCTAGTACGATCTTTAATGTTATTTGTTCACTTGCGATCCTCCCGTTTGTTAAACCTTTTGCTTCGTTTATTGAAACGTTACACGGCCCATCACAGTAGAAAAAGCCGAGCATAAGAAAAAAGGAGCCTCCCTCAGGCTCCTCCTTAATAACTCCCTTCCCTACGCTCCCCGTTAACAATCGCCACCCCAGCACTCGCACCAATCCGAGTAGCACCAGCATCAATCATCGCTTTCGCGTCGGACAGATCTCTAACACCTCCAGAAGCTTTGACTCCTAAATTTGGTCCGACCACTTTTCGCATGAGCGCGATATCCTCAGCCGTAGCACCTCCGCCAGAGAATCCAGTCGACGTTTTGACAAAGTCGGCTCCTGCTTTTACGGCAAGCTCACACGCAGCCTTCTTCTCTTCCTCCGTTAATAACGATGTTTCAATGATTACTTTCGTTAATGCTTTCCCTTCTGCTGCTTTAACAACCGCTTGAATGTCGCGTCCAACAAGCTCGTATTGTTTATCTTTTAACGCTCCAATGTTAATGACCATGTCCACTTCTGTCGCTCCATTTTCAATGGCATTAGTCGTTTCAAACGCTTTCACTTCCGGAGTCGTTGCCCCTAACGGAAAGCCGATAACTGTACATACTTTCACATCAGGTGCATCTTTTAGCAACTGCGCAGCAAGTGCGACCCAAGTAGGATTCACACAAACAGATGCAAATGAATATTCCTTTGCTTCCTCACAGAGCTTTACAATTTGGTCTTCTGTTGTATTTGGTTTAAGTAGCGTATGATCAATCATTTGTGCAATCGAACGTGACATGATTTCATCTTCCTTCCTCGTGAGTTGTACGTACCTCTCTGTATGGTAGCATAGAACAGAGCGATTGGCGAGCCGCATCCTTATTGTTATCTTACGCCCATCACCTTCTCCTATCCCATCCATTGAGCGAATGAAAAACGACACCCACCGCAAACATTACGATAGATGCCATTGATCAGATCACCCGTGAGCCACTGCCTGAGGCTCTTCATCCAACACTCGGACAAATTCGCCTTCATTATAGGGGTACCCTGCCTTTGTAATTTTCACTTTTACGAGTTTTCCGATCATCTCGTCCGTTGCCGGAATTTTTACCTTTAAATAGTTATCGGTATAACCAACATATAGACCGGAATTTGGCTCTTCTTTATCCCGCTCCTCAGGGATCATTTCCAATACTTCTCCTTCAAACTGTGACGCGTACTCCTTTGCTAGCTGATCAGAAAGTTGAATAAGACGGTGGACTCGTTCATTTTTTACATCTTCATTCACTTGATCTTCCATACGCGCTGCAGGTGTCCCCGTTCGCTTGGAGTATGGGAACACATGTAACTCAGAAAACTTATGCTTTGCAATAAAATCATACGTCTCTTGAAATTCAGCCTCCGTCTCACCGGGGAAGCCGACGATGACATCGGATGTAACCGCTAAACCTGGTAACGCTTCGCGGAGACGTTCTAACCGCTCAGCAAAAAAAGCCATCGTATACTTACGTCGCATCCGTTTTAATACAGTATCAGAGCCTGATTGTAACGGAATGTGCAAATGGCGGACAACCTTAGTCGAACGGTCAATGACTTCGATGACTTCATCGGTAAGCTGACTTGCTTCAATCGATGAAATTCGAATTCGCTTTAAACCATTCACTTGTTCGAGGTCTTCCAATAAACGGGCAAGTGAGTAATCCTTTAAATCTTCACCATAACCACCCGTATGAATACCAGTTAAGACGATTTCTTTATAGCCTGCTTGAACGAGCTGCTCTGCTTGTTTAATGACTTCTTTCGGATCACGTGATCTCATCAACCCACGAGCCCAAGGAATAATACAAAAGGTACAGAAATTGTTACAGCCCTCTTGAATTTTTAATGATGCCCGGGTTCGATCTGTAAAAGCAGGTACATCCAACTCCTCATACACGCGAGATTTCATAATATTTCCTACACCGTTAATAGGCTGACGCTCTTTCTTGTATTGCTCAATGTACTCAAGCATCTTTTTTCGATCCTGTGTTCCAACAACAATGTCAACACCAGGAATCGCCATAACCTCTGCAGGGGATGTTTGCGCATAGCAGCCTGTAACGCAAATGACCGCATCAGGATTTTTACGGATCGCACGGCGGATCACTTGGCGACTTTTTTTATCTCCTGTGTTTGTCACTGTACATGTGTTGATGACATACACATCGGCCATTTGCTCAAAGTCGACCTTCTCATAGCCTTCTCCTTTAAACAACTGCCAAATGGCTTCTGTTTCATAATGATTCACTTTACACCCTAATGTTTGAAAAGCAACTGTTGCCATGTTTTTCACCTCATTCGTTCAAAGTGATACGAAATTGCAGCCAAGGCATAGAGAGAGGCCGTTTCCGTTCGCAAAATTCTCGGCCCAAGGCCTGCAGGCGCTCCTCCCGCCCTTTGAATCGCATCAATTTCTTCAGTTGTAAATCCACCTTCTGGGCCGATGATGACAAGAAGGGAGTCTCCATGATGTAATTCGTTCAAACAGGCAGCGAAAGTCATAAGGCGCCCTTCTTTCGCCTCTTCCTCATACGCGACGATCGTTTTCGTAAAACCGGAGATCTCCTGCAAAAGCTTAGAAAACGCTAGCGGCGTTTCAATGGAAGGGATCCGTTCCCTGTATGATTGCTCAGCGGCTTCCTTGGCGATTTTCATCAATCTCTCTGTTTTTTTTCGCCCCTTCTTCTCATCCCATTTCACAATCGAGCGACTGGCAGAGAACGGCCAAAACGCTTGAGCACCTAATTCTGTCCCTTTTTGCACAATGTAGTCAAGCTTGTCCCCTTTTGGTAGTGCTTGAGCGATCGTTACTCGAATAGGCAGCTCTGTATTTGGTATGAGTGGTTCAATGACACGAGCGAGTACTTCTGAATCATTCGCTTTCTCGATTTCACAGCGAACCGTCCGGCCATGACCATCGCTGCAAATTAATTCATCTCCGATCGTCATGCGCATGACCTTTATGATATGCTTCACGTCATCCCCTGTAATGGTGACATACGTATCTGTCATTTGTTCCTTTGGGACAAAATATCGTTGCATGTCTTTGCCTCACTCGTGTCCGTTTTTGGCGATGATCGCCACCCAGTCTTCCAATTCAACCGTCTCTTCGATCTGAAATCCGTTTGTGACGAGGGCATCTTTTACATCGTTTTTTTTCCTTTTAATAATCCCCGAAACAATAAACGTTCCTCCTGGTTTTAACACCGCTTTTGCATCTGCGACAAAGCGGATGATCACTTCCGCTAAAATGTTCGCGACGATGACATCTCGCGTCCCTGTAATCCCTTCAAGTAAATGATTTTGTCGAACCATTACTTGTCTATGAACTTTATTCAGCTTCACATTCATTTGAGCGCTCTTTACAGCTACTTCATCCAGGTCGAGTCCAAGCACCTCACTAGCTCCAAGTTTGGCTGCTGCAATGCTCAGAACCCCTGAACCTGTTCCAACGTCAATCACTGACTCGCCGCCTTGGATGACGTTTTCGAGCGCCTGAATACAAAGAACGGTCGTAGGGTGGGTACCTGTTCCAAATGCCATTCCTGGATCGAGCTCAATGATCATTTCATCCTCATGGGCTTCATACTCTTCCCAAGTCGGAACGATCGTGATGGTGTTTGACACTTTCACCGGCTTATAATACTTCTTCCAAGCCGTCGCCCATTCTTCCTCAAGGACTTCAACGAGTTGAATTTTATTATGACCGAGATCGATATCATAAAGCAAAAGACCATTAATAGCTTCCTTAATTTCCTCAATCGTTTCTCCTAAGAAACTATTGACAGGAAAGTATGCTTTAATCATCACACCTTCTTCAGGGTAATCGTCAGGGTTAAGTTGGTAGATTTCACCGTAATGCACACCCCATTCCTTCACTAAATCTTTAGGGTCTTCAATGACAACACCACTCGCCCCTGCTTCATGCAAAATATTGCAGACAGGTTCGACCGCCTCCTGTGTTGTATGGATGCTAAACTCAGACCATTTCATCTTACCAACTCCACCCTTTCTCTTCATTTACCCTTTAAACGCTCGCTTCACTTTTGCAAAAAAGGAATCGTCTTGCTCGTCGGGGCGACCGCCTGACATTTGTGCAAACTCACGAAGTAGCTCTTTTTCTTTTTCAGAGAGCTCCTTCGGCGTAATGACGCGAACTTGAACATGCTGATCTCCTTGCCCGCGACCGTGTACGTTCGGAACTCCTTTTCCGCGCAAGCGAAAACTCGTACCCGTTTGCGTCCCTGCTGGGATTTTTAGCTTAACTTTCCCATTCAATGTTGGGACTTCAATCTCATCGCCTAGGGCTACTTGGACAAAGGTTAACGGCATTTCACAATAAATGTCATCGCCATCACGCTCAAAAAACTCATGGGGCTTCACATTAAACACAATATATAAATCTCCAGCAGGTCCTCCGTTAACTCCAGCTTCCCCTTGGCCAGAGAGCCTTATTTGTTGACCGTGATCAATGCCTGCCGGTACTTTGACATTGATTTTTTTCCGTTTACGTACTTTTCCTTTTCCTCCGCATGTTGCACATTTATGCTTAATATATTTTCCTGTTCCCTCACAATGGTGACAAACTCGGCGATTAACGACGCGGCCAAACGGCGTATTTTGCTCAATATTAAGCTGACCGGAGCCGCCGCAATGCGGACAAGATTCCGGCTTCGTCCCAGGCTTTGCACCAGAGCCTGAACACGTATGACAGGTCTCTTCCCGCGGGATTTCAATCGTCGTTTCTTTACCGAAAACAGCTTCCTTAAATTCAAGGGTCATCGTATATTGCAGATCCGCACCTTGACGAGGTGCATTCGGATTGCGTCTACCCCCGCCGCCACCAAAGAACATATCAAAAATGTCACTAAAACCACCGAAGTCACCAGCACCGCCACCGCCAAATCCTTGGTTCGGATCCGTATGGCCAAATTGGTCATAATGGGCTTTTTTCTGCGGATCACTTAGTGTATCGAACGCTTCTTTTACTTCCTTAAATTTATCCTCTGCATCGGGTGCCTTGTTCACGTCAGGATGGTATTTACGTGCCAATTTACGGTACGCTTTTTTCACTTCATCCGCGGACGCGTTACGATCAACACCAAGGACTTCATAGTAATCCCGTTTGCTCATGTCATCCACTCCCGATTCTTCTGAACTATCCATGTTATTCATTGTTCAAGAGCTTATGCTATGCTAGCTCTTGCAATCTTTATGGTTGACTGTATCACCGATTATCTCACTATCACATAACGTTCATCATACCATTTTTTCTGGCTGCAAAGCAAGATGTTCTAGTTGCACGATTTTTTTCGTAGAAAAAGCCAAAGTCATGGCTCTGACTTTGACTTTTTCTAAAGCTAAGATTACTTTTTGTCTTCCTCATTGACTTCTTCATAATCTGCATCCACAACGTTGTCATCCTGCCCTTTTTCCACTGTGCCTTGATCCCCTTCAGCCGATTGGGCTTGCTGTGCTTGTTGAGCCGCTTGCTCATATAGTTTTGTCGTTAAGGCTTGAACGACTTGTTGAAGCTCTTCTTTCGTTGTGCGAATCTCATCAATATTGTTCGCTTCGATCGCTTTTTTCAGCTTTTCTTTTGCTTCCTCGGCTTTCGTCTTCTCAGCCTCATCTACATTATCACCGAGATCTCTTAACGTTTTCTCGGTTGTAAAGACGAGCTGATCCGCTTCATTCCGTAGCTCTACTTCTTCGCGGCGTTTCTTATCAGCCTCAGCGTTCGCTTCTGCGTCCTTGACCATCTGATCGATTTCTTCATCTGTTAAACCGGAAGAAGATGTAATCGTAATGGACTGTTCTTTGTTTGTGCCGAGGTCTTTCGCTTTAACGTTTACAATCCCGTTCGCATCAATATCAAATGTAACTTCGATTTGCGGTACCCCACGTGGTGCCGGCGGAATATCTGTTAGTTGGAAGCGACCGAGCGTCTTGTTGTCGGCAGCCATTTCCCGCTCTCCTTGAAGAACGTGGATATCAACAGAAGGCTGGTTGTCGGCAGCCGTTGAAAAGATTTGCGATTTGCTAGTAGGGATTGTCGTATTACGCTCAATAAGCTTCGTAAACACGCCACCCATTGTTTCAATTCCAAGTGAAAGCGGGGTTACGTCGAGAAGTACGACATCTTTAACATCTCCTGTTAGAACCCCTGCTTGAACCGCTGCACCGAGGGCAACGACTTCGTCTGGATTTACCCCTTTATGTGGTTCTTTTCCTGTAAGGTTCTTAATCGCTTCCTGAACGGCAGGAATACGTGTAGATCCTCCAACGAGAACAACTTTATCAATTTCACTTGCAGAAAGGCCTGAATCTTGTAATGCTTGACGTGTAGGCCCAAGCGTTCTTTCTACTAAGTGTGAAGAAAGCTCTTCAAACTTCGCGCGAGTAAGGGTTAGTTCAAGGTGCTTTGGTCCTGTTGCATCCGCTGTAATGAACGGCAATGAAATTTGTGTTGACGTCACACCAGATAAATCCTTTTTCGCTTTCTCAGCAGCATCCTTTAAACGTTGCATCGCCATTTTATCCTGTGATAGATCAATGCCATTTTCCTTTTTAAATTCTGCGATCAAATGGTCAATGATCACTTGGTCAAAGTCATCCCCACCAAGCTTATTGTCCCCTGAAGTGGCCTTTACTTCAAAAAATCCATCACCTAATTCGAGAATGGAAACGTCAAACGTACCACCACCGAGGTCGTAGACAAGAATCGTTTGATCGTCTTCTTTGTCAAGACCATAGGCAAGAGCAGCTGCTGTTGGCTCGTTGACAATCCGCTCTACTTCTAATCCAGCGATTTTCCCTGCATCCTTTGTCGCTTGGCGCTGTGAGTCGTTGAAATAAGCTGGAACCGTAATAACTGCTTTCGTTACTTCTTCACCGAGATAGGCTTCAGCGTCAGATTTTAATTTTTGCAAAATAATCGCAGAGATTTCTTGCGGTGTATATTCTTTTCCTTCAATGTTTTCTTTGTGGTTCGTCCCCATGTGACGCTTGATTGAAATCACGGTGTTAGGGTTCGTGATCGCTTGTCGCTTTGCCACTTCCCCTACTTGGCGTTCCCCATCTTTAAATGCCACAACAGAAGGGGTAGTACGGTTTCCTTCTGGATTCGGAATAACCGTCGCTTCGCCACCCTCCATAACGGCTACACATGAGTTTGTTGTTCCAAGGTCAATACCAATGATTTTGCTCATCGTTAAGACTCCTCCTATTACCTTTCCAATGGTTTTTAATTATGTAGTGCTTCTATATTAGGCGTTCACTTTCACCATCGAAGGGCGGATCACCCGATCCTTTAGCTTGTAACCCTTCTGCAATTCCTCCACAATTTCATTTGATTCAAATTCAGCATCCTCAACTTGCATCACGGCTTGGTGAAGATGCGGATCAAAGGTTTCTCCCTTTGTCTCAATCACTTCAAGGCCTTCTTTTTTCAAGGCTTCAGAGACTTGGCGATAGACCATTTCCATCCCTTTAAGCAGCGTTTTTGTTTCCTCTTGCTCAGGTTCCACGAGCAATGCACGTTCAAAATTATCAAGAGCAGGTAACAGCTCCTCAATTAAAGACTGAGCTCTATATTTAGCAGCCGCTTCTTTTTCTTCTCGTTGACGGCGGCGGAAATTGTCGTAATCTGCCTGTATACGTAAAAGACGTTGATTCAGTTCATCAACCTGTCCTTCTAATTCAGCAATACGTTTCTCTTCCTCAGACAGCTCATTTCCTTCTTCATTCGCTTCATCCGAGTCCTCGTTGGATGGGTCTTCAGTTAACATCTCATCTTCTGTTTCGGCTTTTTCTTCCGTTTCTTCAACAGATGTTTTTTCGTTTTCTACCAACGATCGTCACCTCCTGTATGAAATCATATGTAGAACAATTAGCAGCATCAATGCACACTAATTGTCAATATTACCATCTCTAGCTTTGTTGATACAAGTCTGTCAGCAACTTTGTTAAGTCTTTTGATAGGTGCTCAACAACAGAAATCGTCCGGCGATATTCCATTCTTGTTGGACCGACGATTCCGATCGTTCCCATATGCTTGCCACCAATGGAATAAGATGCGGTGATCACACTGAGATCTTCAAAAGCTTCCACGTTGTTTTCATGGCCGATTCTCACCTGAATCTGCTCGCCGCTTGAGCGAATCATTTGATGCATGACATCGTCCTGCTCAAGAATCGTTAAGATTTGTTTGATCTTCTCCACATCGCGAAATTCCGGCTGGGATAACAAATTTGTTTTCCCACCGTAAAAGACTTTTTCAGATTTTTCTGCTTCAAACGTCTTTTCTAACAAATCTAGTACGAGTTCATAGTTCGTCACGTGAAAACGGAGAACATCTGCAACCTCTTTATTTAACCTTTCACGAAGCTGAAACAGAGAGACTCCTGCCAATCGCTCATTTAAAATGTTGACCGTCTTTTCAAGATCGACCGGATTAACCGAATGAGGCAGATGCATCGTTTGATTTTCAACATACCCTGTATCCGTGACAAAAATCACGACAACCGAATGGGCCGTAAGGGGAATTATATGGATGCTTTTAAGTTTCGTTTCAAACATTTCAGGACCTAGTACAACAGAAATATAACGAGTCATCGACGATAAAATCTGTGCCGATTGTTGAATCGCTTGTTCGACTTCCTGGATCCTCTTTGTGAAAAGCTCATGAATGTAGTGCCGTTCTTTCTTCGTTAAACGGTGTGGCATGAGCAAATGATCCACGTAGTACCGATACCCTTTCTGAGAAGGTATACGTCCTGCAGAACTATGAGGTTTCTCAAGAAAACCTAGTTCCTCAAGATCCGCCATCTCATTTCGAATCGTTGCCGGACTAAAGGTAATATCCTCTCGCTTGGAAATGCTTCTAGAACCAACAGGTTCAGCAGAGCGAATATAGTCATCAACAATCGCTTGTAGAATCAACAGTTGACGGTCTGTTAACATGGCTATATCACCCCTATTGAGGTTGCTTCACATAAAGACACTTAGTGATATGTGATCATCGCATTGAGTTTTTCATGCCTTCGACTGTTAGCACTCTCATAGTTCGAGTGCTAAATCTATTGCTAACTTATCAAAAAGGTCCCTATTTGTCAACGTAGATGATGGATCAATAGCAAATTTTCATTGCTGCTTTCCTTCGTCTAATACAGCTAAGAATTGTTCGAATACTTCATTTCCTAATAATAGCCCCTCGTCGGTTAAGCGGACACGGTCATCTGTACGCTCGAGCAAACAGCGTGCGACCAATTGGGCGATTTGCTTCTCATACAAGGAGAACATCGAGACGCCAAAGCGCTCAACAAATACACGCTCCTCTACACCTGATCGTTTTCGCAAGCCAAGAAACATTTGCTCCTCCATTTGTTCAACTCTCGATACATGATGGGACTCAAAAACAGGCCGCCTTCCTTCTTCCATGGCTTGCAAATATTTTGGCAGAGGGCCATGGTTCATATAACGAACACCGCCTACATATCCGTGGGCCCCTGCGCCAAACCCGTAATATTCATCATTGTTCCAATACACGAGATTATGCCGACTTTCATATCCCTTTTTCGCAAAATTGCTTATTTCATATTGCTTAAATCCATGTTTTTCCGTCTCATAACACAACTGCCTGTACATTTTCACTTCATCGTCTTCAGGCGGGAGCGTCAGTCGTCCTTGGCGTTGACGATTGTAGAAAACCGTCTTTGCCTCCACTTTTAATGAATAACAGGACAAATGTTCTACCTCGAGGGCAAATGCTTCTTTTAAGGTTTCCGCAAACATCTCAGGTGTTTGCTTTGGTAAACCGAGCATCAAATCGAGGGATAGATTCGCAAACCCGGCTTGCCGACTCTTCTCAACGGCTTGCTCCACACTCTTTTGATCATGCGTTCTGCCAATCTCTTTTAAAAGCAATGGTTGAAAGGCTTGAACCCCTATGCTCAAACGATCCACACCGTACGAGCGAAGAACGTCGAGCTTTTCCTCATCAATGCTGTCAGGGTTCACCTCAAAGGTGAATTCCTCCAAATCGCTTAAAGGCAACGTCCGTTTAATACTCGCTAGCAGCTGAGCTAACTGATCAGCCGTTAAAGCGGTCGGTGTACCGCCACCGACATAGAGGGTTTGCAATGATTTAGTCGGCTGTTCTGCAACAACCATCGCCATTTCTGTTTCTAAAGCTTGTAAATACTCATTTACCGGCTGGTTTTTCAAATAAAATTTATTGAAATCACAGTAGTAACAAATATGCTCACAAAATGGGATATGAATATAAGCTGCTTTTGGCATGCGGTGACTCCTTTCGTCCATTCAGCACCGTTTGTGATACCATGCGATAGTATAACAACCTTTTGCTTATTAGAAAAACTTACCTTACCGCCTTAGCGCAAGTTAAACACGATAAAAAGGAAACCTCCCATAAAGCAACGCTTTATAAGAGGCTCACGATTTACGCTGTTACTTTTTCGGTTCATCCATACGCAATACGGCCATAAATGCTTCCTGTGGAACCTCCACATTCCCCACAGCTTTCATTCGCTTCTTTCCTTCTTTTTGCTTTTCTAGAAGCTTCCGTTTACGTGAGATGTCACCGCCGTAACATTTCGCTAATACGTTTTTACGCATCGCTTTGATCGTTGAACGGGCAATAATTTTCGTGCCAATACTCGCTTGAACTGGCACCTCAAATTGCTGGCGTGGGATGAGTTCTTTTAGCTTTTCAACAATTTGTTTTCCTCGTTCATATGCAGAGTCACGGTGGACAATGACAGAAAGGGCATCAACGACTTCACCATTCAGCAAAATGTCCATTTTCACTAAGTTAGATGGCTTATAACCGATCAATTCATAGTCAAAGGAGGCGTATCCTTTCGTGTTTGATTTTAATTGATCAAAGAAATCATAGACGATTTCTGATAGGGGAATTTCATAAATGATTTGCACTCTGTTTTCATCAAGGTATTGCATGTCGATGAAAATCCCGCGCTTCCCTTGACAAAGCTCCATGACAGCTCCGACAAAATCGTTTGGAACCATGATCGTCGCTTTGACATACGGCTCTTCTACTTCCTCAATCTTTTGCCTATCAGGCATGTTAGACGGATTATCAATTTGCTGTACTTCCCCGTTCGTCAGTTGAACGCTATATACAACGCTTGGTGCCGTCGTAATTAAATCAATACCAAATTCTCGCTCGATCCGCTCTTGAATGATTTCCATATGGAGAAGTCCTAAGAAGCCGCAGCGAAAACCAAAACCGAGAGCTTGTGACGTTTCAGGTTCATATTGCAATGACGCATCGTTCAATTCAAGACGCTCTAACGCCTCGCGCAAGTCGTTGTAATCATTCGTATCGACTGGGTATAAGCCGCAGTAAACCATCGGATTCATTCGTCGATAACCAGGAAGGGGCTCGTCCGCCGGGTTGTTCGCGCTCGTGATCGTATCACCGACCCGAGTATCACCGACATTTTTTATAGAAGCGGTTAGAAAGCCAACATCACCTACAGTAAGCTCTTCCCGCTTCTCAGGCTTTGGTGTGAAGACGCCCACTTCGGTAACTTCAAACTCTTTTCCAGTTGCCATCATTTTAATTTTTTGTCCAGGTTTCACAGATCCTTCTACAATTCGAATATAGGCAACAACGCCTCGATAAGAATCGTACAATGAATCGAAAATCAATGCTTTTAGCGGACCTTCTGGATCTCCACTCGGCGCTGGAACTTTTTCAACAATTTGTTCTAAAATTTCTTCAATCCCAATTCCATTTTTAGCTGAAGCAAGGACAGCTTCCGACGCATCAAGACCGATCACATCCTCCACTTCTTGGCGCACACGCTCAGGCTCAGCACTCGGCAAATCAATTTTATTAATAACCGGTAGGATTTCAAGATCATTATCGAGGGCTAAATAAACATTGGCCAACGTTTGCGCCTCAATCCCTTGCGCCGCATCAACAATAAGCAGTGCCCCTTCACAGGCAGCTAAACTCCGGGAAACTTCATATGAGAAATCCACGTGACCTGGTGTATCAATTAAATGAAAAATGTACTCATTTCCATCGTTCGCTTTATAAACAAGCTGAACTGCATTCAGCTTAATGGTTATGCCCCGTTCACGCTCAAGATCCATAGCATCCAACATCTGGTCTTTCATTTCTCGTTGCGTGAGGGCACTCGTCTTCTCAAGAATTCGGTCCGCCAACGTTGACTTCCCATGGTCAATGTGGGCGATAATCGAGAAATTCCGAATTCGCGACTGACGAGCGAGACGTTCCTCTCTGTTCATCTTCGTCATCACTCCTACGACATCGTCAAAAATACACTAGTTTCAATTATAGCAACGTAAAAGTGATCATTCAATATATTGTTCATTTCAAGAACGAGATCCGTTTAACACGTCATGGAACCATGAGGATAATGTCGCTAACACGAACCTTGTCCCTTGATTGACACCATTTGCTAACGCTTCACCTAAAGCGGAGAAAAAATTAAACTGACCGGTTTCCACATTCCGTTCTTGTTTTTCCGCTAGTTCCATTGTCTCCTGCAGCCGTTCATCGCTCGGTTCACGTTGTTTTTCAGGTCGCTCCTCAATAACCAGCGGCTCGGGCTCTGACAGTCCTAGATGCTCGTTCATTTGCTGCACACCAAACAATGCCCCTGTTAATCCAACCACTATACATGCTACACAAAGGAAAATCACTTGTCTCATAGCTGCTCCCCTTCTTATCGCATTCTTCCCTTAGCGACGAAAGCTCGTCCGATTAGGACGATCGTTATTTATAACCGTATGCGAGAAAAAGTCCAAATAGAAGGAGGCTTACGAAATAAAAAAAGAGCCCGCCAGTTGGCGAGCCCAAAGATTTTAATGGGTGTACGCTCCCACATTGTCTTGATTGACCCCTTGATGTAGAGCAGCATTCAAGCCAGAGGCAATGACATTCGCCATATCTTCAATAAAGACATCCACTTCCTTAGGAGTGACCATTAAATTATGACCGAGGGGAGCCAACACTTCTTGAATGAGCTGCCGCTTCTCTCCCTCAGGTAACGTGCCCATCATCCCAAGAAATGTCTTTCGCTTTTCTTCTGGAGGCAGATCCTCATCTGTTAGCTCACGACGTTCACCAAATGTCATTCCGGCTGGAGCCAATGCTCGAGATGGCTTTTCCCCTTCCCGCAGCTCCCGGCCAAAATGCTTTAATACGTAATCAATGGCATCACTAGTAATTGTAACAGCATCTACTACAGTCGGAATTCCAACTGCAATAACAGGAATTCCAAGCGTTTCTTTGCTCAGTTCCTTCCGTTTATTCCCGACCCCACTACCAGGGTGGATTCCTGTATCGGATACTTGAATCGTCGCATTCACCCGTTCAATCGATCGTGACGCAAGGGCATCTACAGCAATGACGAAATCAGGCTTTGTTTGTTCAATGATTCCGTAAATAACATCGCTTGTCTCAATCCCTGTCACACCCATTACACCAGGAGCGATCGCACTCACTGGTCGAAAGCCTTCCCCTACTTCTTCTGGTGCTAAAGTAAATAAATGACGCGTGACTAATAAATTTTCTACCGTAATCGGACCCAAGGCATCTGGGGTCACATTCCAGTTTCCTAACCCCACCACGAGGCAAGTATGGTCTTTCGTGATCCCTAACTCCCTCATAAATTGAGAAAATTGCTGGGCAAACACCCGCTCCATTTTTTCTTGAATGTCCGTATTTTTTTTTCGGATTCCTTGTGATTCAAATGTTAAATAGCGCCCCGCTTTTTTCCCTGTACGCTCAGCCCCTAAAGGATGAATGACCACTTTGCTTACCTTTACACCATCCATAACCGTTTCTTCAATATCAAAACCTTCAACAGTTGACGCTGACTGTTTTGCTTCTTGTGCTTCTTGTTCCTTGACTATATCGTGAGCTTCAATGGCTAAATCAGTTCGTACATTATACTGTTCTAAATTTAATTCCTTCACCATTCTTCCCACTCCTTCTTCGTTCTCAAATAATTGCTGCAAAAATTATCGTTCCCTATCGATTCGTATTCCATTCTCTATTGCATTTTTCTTCCGCATTTGATAGAATGCAGATTGTTGTCAAGATGATCACATTGATCTCTTTTTCTTTTTTAACTATGTTCGAAAAGTGAATAATGTCATCATGAGACATGTCTTGTACCCTTTTTGAACAACTCTTAAAGAAACCGAACGGACCATTTGTGACGAGCGGTTCATTAAGATCAACGATGGTTATTCGGGAGGTGAAAGGGAATGCCAAATATTAAATCTGCGATTAAACGTGTAAAAACAAACGAAAAGCGTCGTATTCAAAACGCTTCTGTTAAATCTGCACTTCGCACAGCGATTAAGCAATTTGAAGCGAAAGTTGAAAACAACGACGCAGAAGCGGCCAAAGCAGCTTTTGTTGAAGCAACAAAAAAGCTTGATAAAGCAGCGAACAAAGGTCTTATCCATAAAAACGCAGCATCTCGTCAAAAATCTCGCCTTGCGAAAAAATTGAACGGACTTTCTGCGTAACGGACAAAAGCCTCTCCTTGATAACGGAGCAGGCTTTTTTTCATGGGTAGTTACGCTTTGTCCACTAACCTACGCTCTCCCTAGAACCCATTGTGAGTAAAAACAATTCTAATGCCAGCACTTTATCAACCTTTCCACTTTTAATCGCAAACTCTGTATCCGCAGCTTTTTCGATTAGGGAATATAACAGTTGGTCTGACATGCTGGCTGCTTTTTTTCCCGCAAGTTTGGCAACATAGGGATGAATTTTTAACGGCTTCGCCATCTGATTCGGGGTGTATCCTCTTCGTCCAAGCTCTTTGACTTGGTACATGATGCGAAACTGCCGTGTTAATAAGGCCAACAGCTTCAATGGCTCCTCTTTTTGTTTCAGGAGCTCATGGTAAAGAGAGAGCGCTTGATGAGTCCTCTGATTGATGGCAAAATCAATCAAATCAAAAATGTTCTGATCAAGCGTTTTGGCAACGAGCAAGGTTACGTCCTCTGATCGGATGATGCCTCCTTCCCCTACATACAACGCTAATTTATTCATTTCAGATGCTAATTGGGTCAAGCGAAGACCCGTCATCCCTAACAACGTGTCGATAGCTTTCTCGTCCATCTCCACCTGAAGCTCGCTTGCCAGTGAGGATAGCCATGCTTTTGCCTCTCCTTCGTCCAAAGGCTTTGCCTCAAGAACAATCGACTCTTTTTTAATAAGCTTCGTGATTTTTTTTCGTTCATCGAGCTTTTCATAAGGGGCCATGATCAGCAAAACCGTCTCTGGAACTGGGTTCAATATGTATTGCTCCAATCGTTTCACATCGTGCTCAACATCAAGCTTTTTGCTTGTAAATAGGGCAGCATCTTTTAAGATCACGACCCGCTTCGAGCCAAAAAAAGGAACCGTTTCTGCTTCTTCGAGCGCCGTCTCAATCGGAACATCAGTAAGGGAATAAGATGAAACATTCATATCCCTTTCCTCATCCGATAACGTTACGGACAAAATGTCCTGTATGAGGTCTTCCATTAAAAACAACTCGGTCCCATACATAAAATATACAGGGGCCACTCGTCCCGCTTGGGCGTCTTGCTTTAATTTTAAATAGTTCATTTTCGGTCACATCCTTTAAAAGCAAGCCAATCATCAATACAAAAAACGAACATAAGCTGTTCGAATTTAGTATATCATATAGGTACGAATGGAAAAGGGAGATGAACCAGATAAAGCCCATCCCCCATTTATGATAAACGTCATAAAGGAGGACCCCGAGCCATCCTCTTTATGACGATAATCATAACCGCCTGTGTAGTTGTTATGATATCCTATGCAACCTGAAACTATAGGTGACAACTCTTAGCAACCAAGGGAAGTGATCTAGGTTTATGAGAATTTTATGAACAAGCCTGCAATTCTCACGACAGCTTGTCAAATCTGGTAGATTTTTTTGGGGATATCCCTTATACTGAAATTGCGATGAAGGAGGAGATACGATGAACCACTTTGAGAAAGATGTTCAGTATAAGAAAAACGACTTTATTGATTCCATTGTTGGATTTGCAGTAGTGTTTGGCTTTTTCACCGTACTTTTCACGATTGCAACATTAGTTGATGTGTTTGGTGGACATTAATCCGTAACAACCACTTTGTGATAAAAGTGGTTGTTTTTGTTTATCCATGACAATTCAATCTGTCGTCATCACCCGAGCGTAAATCCCTCCATCCCGAATCGTTAACTTAACAGCTCCATGGAGGTCTGTCCGCAGTACAAAAGTTTCATGTTGCTCCAACGCTGCCAATACATCTTGATTTGGATGCCCATACAGATTGTTTCTGCCTGCTGAGATAAGAGCCACCACCGGGTGAACGGCTTCAAGAAACGGATCAGTCGTTGAAGTAGCACTCCCATGATGGCCTACCTTTAACACATCTGCCTTTAGATCACCATAACCTTCCAACAATCGTTTCTCGCCTACTTCCTCTAAATCACCTGTGAACAAAAAACGAACCCCTTCAATTACCGCATATACGACAACCGACTGATCGTTGAGCTCCTCTTCATCACCAAAAGGAGATAACACGCGAAAGGAAGAAGAACCTATCACCCATTGATCACCCGACTTAACGAAACGAATTGATGCTCCTGCTTTTTTTAACGCACTTAAAACTTCCATTTCCCGTTCGGTGTATTCGGCATGTTTGTATCCATAGACGACTTCATCCACCTTTATGGATCGGACCAGTCCTTCAGCTCCGCCAAAATGGTCCTCATGTCCGTGGGTTAAAATTAATTTATCGATCCCACGTATCCCTTTCCCCTTCAAAATCGGTGTCAGTACTTGCTCACCAATATCTCTCGTGTTACGCCGTTCTTGCCACGGCTCCATTTCCCCATAGGTTACCCATCCACCGGTATCAATCATATAAACCGCCTTTCTTCTTGGAAGCTCAATCAAAAAGCTGTCCCCTTGACCAACATCAATCATAGTTACTATGGCTTCATTGCTCCAATACGGGGAATAAATTTGCCAAGCGATAAGAAATAATACGACCGAAAAAGCACCCCAGGCTTTGAATGGTTCCTTTCGTTCAAGCCATGCCCAACCAATGATCAAGCTGATCATCATTAGAAAAACGCTATTTAGTGACGGCTTTCCAATGACAACAGCGGCAAACGATTGTTCGTTTAAAACCAAAAGAAGCTGATGGACGATTGGCACAATGATCTCAAGAATGAATAAGGGAAGCTCAGCAACCCCTGGATGTATCAATAGCGAGCTTGCAACGAAAAAGCTTAACGGCAAAAGAACAAAAGAGACAACGGGTACAAAGAGAAGATTGAGAGGAACAGAGAGGATGGGCAGTTCAAAAAAGTGATACAAAATAACAGGCATGGAGATCAGTTGGGCGAGGAACGTGACTTTTACCAAGGAGAGCAACGGTCGATTGATTGCTTGCAATAAGGTGGAGGATGAAAGAAGCAGCGCACACGTCGTTAAAAAGGAGAGCTGGAAGCCTAATTGGAAAATCGCGTATGGTTCAATAATGATGTAAATGACGGCAACTAAAGAAAGGACGATTATCGGCGCCAATCGCTTTTGAAAACGGAGTGCTAATAAAACAGTCATCGTCATCCCTACCGCGCGAACAACTGAAGGTGCCGCCCCTGCGACAATGGCATAAAAGGGGAGAAACAATAGGAGCAACTCATACGCTCTTTCACGTGTAACACCGAGCCGGATGAAAAGATAAAAAACAGCTGCGACCACGAGTCCAACATGAAGCCCTGATACCGCAAGTAAATGGATGACCCCTAATGACTGGTATGCAGATAGTAGCTCGCTGTCAAGTTCACTTCGATCACCGTAGACGAAAGCTGCAATTAATCCTGCTGTTTCATCGGATGCCAAGTCATAAATGTCTTGCAATTGTTCGCTCCGCCAGCGTTTTACCTTCATAAAAAGAGTCGTGGGCTGGTCACTACACTGCCATTGCGTTAAATCGGTACGAAATATCCAATGGATTCGATTATTATCTAAAAACTGCCTGTAATTAAATTGGTATGGGTTCGTCGGTTCACTAGGTATCTCTAACTGGCCAACGAACGAGCAGACCATCCCTATTTGCGTCATTTCCAGTTTATCTTTCTCCGCTTCAGCTTGGACCCTTCCTCTAATGAGCACTTTTTCACCATCTGTTGTTTTTACGGTCGCAGAAAATTGGTCCCCGTCCAATTCTGGATCAGAAATGAGCGTCCCTTCCACGCTTTGAACTAACGGATTTAGTTGCGTCTCGTTTTGCCTTTCTTGGACGACTCCGTACAACCAAGCACATAAAAAGAGAAGGATCGCTAGAAAAAGAAGCAGAAAACGCCGATATTGTTGACAGACAATGATCAGGAGTAGAAGGAACGCGAGGAATCCGAGGAGGGCACTAAAGCCCCGCAAGCCAGTAGCGAGGCCTAGCATGATCAATAAAGAGAAGAGGAAAATGATTCGGGAAGCCAAGCCATCACCTCACATGAACCTAGGTTTAAGAATTAGGAAGGATCATTCGCCCATTAGCGATTTAAGAAGATGTATAAAGACGGTTGGCCTTTTCGTGCAATTGACGGATCTCAGCTTCGTCATAGCCAGTTTCAGCCAGCCTTTTTAACAAATCAGCAGTAAACGTTAGTTTTTCTTCGTTGTGCCGGTCCAAAATCATTTCTTCTAATTCGACCTGCTCCACGTCTACCCCCGCATCACGAAACAACTCTTCAGCATACGGGGAATTTTTATAGTCCGTTGCATAGTAAACTTTTTTAATACCACTTTGAATAATGGCTTTCGTACAGTTCACACACGGAAAGTGGGTTACATAAATTTCTGCGCCCTCTGTAGGTACCCCGAATTTTGCACATTGCAATAACGCATTCACTTCAGCATGAATCGTTCGAATGCAATGCCCCTCAACAACGTAACAGCCTTCATCAATACAATGAGGCCCACCTGAAATCGATCCGTTGTAACCACCAGCAATAATCCGCTTATCGCGAACGATCGTCGCCCCTACCATAAGGCGAGTACACGTACTCCGAAGTGCTAACAAGTGGCTCTGTGCCATAAAATATTGATCCCAAGAAATTCGATTCAACTTGCTCACCTCTACATTTTGTCTCCTGTAAGTGTAGTGGACGCTCACTACTTCGTCAATGTCCTAATTCAACCGCAAGTAAGGGGCGAGCTTTTCATATGACTTTTCCCCAATTCCTGAGACGTTCATTAGCTCCTCCAATGAAGAAAAGGCTCCATGCTCTTCACGGTAGGAGATGATCGCTGTCGCTTTAGCAGGGCCAATTCCTGGTAATGATTGTAGTTCCACTTCAGTCGCTCGATTTAATACGACCATCTGGGTATCCCCTTGCTCATTTTGCTGTTCAGGGAGAGACTGTTCAGCTTCACCTTGTTCAGGAACATAAATAAACATCTCATCGTGTAATTTTACCGCTAAGTTGACACTTTCAGCAGCAGCCTTTTCTGTCATACCACCCGCCTTTTCAATTACGTCAATCACCCGTTCCCCTTGTACCATCTCATAAACGCCAGGATGTTCCACAGCTCCCTTCACGTCGACCACCAACCGTTCATTCGTTCCATCAAGCTGCTTGTCAGCCTCCGATAAGGGCTGATTGTTATCAAAAGACATAAATATGTCCTCCTCAGCCTGGTTATTTTCTTTTAATCCAACATTGCCAAAGGCCAAAAAGACCATTACACTTACTATCAGAGCGAAAATGAGAGCGACCACACTCACCAACTGCTCCCTTTTTGTCAATGGAAAAAATTTCATTTATTAATCACCTCACGATCGAGCGAGAAAGGAGCCCAAAATGAGCGTACATTTACAAATTGCAGACCAAATCAAAAAGCATCGTCAAGCGCAAAAACAGTTTCAACAAATGGATCAAAAGCGAGAGGCAGCGATCGAAAAAGCGGTAAGCGAAGCGAAGCAAGGCAAGCCTTTCACAACCACAGCCATTAATCGAATCACAGAAGAGATGAATCAACTAGCTAAACTATATCAATTGCCTACACGTAAACTTGTAACCGTTGAGATGGTCAAGACTTACGCGTTACGCATGCAAAAATAAGACAACAAACATATTCTCCTAACTCCTGTCATACATGTGTAAGTAAGGATCCATCATATGTCAACTTGATGGTAGCAGCGAGAAGGAGGCGACATCATGAAAATCGGGTTTATTGGGACAGGAAGTATGGGAACAATTCTCATTGAATCATTTCTCGAATCATCCGCCTTAACAGCCGAACAAATGGTGATAACAAATCGCACACGGGAAAAGGCAGATGCGTTGGCTCGTCGGTATCCCGGGCTATCGGTAGTTGATCACCCAGAGGAGGTCGTTCAGCAGACTGACTGCTTTTTTGTTTGTGTAAAACCGATGCAGTTCCACCGCGTGTTAATGGACATACGTCCCCATTGTTCGGCAAACAAACTGCTCGTCTCGATCACAAGCCCAATCTCAATCGCCCAATTAGAAAACTCTGTTGATTGCAAAGTGGCCCGAGCCATTCCGAGCATCTTAAATCGGGCTTTCGCGGGTTCAACGCTCGTTAGCTTCAGTGAGCGTTGTCTTGAAGAGGATCGGTCGTTCCTTTGCGGCTTATTGGGCACCATTTCAGAGCCATTATTGATTGAAGAAAAAATTACACGGGTATCTTCAGATATCGTAAGTTGCGGGCCCGCATTTTTTAGTTATTTAACGCAACGTTTCATTGAGGCAGCGGTTCGGCAAACAGCGATTTCCGAAGAAGACGCGACGGTGTTAGCGACCGAAATGTTAATTGGGATTGGGAAATTGTTAGATCAGGAATTATATACTTTACCGACGTTACAAAAACGGGTATGTGTACCTGGAGGTATTACTGGGGAAGGGATCCGCGTGTTAGAGGAAGACGTGGGTCACATGTTTGATCGCCTGTTTCAGAAAACCCATCAAAAATATTATCACGAACAGGAGAAAATTTCGTCTCAGCTTACGTTAAAGGGTTGAGTCACCTCCTTGTAAGAGATAAAGGACAGGGATATCCCTGCCCTTTATCATTTTCGCTACGCAAAAGCAAATTCCTGTTTATTTTTTATAAGCTTTAAAAAAAATCCGCTCACTATTTTCGGTTGGTGCCTCATTTGTAAAATCAGCAGTGATGTCTATACGTGAGAAACCCGCCTCTTTTAGCCAGTCCACGTAACGCTCAATTGGATACCCCCGTTGAATGTGGAGTTCTTCATAACGATCATAGGAGCCAGTCTCATTACGTACAAAAAACGTAAGCTCGTGCTCAACCGATTGTTCAGCTTCACCAGCAAAGCTCTGCCATATATATGAAATTTCTTCATCCGCATCAGCGAACGTTTTTCCGATAAAATGGTTCCTGAGCTTTGTAGGAGAATGGACGTCAAACATGAACACTCCCTGTTGATCTAAATGGTCAAATACCCGCTGAAACGTTTGGACAACTCCTTCTTCGGTTATCACGTAATTCAAGGAGTCACAAAAGATCGTGATCACTTGATACGTTTCTCCGGTATAGAACTCGGTCATATCTTGCTGAAATAAAGGGACTTGAACCCCTTTTTGAGCTAACGCCTCTCTCGCAATCACGAGCATGTTCGCCGATTGATCGACGCCTGTACAGGCATAGCCTCGCTCACTTAATATCTTAAGCAAACGGCCTGTCCCACAGCCAATATCCAGTAGGTTTACATCTGAGAATATCGCCTTTCGGATTTCTTCCTCCACGAGTTTTGCCCAACGATCATATGGCGCATCAGCCATTAATCGGTCGTATAATTTAGCAAACATCTCGTAATTCATTGCTCTCGGCTCTCCTTGCGATACGTCCATCCATCCTCTTGATAAACTTTCCCTTCCTTCAGGAGCTTTCCGAGGGCCCGTTTAAACGACGCTTTACTCATATCAAAACGTTTTTTAATATCCTCCGGTGGAGTTCGATCAGAAAACGGCATGGCCCCTCCACGGGAACACAAATAGTCAAAAATGACGTCCGCATCCTCTTTTTGCCGTTCTGTTCGTACAGGGAATGTGGTGACATTGATCCGACCGTCTTCACGAACATATAATACTCTCGCTGTGATACGTTCCCCTAATCTCGGCTTCGTCTCCATTTCTGTTTTATGCAAATAGCCAAGATAACCTTCTTCTGTAAACAAAACAGCGCCATCGTCGAGAAAATGGTAGACTGTGCCATGCACTTCTTTTTTTCGGAGATTATTCGTTGCTTTATTAGCTTGCTCTTCCAAAGGTTGTCCTTTCACCAATTTCCCCATTAACCGCCCTTTTTTATCCCATGTTAACGATACGGGAAGTCGGTCACCCACTTGTGGCCAAATGGATCGATCAGTCGGCAATTCATCGATGGAAAGAAACAGATCACGGGAAACACCGTTATGCAAAAACAATCCGTGCCCGTCCTTCACAGCAACGACCTCGAGCCAAGCGAGTTCACCGACTGTGAGGAGCGGTTCTTCCATTGTCCCAGTTAAACGACCTTTGTGGTCATGATATAAAAAAACCGTAACCTCATCGCCTTCCGAAACCTCTCTCGTCATTTCCCGTTTATGAAGAAACACTTCTTCTTGCTTCCTTTCATCTGTTAGAAAGGCCCCAAAATCACGAACACGGTCCACGCGCATTGTCACTTGATAACCTGGCTTTAAACTCATTAACTAATAACTCCTTCTAATTCAACAGTTGGCGCATCTCCCCAGAGCTTTTCTAAGTTGTAGTATGCGCGCTCATCTTTATGAAACACGTGAACGACCACATCACCGAGATCAATCAGTACCCATCTCGCTTGTTCATAGCCTTCAAGACGTTTAATTTCAATGCCTTGTTCCTGTGCTACTTTTTTTAATTCATGAGCAATTGCTTGTACTTGTTTTTCGGAGTTCCCATGACAGATGAGAAAAAAATCAGCAATTAATGAAATCCCCTTCATATTTAAGGCAACGACTTGTTCTGCTTTTTTATCGTCCACAGCATTTACCGCCAGTTGCAATAGTTCTTGATTTGACATTTGTGTTTCACTCCTCCCATCATTTCTGTTCTAATAGTAACTGATTGTATGTTGCAAGGGTATCAGGATATATAGGCTGGTTTTTTTTAAGCAAAAACGTAATTGTATTTACTAAAGAAGAAATAATGGCGCCATTCAAATCTGTTTTTGCTTGTGTGCGCACTTTTTCCACACCGGGAAATTGACGGTTTGGTTCTATATAATCAGCTAGAAAAATAATTTTCTCCAACAGACTCATATTCGGCCTCCCCGTTGTATGGAAGCGTATCGCTTGAAGAACGTCTTCATCCTCAATTCCGACTTCTTCTCGTACATAGTATGCACCACATGGAGCATGCAACAGCTCATCTCCATAAAATAATATATCCTGCTGCGACAGCTTTTCCCTTATTAAAGTTCTCATTTCATTTTTATCTCTAAATTTGGCATAATCATGAAAAATGGCAGCAAGCTCAGCCTTTTGTTGATCCGCACCATAAAGCTTTGCCAAATCAATCGCCGTTTCCATTACCCCAATGGTGTGTTGGTAACGATGTTCAGTTAGATGAGGTTTTACTAACTGAAGGGCTTTTCCGCGATTCATTGGTTTTGTACAACCCCTTTTCATAAATATAGCGTTCTACATCTAAAGGTAATAAGTACGAGATCGGTTTCCCTTCCGTCATCCGCTCACGGATCATCGTCGATGAAACGTTCACCTCTGGCCCCTCTACGAGCATCAGTTGGTCTTGATAAGGGGAATCAAGCAAAACACCTGGTCGCTTAAAGCCAATGAACGTTACAGTGGCAAGTAACTCATCGATCCCTTTCCATGTCGGTAAGCTTTTGACCATGTCGCCGCCGATAATAAAAAAGAAGCGAACATCTGGGTGTTTCTTTGTTAACGTCCGAACCGTATCAATGGTGTACGATTTCCCTTCTCGCTCTAACTCGATTGTGCAGATGTTAAAAAGCGTTTCCTTCCCTTTAATCGCTCTCTTGATCATGGCAAGCCGATCATCGTTGGAAGCGATCTCCTCTCGCTCTTTATGGGGAGGGATGCCGACCGGTACGAACCAAACTTCATCCAAGTCCGCACAATGTATCGCCTCTTGCGCCAATAAAAGATGACCGATATGCGGCGGGTCGAACGTTCCCCCTAAAAGTCCGATGCGCTTCACTCCGTTTCCGCTCCCTTCCTACGGCAACTCAATTGTTTTCTGTTCTTTTGATTCCTTATATAACACAATAACATTGCCGATCACTTGAACGAGTTCAGCTTCAGCACCGGTAGCCAAAGCCTCGGCCACCTCGTCACGATCCTCTTCGCAATTTTGTAGTACGCTGACTTTAATTAATTCGCGCGCTTCAAGAGCTTCACTAATTTGTTTAACCATGTTCTCATTGACCCCACCTTTTCCTACTTGAAAAATAGGCTGAAGGTGGTGAGCTTTCGCCCGTAAAAAACGTTTTTGCTTTCCTGTTAACATATTGCATTATCCTCCTAGCTGTTCTAAAACACAGCGTCTCATTTTTTCACGATCAGGGCGTAAACCTGTCCATAATTCGAAAGCAAGCGCCCCTTGATTGACAAACATCCCTAACCCATCTACCGTTTTTGCGCCTTTTTGTTTGGCTTCACGTAAAAATTTCGTTTCAAGTGGATTATAGATTAAATCGCTAACAACCGTCTCCCTTGATAAACGTTCAAGGTATAAAGGCATATCGTCGACACGGGGGCTCATCCCGACAGATGTAGTGTTAATAATAACCGAGAAACGTTCTAGTTGTTGTTCAGCTTCTTTTAGGGAAAGAGCTGAACAGCTTGTCTCACTCGATTCAAGGACTTCGCTAAATTCCTTGGCTTTTGCCAACGTTCGATTCGCGATCGTAATGGATCGAACCTTCTCCCGTTTAAGCACCATCCCGATCGCTCGAGCGGCACCACCTGCACCAATAATCAACACATCGTGTGTCGGAAAAGGAGTTGTCACAACATCCATCAAAGACTCTAAGTACCCTTGCCCATCTGTATTAGAACCGAACAATTGCCCGTCTTTCATTACCACCGTATTTACAGCTCCAATTTCTTGCGCTTCTTCATCGACCATGTCGAGATAATCCATAATTGTCACCTTATGCGGGATTGTCACATTGAAGCCTTGCATTTGTAACGCCCGAGCCCCTTCTACAGCTTTTTCTAACTGAGACGGCTCCACGTCGAATGCATGGTAATAACCATCGAAATCTAACAATTGAAACATTTGGTTATGCATGAGCGGTGATAATGAATGACCGACAGGGTGCCCCAAAAGACCAAAAAGCTTTTTCATCTTTTCTCTCCCCCTAAATTAATCGTATTGTCAAAACTTTATATAAAAATAGGTTATTAAATCCTATATTAGAGGGCTTTATAAGCAAAAAAATTGCCACCCCCTTAAATTCTGTAGATAATTGAGGTTACCACAACACCCAATTCCA
>NZ_SNUY01000079.1:2075-15403 GCF_004376175.1 Halalkalibacterium halodurans | reverse complement strand
ATAGAATTGTTCTTCAGCCTGTGAGTGAGTGAAGGACCGGTAGATTGCCTTCAGATCTTCAGCGACTTCTTCTCGATCCTTCTTACGCACACGATTTAAGGTGTGTCGTACTTTGTGTACCACACAACGCTGGACATCTGCTTTCGGATAAAGGCTTTTAAAAGCTTCTTCTAAGCCAGGAAGTCCATCAAATACACCGAGTAAGACTTCCTTCAGCCCACGTTGATAGAGGTCTTGAAGCATCTCTTGCCAACCAAGAGCACTCTCTTGACCACCAATGTAGAAACCTAACAGTTCACGATATCCTTCTACAGTGACTCCAATGGCAAAGTAAATCACTTCGTTCGCCACGGTGTCACGGCGGAGTTTGATATACATGCCATCCAGATATAGCACAGAATAGCGTGGGTGTAATTCGCGTTGCTGCCACGCCTGGATATCTTCCATGGCCACTTCCGTGATATTACTGATGGTCGTGGCAGAGTAAGAAGAACCGAGAATGCGTTCAATGAACTTCCCTACTTCACGGGTACTCATGCCACTTTGATACATCTTGATAATGGTTTCCTCAAGCCATCCATCTCGACGTTGGTAAGGAGCAAAGAGCTGAGTTTGAAATTCACCTCGGCGATCTCGTGGTACTGATAATTCTTCGATTTTGCCGTATCTCGTGTCTAATGAACGTTTATAATATCCATTTTTGCTGTTTGGATGATTAGGTCTTTCAACTTTCAAGTAGTTATCCAGTTCTGCTTTCATGATGATTTCAAGTCTTTCTTGAATAAATGATTTTATGATTTCTTCCAGTTGATTTGTGAAGTCGGAATTGTTTATACTTGATGACATAGGTAGGGATTACTCCTCTCTTATGGAATCTAGACAATTCCGAGGATACCCTACCTATTTTTATGTTTTCAAGGGCTTACACAAAATATTTTACGTCATCTAAAAATAAGTAAAGCACCGTATTCTGACGGCTCTTTACTTATTTTTTTTTATTAAATTTACAATATAATCTTCGACTGTTTCTCCAACTAATTGAGCTTTTTCCGTTAAAGCTTCGTACACGTTTAATTCTTCTTCTCGAAAAATAAGCTCAGCACGTTTTTCTTTTACCATTGAAATATGTTCATAATTTTCTGGTGAAGCCCAATAACAAGACTTGCAAATATCTGAATTATGCATTTCTAACCAGTTTTTACAACTCTCACATGAAAAAGATTTATTTCTGTTATCTGATGGACATAAAGGCATATAATCCTCAATATTATTTGCGAAAGTATCAACTTTATCACCAGCAACTTCAAATGGAATTCGATGGTCGATTTGTAGGACTCTTGAAGAATACTCTGCGTTGCAAACCGCACATTTGTAGTCATGTAGCTCGTATAATTCTTTTTTAAACTTGATAGGGAAGTTTTTCCTACCTTTTAAAATGTCATTTCTTAAGTTATCTAAGTCTCCGAATGTATATTCAGCATTTTTTTTACCGGTCGTTTGATTTTTGACCATTTTAGTTACTAAGGGTATTCCAGCTTCACGCACATCTCGAGCAGCACGAGGAGCATGGTCATAACCATATATATCTTTTAATTCTGTGGTACTTACTGACCCATATTTAATAATGTGTTCTACTACGGAACGGGGTCGTTTTCCTAACTTTTTAGATAACTCAAGTATTCGAGGGTCTGCTGTAGACAATGATATTACTCCTTTCTAAAAAAAAGAACTGGTTCAAAACTACCAGTTCAATTGTAACGCAAGTTGATTATTAAAAGAAGACCTTTCAATTGATAAAAGTTCCTCTCTTGATATAGGTGAACGCTTAATTGCTTCTTTAGATAAATATAAAGATTCTAAAGTCTCTTCACTTTTCCCCTGTAATGTTGCTTGAGAAGATTTTCCTGCGTTGATTTCTAAACGATAAAGTTCTAAAAAACTAGGTAGTTCTTCTCCATATTCTTTTTCGCCAGTTCTGCCATCAAAGGAAATTATAAAGGGGATATTTTTATTATTAAGCAGTTTTAGGTTATAGATAAATTTGTCTAAATCAAGACCTTGAATATATCTTTTACTTGAGCCAGTGGTTCCCATATAAGGAGGGTCCATGTAAACCCAATCATTAATACCGACATTGTTGAGAACTTCACTATAATCTACTGAGGAAAAAATAGTTTTATCTTTCATTAGAGAAGAGAAAATTTCAATTTCCTTTTTCATTTTTTCTGGTGAGCGACCTTTTCTTCTATTATCAGCTGACTGATTAAACTCTCCCTTTTCATTGTAACGAACAGCATTTTTAACACACCTTGCTAATAAATATAAGAGTAATTCTGGCTCATGAGTTTCATTAAAAATTTCACGTACTATTGAAAAATGTTCTTTTGAGTTTTCTAATTGGTCATGCCAGATTGTACTGTATCTATCTGATACCTTATTTGGTTCCAATACCATTTTTTTGAGTAACTCAATTAGAGGAGCATTAAAATCATTTAACCAATATTTATTTGCCTTGTTATTAATTGCTGCGGCTATTGATAAAGCAGCTGAGCCTGCAAAAGGCTCAACCAATTGGTTAATACCAGTCGGAATGAATGGAAGAATATATTTTGCCAGGTTTCTTTTGCTTCCTTGATAGGGAATAGGATGGGGTACTTTCATTTAAATCACTCTCCATATTTTAATATGATAACATAAAATCCAACTTTTATTTTCATTTCAAACTAGTAAAATGTAGCAAACTAAAAGTCATTCAAAGATATAATATATACTTAAAACACAAATGCGAACATATATTCCTTTCTGTATTTTACCAGACATATTTTCCTAAGGGAAGATTTTCTGTTTATGGCAGAATAAAAATGTAGGTTATGGCATTCCTTTTATGCAGGCCCCCCGCGGGGGGCCTGCATAAAAAAAGCCACTTGCTAACACCCCAAAAATTCAATACACTTCCTGTTGGACCCAATAATCTGGCAGGAGGTAGTTTTAGGAGATGTTACAAGTGGACGAAATTAAGTATATCAGAAATGAAGTTAACTCAAAAGGGTATTCGTACTCAGATGTTGCGAGAAGAACAAACACGGATTTCCGCACAGTCAAAAAGTATGCCGATATGGACAATTTCCAACCGGAAAAGAAGAAGAAGAAAGCTCAGCCGGCTCCAGTAATGGATCCAGTCAAAGACATAGTTGATCAATGGTTGAGAGAGGATATGAAGAAGAAAAAGAAGTATCGAAGGACTGCCAAACGTATTTGGCAATTACTTAAAGATGAAGTAAGTTTCAAAGGTTCAGAGCGAACTGTACGCGGGTATGTCTCCAAACGGAAAAAGGAGTTATTGGAAGAAAGCGATGACGCTGCTCTTCCGTTGGAATCCAAGCCAGGAGACGCTCAAGTAGATTTTGGGGAAGCCCCTTTTAAAGTAAAGGGAAAGGTTATAGACCTGCCGTATTTGGTGCT
The DNA here is from genome assembly GCF_004376175.1 of Halalkalibacterium halodurans. Classification (GTDB taxonomy): domain Bacteria; phylum Bacillota; class Bacilli; order Bacillales; family Bacillaceae_D; genus Halalkalibacterium; species Halalkalibacterium halodurans. The sequence goes on along the minus strand of NZ_SNUY01000079.1, from coordinate 11,941 downwards.
TTCTTTTCCATACAGTAACGCATTCTTAGTTCAGGTGTTTGAAGCTGAAAATCAGGAATGTTTCCTGGAGGGCTTAAAACGGTTCTTCCATCATCTGCAAGGAGTGCCAAAAAGGATTCGTTTTGATAATTTATCCCCCGCAGTAAAAAAGGTTTTACCACAAGGAAAACGCGAGCTTACTGAGGGTTTCAAGCGCTTCGCTTTGCACTACGGGTTTGAGTATGAATTTTGTAATCCGGGTGCCGGCAATGAAAAAGGACATGTAGAAGCGATGGTTAAATATGCGAGGAATAATTTCTTCCTTCCGGAACGAACGGTATATCAGCTGGATAATTTGAATGATCGGTTATGGGAGGAGGCAGAAAAGGATCGAAACCGTCCTCATTATGAAAAGAAACAAGAAATTGCCAGGCTGTTTGAAGAGGACAAAGAAGCGTTAATGTATTTACCGCCGGAAGAATACTCTTGTGTACGCTATGAAACTCTCAAAGCAGACAAGTACGGCTATATCTTAGTAGATACGAAAAGGTATTCTACTTCCCCGCGCTTTGCCAATCAAAAGGTATTGGCTGGCATCACTTATAACAGGATAGATATCCTTTCGGACAACTATGAAGTGATTGTGAGCCATGAACGACTGTATGGAGAAGAATCAAAGTCGATGAAATGGCAGCCTTATCTGTACCTAATGGCTAAAAGGCCGACGGCGCTAAAATATACAACTTTCTATGATCAACTGCCCTTTAAATGGCAAACTTATCTGGAGGAATGTACTCTGGAAGAAAAGAAAAAGGCGCTTCAGTTACTCTCAGACCTTCTTAAAGACCATAGTCTGGAGACAGCTACAGAGGCCCTGGAAATTGCATCCGAGCGATGTCATCCATCCACAGAAACAATAAAGCAAGTCTTTCATCAGCTCATTCATGGCAGAGGCTCCAGAGAGACAGTAAGGCTAAAAAGTACAGTTCCAGTAATGCCAATAGCTGAACGAGGTATGAATCAATACGATGTCTTCTTCCAGCAGGAAAGGAGGAAGGCCTAATGCAGGAACAGATCCAAGAATATGCCAAGCGCTTAAAGCTAAGCTGGATTCGAGAGAACTACCGAGAGGTAGAAGCGGCGAACACAGAAGAATATTTACTGAAGCTCTTTGAAAAAGAAATAGAACAGCGTGAAGAACGAAAAATTAATCTTTTGTTCAAGGCGGCAACCCTGCCGAACGTATCCGGCAAACCTTTTGACTGGAAGGATATTCAGCTGGGGCAGGGGTTAAGTCAACAATCTCTCCTGGACGGTGAATTTATTGAATCAAAAGAAAACATGGTGTTTTATGGCGGCGTTGGTGCAGGAAAAACCTACCTTTCCACCCTCATTGGCATGAATGCGATACAAAAATATGGGAAACGAGTGAAGTTTTATACCATTGCTTCTCTAGCCAATGAGTTATTAGAGGCGAATGACAAAGGAAATCTCAATAAGCTGTTTAAGAAAATCGAGAAGCTTGATCTTTTAATTCTGGATGAGCTGGGATATATACCGCTTCACAAACATGGGGCCGAGCTACTCTTCCAGGTCATCTCCTTGTGTTATGAAAAGCGGAGTATTATCATCACTACAAATCTGCAGTTTGGGCAATGGAATCATGTATTTGGCGACCCTATTTTAACGGAAGCCGTGGTAGATCGCCTGATTCACCACTCTCATTTAGTGATTTTCGGAGGAGATAGTAACCGAATGAAAGAGTCATTCCTTTTGAACAATATGTAAGGAATAAGTGTTATTAAGTGGCTGCAAAAAGGCTTGCCGTTTTATGCATTTTTCTCTTGCCAAATACAGATTTTCGAATGTGAAATAAAAATGATTATGAATATATATTATTTTTATGACCGAAAGCCTTAATCCAATTATAGAGGATTAAGGTTTTTCTATTTAAAGGAGCATTCCTGTAATGAAGAAATTTGAGGATTGAACAAAAAAGAGCCCTCTTGGTATTATACGAGGTGTCCCGAGCTGCGCAGCGTAAGGACCCTTAAATTAGAACCAAGGAGGACTCAACATGAATTATACTCAAAATCAAAAAATCTCGCAAATCACACCATCAACGTTAATTATCGGTATTGATATTGCCAAAGATAAACATGTCGCACGTGCTCAAGATGATCGTGGATTAGACTTTGGAAAGCGTTTGATCTTTGAAAATCGAATCTTTGGCTTTGAAGCCCTCGTTGAGTGGGTAAAGCAACACCAAGAAAAACACAAGAAGAATCACGTCATTTTTGGCGTAGAACCAACAGGACATTATTGGAAGAGTCTTGCTTACTATCTAACGGCAAAAGGTTACGACTTTGTCGTCGTGAACCCAATGCACGTTAAGAAAAGTAAAGAACTTGATGACAATTCTCCAACGAAAAACGATACGAAAGACGCAAAAGTGATCGCCCAGTTAATCAAAGATGGGCGATACTCTGTACCAAACCTCTTAGATGGCATATATGCGGAACTAAGAGAATGCGTAAAAATTCGAGATCAGCTTACTGAACAATTAATGATCACAGAAGGTCGCATTCAAAATGTGATTCAACGCTACTTTCCAGAGTTTTTCGATGTGTTTGGAGATTGGGAAGGCAAAGCCGCTCTCTGTACCCTAAAGCTGTTTCCGTTCCCCTCTGATATTCATAAAAAGACACCAGAGAGGGTTCTTCAAGAATGGAAACCGTATGTCCAACGAGGAGTTGGCATTAAGCGCGCAACGAAGCTTGTAGAAACAGCCAAAAAGAGCATTGGAATTGAAGTAGGCTTGAAATTTGCCAAGTGTGAACTGAAGAATCTTATTGAGCAGTATGAGCTTTTTAAGCGGCAATTAGAAGAGTTGGATCAGGAATTAGAAGCCATCGTTGAAACATTACCTGGTGCCCAACAAATGATGAAAATTCCAGGCTTAGGGGCGGTGACTGTTGGATTATTCTTTGCGGAAGTTGGGGACATTTCAAAGTACTCTCATCCTCAACAATTAGTGAACTTAGCAGGGCTATCATTACGTGAGCACAGTTCAGGTAAATTTAAAGGGCAAACAAGGATTACAAAGCGAGGAAGGAAACGATTACGCCGAGCCTTATATTTAGCGATTCGTCCCCTTGTCGCCCATAATTCAACATTTAAAGCCCTGCATCACTATTACACCAAACGCCCTGAACGCCCTTTGAAAAAGCAACAATCTTTGATTGCCTTGTGTTGTAAGTTACTACGTGTGTTGTTTGTCATTGGTCAAAAACAGTGTGAATTTGATGGTTCAAGATTAATAAAAGATATTCCTCAAATGGATGGATTACAGGCAGTGTAACCTTAGAAAGCAGATCACCCAAAGTGGCTTGACACGGAGCCTCTGCGGGCATGGCTCCTTGGCGAAGCGGCGAGTCATCCAATGATTCGCCCATGGCTAAGGAAGCCTACCATGCCCGCCACTCCATGTAAAGCCGTGCATCATCTGTATACTTACAAATAACAAACACCAATAGTGCAGAGTCGGAGTTTATTTTCACCATACGGGCTTATGACCCAGCAAAGGAGCTTATCCGACCTCCACCTCATGGATACGCAGGACGAAGGAAGGTATGGATACCAATCCGGAGAGACATGGGAGGGTTAGCGACCGTGAGTAGCGTGGAGATTTATAGGCACGGTCATACTACTCAATTACCAAACTATACCAGTTTGGACGTTAGGATGGATTATCCCCTGTAAGAAATTTTAATTCGTTCTACTTCTATCCAGTAGTACTGGTGAGATTACTATTTGGTGTTAGTGAAATTTGGAGAATACACGAGTATTAGCGAGAAAATTAAACTTTATTGAGGGAGTCTTCCTTTGTCAGAAGCAGATGAGCTTCGTCAACTAATACGATATCAGCTGTTGTTCCCGTTTTGGTTTTCTCGTTAATAAATGGTGTTGGCTTCATGAGGCTTCTTTTCTTCAAGTTCGGTAAGCTGTTGGCTATACTTTTATATGTCTTCAGCATCTCACTGTGATTCACTAGCAAGTAATTATCAGTGTCTTTTAATAAAGAGCTATCATCCTTAGCCAAATCTTGAATCGTGTTAAATAGAGAGCTTAACAGGACGCTTTTACCTGTGCCAGCATCACCTTCTATGACGATGACATGATTTCCTTCTTTTTGTATATGTTCTTTACAGAAGTCGAGGATCTCATTCTTTATATCAAGCTGCTGTGGCGAGAGCTCCTTATAGGGAGATAACTTATAGATATCTTTGTTTCTAAGGTTTTCAAGCGAATCGCTCACAATTTTCTCATCTCTAAGCCTATCCCAAATGATTTCAAAGAGCTCTTCGTTATAAAAGGGCTTCTGATAGTAGTTGTGCATTTCCCTTGATCTAGTCTGGCTTACGTTTTGCAGCTGGTAATGGTTATCTGCAATAAAATAGTTAATGAGATTGGACTCGATGTTGTATGTGGCAGACTGATTAAATTTCTCATGCCCAATCAAAATCAAGCGACTCAAACTTCTGCGCCTTTTATCCTCTATATGATTCTTCAACCGCCGTGTTGGTTGAACGGTTTGCCCAATATATGCTGTAGGCCTCTTTTTCTCATTATAGAGGATATACACAATCGGATAGTTATGTAGATGTAGTTCCTTTACAGTGTGCACATGATCGAGAGTAAATTCTCTTTTTTCAAATACAAGTCCATTCATGATCGTAGCCTCTGTATCTTTTTTAAATAATTGTATCATATTTTTGATAGGGTATTTAACAAAATATGACATTATAAAAACAACAAGCTCAATAATTAATGCTGGAGAAAAAATATTTCAGTCTAAAAACACTAGGTAATTGTTTTTTAAGGCGAGTCTTAAGTGGTAACAGATGATGAAGGAACTGGTAGTAGAGGAATAGAATTTTTAATGTGAGAAAGCTAAACTTTATTTAGATTACAACGGTAAAATTTCCTCATTGCACAACCCCATAAGTACAACTATTCACCTTTTACGATAAAATTATTGTAGAGAGTAGAGGAGTGGTTGTTGGTGTTGAAAAATCATTTGCGGGTTGTGATGGCCCATCATCGAATCAATAATTTAACGGAATTGATGGAAATTACGGGCTTGAGTCGTAATGCGTTAAACAAGCTATGGCATGATACGGAAGTTGAAACGGTAAAGCTAGGGACGCTGATGAAAACCTGCGATTCCCTTGAGTTTTCATTGTCAGAGCTTGTGGAATATGTTCCAGACAAAAAAGAATAGGATACTATCATTTCAACCGCTTGCCCCGTGCAAGCTGTTTTCTTTACGAATTAAAACTTCATCCACAAGCTGTATCTTATGTTTATGATGAATTCGATGCGTTTTTAGTGAATTGGGGTAATAATTGGCTTAATGGCAAATAGATTCAAGGGAACCCCAATCTAACGATTAATTACTACGATTTGCGTAAGTAGATTCTAATCCCTAAAAAATAATTTTTTCATCTGGACCCTGTATTCAGATATAGTGCTTGTACTAACAGATACAGTGTGTGATAAAGAAGTGCAGAGTTATGCAATAAAAACGCATGACTTTGCATTTTTTTATTTTTAACTTACCAATTTAAACCCCTATTATAATGGGTATCGAAGTATTTATTTCCCATATATTTCTAATAATTCTGTTTTTTTCTTCCTCTTCATTTCGGTGAAAAATCTCTTTGAATGCTTGAATGTCAATTAAAATTTCTACAAAGATATAGGGACCAAATAGTTCCGAAGTAGAATTTTGAAATCACTCGGACATAGTGGGAACATTCTCTCTTTACTGGTAAATAGTACGGTAAATGGTATAATATTCTATTTGAATTAATGAGAGAAATTGTAGCCTAATAGGAGAGAATCGGCTATCAACCGAAAGTTATTCAATTCGTCTTGTATATGCACTTAAGTAAGTCTAATGAGGGTGTTAACAGGAACACCCATTTGTTCCTTCCTATAACCTACTGATCTGATTACATATGGACCGACAGAATCTTTTTAAGTGGTCAAGGAGGTTTAAACATGAAGTTCTTAGATGTGAACCAACATCTCTCGGAACTCGATGAACACATAAAAGTATTAAAATCGTATGGAGATGTTTTTGAGGCAGTAGAAGCAAGAATTACGCGTGTCATCAATATGGATGGAGCATTTAAAGGAGAAGGCGCAAAGGGAGTCATCTATAATCATGCCTATATGCAGCTGTCAACGATCCGCTCGATTCGAGCCTTTCTGATTTCTTTCAGCGACACACTCGAAAAGATGAAAGCGAAGATTAATGAGTATGAGCCTGCGTCCAATGGCTCAGTGTCAGAGGACTTTTGGAAAAATCAGCTCCCAAAAGCATACGACCATTATGAAGAAACGCTAGAAGAAAGAGAAGCGGCGATTAATCAGGCGACGGCTGAGGTAAGCCACATCTTACACCTCGGCAAGTTTCAGACAGGCGATGTGTACAACAGCGTCGATAGTGCACGGAAACATGCAAATGATGTGCTCGAAGGATTGTATGATCTCGACCAAGCAGGTGTTGAATTAATGGCTCAAGTACGAACGAGAATGGAAGAGTTAAAAGCGACGATCCGGCAGGTGTTAGACTGGACCATGACCGGTGGCGTGAGGATGACAGGTGTGAGCATCATGGAAGTAGGTAGATATTTCGCGAACAACGCGACCTTGCACGAGAAAGCACCGGAAGTCAAGGTGGAACTCTTAGACCTAAATCCACTCGTTCAGTACGCAAATGATTTTCCGCTTCGTTTTAAGTACGACACCATGCATAGTATCAATGAAAGTATTTGATCTATCTCACTACCAGAAGTGGTTCTCCGATAGGATCAAGTCGTTACCACTCACAAGCTTGTTTAACGTGGTACGGGCCGTCTACAGCGAAAACAAGTAACACCGTTTCTAGTGCTCCTTATCACACGATTCCTCAACGGGAGCCAAGTGTTTGGGCTTATGCAAACGCTCATTACTCAGGGGATAAGGAGACAGTGGAGCATGCTGCTGAAGCTTTACGAGAGATTCAGCAAAGGGAAAAGGAAAATCAGGAGGCGTATAATCCGCTACAAACGTTCTCGGCTGTACTTGACTTTTTGCCTTTCATTGGGAATGCCAAAGCGGGTCAAGAAGCTTCAACAGGAGTCGATCTGATCACGGGACAGGAGTTAGACGAATGGGATCGGGGAATAGCAGCTGCTAGTATTTTTCTTGGAGGTATCGGCAAGGTCGGGGGACGAACACTCAAGAACATAGTAAAAGGGTCTGACAATTTCGCCGGGGCTACAAGAATCAGCAACCGTGTGGAATATGGTGATCATTATACGCGCGTAGATACTACTTGTGTTCGCTTAAGATTTTGCTTTTTTCGTTACTGCCAATTTTCGCTCTCTTTCGACCTACGCTCAAATAGTACCATTCTTCTTTTTTAGACTTTAGGTCGTTAGCTTTAAGTGGATTCATACTTAATTCCTGTCTTTTTTTGTCTTTTTTTGTCGGATTTATTGCGGGAATTTCCCAGCTATATTAATATAGATTTTGTTGTTAGTTATTTCTATTATTTTATTAATTATGGAAGGGGTGTAATATTCATAGAAAACAAGCTGATTACATCATAATGAACTTCTTTTATGTATTGTGTTGAAAAAATTATTGGAGGTTAAAGAAATGAAAAGATTGACAAGAAATCTAGTTTTATCGGCCTTGTCACTAAGTTTAATCATTGGAAATCCAACTTTATCATTTGCAAATGATTATGAGAAATTAAGTGACGATGTTATGCCTGATGAGGTTAAGAAAGTTCTTGAATTAATGGAATCGCCAAACTCTGTAGGAAACCCTGTGGATGGATATGAACAGCAGTCATCGGGATTTTCAACGATGTCAACAAGTAGTTCATCCAAAGCTCAGCATAAATACAATTCTAAGAGTTTTAGTCATGCAAAAGGTGGCTATTCAGTTATTGATGTAAAACGATCTAAACCTGGTTTTTGGAGAAGTCTATATCAACACAAATATGACGGATATGGTTATACAGCTTATACTGCTAAAAATAAATACAAGCCGTCTAATTCCTCGGCCAAAGTTACAGCTACTAAAATAGGACCAAATGTAAATATCTCACTGAGAAACTCTGATTGGTCCTTGCTCACTAGTAGTAGGACAGTTGCAACGGACTCGGCTAAATATTCATCGAGAAAATATGCTCAAGCTAATTTTGATGACCTTCGTATCCAATGGCTCTCAAATTTGGCTGTCAGTTTTAAAGTTGAATCTAAACTAAGTTTTTCTAATGCTGGTTCATCAACAACAACTACAAGTGTTCTTTTTTAAAAGTCCCTTTTTAGGGGCTTTTTCACCGTATGTTTATTGGGGGTACTTGAATTGTATAAACTCTTTAGTATAAAAAGTATTAGAATGGTGTTGATATGTACTATTCTATTCATCTTGGCTTCTTGTGAATCAGATAAAGAATTTGTTAGTAAGGATTGGGAAAAGTCAACAACAATTAAAATTACAAGCGGCTTTGATCATGAAACAAGGCTTTTTAAGGATTACTCTATTGAAGATGAGGTTTTTCAAAGTGTTGATGATATCAGAAGGCAGATTGAAATTGCCGAGTTAATTAATTATGAATATGACAAATCTTTAATTTATGATTCATTAAACAGGTTAAAAGATCCAGCTCTAGATAATGAGTTTGATGTTAGAGAAAATTTAATTATGTATTACTTATACCAGGAAGTATTGGAAATTACCGATGAAGACATTGATTATGTAGCAGTGACTAATGATATTATTAAAAAAAAATCAAATGATGAAGATGAAAAATATGTAGACTTAGATATTGTTTACATTGTTGTGTATTATTTTTCTGAACAATTGAAAGAAGATATTAAAATTAAAATTATTGATTGGCTTGAAACTAATTGGGATACATTTGAAATAGATATAGGATCAACCCTTTCTGTACTTGAGATTTCTCATATTTTAGACAAACCATTAAATATAGAATTTGATAGAGAGCACTACTCAAAATTACTAATTGATTCAACAGAGAGTACAAACGATTTATTAGAAGTTTATTACTTAGTACTCATTAATTCATTTTTGGAAAATCAGATAGATAAAAATGCTGTAAGAGATACAGTATTAAAATTTTATAGTGATGTTGATGGATTTTCGGTTTCCTCTGATTACTATTTTGATGGTAATTTGGGTACTTTTATGGGTTTGAAGATATTAAAGGAAGTTGATTACTTAGAGCTTGTAAAGGACGAAATATATGAACTATTCAAATATAGCGAAGAATCCTATGGTGGGTTTGTAAATAAGGCCAATATAGTATCAGGTTCAGCAATAGAAACTATTATGGCAGCATATGTTTTAACTGAGTTTAACAACGATTTGGATTACGACCTATCTGTTTTAATAGAAGTGAGCGAACTAAGCTGGTTTTGGTCATATCAATATATAAAGATCGGTAAATATAGCGAAAAAGATCTAGAACAACTAAAAGACGATTTAAAATATTTTGAACATGAAGTTGTTAATATTAAGGAAAGTGATATAGAAGAGATACTTAACATTAGTGGATTACTGAATGAAATTGAATATGCTTCAAAACTAGCCGCATTGATAGACTATAAATTTAATGAGGAATATATCGATAAAATGTATACTATTTTAGCAGAAGCTAATGAGCTTTGTGTATGGCAAAATAAAAGTGCAGAGCTTTGCAAAGGAAAAATGCAGAGTCCTGCACTAAATTTTTGTGCGTAAACAAAAAAAGACTTGCCAGTCACCCCAAGTCCCACTACAGTAATTGTGTCAAGCAATTG
>NZ_SNUY01000079.1:0-2065 GCF_004376175.1 Halalkalibacterium halodurans | reverse complement strand
TGTGTATGGCAAAATAAAAGTGCAGAGCTTTGCAAAGGAAAAATGCAGAGTCCTGCACTAAATTTTTGTGCGTAAACAAAAAAAGACTTGCCAGTCACCCCAAGTCCCACTACAGTAATTGTGTCAAGCAATTGGTAGTGGAGGTAAGAAAGGATGCTAGCAATGTCTGATATTAATTGTATCAAACATTTAAGAAATAACAAAGGTTTATCTATTTCAGAAATACAAAGAACAATGGGAATTAATTGGCGAACAGCTAAGAAGTATGCGGATGAAGATCAACTCCCTAAACAGAAATCATTTAAAAAGAAAGGGATGATGTATGAGGAAAAGTGGGGAGAAATTGTTTCAGATTGGCTTTTTGAGGATTTAAAGTTAAGGAAAAAATTAAGAAGAACAAAGAAACAAATATTTGAAGAACTAAAGGAAATGGGTTTCCAAGGTTCTTATCGTACTGTTTGTTACTTTATCTCTGAATGGATGAATACTCACCAAGAAGAAAAGGATAAAGGGTATGAAAGATTAGAACATCCTCCGGGTGAAGCTCAAGTAGACTTTGGAGTAATGGAAGCTGTACAAGATGGAGAAATTGTGGATATTCATGCTTTAGTTATGACGTTTCCTCATAGTAATGCTGGATTTGCAGTACCGTTACCAGCTGAAAATCAAGAATGCTTCTTACATGGCCTCAATATTCTTTTTAAACAGGTTGGGGGAGTACCTAAAAGGATAAGAATCGATAATTTGACCCCCGCTGTGAAGAAAAAAAGGACAAAAAATGAAGAAGCACAATTAACTGATGAATTTGTTCAATTTCAGAATTATTATGGCTTTGATGTGCAGGTATGCAATCCAAGAAGTGGCCATGAAAAAGGAAATGTTGAGAATAAAGTTGGATATATACGCTATAACTTTTTTACTTCAGCTCCAATAATGGACAGCTATGAGGGTTTAACGGATCAATTATTTCATAAATTAGAGGCGGACAGAAATAGAATTCATTATGCCAAAAACGTACGTATTGAGGACTTATGGCAGGAAGAGCGGGATTATCTTCTAGCCTTACCAGAAAAGCCCTATCCTGTATTTAAAGAGCATCTTGTTAAAGTAAACAAATATAATGAAGTGAAAGTGGACCAGACGTTGGTTCATGTCCCTAAGGGTGGCAACTATAGTCAATTACAAATGATATTAACATGGGATCAATTAAAGATTGTTTCACCTAATGGGGAGATATTATTGGATGACTATCGGCCATATATGAAAAAGCGAAAAGCATTACCATGGCTTTCAATAATTAAAACATGGATTCATAAACCAAGGGTTGTAGAATATTCGCGCTATCATAAGTATTTACCGGGAAGAATTAAAGAATTTTTGTTGGTAGATAATTTAATTATTCGACGAAAACGATTAGAAGCTCTAGCTAGTTTATTAGTTTCTCATGACATGAAGAAGATTAATGAAGAGTTCTATGAATTAATTGCACAGGATAAGCTACCTAGTGATAATAATCCTTATGAAGTGGACTGGAGTAAATACGATTCATTAGCTCCTAGAGAGGAGGCTGTCAATTGAAACAGGACATTAAAGAATTGTGTAAGTCATTGAGGTTAGCTTATGTTGCGGATGTATACGAGCAAATACCGTTTGAAACTCCGGAACAATTCTTGTATGGGCTACTTAAGGAGGAAATAAGATTAAGAGAAAAAGCGAGAGCAATCCGCTTGATAAAAAAGGCGAAGTTCTTAGATAAAAAGAGTTTACATGATTACGAGTGGACCGAACAACTTCGGTTCCCTCCTCACTTAACCAAAGAGGATTTGTGTAGCCTACAATTTATTGAGAATCGAGAAAATGTAGTTTTAGTTGGTTCACCCGGGACAGGGAAGACTCATTTAGCCACAGGACTAGGGAGAAAAGCTTGTGAACTAGGTTATGAGGTTCGTTTTTACCGTGTTGCCCACCTAGTTGAGGAATTAGAGCAAGCTTTACGTAACAACCGTTTATCAGCATTTAGAAAACGGATGGAGAAGGTTGATTTGGTCATTTTAGATGAAATGGG
>NZ_SNUY01000078.1:10457-15514 GCF_004376175.1 Halalkalibacterium halodurans | reverse complement strand
CCCATATCATCTCTTTTCATGGCGAGAGCTATAGACTGTCCCACGCATTGTCGAAAAGGAATTAAATGGGTGGCAAACCTCTGCATTTTTCATTGCATTTCTCTGCACTTTTCTATTGCAAAATACAAAGGTGAAGGAATTAGAGAACTCAAATCTCTATGTTAAATTTGAAAATGCGAATACAGGGGAGACAATATCTTCTGTTGTACCTGTAGGTACTAAAATCAATATTAAATATGAATATGAGTTTACATCAGTTTTTGGTACCACAGAAAACATGAGTACAACTAAATCTGTAACTATAAATAAGAGAAATTAAAGGAGATAACGCTTATGTCAATGTATAAAAAAGTGTTTATCTGGTTTTCTGTAGCCTTTGTCCTTTTAGTATCGCTTTATGGATGGATAGGTGAAATATTTACCCATTACAGCAGCTATAAGGAAACCTCATCAACTGAAAAACTGGTTTTCATTTTTATGATTTTGTACGGATTTTATCTAATTATATCGTTCCTTGTTGTTACAGGGACAGTAGTGACAGCAAAAGGGTTTCTGTTCTTGAAATCAAAAAAAGTAATTAGAAATATAGCCATCGTCGTGGTTCTAAGTCCGATTGTTGCTATCGGCTTCTTATCAGCCTTTGTTTCAATGTATGCTCTATACTTTTTGGTTGGTATTGCAATGTTAATGCTGTCATCATTCGTAATGGATATTCTTGAGTGTAGACGGGTGGTGAAGTTAAAATGACAGAAAAAAAGGTACTAGAGTTTTTAGCAAAATCACAAACAATAGCTTTTTTGGCTATTGTTCATGCAGGTATAGTGTATTTAATTGCAAACTTCATTTTGGCTTTGATATTAGAGCTTGTACGAGTATTAAAACTTGTTATTGAGAGTGATCTATTTGCTTTTGAAGAATTTAAACTGCCTTTAGGCAGTTTTTTTGAGTTTCAAAGTGATTTCTATTACTTCTATATTGTTTTTTACCTGATTGCTTCCTTTGGATATGTTAAGTTTGCCTATCGATTAAGAAAGAACTTTGGATCTATCAATCAAGACCAGTTTGGGTCAAGGAAGTGGACTACATTAAGGGAATTAAAGAAACAATATAGATCTGTACCGGAAAAAACAAAAGAGTTTAGTGGTGGTGGGGGCGTACCGATTTCTCGATATAAAAACAGAATTTTCATCGATGATAGCCCTGTAAATAATTTGGTCATTGGTACAACTCGATCAGGGAAAGGCGAAACGTTTGTTTTTCCAACAATTGATATTTATTCAAGGGCTGAAAAAAAAGCTTCACTAATTGTCAATGATCCGAAAGGTGAATTAGCGGCTAGTTCCTTCGAAACGCTTAAAAAGCGTGGGTATGAAGTATATATACTAAATTTACTCAATCCTGATCTAAGCATGTCATACAACCCTTTACAATTAGTTATAGACGCATATAAAGCTGGGGATGTTTCTAGGGCGCAACTCCTTTGTAATACTATATCTTTTAGCCTTTATAGTGACCCATCAGCCAAAGATAAATTTTGGCAAGAAAGCGCAATGTCTCTGTTCAATGCTGTAGCATTAGCAATTACAGCAGATTCAATTAAGAGAGGAAAAGAAGAACAGATAAACTTATATTCTGTGGCTAATTTTATTGCTGATCTTGGAGCAAAAGAGGATGAAGAAGGACAAAATGAGTTAGATAAGTTTTTCCAAAGGCGGTCATCAACTGATCCAGCTCGTATGCAATATGCAAATAGTAATTTCGCCAAAGGGAATACGAGAGGTTCTATTTTTTCTGCAACTATGGCAAAGCTTCAGGTGTTTGCTTTAACTGAGAACGCCAAGATGACATGTATGAATAATTTGGATATGGAAAAAGTGGGATTTGGAGAAAAGCCTGTAGCTATTTTCATGGTTACTCCTGATTATGATAAAAGTAATCATGCATTGGCTTCTGTCTTTGTTAGACAACTGTATTTCGTTTTGGCTCGAAAAGCTTCCGTTTCTAAGGGGAATAAATGTGAAAGGGAAGTTGTTTTTCTTTTGGACGAATTTGGAAATATGCCTCCTATTGAAGGGATGGACACGATCATTACTGTTTGCTTGGGGCGCAATATACGATTTAATTTGATCGTGCAAGCCTATAGCCAGCTTGATCAAGTTTATGGAAGTGCAAGTAAGACCATAAGTGGTAACTGCGGTAACCAAATATACATTTTGACTAATGACCTGTCAACTGCCGAACATTTTTCGAAATTGATAGGTAAAAAAACCATTGATGATCTTACTAGAAATGGAGCGTTTTTGTCTTTAAACAAAACTGCTACAGAAACAGTAAAAGACAAATGGTTATTAGACCCAAATCAATTGATGGAATTATTAGAAGAAGAAAGTGTGGTAGTAAGGGTAATAAAAAGGCAAGACAAAAAGAGAAATAAAGTGACGCCCAAGCCTATATACAATACAGGGAAAACATCTTTGAAATCAAGGTGGAGATACCTGACGGATGAGTTTGATACATCGGGATCTATTTTGGATTTACCGATAGTAGGAGAACATAAAGATCTTGATGTTGAAAGGCTAGTTTTTGGTACAAAGAATCATAAAGATAAGTTTGGGAAAATAACGAATGAACTGGATCTGGGGGATCAAAAGCTAATTAAAGATGTAATGTATGAGTGTTTGCCAGAAGATGAACTAAAAATCTTTGAGGATAACTTTGATGATTTTACATTTCTACAATTTCAATCATTTCTTTTTCATGTAGCTAAACATCTTCCCTCAAATGCGATTGACCGAGTTAAACAAACAATAAAGCCCTTTTTTGAGTTAGAAGAGTGGAGTTATTGGGAAGAGAAGTACAAAAAGCTAAACATAATTAATGTAGTTAATACGGAACAAGAAAAAGAAGCAGTCGACACCTTTAAAAAATTACAAAAGGGCGGGGGCTTACTATTCGATCAAGTGAATGACACAGAGGATGAGGATTGGGAGGATGAGGATGATTAAATTTATTTTGGAAAAAGAGAAAGAAGATCTGTTTCAAGTGTTTAAAGTGAATAAGGCGAAATTCAACGGATATCGGATAGTGTGGGCGTGTCTATTTGTACTTTTTGCCTTGTTCTCAAGTTACTCGTTTCAAAATATTTCCCTTGCTTTAATAGGTGTCCCCCTTTTAGGTTATTTAGGTTATAAACTACCTTATGTACAGTTATTAATGCAGAAAAATCGAGTAGATAAGATCAAGTCGATCATTTTTCCAATTTTTTTAAGATATTTCATTTCGCTATTAGAAACTCAGGGAAATGTGTATCAAACATTAAAGGCAACACTAAAATATGTAAAGCACCCTTTATTACATGATGAACTTCAAAAGTTAGTTAATGCCATTGAAAAGAAAAATGATCGAAACTCATATTTAGATTTTGCTCATTATATTGGTACGCCCGAAGCTGTTAATGTAATGAGCATTATTTATGACTTTTCAGAGCATGGAGTGAATAAAAAGGATTTAAAAGAGTTGGAAACGATTATTTACCAATTACACTTTAATAAAACCAATGAATTAATTAAGTATAAAGTAAATGCTATGGAAAAATACGCTAACCCTGTGCTTATTACATGTGTATTATTCACCTTAAGTTTTGTTGCTGTATCTTTGGTTATGACGGTAAATGACGCATTAAGCGGACTATAGGGATAGAAAAGAGGTTAAGTATGGATAAACAAACTGAAAATAAGGAGATTAAAGAACTTTTATATTCAAGTTTTTTGGAACCGTATCTAATGAATGATGATATTACTGATATATCTTATAACGGTACGACTTTATTTATTCAAGACAATAAAAAAGGGCGGTATAAAGCTAAAGATCAACCGTCTCAAGAAGCAATTGCCACAATCGTAAGATCAATAGCAAATATCCGCAATAAAGAGTTTACGGACGCTAGTCCGATACTAGACACAGAAATTGATAATATAAGGCTGAATGCTGTCCATAAGACTATTAGCCCTTTTGGAATAACAATGGCAATTCGGGTTTCCAAACCAAGAAAAGCAATTACTAGTCTCGCTACTTTAGCAAACAGTCAGATAGAACAATTATTAAAAGTCTTAGTGGAAACAAAAAATCATATGATTATAAGCGGAGAAACTGGATCTGGTAAAACAGAATTACAAAAGCTTTTGGTCGATTTTATCCCTGAACATCATAATATCACTCTTATGGAAGATACGATGGATAGTCACATTAAATCTCTTTACCCAAATAAGGATATTCGTAGTTGGAGGATTAGAAAAGAAGAGAACATCAATGTTACGTTTCACGATCTGATTAAATCGGGATTAAGAAATAATCCTGACTGGTTGATCATTTCGGAGATAAGGGGGGGAGAAGCTTATGAAATGCTTGAGTCGGCTCTTACGAACCATAGTATTATTACCACTTTGCACGCTTCGGACGCAAAGAGTATTCCTAGTCGGATCATGAGAATGATCGGGAAGGTTTATCAACAAAATGAACTGTTACTCGGAAAAGATATTAGTCAATTGGGTTTTGGTATCCATATGGGGATGGATTATACAAAAGAAGGAAGCATTCGGCGTTATATAAAAGAAATCGTTGAATTTCTGGATTTTTCCGAAGATGGGATTGAATATAATCTAATCTATGAGAGAATTAAAAAGTATGATGAGGAAACGAAAAAATATCATGAAGAAGAGTTTATGGGTAGGATTTCTGAAAAAACAAAGAAAAACCTGATTTTTGCTGAAAAAATACATCAAGTACCAAGTATTTTTATGTGATGTACTTTTTGTGTACTTTTTAGGAACTGATTCTGACCTCATCAAATGTTAATATATTAATGTGGATGAATAGGGAAAAACACGAAGCTATTAGGTTTCGTGTTTTTTTATTCGAAAAGGGGGTGAAGCTGATGGGTGAAAAAAATGGATCTTTGTTTTTAATTGTTCTTGCTGTAATGCTCTTTGGAGTGCTAGGGGTAGCACTTGGTGGTGATAATGGATGGTTTAGTCAAACAGTAGATACTGTTTTTAAAG
>NZ_SNUY01000078.1:0-10447 GCF_004376175.1 Halalkalibacterium halodurans | reverse complement strand
AGGGGGTGAAGCTGATGGGTGAAAAAAATGGATCTTTGTTTTTAATTGTTCTTGCTGTAATGCTCTTTGGAGTGCTAGGGGTAGCACTTGGTGGTGATAATGGATGGTTTAGTCAAACAGTAGATACTGTTTTTAAAGGTATCACAGATACGATTCGCAATGTATTCTAAAACACGAAGCTATTAGGTTTCGTGTTTTTTTATTCGAAAAGGGGGTGAAACTGATGGGTGAAAAAAATGGATCTTTGTTTTTAATTGTTCTTGCTGTAATGCTCTTTGGAGTGCTAGGGGTAGCACTTGGTGGTGATAATGGATGGTTTAGTCAAACAGTAGATACTGTTTTTAAAGGTATTACAGATACGATTCGCAATGTATTCTAAAACACGAAGCTACTAGGTTTTGTGTTTTTTTATTCGAAAAGGGGGTGAGGGACTTCTAATGATGAAGAAAGCAATTTCCTATATAACTGTTGTGTTTTCATTATTTGCTCTTTGGTTTGCTCTTTGGTTGGCTTTCCCTGAAAATGGATTAGCGAATAGTTACAGTCCTTACGACGTTAAAATGAGCGATGTAAACAAGAGGACAAAAGGAGATCGATCTGCTACTTTCGAAAGTGGAAAAAAGATGGTATATGATGTTTATATGCAAAGAGACGGAAAAGAAGGCTGGAGCATTAAACGTAGGGACTTTGGAAAAGGTAGTAGGCAATATTTAACTTTCACAGGATGGTCAGCAGTTATTGGACATAGACACCACACAGAAAATAACCAAGACACATACATTTGGCTTAAAAATATTAGGACTGGGGAAGACAAGTTTTATAAAGCGGAACAACTTAATTTTAACGCTTCAAAAGATATGGAGTTCAACCGTCAGTCTCAAACGGGGGATATTTGGAACCCTTGTGCGAATAGTGCTAGAAACCAAAATAATGCAACTTGCAACATGTATTATGAACATGTAGGGTTTAGAGCGCATGTTCCATTAGATGAGCTTTTTAAGGATGGGGAAAATAACTCTGATTGGCAGTTACGTATTGTCAAAAGAGTAGGTTCAACTGTTCTTTATGACGAATTGCGTTTACCTTTTGAGTTTGAAAATCTATCTTGGGGTAATGGTGAAATTAGCCTTTCTAGTGGGATTAACGCTCAACAGTTACGTATGATTGGAAATGGTGTTATCAGGCGAATCGAACCAAGAGGGACTACAAACAGTGGCAACTATTTTGACTACAATCGCTTTTATCAACGTGTGAACCAAGATCAAAAGAGTACTGTTGTTTGGTATGGTGTCAGTAGCCCTCATGATTCAGGACGAACTCGATGGGCAGCTAGTAGCTATTGGGCTTTTGGTGGTACTATTGCTACTCTATCGTACCAAGTAACCAAAAAGGTTTGTCCAGATGGGTCAATAGTAAACATCAATCAAAGATGTACAGTTGATGTAACAATTACTCATAAGGATTACGCGACAGGCAAGATATTAATGCAAACGAAGGTAAAATCTACTGTTGGAAACTCTTACTCGTATGCACCTGAGAAGGCTGGATTTTTTAAGGATTCCAACGGAAACCCTTTTGTCGCTTCGCCAGAAGGACAAAAATATGAAGGGACTACACCAAATAACAATATGAATTTTACATTTACCTACAAAGTATCTTTGCCGAACCCTTCCAGTATAGAAGAATTAGATGGTGCAACAGAAGGGAAAGCTCAAGGTGAAGTATCATGGCGCTTACAAAAAATTAAAGAAAATAACCCTAGTGAAACCTTATTGGTTAATTCTGCTACGGTTGCAGGGTTGCACTTTGATGTACAAAATGTAGAAAATCGTATCTATTCAGCAAATGTATTTAACAACGTAGAGGATGAACCATTTTCAACGAAGTTACAACCATTGGATGTAAAAAAAAGGGATGTTCTGTTTTCTTTTTCTTATGAGTATACGAACCATTTTAGGCGTAATTATACTTGTACTGATCAACAAGGACAGCATTGTTTTGAGTGGATCTACAAAGATAGTACACCTGTGTGGGATAAAGAGTATAAAAAAAGCTTCCAGTGGGAAGAAACGTTTAACTTAGATTATCCATATAATGAAACCTATAATTTAGAATTTGGTACTGATCACAGATTCTTAATAGGGCAAACGGTAGAGGTAGGTTCGAAAGGGGAAAAAGAAAGTTATTATGAGTCACTAAAGCTTAATGATCAAAGAATGATTACTTTACTCACGCAAAGTTGGCTTCCGATATTTGATAAGCCAATAGAGTACAAATCAGACTTTGGAGAGCCATTCCCTTATAACATTGACGAGGATTTTATGTTCCTTTACCCTGTAGATTTGGATGAATCTATACAGAAAAAATATCAAAATAAAACTGCTTACGCCTATACAGAGTATGCAATTCCCCTTGAGTTAATAGAAATACAAGAGGGTGAAGCAAACCAGTATAAGGCGTATTTTGGTGCTAAAGATGATTTTTTTATTTTAGATAAAACAGGGTTTCAGTTCTCAGTCCCTAGAAAGTCAAGTAAGGAAGATATAAAGAAACAGGCAAAGTTAGAGTATGAATCAATTACTAAGTCAAAATTTAGTAATGAAAACATAACAACTTTTGATGGTCAAAGGTACTATTTACCTGTTGATCCAAAGTCATTTCTGAATAGAGAGAGACAGTATAAGAATCATTATGTTTTGGGTAAGCTCACACTTAATGATCTAACGCTTGACTTTGGTAAAGAATTTGCTTTTCAGAAGTATCTATTAGGATCTGTTTATGATGACGTATACGTCAATGAACAACCTGAATCTACGTTAAATGTTAGTTATACACATGCTGTCGAGATTAAGGATTCACAAAAGAATCTAATACTCGAATTGGTGCAGGATCAACCTCAGCTATTACA
This sequence comes from Halalkalibacterium halodurans, assembly GCF_004376175.1. Classification (GTDB taxonomy): domain Bacteria; phylum Bacillota; class Bacilli; order Bacillales; family Bacillaceae_D; genus Halalkalibacterium; species Halalkalibacterium halodurans. The sequence goes on along the minus strand of NZ_SNUY01000078.1, from coordinate 7,539 downwards.
TTCTTTTAGAACAAGTGATGGTGACCTATACGAAAGGTTGTCTAATATTATTTCGTTGGAATAAAGGAGATGAGAATATGGAACAACTGAAAAATGAACAGCAAAATAGACCAAGAAAGAAGCCAAGTAATTTTAAAACAAAGAAGGAGCAAGCTGAAAAAATTCTTGCTCTGAAAGGAGTGGATTACAATGAATGGCTACATTCACAACATGAAAAAGTAATCACAGAAAATCTATCTTTTGTTTTAGAAGCAGTATCAGATTAATTTAAATGAGATTGGAGGATTATAAAAATGCAGGGTGTAATTTCTACTTTAATAAACTTCTTAGGGCTTATTCAAATGCCTGCGTGGGCTTTTTGTGCAGTAATGTTATGTATGGCGGGGTATAACTTCTTTGCAGGAGGACAAGAAGGTAGGGAAAAGGGCAAGCGAAATATTACATGGCTTCTTGTTGGACTGGTGATTGTGCTGGGAGCAGGAGCGTTACGAGACAGTTTAAGAGGGGTAGTTGCCTTCTAGAAATGTAGGATGGTGAGTTATTAACTCACCATCTTTTTTTGTATTTACTGTTAAAAAGGGGTTTTGACATGAGGGAAGTACATGTAGTTGTTGAAGCTAATAACAGCATTAGAGATTTAGATCCAAAGCGACGATATTTTATTAGCGAATTAGAAGGAATCTTAAAAAAACTTAAAGGTGAATTTAGAAAAAATGGAAGGGATAATGTTGAACTGTCCTTTACTTTGTTTATTAAAAATAAAAGAGTGTTAAAGGCTTTTATTGATTTTAATGATAATAGAAGTTTGGAAGAATCGATTTATCTGATAATAAAAAATGCGTCAAATTGGAATGAAGCTACGAAAAATAAAGTGATCAATGATTTTACTGATTTTCTATCAAAAGAAAAGAAATTGTTTTTGGATCAAAATTTTAAATTGTTTGCTATTGAAGTCGAAGAACAATTTTCTAATCAAGATTTTTCTTTTAGTTTAGAAAAATTGAAGCAACTCTATGATCTTTTTAGAGATCGAATAGTAGGTAGTTTTTATAGTGAAGTTAATGATATTGCAAAAGCAATTAAGTATTCTTTTGATGATCTAGTCTTAACACAGGAATTAACACAGGAAAGTCTAAATGACGTTGAAAACTTTTCAATGTTTCAGAATTATGCTGTAGCAAGTCGCTACAGTTTACCTTTATCTAGACTTGATAAATGCCTAAGAGATTCGGAAGTTTATGAAGAGGTTCAAAGATATTTATTCGAGCAACTAGCTTTAGAGGACTACGTATTGGCGCTAAAAAAGAATAAAGAAATAGAAACTTTATTGAAGAACAGGTGGTATTCAATTATTAAAAAGGGGATAGTTATTTCCTCTGAGGACGATATAAAAAATAATATTATACTGCCAGTATTATCTGGATACTTACAGAATGAACAAAAGGATCAGAAGTCAGAAGAAGCGATTATTGTCTTTAACATTAATGAGGAAAATGAAAGTCAATCAAACGGACAAACAGAAGACGATCTTTTAAATTTATTTTCAAAACATGGATTCGATAATGTAGCAGAAATCTTAGTAAAAAACATCTGTCAAGATGGCAAACTAATTAGAAGGTTGCAGAACAAAAAAGAAACTTTAAAAATTGAGGAATTAATAGAATGTGGATTCTTTGGGCGTTTTGAACGTGAGATTATGGAGTATGTTGCAACGTTGGATCAAGAAGAGGTAAAAAAAGTGTTATATGAGTCGAGCATTAATAAAGGCATGGATTTTAAGTATTGGGCGGTTACTGAGTATATCAGTCATGTTACTAAAGTGGTTTTTGAAAAAAATAAAAGTTAGGAGAGTTAATTATGAGTAATTTGTTATTACATGAGAATCAATATTTAAATGAAAAAATTGTAAATAGGATTGCAGAAAAATGCTATGCTATGGCGGAACAGTTTTGGCAGGAGATCATTCTTCTGTTTACAAGTAGTCCTCAATGTACTCCTTGTATATATTACTCTAATAAATTTAATGATTTTGCTTTATTAAAAGGTTTAGAAGAAGAAATGGAGGAAGTTGTTGCTCTATCTGAATGTTTAAATAATGACTTCATTGTAGTGGGATCTCTGGAGTTACAAAAATATTTTGATAATAAGAGTATCTTTGGAGACGGAGCTATCATTTATCTCATAGCTAGAAATTTAGAAAAGGCAATTGAGCAACAAATTAATAAGACGGATCATTATTATAGGATCAAAGAAAAACAGAAGATATTGGTAAGCTCTCAAGGACTTACTTTTGATGATAAAGAGATTGAAAAATTAAGTTATCCAGCAATTGTTTTATCTACTCACAGAGAGGTTACAAATGATCACAGTTATTTAAGTGAGTCTGTATAGTTGAGGTAAACAATATGGTGAATCAATTAGAGTTTAGGAATATTGATGATATGTTGGAATCTTTAAACGCTCAACCACAGGGGCGTTATTTTTTATGTACTTGTCCATCTTGTAATCAGCCAGAAGCATTTATGTATAAAGATAATCTTAATGTGTTACAGTGCAATAGGCAAAATAATTGCGGTGAACGTTGGCATATTAAACTAAATGAAAAACTAAAAGGTAATCTGAACTTAAAGAAAAACGAAAAACCTAAAAGTATCTCTTTAAAACAAAAAGAGCAAATCGACTGGTGTACTAATTTTTTTAAATTCATGAGTAAACATGTTGTAAATCAAGAATTAGAAAATTATCGGGGGATAAATCGAGAAGTTACGAAACCTTTCATTTTGGATCTAAAAGATCCTAAGATTGTATCACTTATGTTCTCGAAAATCCCTGACCTAATCAAAAAAGACTATGCGAAAATGGACTTTATGACAAAGAGGAATATTGTTTTTCCTATTTACAATCATGAAGGATCAATTGACTCGTTGTTATTAAGGTCGTCTGATCCTAGTCTAAAGAAGAAAGAAATCCAGTTATTTTTAAATCCAACAGAGAAAGCAAGATATTTTGTCGAAGATATACCGGATAATGCTGAAACTGTTGTTATTAGTGAAAGTATTATAGACGGACTATCATTCCGAGAAATAGATCCGAAAATGGGTTTATTAATGACTACAGGTTCAAATAAAATAAAACAGCTTGAAACATTTATAAAAGAAAACCCTGATAAGTTTAAGGGGAAAAAGATTATTAGAGCTTTTGACAATGATAGAGCAGGAAAAGAAGCAGATAAAAAAATAGCACACGTTTTGGATGAAGAGAAGTTGTTTCATAAAGGATTTATTTATCCAGATATGGATCTAAAAGATCCTAATGACTTACTCCAAAGCAACCGCTTACTTTTTGAGCGACAAATAGAGCTAACTTTAAGAACCTTAGACATAGATTTGAAAAAAGAGGAGGGTGAGAAAATGAATGACAAAACAGAGCAATCAAATGATTATAAAGTTAAGATTGTTAATATGACCTTTTTGCAAGATAAAGGAATTTCCCTTGCATGTGTGAAGTACGGTGAGATAACTCTCAATAATATTGTAATAGAGGAATATAAAGGTTCACCTATGATTAATTATCCACAAAAAAAGGGGACTGATAGTGTATGGAGGGATGTGTATAGATTTGAAGAAAGCCTTGATAAACGAATGATAGAAGGGGCGTTGATTAAAAGTTACTATGAGCTTAAACATCAGGTTAAGGAAAAAAATACAGTTAAGAATGTAGGGATTAATATTAGTTCAGGGGGGGGGAAGTTTGATCCTAAAATCATTCATTCACATACTTTCTCTAACGGTAATATATCTGTTAATATTGGTTATCGTAATTTAATTGTAAATGGAATTGTAACAGGTAAGAGTAAAGGAAAAGATTATGTATCAACACCGTACTATTTTAAGGGTGATAAAATAAATAGCTTTGTTAAGACTTCTAAGGATTTTTCTAACAAGATTTTAGATTTAACAAAGCCATTAAAAACTAAAAACAAAGAAAAAGAATCTCAAAAGGAAGTTGGTTAAACGAACTTTTTATGAACTATTTAAGTACTAACAAGGTACTCAAAGCGTGCTATATTGTTATTAGGGATTTTTTCGGGGCTTACAAGTGATTGGACTTGTAAGCCTTTTTTTATTAATCAAAACAGGAGGTTAAAAAAATGAAAGATGTATGGGGTTTAACAAAAGAATTGTTTTCTGGTTGGGTGGTATTGCTCCATTTACTCCTTTATTTTAGTATCAACTTTCTTTACATCTACATGATCAGCAAACATGTTGTATTAAGCGTTTTGTTAGGGCTTGTTGGGTCTTTGCTTTGCTTCTATAGCATTTCATTGTTGGGGAGGCAGTTAAAGAAAGAACAGAGGATTTTTAGTGAGTTAAGTAAGTATGTTTCAAATGTTGTTTTTTATTTAAAGACAGGCAAAAACGTTCTTTTTGCCTTAGAAGGAGCTAAAGAATCGGCTAGTGATTTATTGAAAAAGGATATAGACAAGACTATAAAAACGCTCAAACAAGAAGGTGTACTCGATGTAGCTCATTTTGAAAAATATAATTTTGTATCGCTAAATGCCTTCCATCAAATATTAGAGATTAAGTATCAAATGGGGGGATCTGTAACAGATCTTTTCAGTCCTACTAGCAAATTAATTAACTTCGAGACAACTAAAAGGGATGAATTGCAGAGAGAGAAAAAATATAGTGCGAACAGAGTTTATTTTATGACAGGTATTGTATTTGCGGTTCCTATTCTTTTATCGCTCTTTGCTAGTAAGCTATATGCTGACTTTCTTAATTCCCCTATTACTTTAGTTATTTTTACAGTCTTTTACTTATTTTTGTTATTTAATTTCTTGTATTTGCAAAAAGCAAAGCATGATATTTCAGTGACCTTATAGGGGGAGATTTTTTGGACGTTTTAGAACAATATGATTCGATTTTGAACATTGCTAATATACTTAGTTCATCCCTTCGAGAGTTAGGCTGGTGGCTCATTTTAGGGCTTATGTGGCTAGTCAACCAAGTAGAAGGTATGACGGATACAGTATTGACTATGAATGGATTTTTCAACTCAGCACCTGTAAATAACTTTATAAAACAATGGTCGCCGGTATTATGGGTACTTGTTGCAATATCACTGGTGTGGATAGGATATAAGTTTATGGCAGGGAAAATGCAAGATCGGGAAAGAGTTGTGACTAATGTTTTATTGGCTTTCTTGTTTATTATTGCATTGCCCCTGCTATTGTCTAATTTAGACAATATAACAACAGCAGGGGTCAAAGCCATAGGTGATACTAGCGCTGGCACAAATGCTGAACAACTTATTAAAGGTAATATTGCTGATGTATACCTTTATGCAAAAAAGGATTTTAATGTGAGAATACCGGAAAAAGGACTTGTAAATGATCTTCCGGTTAGTCGAATAACGTATATAGATATTAATGAATTGATAGATCCCGACAGTGATGATATAAATAATGATTACTTAAAAAGCAAATTGGTTATGGACACAAATGGTAATTTTAGAGAAGAGCCACTTGGCAACGGATGGTTTGGTATTGGTAAAGAACTTTACTACCGTTGGCATGTAGCTTGGTGGAATACGATTTTTAGCTTATCTGTGATTGGAATTACGTTAATTATAGCTGTTTTAAAAGTTGGACGAATTATATTTGAGTTAGCATTTAAAAAGCTGTTTGGCTTATTTATAGCTGTCACAGATTTATCAGGAGGACAGCGAATCAAACAAATTATTAATGATATAATTTCCAATTTTGCGGTTATCTTTTTTCTTGCAGTGTCTCTTAAATTCTATGTGCTTTTTTCAAACTGGCTAAGTGGTCAATCGTCTTTGGGGTCGTTTGGAAGCTCGTTACTATTATTAGCGGCTAGCCTTGCTCTTATTGATGGTCCACACTTAGTCGAAAGAATACTAGGAGTAGACGCAGGATTAAAAGATAGTTGGCGGACAGGTGTAGGATTAGTGATGGCTAGTAAAGCTGTATCAAACGTGACATCAAAGGTAGGGGGCAAACTCGTAAGTGAAAGCTTCTCTAAATTCAATCAAGGTGTAGGTTTAGCAGGGGGATTAAAGGCAGGTATACAAGCTACTAATGGGGCAAAAAAAGACAATGGCGCTTTATCTCAATCGAGACGTAATCAAGCGAATAACAAAATCCCAAGTGGTCAGAATCCAAATGCACAGGCTGGTCAAGGCATGAAAGGTCAGAATCCAAATGCACAGGCTGGTCAAGGCATGAAAGGTCAGAATCCAAATGCACAGGCTGGTCAAGGCATGAAAGGTCAGAATCCAAATGCACAGGCTGATCAAGGCATGAAAGGTCAGAATCCAAATGCACAAGCTGATCAAGGCATGAAAGGTCAGAATCTGAATGCACAGGCTGGTCAGGGTACAGCGCCAGTTCCGAGTGGAGAAAGTACTGCACCAATTTCAAGCGAAAGTGTACAAGATACAGCGCCAGTTCCGAGTGGAGAAAGTACTGCACCAATTTCAAGTGAAAGCGTACAAGATACAGCGCCAGTTCCGAGTGGAGAAAGTACTGCACCAATTTCAAGTGAAAGCGTACAAGGTACAGCGCCAGTTCCGAGTGGAGAAAGTACTGCACCAATTTCAAGTGAAAGCGTACAAGGTACAGCGCCAGTTCCGAGTGGAGAAAGTACTGCACCAATTTCAAGTGAAAGCGTACAAGATACAGCGCCAGTTCCGAGTGGAGAAAGTACTGCACCAATTTCAAGTGAAAGCGTACAAGGTACAGCGCCAGTTCCGAGTGGAGAAAGTACTGCACCAATTTCAAGTGAAAGCGTACAAGATACAGCGCCAGTTCCGAGTGGAGAAAGTACTGCACCAATTTCAAGTGAAAGCGTACAAGGTACAGCGCCAGTTCCGAGTGGAGAAAGTACTGCACCTAATGAAAAATATCAAGAAACCACATACGATACTACAAAGGAAACAGGGTTTAAAACAGCCCAACACCCAAATACTATTTGGGGGCAAAATAGAGTAGTTATGAAAGCCAAGGAAGAGCATGTAAAAGGTTACAATACAGGGTATCGAATCGGAAGAACAATAAGAGATTGGAGAAAGGGAGGAAGGTAGCTTGTATGAAATTCCGAAACACTTTAAAAGTGAGATAAAGATAACCAAGTCATTTCATCTTAAAGAGATTGTCATTCTATTACTAACTGCTTTTTTTCTTTATCTATCTAAGGGAATGGTTCACTCTTCGTTAACCATTCCCTATTATGTTTTTGGTATGGGAGTTAGCATTTTCTTATTAATGCCATCTCGAAGTAATCCAAAACGTAAGATGTATCACACTTTGTTTTATGCCATTCAAAAAAACCGTATTAAATATTCTGCGATAGATGTTCATATGGTCGAAAATATCATGAATGATGAGGTAGTGTCAAAAGTTCTATGAAAAACTAGCACGGTTCATACTACCTACCATTTATTAGGTGGAAATGCCACGCTATCGCTCTTGACAAACACACCAATGGTTTATTCAGAGGTCAATCAAGGGCG
>NZ_SNUY01000077.1 GCF_004376175.1 Halalkalibacterium halodurans | reverse complement strand
CCGCTCCTCATTCTAGAAAGATGCTTTTCAGAAGAAAAATAACCATGATTCTTTCAAAGGGATCGGGAATCTAATCGTTTTTGGCCTAAAACCCTGATTTATGTTCGAGGTATGAATAATTCAGGTTAATATTTGGTAATTTGTCCTGAACCCTGTTTCTTTTCTATTAAATGAAAAAGAGAGAGGGTTTTTTGTTATGACTGAAAACACATTGAATTTTAAACAGGGGAAGAAAAAGAGAGAAGAATTACGATTACCTACCATTCATTTTATAGCTGCGGATGATTGGATGGACAAGCTCGGAGAAAAAACGTTTTGTGTTTGGTTGAAGTTTCATACGTTTGTTGACCGTAGTGATAAAGCTAGAGCGAAGGATGATATTGATAGAGTTCCCCAGTCGTTGGAGAAGTTGGCTGAAAGGTTAGGAGTATCAAAACCAACCTTATATAAAAAGTATCTGCAACCATTATGGGAATATGGATTAATTGATTTAGAAGAGTATGAGGATAGCAACAGGAAGTCACAGAAGCCGATCAATGTGATTGTATATGAGTATCCTTGCAATGATAAGTCGAGGGAGACACAACCGTTGGAGAAGGTTCGTGATTGGAAAAAGGATTATGGTTCACAGGCTCAAATCTATGCTTTCAGAAGGAAAAACCACCGTAAAGAAAATTTAACGGTAGACCGTAAAAATAATTTAACGGTAGACCGTAAAGAAAATTTAACGGTCACCGTTAAAAAAAGTTTACGCAATAATGTTTCAAATATCTCTAATAACTTAACAAATAGTTCTACTAACTTAACAAATAGTTATAATAACCATCCAAAACATAATGAAGAGGAACAATCCAAGAGAGAGGAAGGACAAGAACAAAAAGATTTGGAAGGTAATCACACACTTCCTGTTCATAAAAAACCCCTTTGGCTAATCATATCCAAAGGGGTAAAACGTCGCAACTTTATTTCAATCACCAAGTCAAACTATAAAACCGACCTACTCCACCGTCACACTCTTCGCAAGGTTTCGTGGTTTATCCACATCGCATCCGCGGTGAAGGGCTGCATAGTACGCGATCAGCTGCAACGGGATGACAGACACGAGCGGTGTAAGGTGGCTGTGGACTTTCGGGAGGACGAATGTGTCGTCTTCTTCGTTCAGTCCTTCTATGCTGATAATGCACGGGAATGCCCCGCGAGCCGCCACTTCTTTCACATTGCCGCGAATGCTTAGGTTCACGTGCTCTTGTGTTGCAAGGGCGACAATCGGTGTGCCCTCTTCGATGAGCGCGATCGTGCCGTGTTTTAATTCGCCGCCTGCGAAGCCTTCTGCTTGAATGTAGGAAATCTCCTTCAGCTTGAGCGCGCCTTCGAGGCAAACGAAGTAATCCGTTGCCCGGCCAATGAAGAAGCAGTTGCGAGTGACCGCTAAATAATCGCGGGCAATCTTTTCAAGGGTTTCCTTTTGGTTGCATAGTGTCTCCATGGCGTTGGCCACAATGCTAAGCTCTTGGATTGGATCAAACCCGAGGTCGATTCCTTTTGCTTTCGCTGTGTCAGCTGCAAGTAACGTGAGTACCGCCATTTGTGCTGTATAGGCTTTTGTGGACGCCACCGCAATTTCTGGGCCTGCATGCGTATGAAGCGTAAAGTCCGCTTCACGTGAAAGAGTAGAGCCTGGCACGTTCGTGATCGTCAGTGCTTTGTAGCCAAGCTTCTTCACTTCGACGAGAACGCCTCGTGAATCCGCCGTTTCCCCGCTTTGGGAGATAAAGATAAAGAGTGGGCGTTTCGACAGCAGTGGCATATTGTATAAGAACTCACTGGCAATATGCACTTCTACTGGTTGTTTTGCAAAGTTTTCAATGAGCTGTTTGCCGACAAGTCCTGCATGGTAGCTCGTGCCGGCTGCTATAATGTAAATCCGATCAGCTTCCATAACCGCTTGACGAATGTCTTCGTCTAAACGGACAGAGCCGTCTTCGTTTTGATATTTTTGGATAATGTTACGAATGACAAACGGCTGCTCATCAATCTCTTTTAACATGAAATGAGGGTACGTCCCCTTTTCGATGTCGCTCGCATCTAACTCTGCTGTATAAGGCTCACGGCTGACGGCTGTGCCATCAAGCGTTTTAATGGTCACGTCATCTTTTGTGACAATGACGATTTCCTCATCCATAATTTCAAGAAATTGATCCGTTACTTGTAACATCGCCATCGCATCTGACGCAACGACATTGACCCCATCCTGAACACCGACAAGAAGCGGGCTCTTATTTTTTCCCACATAAATCGTGTCTGTGTCTTTTTTGTCTAATAAGGCGATGGCATACGATCCCTTCAATAGGGAAAGGGTGTGGCGGAACGCTGCTTCCACGCTCTGTCCTTCATGAACAAAACGCTCAACAAGCTGAACGACCACTTCCGTATCCGTATCACTTTGTAATGTCACGGCCTGCAAATAGTCACGCTTCAACTGTTCATAATTTTCAATGACTCCATTATGAACAATGGTAAAGCGAGACGATTCGCTTTGATGCGGGTGGGCATTAACCTTGCTCGGTTCACCGTGCGTCGCCCAACGAGTATGTCCGATTCCAACCGTACTTTTTACGCCTTGATCCACTACTTCACGAAGGGTCGCAATCCGTCCCTTTTCTTTAAAAACATGGACCCCTTCTTCCGTAGCCACAGCGATTCCTGCTGAGTCATAACCACGGTATTCAAGCTTCTCAAGCCCTTTTAATAAAATCTCTTTCGCATCTTCCGTTCCAATATAACCTACAATTCCACACATAGTTTTGGTTACCTCCCGGGCGTGGGGGCAAGTAACCGAGGGGGCTACTTGCCCCCACTCTTTATCTCTTTTTTGTTAGCATGAACGCTTTTGCCTTTGTCCAGAAGGTCGCCCCTCTGTTTTTTACAAAAGCTTGCGGCTGTCATGTGCAACCGGAGGGCATCCGCCGAACCTTCGATAAACCCTCTCCTCGTCAACTATTCCGTTACCGTCCGTGGAATAGTCCTGGCGCTTCAACTGTCATAGAGGTCTCCCTCTGTTGCGATCCTCCTTTCTATCTTCGACAGGCTAATCATACCTAATTGTTGTCTGCACGTCAATCATTCCCAACAAATCTCCAAACTTTTTTTGTTTCATTCAGACTGATCAACATTTTCAAACAACTACTACAAAATATGCGCAAGCAACATACAACGTGTTGCCTGCGCATGAGAATGTGCAAAGGATTCAATTACTCTTGCCCTAGCTCTGCCTTTACGACATCGGCTATTTTATTCACAAAAGCGTCACATAGCTCTTCTGTTTTCGCCTCAACCATGATGCGTACAAGCGGTTCTGTCCCCGACGGACGAACTAATACTCGACCTTCACCGTTCATTTCTTGCTCTACTTCTTTGATCACAGCGGCAACCTTCTCGTTATCTGTCACAGCATGTTTGTCTGTTACTCGAATGTTTACAAGGGTTTGCGGGAATGTCTCCCACTCCTCAGCAAGCTCTGACAGTTTCTTTCCTGTCTGCTTCATAATATTGACGAGTTGTAGCGCAGAGAGCATGCCATCACCTGTCGTAATATGATCAAGGAAAATAATATGACCAGACTGTTCTCCGCCAAGGTTGTATCCACCTTTACGCATTTCCTCCATGACGTAACGGTCACCTACAGCGGTTTGCTTCGTATCGATTTGCAACGCTTCTAACGCCTTATAGAGACCTAAATTACTCATTACTGTTGTCACAAGCGTCTGTTGCTTCAACAGCCCTTTTTCTTTCATATACTTAGCACAAATATACAAGATTTTGTCGCCGTCCACGATGTTTCCTTTTTCATCTACGGCAATGAGTCGATCGGCGTCACCATCAAAAGCAAGGCCAATATCGGCGTTTTTCGCGTTAACAAATGCCGCGAGAGCTTCTGGGTGAGTAGAGCCGACACCATCATTTATGTTTTTTCCGTTTGGCGATGTCCCCATTGTCGAAATATCGGCTTCAAGATCGGCAAACAGGTGAGGGGCGAGCGAGGACGCCGCACCATTTGCACAATCGAGTGCAATATGTATACCTGTAAAGTCTTCATCTACCGTTTGCTTTAAAAATTGAAGGTATTTTTGTGCTCCTTCAAAATAGTCATTCGCTTGGCCTAAATCGGCACCCGTAGGTCTTGGTAAAGCATCTTCCTCATCAAGAAGCGTTTCGATCTCCTTCTCCTGCTCATCAAGGAGTTTAAAACCATCAGGACCGAAAAATTTAATCCCGTTATCAGCCACCGGATTATGTGAGGCTGAAATCATAACCCCTGCACTGGCGCTAACCGCTTTCGTTAAAAAAGCGACACCAGGTGTAGAGATGACTCCTAATCGCATAACTTCTACGCCAATAGATAACAGACCCGCTACGAGAGCCCCTTCAAGCATTTCACCAGAAATACGAGTGTCTCGACCAATGAGCACCTTAGGGTTTTCCTTGTCTTTTGTTAGTACATACCCTCCGATACGCCCTAATTTGAACGCAAGCTCAGGCGTGAGCTCTGTATTGGCGACTCCCCGCACTCCATCAGTTCCAAAATACTTTCCCATTGTGATCTCTCCTTCAACGGCGCTCATCATTCGATTGCGCTGTCAATCTCAATTCTGTAGTGGATGTATCTGCTTTAAAACGTAAAAATGACGGGCCCTCAAACTCCAATGGTACCTCATGAACCCCTTCTGATAAGCCGTTCACATCCACATAAATGTCAATATCACCGACTTCTAGGTTTTGGAGATGTTTACTTGCTCCAAAAACAGATAAGGCTACAACAGATGGGCTCCCATCCGTAAACACAACCTCCATATTATCAGCTATCCCGACAATGTCAATTGGAACTTCTGCCATTTCCAATTCGTCTTCCTCTTCTATGTGGAGTGTCACTTCAATCTGTGCCGGACTAACACTTTCAGCTCCTTCAGGTACAGGAACATCGAGGGTTATCGTTTCGGTGTCTTCGATCGCAGATAAATCGACAGACAGGTCTTCTCCTTCAATCACTGAAAGTTCGTCAAGGACGTCTTGCGGACCATAAACAGTGACGGTATTTGGTTCAATCTCTACAGATTCAATGCTCAAACCATCTGGTAATTCCCCTGCACGAGTCACGCGTACTGGCAGTTCCACCGATGGGCTCTCAACAGGTATACGAACATTGACGGTCTGAGGCTCGCGATCAAAATCCAGCGGCTCCCCTGCTGCATTCAGTAGCTGAACCTCTAAATCTTGCTCTATCTCCCCTTCAGCCCCAGTCATATCAACATAAACGACAGCAGAGGCAACCTGCTCCACTTTGCTCCGGCCAGCCGTCACCTCAATGTTAACCGGAGAGACGACTGGCGTACCTGGGGAAAAGCCTGGTTCGATCTCTTCTTCATTGATCATTTCAACCGTGACCGGCACAGACACCGTTTGTCGTTCTTCAAGCTGAACGCGAGCCATTCTCGGTTCAACCGTCACTGCCAAATCGCCTGGAAACCCTCTATGTTCTACGTCGACAGTGTGGCTTCCTTCACCAGCTTCGGTTAAATCAACAAATACTTCATAAGATGGCCGGGCAAAGCGAAAGACAGTGAGCACTCCTCTTGGACCTTCTAAATCAACTTGAACTGTTTCCGTTTGCTCCACAATATCGTATCGTTCTTCATCGTATAGTACGGTAAGCTCTAGCTCCCCTAAGGAAAGATTCCCGTGATCAAACGTCGGTAGAATGCTTGGCTGATTGTTCAAATTATCTACATTCACCATAATAAACAACATGATCGCAAGGAAAAAAGAAATAATTTTAACAAACCATGGGCTATTAAATAGCTTATCCATTCTTCTTCCCTCCCCACTGCCAACGCGAGGTGGTGACCATTTTCGCTTCTGAAATGAGCTCCGCTTCGAGCAAACTGCGGAGCTGCTCCTCGTCTAGGTCTCTATGCAATTCGCCGTTTTTTGTCAACGAGATATGACCCGTTTCTTCTGATACGACGATCGTCAAGCAGTCAGTCACCTCACTCACTCCAAGAGCGGCTCGATGCCGAGTGCCGAGCTCTTTTGAGATGAATGGGTTTTCTGAAAGGGGCAAGTAGCACGCTGCTGCAAGAATTGTATCATTGTTTATAATGACAGCTCCATCATGTAATGGTGTATTCGGAATAAACGTATTAATTAGTAGCTCTGACGTGAGATTGGCATTCATCGGGATACCTGTCTCCACATAGTCGGTCATTCCCGTTTCTCTCTCCATAGAGATTAATGCACCGATCCGCCGTTTCCCCATATAAGTGGATGCTTTGACAATCGCATCAATCGTTTTCTTCATCGTCTCTTCTTCATTTGCGGTACGGGAAGCAAAGAAGCGCCCCCGTCCAAGCTGTTCTAGCGCTCTCCGCAGTTCAGGCTGGAAGATAATGATGACAGCCAAAAGTCCATATGTAATCGCTTGGTTTACGATCCAACCAAGGGTACGCAAATTAAAGAAGATACTGATCGCATATACGATCAAAATAACGGTAATTCCTTTTAATAACTGCACGGCTCGTGTACCGCGAATAATCATAATAGCTTTATATATCACATAGGTAACGACTAAAATGTCGAGTATTTGCGTTAGGTAATTGAGCCACGGAAGATTTTCTCCAAAAAACATGGTCTTTCCTCCAAACCATTTTTACAATTCATTCGAGCTCAGTTGATAAAGTGAAACATCTACGTTACGTGCCTCAGGTTGCAAGGCATCGTATCCATTCAAAGTTATTTCGTCTTACTTGTTAACAAAAGTGATTACGGATCTATTGGAAAAGAAAAGTCCTTGCATTTCGCAAGGCAGTATGTCTATTATAACACATTTTCTAAAGAGGAAGCGGTTCTTTGCATTCTCTGTAGTTTCTTCCACCTTTTATAAACCTATTCTGCAAGTTACCCTTCTTCATCAAAGCTCGCTACAAGCTCAATTGTAATGGCATCTTACCTTTGAAACGATGTTGCTACCATCGTGGCTGGATGAAAAAAACAGCCCTTAGGAGGAAGGACTGTTTTTTTCATCAGAAATATCAATGACTTTCGTAAGAAACTTTTTCGTATGGTACCATATCCAGTCGAGAATTTGATTCACTTCATCAATTTCACCAGACACAGATCCAGGAGATGCTAAATATTGACTACTATTGACAAGTAAGACGTTCCCTTGTACTTCCCCTTCAATAATAAGCTCTCCATTGCGGACAACCAAATCCCCTTGAATGACTTCTCCCTCTGGGACGATGACACGGCCACTCTCTTGATCAATTGATACATTTCCTGTACCCGTGACCGTCACATGCTCCCCATCACTGGACCACATGGAGAAAAGACTGGTCGACATGAGAAGAACGAAGACCGCGGCAGCCACTGCTAAAGGATAACGACGCATCCACACTTTGAAACGATTCGTTTGTTTTCGTTTCGGTAAGTTTTTCATTACATTTTCCGTAAATCCTTCTGGTACTTGAACATGGGAGGCACTTTGGACAAATGCGACCACTTTGCGTACTTCAAGCATGTATTCAAAACAGGCATCGCACGTTTCCAAATGCTCGTTGAGTTCCTGTCTTTCTTCAGCCGTTGCTTCGCCATCAATATATTTATCAATTAATGTTCGGTAATGTTGTTCGCAGCTCATTCGCTCACACCCTTTCTACACATGTCGCATTCGCTTTCTCAGCGCTTCACGACCGCGGTGGATTCTCGTCTTGACTGTGGATACAGGCAAATCAAGAATGTCACTGATCTCCTTCAACGATAGATCTTCCATGTATTTCAAAAGGACAGCCATTCGATATTTTGGTGGCAACGCTTGGATTTCTTGCTGAATCCAATCTCTCGTTTCCATTTGAATGACTTGGTCATCCACAGGCTCCTCATCAGCCGCTAGCTGAGATTCAATCGTTAACCCATCTGCCCCTTGGACTGGATCCTCTAAATGGAAGTCCGGTTTCCGTTTGCGAAGTCGATCAATCGCCACATTTGTGGCAATGCGAAACAACCACGTGGAGAATTTCCTTTGAATATCGTAGGTATCAATATTTGTATATGCCCGCAAAAACGCTTCTTGTGCTACATCCTGAGCTTCATGCACATTTCCTACCATTCGATAGGCTACTTGATACACTTTATCTTTATAAAGCTCCACAAGCTCGGCAAATGCTTGTTCATCGCCAGCCCTCACTTCACGCACAAGTCTCTTATCAATACTGTCCATAAATAATAACTCCTACTACATCAATCTATTTCTTATACGAATGAACGTTTAAGATGTTTCATGATTTCCATTTTATTTTACCATGAAATAGAATTTTGTAGAGAATTCAAATGCATTTTAATTTTTAAGAAGGGGATGTTCATTCCATTTCGAATACTATATATAGAGGCTTAAAAACTTTGATCACACAAGGGAGTGGGTAAAATGGAGAAAACTCAGCAACAGCTTATACATGAGATTGAACACATAAGAAAATTTTTAATCGATCTCGGCGAAGATTACCCATTACATTCTCACATTGTCGTGTCATGCAGCCAAAAGCTCGACTTGCTCTTAAACGAATTTGAGCGTACGAAAGAATAGCAAGACAAAAAAGCCTCGGACAATCCTCCAAGACTTACGTTATAAACATATGGTGGAGCCTAGCGGGATCGAACCGCTGACCTCCTGCGTGCAAAGCAGGCGCTCTCCCAGCTGAGCTAAGGCCCCTTTTTTGGAGCGGAAGACGGGATTCGAACCCGCGACCCCCACCTTGGCAAGGTGGTGTTCTACCACTGAACTACTTCCGCAATGACATGGTGAGCCATGAAGGACTCGAACCTTCGACCCTCTGATTAAAAGTCAGATGCTCTACCAACTGAGCTAATGGCTCTAAAACAAAAAAGATCATTTTCATCCCAATCGGTTGAAACGATCAAACGAATATAAGGAAAAATGGCTGGGCTAGCTGGATTCGAACCAGCGCATCACGGAGTCAAAGTCCGTTGCCTTACCGCTTGGCTATAGCCCATCAATCCATGGTGGAGGGGGACGGATTCGAACCGCCGAACCCTGAGGGAGCGGATTTACAGTCCGCCGCGTTTAGCCACTTCGCTACCCCTCCATCGAAGCGTGCTTTTTAAAATGCCGGCCAGAGGACTTGAACCCCCAACCTACTGATTACAAGTCAGTTGCTCTACCAATTGAGCTAGACCGGCGTAGTATAAATGATGCTGATTCAGGTTCGTTGTCTCTTCCTCTTCTCGCTTTGACAACGATGTGAATGCGTCGAGACAAGTCGTAGCCTACTCGACGATGTTCCGCTCCTTGCTCTACCAATTGAGCTAGACCGGCGCAGTATGAATGATGCTGATTCAGGTTCGTTGTCTCTTCCTCTTCTCGCTTTGACAACGATGTGAATGCGTCGAGACAAGTCGTAGCCTACAAAAGGACAGACCCTTCAATCAAAAATATGGTGGAGGATGACAGGATCGAACTGCCGACCCCCTGCTTGTAAGGCAGGTGCTCTCCCAGCTGAGCTAATCCTCCAACGTACAGGAGCATGCGTTGCAATAGGACGTTGCGCCTTTAGCATGCCTTCTTTTTAAAAAGTAAGTGTAACTTCATCCATCCAAAAAATAATGGTGACCCGTACGGGATTCGAACCCGTGTTACCGCCGTGAAAGGGCGGTGTCTTAACCACTTGACCAACGGGCCACAGTTTCCATCAACATGTCCATCCATGTTGACAAAAAGTATTATATAAAAATTCTCTCCTTTGATCAACCCCTTTTTCGAAATTCTATTTTTCGAAATTTTTTTATCCTCGAAAGATCAAGGCCTATGAGAATAAAACTATATTTTATCCATTTTTTACCCTTGTTTTTTTAAATCATCCCCATTACGATAGTATTAATAAGAATGTACGTTCGGGGTGATGGGGTTGACCGAAAAAGGATATCCTTCCGCAGATGCTTACGAAAAAGAGCTCTTATCATTGCTTGAAACTGTTCGATATCAAGCCAAACAAGACACGACGCTACAAATTGCTGAACGGATGCTAGACTATGGTGTTGACGTGCAGCTAACTGCAGCGGTCACAGGCCTTACAAGAGATGAGATCCTCTCAGGTAAACGAGGTAAAATTCCGTTACAAGTGAAGGTTAAATGATTTAACGATTAACTGTTAGAAAGAGCCGCTAAATGTTCACATGCCTAAGAGACTCGGGCATAACTAGCCAAACGTAATAAGGAAGATCCGATCATTTTATTTTTATAGTCCACATCTTTTTCTGTTGCTTCAAGGGACGGTCGGTTGTTTGATTGGCCTTTATGGCCGTGCACTTTCGTCAGTACACGGACATAAAGGCAAACCCTTATTCATTTCTGCAGGTCTCGTTGGCCCTGACGGACATTCGAGTGAAACGCAAATGAGCCTTCGGATAGCCAAAAACTAGTTCTACGTCCACTTTACACTGACCATAGATTCCTTCCCCGTTTTCTCGACTGAAAGCAATTGCTGAATCTTTTTCCTTTGTTGTTCCCATTATTCATTGACTAAGATTTTCATCTGGTTTCCTTCCTTTGCTTCGGTGCATTGCGTTCGGAATGGGCAACCTGTACCATCTTCACATTTTGCTCCATGAAATGTTCGTTTAAAGCCACAATGACTTGAACCATATTCATGGCCAAAATCACGCGACGCCTGCGGGAAAAACAAGAGCTTCAGCACCGTGTAGTTCAACCGATAAATTTTCCAGAATAACTTGATTTAGCTACGAGTCTCATGGCGGAAGTGATCGCTTTCTTATACTCTAGTTTTCATTTTATCAAATCCAGAACGCTATTCATTCAACAACCGCTCTAAAGTCTTCACATTTTGCTCCATTAGGTCAAAGTAATCGAATCCTTTGTCCCTTTCGGTTTGGACGACATTTTCCAAATTATTAAAGTAGACCGCCTCACCGCCTAACTCTTCCATGAGCTTCTCTGCAATCGGAATCTTATAGTTTCTCTCAAACCCGATGTGAGAAAGGTCGTGCTCCTCAGCAAATTCAATTAGCTCTTTTACTTGTTGCAGCGATGGTTCATTCATCGGGGAAAAGCCTGTAATCGCTACTTGCTCCAGTCCATAGCGTTCCTCCCAATACGTATAACCAGCATGGGCTACGAGAAACATCCTTCGTTCAGCAGATTCGGTCATGTCAAGAAAGGATTGATCTAGCGCTTCTAACTGCTCGACTAATTGTTCGAAGTTTTTTTCAAATGCTTCGCTTGCCTCTGGCTTT
This sequence comes from Halalkalibacterium halodurans, assembly GCF_004376175.1. GTDB lineage: Bacteria > Bacillota > Bacilli > Bacillales > Bacillaceae_D > Halalkalibacterium > Halalkalibacterium halodurans. The sequence goes on along the minus strand of NZ_SNUY01000077.1, from coordinate 5,785 downwards.
AACTGCTGCAAGCCAGCCTTTACGTTTCGCGCCAACTGAATGGCTCGAATCGGGTCAATCCAAACATGAGGGTCTCGATCTCCGTGATGGTGATCGTGATGGTGATCGTGCCCTCCACCGATAAATTCAACTCCTTCAGAGGCCTCAAACATTGGCACTTTCTCATCTCGCAAGCTATGCATCATCGATTCAATAAAACCTTCCATACCACCGCCACTATAGAAGAACCCATCGCTCTCTGCAACAGCAATCATTTCCCGAACGGAAGGTTCATAGGTGTGAGCATCTACGCCAATTGGGATCAAGTTTTTCACTTCCACATGGTCCCCGCCTATTTTTTTAATAAAGTCTTCGAGAACGAAAACGGTGGTGTATATCAGAAGAGGCTCACCTGTCTCTGTAAGCTGTTTTTGATCGTTGACCCTATGCTTACTCTCTTGTTCCCCCACCAGTGGGGAAGAATCTGTTTCCTGCGTCCCACAAGCGCAAAGGAACATCATACTTGCCCATATGACCAACCATCGTCGCATAGTTATTCTCCTTTTAAAGCAAATGTTCGAAATGCCGTATACAAATCATTCAACGCTGCTCGCAAGCGCCAGCTACTTTCACTAAGCCATCGGACGTGAATAAGACCTTCAGCGACACACGTATATGCAAACCGATCGTTCTGCCCTCCATTTTCCATCCACTGTTCCAAGTGCGCCCCCTTTAGGATCGGAGCATGCATCCACACAGCACCATAATACGAGTAGCCATCAAGTCGACCGATCGTCTGTAATTGATCCTTCGGTTGCAAGTGAACCCGATCGTGCACTACTAATGTTTCATCAAGATAGATTTCCACAAGACTATCCACTTGTTCGTATTGAAACCTTTCATTATGGTGAACCCTACCTGGCGTCAACATATCACCGTAAAAAAAAGTAGAGGAGGAATGGAGATGAAACCGTGTGCTTTGTAGAAAGGATGCCTTTCGAAACGGTATGATCGACTCTGGCTTCCAAAAGGCAGCCGCTCCTTCATCGACTCGCAACCATACTTGCTGTGTTGAGCTCTCGCCTTGCTTACGGGAAGGATACACCTTCGTTGCCGACTGAGGGATCAACTCCACCCTCGCTCCTTCACCGACGTAAATGGCGATCGTTTGAGAATCACCACTGACCACTCCCCCAGATGTTTCCACTAGATAAACCGTTGCAAGGTCAACTTCCTCTGTTCTTAATACGCGACTTACATTAAGAGGAGGGGTTTGTTCGGAAGCGACTAACCTTGTTGTTCCACGGCGGCGTTCAAACGTAAGGTCAAGCCGCCCATGAAGCTGAGGTAAATGAGAAGAAGCCCTCACACGGAAGGCTCCTTTACCATGTCTTCTAACAACAGTTCTCGTTTAATCCAGTCGATAATGGTCTCGATGCCTTTTCCTCGCTTCTGGTCGGTAAACACGAACGGTCTTTCTCCTCGAGCCTGCTTTGCATCCTCTTCCATGATATCTAGATCGACTTCAACATACGGAGCTAGGTCTATTTTATTGATCACAAGCAAATCCGAACGTGTAACCCCAGGGCCTCCTTTGCGCGGGATGTCTTGCCCTTCCGCCACATCAATGACATAAATAAAGCCGTCCACAAGTTCGGGGCTGAAGGTAGCTGATAAATTATCGCCTCCGCTCTCAACAAAAATAATATCAAGGTTGGTAAACCGCTGCTTCAATTCATGGATCGCTTCAAAATTCATTGAGGCATCTTCCCTAATCGCCGTATGGGGACACCCTCCTGTTTCCACACCGATGATACGATCTTCCGGTAAAACACCATGCTTCACTAAAAACTGAGCATCTTCCTTCGTATATATATCGTTTGTAATGACAGCAAGCTCATAGCTTTCATGCATCGCTCGCGTTAATTGCTCGACCAGATGGGTTTTCCCTGAGCCGACAGGCCCGCCGATTCCAATCCGAATGGGCTTCATATATACCATCCTTTCGTATCTACTTATGAAATAAACAACCGTGAATGTAAGTGCTCATGCTCCATCGACGCTAACTCAATCCCAATTGCGTGGTTTGATAAATCGTTCAAGCTCCGGGCCACCACCTGCTGGGCCACATATAAGCAATCCTCGTGCAACTGGTGAATGACGCGCACCCCTGTTGACTGACCGAGAGGAATGGCTCGCACAGCATTGTGGACGAGATTAGCAACCGATGAATAAAGAAAGGCGATCATTGTCATTTGATCAGGATACGCCCTCGTATAGGAGAAAACACCATACGTTGTAGCGTAATGACCGTGGGCTTCCTTCGCTCGTATGAGCTGGGCCCATTGTGATAGCGACTCGTCTTCTTGTAACGACAGCACCGTCTGCAAAAACTGCCGTCCCATTTTCAAGCTACCTTCCCGTGATTCCCGTGCAAGCTTTTGCGCGTGGGCGAGCCGATCAATCTCGATTATTGCGGCTAAAGAGCCTGATTTTTTGAGGACTTCGAGTGTCTCCTTCAGTAAAATTCCATCCCCATAGCCAAGATTGTCATACAAATAGGTACGACACCACTGAATCAAAGAGTTTTCGTCCTTTACGATGTCACGCTGAATATACGTCTCAAGCCCAAAAGAATGAGTGTATCCTCCGATTGGGAATGCCGAATCATGGATGTGCATCATTTCGACGAGCGTGAGCGGATCAATCGTGATGGTGGTGATGCCCTTTGTACTTGAACGGCTGCTTAAACCGTTTCTCCGTTTGTTCATAGTTCACCCCAATTTCATTAAATAGAGCCGCCAACGTGGAATCATATCGGACATAAATTTCATCATTTTCAACAAGGCAAGGTGTATGCCGATTCCCGAGTTCAAACGCCGTTTTCCCCATTTCCTTCATCGTTTTCGGACGGATGACAAACGCTGGTTCAAGCTTTGTACGTACAGCAATGGCAACGTCTTCTCCCTCATACAGAATGTCTCCAAATGTCAATCCTTGCTCTTCCATGACAATCGCCACTTCTCTGCCATGATCCGTCGTCTTTCGTAAAATCCGTTTATTTAATTCGTCCCAATCGAGTTCAATCCATTCAATGGTTTTCGTAGGTGTCTTTGCTTCAATGTTTCCGATTACTGAATGCACGTACATGCCTGTTCCTCCCTTACCTTACTAAAATAAAAAATAGCGTTGGGCGAGCGCGACTTCCTCAAAGGGTTTACATGTGATCATTTCCCCGTCCACCTTTACCTCGTAGGTTTCTGGATCAATCTCAATATTCGGTGTAGCGTCATTGTATTTCATTGATCGTTTGCTAATGGAACGGCAATTTTTAACGTGGGCGATTTTCTTTTGTAGCCCGAGTGCTTCGTGAACCCCGAGATCCATGGCCGCTTTTGATAAAAACGTAATAGACGTCGTCCCTCGTGCGCGACCAAAGCTACCGAACATGGGACGTGAAAACACAGGCTGCGGCGTTGGGATCGATGCGTTTGGATCTCCCATTTGACTGTAGGCAATAAGCCCGCCTTTTAAAATGAGCTCTGGCTTCACCCCAAAGAATCGCGGATCCCATAAGACGAGATCGGCTAGCTTCCCCACTTCTACAGAGCCCACGTAATCGTCTATGCCGTGAGTAATCGCCGGGTTAATCGTATATTTGGACACATAGCGCTTAATGCGCACATTATCATTTCCTTTTCCTTGATCTTCAGCTAATGCGCCGCGCTGTTTTTTCATTTTGTCTGCGGTTTGCCACGTGCGAATAATGACTTCCCCTACGCGCCCCATCGCTTGTGAATCGGAGGAGATCATGCTGATCACACCTAAGTCTTGCAAAATATCCTCCGCTGCAATCGTTTCCGGCCGAATACGGGAATCAGCAAACGCTACATCCTCCGGTACATTTGGGTCGAGGTGGTGGCAAACCATCAGCATGTCTAAATGCTCATCAATCGTATTCACGGTAAATGGGCGAGTCGGGTTTGTGGAGGATGGTAGAACATTGGGCAATCCAGCCACCTTCATAATATCTGGGGCATGTCCACCGCCCGCCCCTTCCGTGTGGTACGTATGGATGACACGATCGCCAATGGCTTTGATCGTATCCTCAACAAACCCCGCCTCATTCAACGTGTCTGTATGTATCGCCACTTGGACATCCATCCGATCGGCAACGGATAAACAAGTGCGAATCGCCGCAGGGGTCGTGCCCCAATCCTCATGAAGCTTTAAGCCGATAGCGCCTGCTTCAATTTGCTCTCGCAACGGTGCTGGTGTGGACGCATTTCCTTTTCCTAAAAAGCCTAGATTCACCGGAAATGCATCTGCCGCCTCAAGCATCCGTTCAATATTCCATTTACCTGGCGTGCAAGTCGTCGCCTTTGTTCCTGTGGCAGGCCCTGTTCCACCGCCGAGCATCGTCGTGATACCCGAGGCAATGGCTACGTCGATTTGCTGCGGGCTAATAAAATGAATATGAGCGTCAATTCCGCCTGCTGTGACGATGAGCCCTTCGCCTGCAATCGCCTCGGTGCTCGCACCTACGATCATATGTGATTCCACCCCATCCATGATGTCAGGGTTCCCACCCTTGCCAATCCCGACAATGTGTCCATCTTTAATGCCAATATCGGCTTTCACAATCCCTGTGTAATCAATAATCGTGGCATTCGTAATAATCAGGTCAAGCACACCTTCATCCCGCGTATAAACAGCACTTTGCCCCATGCCATCGCGCAGCACCTTACCGCCGCCAAATTTGCACTCATCGCCATAGACGGTATAATCTTTTTCAATCTCTAACAATAAATCAGTATCTGCCAAACGGACTTTATCACCTACGGTTGGGCCATAGAGGGAAGCATATTGGGCACGTGTTAGCTTCACTTTTCCTCATCCTCCTTGTCTTCACTTACTTGATAGGAGGCCAAAAAGGAAGGAAGATTCTCATCGTCAATGGCACCGTCTGTCCACCCATTTAGCCCGTAGATTTGGCGTTTTCCTCCGATTTCAACAAGATCCACCTCTTTTTCTTCACCAGGTTCAAAGCGTACCGCCGTACCAGCGGCAATATTCAACCGCATCCCGAATGCTTCTTGGCGATCAAAGTGGAGGGAACGGTTCACTTCAGCAAAATGAAAGTGGGACCCTACTTGAATTGGGCGATCACCCGTATGAGCCACAAGGACTTTTACCATCCGTCTTCCTTTATTAAGGACAACCTCTCCATTCGCCGGAATCACTTCTCCAGGAATCATTTACGTTCCCCCCCTTATTGAATCGTATTGTCAAAACTTTATATAAAACAGGCTATTAAATCCTATGTTAGAGGGCTTTATAAGCAAAAAAATTGCCACTCCCTGATTTCTGTAGATAATTGAGGTTACCAAACACCCAATTCCAGAAAAGGAAGTGACAATTTGTACCCTCAAATTATAACCTATTTATTAACTTTTATAAACTATCAAGAACAAATTATTCGAACTTTGCTTACTCTATTGATTGGAAAAAGCATGTTCGATAAACCCAAAGAAGCTCCTGTTAATCAGCCTTATCGAAAGCTTCAAATTGATGATTTACCTATCATTGAAAAGGTAGAAAAGCTCGATTATCAGCTTTTATTAACGGAATATCTTCAATCAAAAGGAAAACCGTTAAAACCAGTACGCCGTCGAGCCAATTCTACGCCCGTACCTTCTGCATTGTGTTGTCCTAAGTGTGGTGCTCCTTCTGCGTATTTGTACGCAAACAACGGAGGAAAAGGACAATATCAATGTAAGGTGTGTGCGTGTGTTTTCAATAAAAA
>NZ_SNUY01000076.1 GCF_004376175.1 Halalkalibacterium halodurans | reverse complement strand
TTTTCATTGTAATGTTTGATAAGTGGTTCCACAAAATCCACAACACCATTGGACGTATACACATTTCCAGGGCGTAGCTGGGCTTTTAGGAAATCGCCTGTTATCCCATCGAAGGCAACCAATGGATGAAAGCCAACAGTCCCGTAATGGGTATTATAAGCTGTAAATTCTTGTTGGCCGTATGTGTCAGCATGTGTTGAATCTAAATCAATGATGAGTGCTTTTGACTCTCTGAGTTCATGTACTTTATCTAAAAGTTCTTGGTTAGCGTGATGTAATTGTTCAATGGACTCATGATCAAATCGTGTATAAAAGCGAGATAAACTTGGTTGAGAAGCTAACGCATTTGTTCCAATGACTTGTGTAAAAACGGGGTCATTTGTTAATTGATCGGCCGCATCATCCTCAGCATAACCAGCGATGAGTTGATAAATCTTTTGACGAAAGAGGTTTTCATTCGAATGAAGATAGTACTTTCTCTCGTCATTCAAATGCAGGTGTTGAACAAGAGTATCAGAGAATCCGATTTTTTCATCAAACTCTCGAAAAACGAATTCACCTGTATCAGAAGAAAGAGAGCCTCCGTCAGTTGACAATTTAATTTGACGATTGAAATCTAGTGTTAGTTGCGGTAAAGTAGCCATTATAAGAATCCTTTCTGTGGTTATTTCGTAGTTGTTTTAACCTTATCAGAAATGGATTCTTTTTTCATTTATTTGATGCATGGACCATTTAGCTCAATACCTTGATAGATAAGCATTATTTGGGCATTAAAGGTTTTTTATGAATAATTCAGGATGTAATATTGTTTCCTTTTTTGCTAGTGACCACGTATGATGAAAGAAAGACTCTTGAGTGATAAGAGGTGGTTGCATGGAGGAGAAAGAACGGTTGCAATTGGAAGCGGAATCCTTTTTAACGAAGTGCTATGAGGAGCTAGGCAGTACAGGAGAATTGTCGAAGCGGCTAGAGGAAGTTCGCAAGGAGATTGACAAAACGGGGGCGTACGTACATACGACAAAAGAGTTGGCTCACGGGGCGCGGATGGCATGGCGGAACAGCAATCGCTGCATAGGCCGCCTTTTTTGGGAATCGCTTCATGTGTTAGATTGTCGCCATTTACAAACAGAAGAGGAAATGGCTGAAGCGCTCGTAGATCATATTACGTATGCAACGAATGACGGGAAAATCCTCCCAACGATTTCAGTTTTTCGTCCTCGCCATCCGAACAAAGGTGATGTGCGGATTTGGAATCAACAGCTCATTCGTTACGCAGGCTATGAAGAGGGAGGCCAAGTGATCGGTGATCCGATTTCGACAAAATTTACTCAGGCGTGTGAGCGGCTAGGCTGGAGCGGAGAGCGAACGCCTTTTGACGTGCTTCCTTTAGTCATCCAAGATGGAGCGAAGCCTGCGAAATGGTTCACGATACCGAAAGAGTCGGTAAAAGAGGTACCGTTGCGCCACCCAGAGTATGACTGGTTTGCAGGGTTTCAACTCAAGTGGTATGCCGTCCCGATCGTGTCAAACATGCGTCTGGAAATGGGGGGCATCCACTATCCAGCGGCTCCTTTTAACGGCTGGTACATGGGAACCGAAATCGGTGCTCGTAATTTAGCGGATGAAGACAGGTACAACATCCTCCCAAAAATGGCGGAACATATGGGGCTGCCCACAGGAAAAGACTCGACGCTTTGGAAGGATAAAGCCCTCGTTGAATTGAATGTTGCCATCCTGTATTCCTATAAGCAAGAAGGCGTTAGCATTGTCGATCATCATACGGCTGCGAAGCAATTCGCTCGTTTTGAGCAGGCGGAACAGGCGGCCAATCGAAAGGTAACGGGAAGATGGTCGTGGTTGATCCCACCTGTCTCCCCAGCGACGACGCACATTTTCCATCATGAGTATGAAGACGAAACGGTGTTGCCGAATTATTTTTACCAGCCAGCCCCTTATGAATCGGACACGTTTTAATCGCTCCAAAACCGGGTAATCACCAAGAGACAAAGGAGGTCGACAGATGGATCGTAAAGAAACAGCGAAACTTATGGAAAACGTAATGACCGAGCTTTCGGAGAAGGAAGGGTTCCTCGGCATTGAAGATGATGAGAAGCGAAAGCGAATCGTCTTATCGGCGCAAGAAATTTTAACGACAACGGACAAAATCATTAAGAGCTACATACGGGTCTCTACAGAACATGGAATCATGCGGATTCCAGCCTACCGGGTCCAGCATAACAACATTAGCGGCTTTTATAAAGGGGGCATCCGCTTTAGCGAGTTTGTCTCTGAGGAAGAAGTAGAAAATTTAGCGATTCTCATGACACTGAAAAATGCGCTCCACCGTTTACCTTTTGGTGGTGCAAAAGGTGGCGTCCATGTAGACCCGAGAAAATACTCGGAAAAGGAATTAAACCTGATTAGTAAAAAATATGTACAGCGCTTCGCAAGAGACCTAGGGCCAAACCATGATATTCCAGCCCCTGACCTTGGAACAAATGAGCAGGTCATTGATTGGATGGTTGGAGAATTTAAAACGATTCACCCAGGTCAAGCGTATCTCGGCTCATTTACAGGCAAAAGTGTTGAAAATGGTGGGGCACGTGGCAGGCGAGAAGCAACCGGAAAAGGAACTTTTTTAAGCTATATTTGGCTCTTAAGTCAATGGTACGATGAACATGTCTCTGGTAACGGAATCAACCGAACGAAGCAGTGGGAGACCATATCAAATCTAAAGCAACAAGCCGATAATAGCGATCCAATTCGTGTGGCGGTGCAAGGATTCGGGAATGTGGGGAGCGTGGCAGCCCTCGAAGCCTATCAATGTTCAGAAATCGCCCACCGGGTTGTGGCTGTCTCCGATCGGTATACGACGCTTTACAATGAGAAGGGGCTCGATGTTCGTGCCTTGGCAGCTTATACGATCGGCGGTAAGGATTTACCGAAAAACAGTGAAGAGCTAGCGGCAGCTGGGGTGGAAGCATCGGTTTTACCAGTGGATGCCGTTCTTACGTGTGAGACGGACGTGCTCATTTTAGCGGCGATTGAAAACCAAATTCATGAACGAAATATGAAGCAAGTGAACGCCCGCGTCCTAGTGGAAGGAGCGAATGCCCCGATTTCGACAGAGGCTGATGACTATTTCGAAGCAGCGGGCACAGTGGTCATCCCTGATATTCTCGCCAATGCCGGTGGGGTCATCGTCTCTTACCTTGAATGGAAGCAGAGCCGGATTACGGAGCTTTATTCTGAGGATGATATTTTAGCTGAAATGGGAACACAGATGAAGGAAACGCTAAAATCCGTCTATGAGCGCTATTTTTCATCGGTAGGGCATACGCTGCGTTTTACGTGCTTTACGCTAGCACTTGAACGGCTAACGAGCTTGCTGTATAAGCACGGAAAGCTCTATTAAACGATTCAGACCGCTCCACCTCGGGGTGGCCTGATTGTTTCTGATTGTTTTTGAACGAAAGGGGAGAAAAGCCTGTGAGGACGCATTTCGATTTCCTTGAGCAACCGGAAATGGATACGTCTGTCGGTCTATTTTATGCGATGGTGGAGGAAAATGTGGATCGCCTCCATCATTTGATTGAAGATGTGACAGAGGAAGAGCTTTATTATAAAGGATCGGACGGAGATGAGAATAGCATGGCCCAATTGCTGAATCATTTAACGTATGTGGATGTAAGGTGGGTGTTTCGAATCAAGGGAGAGGCATTACCTGACTCACTGGAAGCTGAGCATGGCCCTATGGTGGACAAGGACGGAAAGCTGCCTGTGGTCACGTCGTTAAGTGTTCAGGAGCTAATTGAAAAGCAGCGTTACGTGTAAGCGCTCCTGAAGGAAACATGTCAAGCGTTACATGATGACGATTTAGCGCGGTGGATTCCTTATGAGGAAGAAAGACAAGCGACGATCCGTTGGGGGGCTTTGGCATATGGCAGACCACCATCGCTACCATCAAGCTCATATTAACCGTTTACGATTATCGTATGCCAAAGGGGAAATGGGCTCACTCTGAAAAGGGTGTGCTTTTTTTTGATTTGAAAGAATTTTGTCGAATTTGATTATTTCTGATTGATTTTGACTGAAAGTGATTGTATACTCTAAATAAGAAGTCGTATGAGGTGTGTCCTATGTTAACGATCGAACGTTATGAACAAATTGTAAAACTAGTACAAGAAAAAGAAGTTGTAACGATTCATGACCTTGTCGAATATACGAATGCGTCAGAGTCCACGATTCGTCGTGATTTGACCGAGCTAGAAAAACAGAAAAAATTAAAGCGTATTCATGGCGGGGCTTCCGTCCTAAAGAAGCGCCGTGAAGAACCTACGATGGCTGAAAAAACAGTCAAAAACAATCACGAAAAAAAGAAGATCGCGGAATTAGCTGCAAGCTTCGTAGAGGATGGCGATTGTCTGTTTCTTGACGCAGGAACGACGACGTATGAATTAATTCCTTTTATTAAAACTAAAAAAATAGTCGTTGTCACAAATGGACTTGACAGCATCTCCGCACTGCTTGAGGCAGGGGTGGAAACGTACGTTATTGGCGGGACGGTGAAGCAAGGAACACGGGCATTTGTAGGACGCCATGCGATTCAAAGCTTACAGACGTTTCGATTTGATAAAGCGTTCCTTGGCATTAACGGAGTCCATTTAGAGGATGGCTTCACAACGCCTGATCCGCAAGAAGCATACGTGAAAGAAACAGCCCTTTCCCTTTCGCGGGAAGCCTTTATGTTGGTGGACCATTCAAAATTTGGAGAAACGACATTTGCAACCGTAGCTCCGATTCATGCCGCTACGATTGTGACGAGCAGCCAAGTGGAGCAGCAAGTCATTCAAGCATACGAAACTCAGACAGCAGTGAAGGTGGTGCCGCTATGATTTATACAGTGACGTTAAACCCCTCAATTGATTACATCGTCCAAGTGGAAAACTTTGAGCAAGGAGTCGTCAACCGTTCAGAGCGTGATAGGAAACAGCCTGGTGGTAAAGGCATCAATGTCTCCCGCGTATTGAAGCGTCTCGGACATGAGACAAAGGCACTTGGATTTTTAGGTGGGTTTACAGGAGCTTATGTAAGAAATGCCCTCGAAAAAGAAGAGATTGGTCTCTCCTTTATTGAGGTGGAAGGCGATACAAGAATTAACGTCAAGATCAAGGGTAAGCAAGAAACAGAATTAAATGGCACCGCTCCCCTGATTAAAAAAGAACATGTTCAAGCTTTGCTTGAGCAGCTAACAGAATTAGAAAAAGGGGATGTGCTCGTTCTTGCTGGTAGTGTCCCACAAGCGATGCCACAGACAATTTACCGCTCGATGACACAAATTGCCAAAGAGCGAGGTGCCTTTGTGGCTGTGGATACGAGTGGAGAGGCATTACACGAAGTATTGGCAGCAAAGCCTTCGTTCATAAAGCCCAATCATCATGAGCTTTCAGAACTCGTTTCAAAGCCAATTGCTTCGATTGAGGATGCCATCCCCCATGTTCAGCGACTCATCGGTGAAGGCATTGAATCCATTCTCGTGTCATTTGCAGGGGATGGGGCATTGTTTGCCTCGACGGAAGGGATGTTTCATGTGAACGTTCCGTCTGGGGAGGTGCGAAATTCGGTCGGGGCCGGTGATTCGGTCGTGGCGGGATTTTTGGCAGCATTACAAGAGGGAAAGTCCCTTGAAGATGCAGTGCCATTCGCAGTTGCTGCTGGTAGTGCGACAGCATTCTCCGATGGGTTTTGTACAAGAGAGGAAGTCGAACGACTGCAACAGCAACTTCAACGAACGATAAAAAAGGAAGGGTGATTACGATGTTAAAAATTTCAGAGCTTCTAAAAAAAGACACAATGGTACTTAATTTACGAGCTGCCTCTAAAGAAGCTGTCATTGATGAGCTCGTCCGTACGCTTGATAAAGCGGGACGGCTCAACGATGCACAAGCATTCAAACGAGCGATTCTTGAGCGTGAATCACAAAGCACAACAGGTGTCGGGGAAGGGATTGCGATCCCTCATGCCAAAACGGCAGCGGTGAAGCAGCCGGCGATTGCGTTTGGACGCTCAGATGCAGGGATTGATTATGAATCATTAGACGGACAGCCAAGTCACTTGTTCTTCATGATTGCCGCGAGTGAAGGGGCGAACAATGAGCACCTTGAAACCCTATCAAGACTATCGACTTTCTTGATGGATGAAACCTTCCGTAGCACCTTAATGAAAGCGCAATCAGAGGACGAGATTTTAGCAGCAATTGATAAAAAAGAAGCAGAAACAGCTGGAGAGGCTGAGGAGAAACAGGAAGGCTATGAGCTATTAGCGGTTACAGGCTGCCCGACTGGTATTGCCCATACGTATATGGCGGCCGACAACTTAAAATCAAAAGCACAGGAGCTAGGGGTATCGATCAAAGTAGAAACAAACGGCTCAGGTGGTGTAAAGAATCGTCTCACAGATGAGGAAATTAGCGCAGCAAAAGCGATTATCGTTGCGGCGGATACGAAGGTAGAGATGGATCGCTTCCATGGTAAGCCTGTGATCCAAGTTCCTGTCACCGACGGTATTCGCAGACCAAAAGAATTAATTGACCAAGCATTAGCAGGGAAAGCGCCTGTCTATGAAGGCGGAGCTCAAGCAAGTGGAGAAGACGGTTCTGCAGGTGGAGGACGTCCGAAGCTCGGGTTTTACAAACACTTAATGAACGGTGTTTCCAACATGCTTCCGTTCGTTGTTGGTGGTGGTATTTTAATTGCGATTTCCTTTATGTTCGGGATCAAAGCATTTGATCCGAGTGATCCATCCTACCATCCATTTGCGGAAATGTTAATGACGATCGGTGGCGGAAATGCGTTCGGTCTTATGATTCCAGTTCTTGCGGCTTTCATCGCCATGAGTATTGCGGATCGTCCTGGATTTGCCGCAGGTATGATCGGTGGATTGATTGCGTCAACAGGTGAAGCTGGATTCTTAGGTGGGTTGATTGCCGGTTTCTTAGCAGGTTATGTTGCTCTCGGTGTGAAAAAAGTATTGGCTAACCTTCCGCAAACACTTGATGGAATTAAAACGATCTTGTTCTACCCGGTCTTTAATATTTTTATTACTGGTATGATCATGCTTGTCATTGTTGGGCCTCTAGCTGCCTTTAACACTGGTCTTCAAGATTGGCTCGGCTCAATGGGAACAGCAAACATGGTGATTCTCGGAGTTATTTTAGGTGGTATGATGGCAGTTGATATGGGTGGACCAATCAACAAAGCGGCCTTCACGTTTGGAATTGCGATGATTGACGCCGGAAACTTCGGTCCACATGCAGCTGTTATGGCAGGTGGAATGGTGCCACCGTTAGGGATTGCCCTTGCGACAACATTATTCAAGAAGAAATTCACGAAACAAGAGCGTGAAGCAGGGAAAACAAACTACATTCTCGGTGCATCGTTCATTACTGAAGGGGCGATTCCATTTGCAGCCGCTGACCCAGGACGTGTCATCCCGTCCATCATCGTCGGTTCGGCGTTCGCTGGAGGCTTGACCGCTCTCTTTAATGTGACGTTGCCAGCACCACACGGCGGTGTGTTCGTCATTGGACTAGTCAATCATCCACTTCTCTATCTTGTAGCCATTATCGCTGGTTCAATCGTTACCGCGCTCTTACTCGGATTCTGGAAAAAAGACGCGAAGCTTTAAGTAAAAGTTGCTGTCCCAAAAGCACCTTAAAACATAAAATCGGGAGAACCATTTGATGCGGTTCTCCCGATTTTTGTGTTGATGTGTTTTCGTTGATTATTCGAGCGAAGATCCACCGTCGCTCGTTTCTTTATGTTGTGCAGTAAGGGCCACAAGCCTGAGCTCGATGTGCACGTTTTCTTTACCGCGAAGATGCAGCCTTCGGAAGCGGAGAGTTTTGTTTGACATGACCAAATCCCCTCTCCACATCTTTTTTTTTGGTGGAGCGTTCGGCCTTCTTCGCTTTCAGTTCCTCGTACACTGGGTTGTAGTGACCTGTCGATTTCCCTGGGCCTTGGTACACTCCAGCTTGAACGGCATTCTTCACATGACTCACACTCATATCACCTAAAATCCCATGTATAACCTTACGGATCGATCCACTTGGTGTATCGTTTAAAAGAGACTTTCCGCTGATTTTGGGTACTGTTCGATACATGACATTCACCTCACGTGCCACATGGTTCTCTGGACTGAGATCGGAAAAATCCATAGGAAGCACGAGTGGATTCATGGTATACGGCTAATAAGTAGCCGCTAGGCTACACAAAAAATCGCCTTCTTTCGTTTGAATTTTGGTAGTGGTACCTTCATTTTAAACAATCGGGCGACTTTTTTTGTATGTTCTTTCGCGCGTTAAATGGGGTCGAACGAGCGACAGGCGGCGACTCCTGCGGGAAAAGCAACAGCGGAAGATCGCCGAGAGTGGGGTTCTCGAGGAAGCTGGAGCGTTGCCCGCGGAAAGCGTCCGCCAAGTCGCGATTTAGAACAAATCAGAAAAGCTGCATCAAAAGATAGACTTTTGATGCAGCTCCTTTTCATTTCAAATGGTTGGAGACGTCGACAAGGAAAGAAAAAACAATACCATTCCGACTCAACTTATGCTAGGATAAATGAGAAAATAAAACATGTATAACCACTAGGGGTGTCGAAAGACTGAGAGAGGCGAATCCTCAACTCTTGGAACCTGATCTAGTTCATACTAGCGAAGGGAAGTGGCGCATTTCGTGAAAACTAGTTTACGATAATCAGTCAATGCGGCATCTCCTTGTGGGTAGGAAGGAGATGTTTTTTCATGGCTTCATCAAGGTTACTTATTTTAATCGAGATCGCTATCATGAGTGGTTTAGCGTTCGTGCTCAGCTTCGTAAAAATTGGCGTCTTTTGGGCGTATGGTGGGTCGATTTCACTCGTGATGCTACCGATCGTTGTTATGGCCTTCCGGCGCGGCTGGAAAGCGGGGATTGTGACGGGATTGATTGTCGGCTTGCTCAAATTAATTGGCGGCTACGTCGTCCATCCTGTTCAACTTGTGCTCGACTATCCGCTACCATTTTTAACGATCGGCTTGGCTAGCCTTTTTGCCGTAAAAGGTTCATTTGAAGGGAAACGTTTTTATGCGGCGATGATCGGCGGTGTGTTATTTGCCTCATTTCTCCGGTTTTTATGTCATTTTACGTCAGGCGTCGTTTGGTTTGGGGAGTATGCTCCAGAAGGAACGCCTGTAGCCCTCTATTCATTTGTGTACAACATCTCATACGTGCTGCCTGAGGCGTTAATCAGCATCATCGTTCTTGCCCTTTTTGGGAAAAAATATTCACAAATGTTTCAACCGAAAAAAGAGCTTGGGGTGTAAAGCCCAAGCTCTTTTTCTTCGTTATAGATTATTTTACTACGATTTCATCCCCTAGGACAAAGTCGGTTTTCCCGAGTCGTTCCGCATAGGCAAACACATAATAGCGGCCGGGAGCAAGCTCCGTCGTATCCCATGTGACGTCATGATAGCCTTTGCCGATGTTCTGCACGACAGCAGCCGATGTAACGTACTCTAGCGTATCGCGCGTGTAAATCCAAAGACCAAACTCCTCTGCACCGTTTGGCAAATAGGCGCTTCCAAACAATACACCATTTTCATCAATGTCTAAATCAAACGTTGTAACCCGAGGATAATCTGGCTCTGATACAAAGAGGATCGTTGGCACCTCTACTGTTTGCGATCCATCAGATACGATGATCGTACCTTCGTAATAACCAGGATCTAATTTCCGCGCGTCGACTTGTACATTAAAGTTAATCTTCTGTGTTTTTCCTGGTTGTACGCGAAGGTTTTTACTCGTTTTCACTTTAATCCCGTCTGGGTTTCCAGCGAATTGAACGTCGAATTGATACGTTTTTCGTTTGTTCGATAAGTTATGAATCGTGAAATGCTGCCGTTCCACTTGTTTTCCGCGCTCTTTCGTGAACGTACCAAACGAATGGCTACCAGGTGTGACAAGGGTTTCGGCTTCAATTGCATCAACGATACGGATGCTTCCGGCCCCCTGTGTGTTGTGCGGGTAACGGTTGCCGTTTTCGTCTACAAGGTTTTCAGCTGTATTCATAAGTGCTGCTTTCACGTGGTCAACACCCCAGTTTGGGTGAGCTTCAAGGAGAAGCGCTGCTGCACCTGCTACGTGAGGAGAGGCCATGCTCGTCCCTTGACGTGAGCCGTAACCGTACGGATCATCAGGCTGGTGCGTTGGAATCGTACTCACAATCGCAACCCCTGGTGCAGAAACGTCAGGCTTAATCATCCACGTATGCATCACAGGTCCACGTGAGGAGAAATCGGCAACAGTTTCGCCGACGAGTTTATCAAACTCGATGGAGAACGTCACGGTATTCTGACCATTTTCAAGCTCGTTTCTCATCTTTAATCCGTCTTCATTTGATAGCATAATCGTTGGGATCGCCAGTCCAGGAACAGTTGGCTGAACTCCTGCAACGTTGTTATAAATAATCGCGCCCACTGCGCCCGCTGCTTTTGCATTTTCTGCTTTTTCGACAAATGGTATTTCTCCGCGAACGATTAAGGCAATTTTTCCTTCAACGTCCACACCTTCAAAATCACCCGGTTTGCCTAGGCCTGCAAAAGCATATTCATACGTCTCGCCATCGAGTTCAAGTAGTTCCTCATCTGACGGGAAGCCCATAATATCCGCACTCGGATAATCAATTTCATCTGATGTAAACACACTCGCTTTGTACTTATTATAAGGCAAGCGAGTGGCACCGACAGAAATGGCGTCGCGGGACGTACCAGGAGACCCTACTGTCCAGTTGTTCGGACCACTATTTCCGTTCGACGTAACCGCTACAACTCCTTCGGCCATCGCCCAATCGAGGGCAATGCTTGTCGCGAAGTCAGGATCATTTAATGTATTTCCTAATGATAGATTCATAATATCTGCGCCATCTTGAACAGCACGCTCAATTCCGGCGATTACCCCAGCGGTTGATCCACGCCCACCCGGTCCTAGCACACGATATGCTAGTAGGTTTGCATCAGGGGCAACCCCTTTGATCAGACCGTTGGCGGCTACAGTTCCAGCAACGTGTGTGCCATGTGTCGTTTCTGCACCACGCGGGTCACCTGGTGATGTTTCTTGTGGATCATCGTTGTTGTCGATAAAATCCCAACCTTTGTAATCACCAAAAGCGTGGACTAAATCAGGATGGGTGTAATCAACACCTGTATCAAGAATGGCTACGGTAATACCTTCACCTGTATAACCAGCTTCCCACGCATCATTGGCGCCGATGAAGGGAGCGCTGTCTAACATCTCAGGGCTGTAGGCATCCTTTTCAATGACAATTTCGTCAAAGTCAGTCTCTACCTCATATTCTATATTTGGATAGACAGCATGAACGCCATCAACCCCTAAAATAGAAGGAATTTGATGAGCTGGGAGCTCAAGGGAAAATCCGGAAAATAGAAAGTCATACTCATGAGTAACCGTGCTTGACGGGACCAAGTCTTGAATTTGTTCAATTATCGTTTGACGGGCTTGTTTTAGCTCGTTTTTTGACTGTTTTTGTCCTTGGTGTTTGGCTTCAATAATCGATGGATCTTCAATTTCGACTATGACGGTCTCTAATGCAGAGGAAGAAGTATCAATCTCCCCGACCATCGGCGCAAGAGATGGCGATTCGCCATTCGCTTGACTCACTGGTATGTAGCTTGTTAGCGTTAGAAGTAAAATAAGGGTGAAGCTAACAAAAGTTCGAAACGTTCGCATCATCAATAAAAGTCACTCCTTTATAGGAAGATAGTGTGCAAGCATTCGCTCGCCATTTTGTTTCGATTCTAGAAATGTTTGCAGAACTCCTTTAATTGTAGAAAAATTGAGAAAAAACTACTTTTTTTATAGAAAAATAATTAATTATTAAAAGAAAATGTGAGAAAAAAGTCGAAAATAACGGGAAAATCGTGGAGATAGAAAAGAAATTACTGAAAGAAATTGAGTGTCGCTTTTCAGCATTTGTCGAATAACAAAGTCTTAAGTTGCAGTCCTAAAGTATCAACCTATTGTGCCAACAGGTTTTCGCAACCGTTTCACGATGAAAAACGTATAGTTTGTTAAACCAAATAAAGGTGGAATAAATGATGCTAACGTTAGCTGAAAAATTATTACTGATCGGATTAAATGATGAAACAGGTAAAGTCCACTATCAGGCGAGTACGGCGCTTCCATACGGTTTAGCAGGTGCGGTGCTTGCCGATCTTATGCTGTTAGGGAAAGTAGAGCTTCAAGGGAAAAACATTGTCGTTGTTGATCCAAAGCCGGTCGGCCAACCGATTTTCGATAAGGCACTACACATCATAAACAAGACGCCTCGTAAACGGAATGCGAAGTATTGGGTACAAAGATTAAAACGCGACTTAAAAACGTTGCGGCAAGATGTATTAACGCTCTTGATTGAGCAAGGGATTTTAAAGGAAGAAAAGCGAAAAATTCTCGGCTTATTTGAAACGCGAACGTACCCAGCGGTTGACGGAGAAATGGAAGAACAAGTAAAGGAAAAGCTGAGAGTCCTCGTATTGCAGCCAACTGAAATCGAAGAAAACATAGAGCTAGCCCAAGAACGGACTCTTGTCCTCCTTTCACTCGTAAATGCGTGTGATCTGTTACGACAAGTATTTGATCGACAGGAAGCACGTGTCGTGAAAAAGCAAGTAAAGCATTTGACAAAAGACGTACCAGTTTCCAAAGCCGTAAAAGAAATGGTCGATGCCATCAATGCTAGCGTTGTATTAGCCATTACATCAGCAGCGGTCGTCACGTCAAGTAGTAGCTCGTCTAATTAAGCATTTAATCATGGGAGAGACTAACGATAGATCAAACATAAGGAGGCCAATCATTTGACTCATCCTGTTATTAAAAAATTGCAGTTGAAAGATACAGAGCAACCGATTTTGATTCTCAATGCACCGAAAGAATATGAAGATGTCATCCAAGATTTTCCACAAGAAGTTCATAAAGAGGCGAAAGAAGAAGCTTATCCGCTCATCCAAGTGTTTGGCACAACAAACGAAGCCCTTCAAGAAGCAACGATGAAGATCTTCTCGAAGCTAGCGGAAAACGGACTTCTTTGGCTCTGTTATCCGAAAAAATCATCGAAAACCTACCGTGGCTCTAATTGCAGTCGCGAGACGGTGGCACAGCTTTTGGCCGAAGCGGGCTTTGAGCCTGTGCGCCAAGTAGCCATTGACGATGATTGGTCTGCTTTACGGTTCAAACATGTCGATACTATCAAAACAATGACGCGTAGCTTTGCCGTAACCGAAGCAGGTAAGAAGCGGACGGAAAAATAAGGATGAGATCATACTAGACAGATGGCGTGGGCTCTGTTAAAATGCTCGATAACTGAATCGCGTGAACGTTAAAGATTGGGAGAGTACTTTTACCGAAAGTCATAAAAGAGAGTCGGGATGGTGGGAGCCGATTGGACTGGTGAAAGGAAACGCACCCATGAAATGGCCTGTTGAATAAAAGTAGACAGGTCCGGTTTGTCACCGTTATGTGCATCAAGTGACTCACAAATGAGTAACGAGAGTGGTACCGCGGGTAAAAGCTCGCCTCTTTTTAGAAGAGGCGGGTTTTTTATTTTATTGTAGAAAGGATTGGTTAGGATGTTAGCGCAGATGATTTCAGAAGAACTGGCTCGCATTTTATCGTTGAAGGAAGACGAAGTCGAGCGTCTTCTTGAGATTCCTCCTCAAGAGACGCTAGGGGATTTGGCTTTTCCATGTTTCACTTTAGCCAAGACGAAAAGAAAAGCTCCTCCATTCATTGCCGCGGAACTTGAGGCCGCCTTTTTAGAACATAAAGAGGTCACGGCAAAAGCGACAGGAGGCTATGTGAATTTCTTTTTTCATCGCGAGACGGTGGCTGGGCAATTATTTCAGGAGATGAAATCCAATCAGTATTGGCAGCCGAATAGCGGGGATGGTAAACGTGTCGTCATCGATATGTCTTCTCCTAATATCGCAAAACCATTCGGCATTGGCCACTTGCGTTCAACGATTATCGGACATGCGTTGTACCATCTTCTGAAAAAAACAGGCTATGATCCGATCCGTGTGAATCATCTTGGGGATTGGGGAACACAGTTTTGGAAACAAATTGCGGCCTATCAACGTTGGGGTGGGGATGTTGATCTCAAGCAAAACCCAATCGCCTCCTTTTTGGAACTCTACGTTCGTTTTCATGAAGAGGCGGAAAAGGACGAATCGCTGGAAGACGAGGGAAGGGAGTGGTTTAAAAAGCTGGAAGAAGGTGATGAAGAAGCGGACCGTCTTTGGACTTATTTTGTCAAGGAAAGCCTGAACGAATTTGACAGAATGTATAACAGGTTAGGGGTTGAATTTGACTATGTGCTAGGGGAAAGCTTTTACAATGATCAAATGGCCCCTGTCGTCAAGGAACTACAAGAAAAAGGACTGCTCACGTGCAGTGAAGGTGCTCTTGTCGTGCCATTAGAGGATGCTGATTTGCCTCCATGTTTGATCGTGAAATCGGACGGAACCTCCATTTATGCAACAAGGGATCTAGCGACGGCGATCTATCGTCATCACGTGCAAAAAGGGGAAAAATTGTTGTACGTCGTCGGTGGGGAACAGACGCTTCACTTCAAGCAAGTGTTCCACGTGTTAAAGAAAATGGGCTATAAATGGGCGGATCCGTGTGAGCACATTACGTTCGGATTACTCAGGTTGGATGGGAAGAAGATGTCAACGCGAAGAGGTCGGGTGGTGATGCTAGAAGATGTACTGAATGACGTTGTCGCCCATGCGAAGGCAAAAATAAAGGAAAAGCATCCAAACCATCCACATTTACACGAGGTGGCAGAAGCGGTAGGTGTTGGTGCTGTCATTTTCGGCGATTTAAAGCAAGATCGCCGGCTAGATGTAAACTTTCGCTTAGAGGACGCGTTGAGCTTTGAAGGGGAGACAGGTCCTTACGTTCAGTATACGTACGCGAGAATCCAGAGCATTCTTCGGAAAGGGGATAAGCTAAATGATAGCCGTCACATGGACTGGCAGCATGTGACGAAAGATGAAGGATGGAGTTTGTTAAAAGTGCTTATTCAATATCCGAATGTGCTCATTAAGGCGACCGAGGCAAGAGAGCCGCATCAGCTCGCCCGTTATGTCCTTACCGTCAGTAAAAAATTCAATCAATTCTACCACAAATACGTCATTCTCGCAGATGATGAAACGGTGAGGCAGGCAAGGCTTATTCTAGCTGAAAGGACTGGCGAAGTCAGCGCAGATGCTATGGCTGTTCTGGGGGTGAAAACACCGGAAGAATTATAATGACAACGAGGTGGCACAAGTAGAGCCACCTCAACGTGTATTTGTCTACATAGGCGACGAGCTCACTCCAATGACAAAAGGCTCTTTAAATACTTTGCAACCTCTAACATGCCGTACTGTCCTACCCGTTGCTCTGCCTCCGAATTGTAATTTGTGTTCGTGTTAATGTCATACGTATAAAGTGTTCCGTCTTTATCGCGGATGCATTCAATGCCGGCAACCTGAATGTCGTTCGCTTTCAGCACTTGTTCATATTTTTCAATGACTGGGTCATGAAAATCTTTGCAAATTTGAAATTTGGACGTGGGCTCTTCCCCTACTGGGCAAAATTTGCTTTCGATTGAGCACGCATCGGCTGGGCATAGCTCAAATCCTTCCGATGTATCGACACGAACTGCATATAGAAATGCTCCGCCGACAAATTCACAGCGTGTAATGTAAGGTTCAGGTGCTTGAATGTATTGCTGGAGAAGGGTGATGCCATCGACCGGCTCTTCAAATTCATCACTTTCTACATACTCTTTTAAAGCTGAAATGTGTTGGAATAGTTGGACGCCAAGCCCCTTGCCTGCGCGATTATGCTTCGTAATAAAGGCTTGTCCTTCAAAGGAGGCTGCCGCATCAAATAGCTCTTTTATTCCTACAGCTACAATCGTTTTCGGAGTGGTGATCCCGAACGTTTCTAGCGCCATATATTGATTCACTTTGCTTACTTCTAGCTGCAAAGCGCGAGAACCGTTAATGACCGTCCGCCCATGGCGCTCAAGCCAAGCGAGGACAGCGCCGGCTAACTCAGGAGCGTAACGGTGTCCGCGCGTATGGGAGGAGGCGCTCATTCGATTATAGAACACACCTTCTGGCGGTGCTTCATGAAGTTTGATTGAACCTGAACGAAGATGCCAATCCTCATAAGGAAGTCCAAGCTCCTCAAGTCGTTTAAATAGGTGAACCGTCCATTCATCGTTTTCGTGGATTACGTAAATTTTTTTCATGTACAACGCCTCCTCATTCCAAGTTGTTCTTTTTTTGTCTTGCTGTTTTCGGTACAATAACAAGTAATCTTTCAGATAAGGTGTTAAAACAAGAAAAAACACCTCTTCGATAAGAAGACGTGCGATCCGTTCGCTTCTTATCTTTCAGAACATCATGTTCTGCTGGAATTGGCACCTTCTTTAAAAAAAGAGGTTGCCGGGCTTCACAGGGCCAGTCCCTCCACCACTCTGGATAAGAAAAATATGAAGTTTATGTAATCATATCAGAATGATGGGAATAAAGCAATCCATATGAACGAAAAAAATGGAGGGGAATAGATTGACAGATAAACAAGCGATACGGGAACAAATGTGGCAGGAAATGACCGAAAAAAAGGTTGGCCGTTTCCCGTTTCCGTTAAAAGGACGTATTCCGAACTTCAAAGGGGCAGAGCAGGCTACCCGCCATTTAATCCAGCTTGAGGCGTATAAGCAAGCAAAAGTCGTTAAAGTAAATCCTGACTCACCTCAGCTACCGTTACGAGCGCAAGTGTTAATGGACGGGAAAACGTTGCTCGTCCCAACGCCAAGACTGAAAGATGGTTTTATCCTCGTAAAGCCAGAGTGGGTGCCAGAAGGAGAGGAGCGTAAAGCGGTGAGCCTTCGCAACATTCTCTCCTATGGAAAAGTGATTTCATTAACAGAGATGCCAGAAATTGATCTGATCGTAATGGGGTCGGTCGCGGTCGATCGCTCGGGAAGACGGATCGGCAAAGGGGAGGGCTATGCTGATCGGGAGTATGCGATCATACGTGAGCTCGGTAATCGTCCGGTCCCTGTTGTGACCACTGTTCATCAGGTACAGCTTGTGGACGTGGAATTACCTCGGGATGCTTACGATGTAACCGTCGACTGGATTGCCACAACAGAAGGACTTATGCAATCAGTAGGAGCGATTGAAAAGCCGACCGGAATTGTATGGTCAGAGGTTACCGAGGAGGAGCTCGAAGCGATGCCAGTGCTACGTGAAATACGCGAACTGACAAAGAAACAATAAGAGGGGTAGTGTCAAAAGTTCTATGAAAAACTAGCACGGTTCATACTACCTACCATTTATTAGGTGGAAAGGCCGCGCTATCGCTCTTGACAAACACGCCAATGGTTTATTCAGAGGTCAATCAAGGGCG
>NZ_SNUY01000075.1 GCF_004376175.1 Halalkalibacterium halodurans | reverse complement strand
TTTCTGGAATTGGGTGTTTGGTAACCTCAATTATCTACAGAAATCAGGGAGTGGCAATTTTTTTGCTTATAAAGCCCTCTAACATAGGATTTAATAGCCTATTTTATATAAAGTTTTGACAATACGTTAGTAGAAGGGGAGGTTAAAATATGGCGACTGAAATTACGATGCCCCAACTAGGTGAAAGTGTAACTGAAGGGACGATTAGCCGTTGGCTCGTCAAACCTGGAGATAAAGTCAATAAATACGATCCGTTAGCTGAAGTGTTAACAGATAAAGTAAATGCTGAAATTCCTTCCTCCTTTTCAGGTACCATTCAGGAACTACTCGTAGAAGAGGATGAAACGGTAGCGGTCGGTCACGTGATTTGTACGATGAATGTGGAAGGGGAGGCGGTTGAGGCTGAAACGAATGATACCAGCGTGTCTTCTGCCGAAACCACTGAGAGCCCAACCGAGACTCAGGAACAATCGACTTCAGCTAAAAAGCGCTACTCGCCAGCTGTTCTCCGTTTGGCAGAAGAGCATGATATTGATCTGACCCATGTGACTGGATCAGGGAAAGGCGGACGGATTACACGGAAAGATCTACAAGCGATTATCGAGGGTGGCGACATACCAAAAGCGGCGTCGATGACGGAACAGAAAACAGCTCTTGTACAGGAGACTATGCCATTGACAGAAAAGGTACAGGAACCTGTCCAAGTGCCAACTGTGTCAGGGGATGTTGAAATCCCTGTTTCCGGTGTACGAAAAGCAATAGCGCAAAACATGGTGAAAAGTAAGCACGAAGCCCCTCATGCATGGACGATGGTGGAAGTGGATGTAACGAACCTCGTCCAACTGCGGAATCAATTGAAGGAAGGCTTTAAGAAAAAAGAAGGCTTCAATTTAACCTTTTTACCATTCTTTATCAAAGCCGTCGTTGAAGCATTGAAGGCGTACCCTCAGCTAAATTCCATGTGGGCAGGGGATAAAATCATACAAAAGAAAGACATAAACATATCCCTGGCTGTTGCCACAGATGATGCGTTATTCGTGCCGGTGATCAAGCATGCCGATGAGAAAACAATCAAAGGCCTTGCTCGGGAAGTGAATGAACTCGCACATAAAGTTCGTACAGGAAAAGTGACAAGTAGTGATATGCAGGGCGGCACCTTTACGGTTAACAATACAGGCTCTTTCGGATCTGTCCTTTCCACTCCAATCATAAACCATCCGCAAGCTGCGATTTTATCGGTAGAGTCGATTGTGAAACGACCAGTTGTCATTGAATCAGAAGCAGGGGACATGATCGCGATTCGCAGCATGGTCAATCTCTGCCTCTCACTTGACCATCGCGTACTAGATGGGCTTATATGCGGGCGCTTCCTAGCAAAGGTTAAAAACATTTTAGAAAACATGACCATTGAAAATACGTCTATCTATTAAGGAATGAAAAGAAGGCCAACAAGTAGGTCTTCTTTTTTCCTTTTTTAAAAAAGTTCATATAAGAGAAACGATCGCCTCCGCTAGTAAGACTTGGCGGGAGGCTTGGAATCAGATTCATTTTGGAGGTCAGAAGTCTCGTCTATGACTTTTGTAGCTTGTTATTGGCTCGTTGCTAGAAAGAAATTCGTTCAAACTTGTTTACAAATCGTAACTATTCCGATATAATTCAACGTGTGATAAATCGGAACGGTTACGGAAGGGGAGAGCGATGAAAAAGAAATGGTTGGGCCTTCTTCTAGCTGTACCTATGATTCTTACAGCTTGCGGAGGACAAGAAACAGCAGAGGAAAAGGAAGCAGTAGAACCTGAAGAAACAAAACAAGCGGTAGATCCACTACAGCTATATACGACGATTTTCCCACTTGAAGACTTTGCAAAGAAAATTGGAGGCGAGGAAGTAGAAGTAACAAACCTCGTTCCTGTTGGAGCAGATGCTCATACGTATGAACCGACGGCTCGCGCGATGATTGAAGTGGCTGAAGGGGATGCTTTCATTTACAATGGTGCAGGGCTTGAAGGCTTTGCTGATAAAGTGATTGAAGCGTTGGATGGAGAAAATGTTTTAATCGTTAAAGCCTCAGACGGTATTGAGTTAATACCAGGAGATGACCATAGCCATGAGGAGCACGGTCACGGGGAAGATGATCACGACCATAGCCATGAGGAGCACGGTCACGGGGAAGATGATCACGACCATAGCCATGAGGAGCACGGTCACGAGGAAGATGATCATCACCATCATCATGATGAGGACCCGCACGTATGGCTAGATCCTGTCCTTGCGATCACGTTAGCGGAAAATATTAAAGATGCCTTAGTCGAATTACGTCCCGATTCAGCCGACCAATTTGAAGCAAACTTTGAAGAAGTAAAGGCTGAATTAGAAGCGATCGATCAAGAATTTACGAGCATGATGGAAGAGGCTAGTCTAAACACGTTTATCGTCTCCCATGCAGGATATGGATATTGGGAGGAGCGTTATGGGCTTGAGCAAATTGGGATCGCTGGACTTTCACCAACCAACGAACCATCCCAACGTCAGCTTCAAGACATTATCGAATTAGCTGAAGAAAATGGAATTAATCATATTTTCTTCGAGCAAAACATGACGCCAAATGTTGCAGAAACAGTCCGCAATGAAGTGAACGCAGACGTTCTATACTTGCATAACTTGGAAGCGTTAGTTGATGAAGATGTGGACAACGGAGATGATTACTTTAGCCTCATGAGACGAAACATTGAAGCATTAAAAGAGGGATTGCAATAGCCTTAAGCCTAGGAGAGATCCTAGGCTTGCATGTTTTCGTCTAGGAAAAGCTTTTACCTGGACACGTGCTCAGATTGTTGGTTTTGCATGAGGTTCTAAGGTAGAATGGTAATGTAAAGAACGAAGGGGAGGTGTATTGTATCATGGAGTTTAATTTTTTCATGAATGATGTCGTACAAATGGCAAGGAAAGAGATGGTAGAAGCCGGCTATGATCAACTGACGACTCCTGAGGAAGTCGATGAGGTACTCAAGGAAAAAGGGACTGTGCTTGTCATGGTCAATTCTGTCTGTGGCTGTGCTGGAGGAATTGCTAGACCTGCCGCTGCCTACATGAAAAATTACGACAAAAAACCCGATCGCTTTGTGACCGTGTTTGCTGGGCAAGATAAAGAAGCAACGGCACGAGCGCGTGAATACTTTAAAGGCTATGCTCCATCTTCTCCGTCTTTTGCCTTGTTGAAGGATGGAGAGATTCAAATGATGGTCGAGCGTCATGAAATTGAAGGGCATGAACCGATTCAAGTCGTGCAAAAACTAGAAAAAGCATTTGATCAATATTGTTCATAATGGAATGAGGCTCTCTTCACATACATAATGGAAGAGGGCCTCATTTCATTACGACTATTCATGTTTTTTCTCTAAAAACGAATCAATCAACAGATAAGATACACCTAGGGAAATACCGTTTTCATTTAAATCGGAAAATTCAACTGATACTTGCTCCGCGTGAAATGATAACGCCCGATCGGCAACGGTTTGTTTAAGAGAGTGTTCAAGCCATGGACGTCCCTTGACCATGCGGTTCCCTACAACGACCAGTTCCGGATTTAACGCATTGATCATGTTGGCGATCCCTGTTCCAAGATACACTCCAATCTTCTGAAAGAGGTCAATCGCTGTCTGTTCACCCTTGCGTGCTTTTTCGAACAGATCATCCAATGTTAGCACTTCCTCATAAAGGGCTTCACCTTGCTGGAGAACAGCTTTTTCTGAGGCAAAGAGCTCCCAGCACCCTTTGTTCCCACACGTACATAGCGGCCCATTTGTTTCGATACTCATATGGCCAACTTCACCCGAATATCCACCCTTACCGCGGTACAGGGAGTTCCCGAAAATAATCCCACTTCCGATCCCGATGCCAATACTGAAAAAGATCATGTTCTCTGACTCCTTGCCTTTACCAAACACTTTCTCCCCTAAAGCACCGGCATTTGCTTCGTTTTCAACAGCAATGGGAAGCTGGAAATGCTCTTCTAATTGTTTTTTTAGAGGGATCTCTCGCCAATTTAAATTCGGGGCAAAGAGAACATCGCCCTCCTCATTCACAATTCCTGGAACAGCGACTCCGATTCCAATAATCCCATATGTAGAAGGAGGCGCCGCCTTCATTAACTGCTCGATCAGTTGAACCATTTGCTGATTCACATGGTCAAATTCCTTTACATGGAGAGACCATTCCACTTTTTCGATCACATTGCCAACTAAATCGGTCAACACACCCGAAAGGTAATTAACCGCAATGTTAATGCCAATCGCATACGCCGCTTTGTTTTGAAACATAAGCATGACAGGGCGGCGTCCACCACTTGATTCACCAGGCCCGACTTCATACACAAGGTTATCGGCGATTAATTCGGCTACGAGGCTAGAAACAGTCCCTTTGTTCAATCCAGTCGTCAAGGAAACTTGTGCTCTTGAGAGAGGCGCCTCTTTACGAATCGTCTGTAAAACAATTTGCTTATTCATTTGTTTAATGAAACGTTGATCACCAGTTACCGACATACATCACACCACTTTGATTAATATTAGACATTACACTTTGCGTACTATTATACATGGGTTTGCCGCTCAATGCATAAAGACGTTGTCACAGGATGTTTCTTAGACTAATGGATAAAATAAAAACTTAGTTTGTCTATTGAATAAACTAAGTATAAGTGATATACTCTCATTAGCGCAACAGTTTTATTTACAAGGTTGATAACGCTTACTTTCTAGGAGGGATTCTTAATGACATTTTTTAATGATGTAGAAAAGGTACAATATGAAGGACCGAGATCGACCAATCCATATGCATTCAAATATTACAACCCTGAGGAGATTGTCGCAGGCAAAACAATGGCTGAACACCTTCGCTTTTCCATCGCTTATTGGCATACGTTTGTCGGTGATGGCTCAGACCCATTTGGTGTTGGAACGATGCAGCGTCCATGGGATCAATATTCGGGTATGGATTTAGCGAAAGCTCGAGTGGAAGCAGCTTTTGAATTTTTTGAGAAGTTAAACGTTCCGTACTTCTGCTTTCATGATGTAGATGTGGCACCTGAAGGGGAGACGTTGGCAGACACTTATAAAAACCTAGACGAAATCGTGTTAATGATCAAGGATTATATGAAAACGAGTAAGACGAAATTGCTATGGAATACGGCAAACATGTTTACCCATCCGCGTTGGATCCATGGTGCTGCGACGTCACCAAATGCTGATGTGTACGCGTATGCAGCAGCGAAAGTGAAAAAAGGGTTGGAGATTGGGAAAGAGCTTGGCGCAGAAAACTACGTATTTTGGGGCGGACGCGAAGGATATGAAACGCTACTAAACACGAACATGAAGCTAGAGTTAGATAACCTTGCCCGCTTTTTCCATATGGCTGTTGATTATGCGAAGGAGATTGGATTCGACGCCCAATTTTTAATCGAACCAAAACCGAAAGAGCCAACAAAACATCAATACGACTTCGATGTGGCAACCGGGATCGCATTCCTAAAAACGCATGGACTCGATGAACATTTCAAATTCAACATTGAAGCGAACCATGCGACGCTTGCAGGTCATACGTTTGAACATGAGTTACATCTTGCCCGTATTCATGACATGTTGGGATCGGTGGATGCAAACCAAGGGGATACATTGCTTGGCTGGGATACCGATGAATTCCCGACAGACCTTTACACAACGACACTTGCCATGTACGAAATTTTAAAAAATGATGGCTTAGGGAAGGGCGGTTTGAATTTCGATGCAAAAGTAAGAAGGGGCTCCTTTGAAGCAAACGACCTTTTCCATGCCCATATTGCTGGGATGGACAGCTTTGCGATTGGATTAAAAGTGGCTAATCAATTGCTTGAAGATCGCGTCCTTGAAGATGTGATTGACAATCGATACAAATCCTATCAATCTGGCATCGGCCAAAAGATTGCAAACAATGATACGAACTTGAAAGAGCTAGAGGCATACGCTCTATCTCTTGGGGAAATCAAACATTCTTCTGGACAACAAGAACGAATCAAAGCAACGTTAAATCAATATTTGCTAAGGGTAAACGAATATTAATCAGCGAAAGTGCTGGAAAAGAAGGGAGGTAGCTAGTTTGAGATATGTACTAGGCGTTGATCTAGGAACGAGCGCGGTTAAAGTGTTACTTGTCAATGAACGAGGGGAAGTGTGCAAGCAAGTCACAAAATCGTATCCGTTGTATCAAGACAAGCCCGGTTACAGTGAGCAAGACCCAGAAGATTGGCTAAATCAAACGATTGAAGCGATATCTGAAGTGACAAGCGAAGCAAGTGATCCAGAGGCGATCGATGGTATTAGCTTCTCTGGACAAATGCACGGCCTCGTTCTACTAGATCAGGAGCAACGCGTTCTGCGTCCAGCTATTTTATGGAATGATACACGTACAACGAACGAATGTCGGGAAATTGAGCAAACTCTAGGAAAAGAAACCCTACTAGCGATTGCGAAAAATCCTGCCCTAGAAGGGTTTACACTGCCGAAGCTATTATGGGTAAAAAAGTACGAGCCAGATGTTTTTGCTCGCGCCAACGTTTTTATGCTTCCAAAAGATTATGTCCGGTTTCGTTTAACAGGAAAGATTCATAGTGAGTATTCAGACGCTGCCGGAACTTTACTGTTCGATGTTGCTAAGAAAGAATGGAGTAAGGACATTTGTTCTTGCTTTGAATTGCCCATCAGCCTGTGTCCTCCAGTCGTCCCTTCAAGCGGGGAAGTCGGTGAACTGTTACCAGAGATTGCTGCGAAGACGGGACTGAAAAAAGATGTGCGCGTGTTTGCAGGCGGAGCAGATAATGCTTGTGGAGCAATTGGTGCAGGAATTTTAAAAGATGGCGCCACTCTTTGTAGCATCGGTACATCGGGTGTGGTCCTTTCCTATGAGCAAGCAGCTGATCAAGACTTCGCAGGCAAAGTGCATTATTTTAACCATGGAGAGGCAACGGCCTATTACACGATGGGTGTGACGCTAGCAGCTGGTTATAGCTTGAGTTGGTTTAAAGAGACATTTGCCCCAGAAGAGCCATTTGAAAACATAGTAAAGGAAATCGAAAAAAGTCCACCCGGAGCAAACGGACTTTTGTTTACCCCTTATATTGTAGGGGAACGGACGCCCCATGCTGACGCAACGATTCGCGGTAGCTTTATCGGTGTACACGCGGGTCACAAGCGGCATGATTTTACACGAGCCGTCATTGAAGGGATTACGTTTTCGCTAAACGAATCTATCGAGATTTTCCGAAAAAATGGAAAAGATATTTCTACCGTTGTCTCAATCGGTGGAGGGGCTAAAAGCCCTGCTTGGCTTCAACTGCAAGCAGACATCTTTCAAGCGAAAGTAATTAAACAATCCAGTGAACAGGGGCCAGGGCTCGGTGCGGCTATGTTAGCAGCCTATGGACTTGGATGGTACGATTCCTTAGCTGATTGTGCTGAAGCTTGGGTCAAAGAACAAGAATCATATGAGCCAAACGCTGAAAAAGGGAAAGCATATGAAGAGCTATTCACCCTTTATCGCCACGTATATGAGCAAACATATGAATTAAATCACGGTTTAAGTAAATTTAGAGAATAGAAAGCAAGATTGAGAAAAAGCAGGTGCCTGTGACGGTGCCTGCTTCGACCATTTACGACAAAAATAATGGCGTTTTCAGCAAATGAAAAGGGTTTCAGTGTTCCAGTGTGGAAATGTAAGAGGGATATTTTTAATTTATGAGGTGGAGACATGCAAATAACAACACGAATTTTTGCCGAAACAAATGGTGAAAGCGTTCGCGCATTTACGATGACAAACGACCACGGGATGGAAGTTACATGCATCGAATATGGTTGTATCATTACAGAGCTTAAAACCCCTGATCGTCATGGGAATCTAGAGAACATCGTCCTTGGATTTGACCGTATGGATGATTATGAAAAGCACTCTCAATATTTCGGAGCGGTCATTGGCCGAGTCGCAGGTCGAATTGCCAACGGTGAATTTATGTTAGACAACCAATCCTATACACTCGCTAATAATGAAGGAGAAAACCACCTTCATGGCGGAGAAAAAGGATTTGATAAAGTTGTTTGGAAAGGGGAGACGATCGACTCACAGGACGAAGTTGGCGTCGAATTTTCCTATATTAGCCGTGATGGAGAAGAAGGATACCCGGGCACTCTTTCCATGAGCGTGCGTTATATGCTCAATAACGACAATGAGTTAAAAGTGATGTACAGCGGAAAAGCGGATCAAAAAACGTTAGTAAACGTCACCAATCATTCGTACTTTAATTTAAGTGGGAATCTCAAACGAGACATTTTAGAGCATGAATTGACGCTGAAAAGTTCCCAATTTTTGCAGCTTAATGATCAGTTGCTACCGACGGGAACGGTGCTAGACGTAGTAGACACCCCATTTGATTTTCGTAACGGTCGAAAAATTATCGATGGGACGAAAGCGACATATGAGCAAAATGTCATTGTCGGTAATGGATACGACCATCCATTTAAGCTTGATACAAACCTGCAGCAAGAAATCCGTTTGGTAGACGAAGAAAGTGGGCGTTGCTTGGAAATGGAAACGACCGAGCCGTGTGTGGTCCTTTATACTGGGAATGCGCTTCAAGAAGGGGTTCCGATTCGTGGGGTCAGATCGCGAAAATATTTAGCTCTTTGCTTGGAAACACAAGGGTTTCCTGATGCCATCCATCATCCCGACTTGCCGTCAATTGTGCTGGAAGAAGGAGAGGAGTACCTGTCGACGACAACTTACCGATTCCGAACGGTGTGATTTAGGGAAAGCACATCTCCTATGTTAGGGGATGTGCTTCAATGTTGTATGATCGAACAAGCCTTTACTCTTCCTTTAGCGTAACATCACGTAAAAAGTAAAAGCCGCTCGGGTATTGGAAAAATCCTTCTACTTCGTTTCGTACTCCGGCAATGGAATCAGGGTAGTAGAGATAGGCATAAGGTGATTGCTCCGCAAGTACATTTTGCGCTTTTCGATAGAGCTCTAAGCGCTCCTCTTCGTCGGTTGCTTGACGCGCATTATCAAGTAGTTGATCAAGCTCATCGTGTTCAATGAACGAACGATTGCCGGCAGATCCTTTGTTTGAGGAGTGGAAGACGGGATATAAGCCATAATCTCCGTCCATTGTCACAGTTCCCCAGCTGCCGAGAAACAGTTCAGACTCCCCGTTTCCAGCCCGTTCAAGATACGTTCCAAATTCAAACATATCGATGGAGACGTCGATGCCTATCTCAGATAGTTGGTATTGAATCATCTCCGCTAAATCTTGGCGTTCTCTGTCATCATCGGTTAATAACGTAGTGGGGAAGCCATCAGGATATCCGGCTTCAGCTAATAAATCTTTAGCCATTTCTCGATCAAAGGTGATTTTGTCGATTTGCTCACTGAATCCAAACACGTCGGGGGCGATAGGGCCATCTGCGCGAATCCCAATTCCGCTCACAACCCCATCGAGAATCCCATCCTTATCGATGGCCATATGGATCGCTTGACGTACCTTCGGATCATCGAAAGGTTCTACTTCCGTGTTAAATCCTAAATAAACCATACGTGTACTATTCGCTTGCTCTAAATAGGTATCAGGTCCATTTTCGATACGTTCAGCGTCGCTAGGGTTTACAGGGTAGGTAAGATGAATCCCACCTGTTTCGAGTTCTGCAATCCGGGTCAAATCTTCAGGAATCACTTGAAATGTAACCGTATCTACCTTTGCCAGTTCATCTCCCCAATAGTTCTCATGGCGGCTTAAGGTCACCGACTGCCCTGGAGTTCGGTCTTCAAACTTAAAATAGCCTGTCCCAATAGGGCGCTCATTTGTGGGCGTAAAGGCATCTTCACCTTTCTCTAGCGCTTCGTAGGACGCTTCAATGGAACCCATACTAATAATGCTACCACCAGGATGGGCGAGATGAGACGGTAGAGGGGCAAAAGGGAATTCGGTCTCAAAATGAACAGTATAGTCGTCAATGACTTTCACTTCGGTAATCATGTTAAATAAAAAGGCGACAGGGGAACCGATTTCTGGATCACGAATCCGATCGAAGTTTGCCTTTACAACCTCAGCATTTAATTGAGAACCGTCATGGAATTGAACGTCTTTTCGTATTGATGCTTCCCACGTTGTCTCTCCGATTTGCACAAGGCTTTCTGCTAATCCAGGGGCAATTTCTAAGTTTTTGTCTAAGTAGACGAGTCTGTCGTACATGTTCGAATTGATTGAGTTTGAAACATTCTCATTTGCGCCGTGAGGGTCGAGCGAAACCGGGTCGTTCATGACGCCAATCTGTAAGTTTCCACCTGTTTCCTGCAAGTTTTCACCCGTCTCCTCTTCTTTACTACTAGACGGTTCAGTAGAGTTGCTACATGCAGTTAAGAGAGCCGTCATAAGTATGAGCAATAAAAACAATAAGCATCCCCTTTTGTTCATAATCATCCCTCCAAAACCAGTTATTTCTATAATCGAATTATACAAGATGTTGCGACGGAATCATAGAAACATCGGAGATTTTCTATCAATCTCTCAACAAAATGCTTCTTTTCGACCATAATAAAGAGAAAATGAACCTTGTCTGTATTTGTGTTATAATAACGAAGAATTTAGTAAAGGAGCGTGTTCCATGCAAGCGTTATATGATCAACTGCAAGTATATTTAAACATGGATGAAGAAATTTCGTTTAAAGAATTTGATGATTTCTATAAAAAAGTGGTAAAAGAACTCGGTGACTCACATGAATCCTTTGATGAAGATATGCTTTGGAAAGCGTTGTTTATCGTGGAAAACATCATGTCCAACGCCGATGAACGGGCGAAAGAATCAAAGGGAAGTGAAGCAAAAAAATATCGGAAAATTGTTCAACGACTTCAACTTTGGGCAAAAAATTTAGGCGGACGTCTTGGAGCACTCGGTTATAATGAAGAAGATGTGAACGAACGTTTCAATCAAATGTTTGAAGAAGGAACGCCTGCACAGAAAGGATAATAATTAAGGGAGAAATCTTGACAAGTTCTCCCTTATCCTTTATATTAATATATGTCGTTCAATACGTGCGCCTATGGTGAAAGGGATATCACACGAGATTCCGGTTCTCGCGTTGTGGGTTCGAATCCTGCTAGGCGCGCCATACATAATGAATTGTTAAGCTTTGAGCTCAAGCTCAAGGCTTTTTTACTTTAGTGTGCAGCCGTAGGATAAAAGAATCATTCTTTATGGTATAGTAATAAGAAAGCGATACAGTAGGGAGAGAGCCGACGTGCGTCTGTTTCGACAATTATCGATCCAGTGGAAAATAACCATCCTATCTTTTGGGATTGTCGCCTTTGCGTTAATGATGGTTAGTATAAGCCTCCTTGGATATGTAACCTCTATAAAGGAAGACGAGCTCTCCAATCGCACGATGATTACCGCGCAGCTAGTTGCACAAAACCATACGGTGCAACAATGGGTAGATGCTAAACCAGAGGAAGCTTCTAGAACGTTGCAGCCGATTGTGGAACGAATCCGGGTCATCAATGATCATGATTACATTGTTTTGCTTAATATGGATCGGATTCGGATCACTCATCCGATTCCTGAACGTTTGCAGACACCTTTTGTTGGCGGGGATGAAGATCCGGCGTTTGCCGAACATATTTATTTGTCGAAAGCAAAGACAGAAGGTGTCGTTACGGTTCGCGCCTTTATGCCGATCTTGAATCAGCAAAGAGAGCAAGTTGGAGTGGCCGTTGTTGGCAGTGTGTTGCCTTCCTATGCCGATATGATCCAAGAGTTTTGGCAACCGGCCTTGTTGATTGGACTAATTACCGCTCTCTTCGGTTTTTAGGGATCCTGGCTGCTCGCTAGTCATATTAAACGCCAAACCTTTAATATGGAACCTGATGAATTGGCCCACTTGCTTGTGGAACGGGACGCGTCTTTCAACGCAATTCATGAAGGGGTTGTCGCCATTAACAAGCACGAGAAAATTACGATTATGAACGAAGCAGCGAGACGAATGCTCGGGGTAAAAGAGAAGGCGATAGGTCGTAACATTCACGAAGTCATTCCTGATACGAAATTGCCGGAAATTCTTTCGATTGGAAAGCCACTATACCGGCGGGAGTTTTACATTCAAGGTCGACTCGTTTTTAGCAACCGTATTCCGATTCAGATTGACGGCGAGACGGTTGGTGCGATTGCGATTTTTCAAGATAAGTCAGACGTTGATCGCTTAGCCGAGGAGTTAACAGGCGTTCAAGCATTCGTCGATGCCCTACGCGTACAAAATCATGAATATTCAAATAAGCTGCATACGATCGCTGGCTTGATTCAATTAGATGAAAGGAAGAAAGCGCTTCAATACATCCGGAAGATTTAGAAGGGTTAAGCATGCGTGTCATGCCAAGCGAAGCCTTGATGAAAACATTTGACCATTTCGGCGGCATCCCTAAGCCTTTTGCTTTTAATGAAGTATATGAACGGCTGAGTGAAGGTGCCATTGATGGAACGGAAAACTCGCTTACTAACATTTATTCAAAGAAATTTTACCGTCAACAAGCGTATATGACAAAGAGTAATCATAATTATTTAGGCTATGCGATTCTTATGGATCAAACGGTCTGGGATAAGCTCCCGATTGAGTATCAAACGGCCATTGAAGATGCGATGGCTGAAACAACTATGTGGCTTAGGGACCATGTTAACGAATTGAATGAAGGGATTTATGAATTATTAAAAGAAAGTGATCAAATTGAAGTATACGAGTTGACGCCAGAAGAAAAACAGCAGTGGAAAGAAGCCGTTCTCCCGATCTATGAGTACTATGAACGACAAATCGGAGAGGATCTGTTTGAAAAAGTCCGCCAATTGCAATCGGAATGAACAGTTAAAAAGCACATGTCAGTTGAAGACATGTGTTTTTTAGGTTATTTTTATACTTACTATACAATTTAGTTTACTAACTAGATTGGTTGATGATAATCTAGAAGAAGATTCCAAATGATTGCAGGTGTAGATTATGAAAGGTAGCTTATTGCTTCTTTCCAATGGGTTTGAAAAGCTTAGTTCGATTTTTTATACGATGATTTTTACGTTTTATTTGTATGAAGCGACTCGGTCGGTCACGTTATCGACTTTGGTTACATTGGTGAGCCTTATAGCGATGACACTAGGCTCTTTTCTTGTACCAGTGACATCCACACTCGGAAAAACAACCGTCATCCTCTTCATTGGACAGTTAACTCAAGCAGCTACCGTTTTTATCGTTTCGGTTTTCCTTTTCTTTGGATGGGAGCAGCAATGGGGGATTCTTAGTTCTGTCTTTGTCATTGGGCTTCTCTCTGGAATGATTGGACCGAGTAAACGAGCGATTCTACCTGCAATCACTAAGGAACAACAGAGGTTGCGAATGAACAGTCTCTTTGCAACAGTTGGCGAAATCATTTCCTTCCTCGGCTGGATTGCAGGCGGTGTCCTTATCGCATTCTTTGGAAATATGCTGCTACTCGTAATATGCGGATTTCTTTTAAGTGTGGCTGCAGTTCTTAGTCTACTCATCAATCTCGATTTACGAATCGGGATGAACACTTCAGGATTAAAAGGATTTTTTAGTGGATGGATAAACTTAATAAAGCACCGGGACATTCGTTTTCTTACGGTGATCGACGTGCTCGAGAGCATAGGGAGCGCCGTTTGGATCGGCGGGATTACACTCGCATTCGTTGTGGAAATCTTAGAACTCGGCGAGACGTGGTGGGGATATATTAACAGTGCCTATTTTCTTGGTACGATAGGCGGCGGAGTTCTAATCGCTCTCTTGAGTCGTTACGTTAATCAATCCAAATTAACGTCCCTTGCTATTGGCTCGTTTGGCGTAGGAGTGCTTACACTGTTGTATGGGCTAAATACGATCCCGCTTTTGGCTCTCATCCTTGTCATCTTGATCGGACCATTTTATGTGATGCGATTGACAACAGAAGAAACCATTTTTCAAGAGGTTGTACCGGCTGGCGAGCTTGAGAAAACATACGCAGCCAAAGGAAACCTCTCCTATGTCGCGTTCTGCCTCTCGATCCTGCTGATGGGATTTCTTGCCGATACATTTGGGCCAGCTACCGTCTATTTTATCTCTGGTATAGGATATGTGATCTCAAGTATGCTCGTGTTCCTCTATCGCAGGCCATCCGTTTTTTCTGGGCTTCCATCTAGTCGAACAAACAAGACAAAACATACTTGAGACGCCTCTCGTAAAAGAATCTAGTGGAGAAATCCTTGCTGCGATCTATAGAGCGAGACTGTAACCCCCTGTTCATGATGGGAAGAGGAAGGTTTTATCACTTGTGGATAGAATATATATTAATTGATTGGTAGGTTCCCATTCAGCTAAAAAATAATCTCTCGGGAGGTTGTTAAATGAACCATCTTATTATTTACGCTCATCCACACCCAGAAAGCTTAAATCACGCGATCTTGGATACAGCGGTGCATGCATTGAAGAAAAATGGTCACGAGGTCATTGTGCGAGATTTATATGCCCTTCATTTTCAGCCTGTACTTACACCGGAGGATATATCTGTGATGAATGCTGGAGAAATTCCTCAAGATATTAAAACGGAACAGGAGTATATTACTCAGGCCGACGTCATAACCTTCATCTATCCTATTTGGTGGACTGGATTACCTGCCATCCTTAAAGGGTATATTGACCGAGTGTTTTCTTACGGTTTCGCTTATGAAATAGGTGAAAATGGAGAGGTCATAAGAATGTTGACAGGGAAGAAAGGGCTGATTATCAACACATTTGGTCATCCAAAGGAATATTATGATGAAATTGGGATGACAAACGGTTTGAAAATCACATCTGATACGGGGATTTTTGAATT
Organism: Halalkalibacterium halodurans; assembly: GCF_004376175.1. Classification (GTDB taxonomy): domain Bacteria; phylum Bacillota; class Bacilli; order Bacillales; family Bacillaceae_D; genus Halalkalibacterium; species Halalkalibacterium halodurans. The sequence continues at coordinate 3,491 of NZ_SNUY01000075.1, read as the reverse complement.
TGTTGGAGTTGAACCAACAGACCATTTACTATTTGGGAGTGTAGGTTCGCTAAATGAAGAAGCCTATAAAGGAATGTTAAAGGAAGTTGAAGAGAGAGTTCATAGTTTATTTCCGGCATCCATGTAGGAACGGTTAAATTCTTTGGCTATCTTGAAAGGTCTCTTCACATGTCCTTCCAAGATAGCCTCTCTATTCTTATGAAACTCGCTCTTCGTCTTGTCCATACTTCAAGCGATGTTGTTGCTGAAGCAGGAAGAAAAACACACCGCTTAAAACGAACAGGCTTCCGATCACTTGCCAGACGTTGAGTCTTTCGCCGAGAAAAACAATGGCGAGCGCCGTCGCTCCTACCGGCTCACCCAAAATGCTCATGGAGATCGTCGTTGCATTCACATAGTTCAAGAGCCAATTATGAATGACATGGGCGATGGTCGGTACGATCGCAAGTAACAGAAAAATGCCCCATTCTTGTAGGTCGTAGCCAGTGAACGGAACGCTTGTGATCAAATTATAGATCGTTAATAGGAGAGCTGCAAAGGCAAACACCGAAAAGCTATAAATCCAATGGGAGACTTTTTTAACGACGGATTGACCGATGATTAAATAGCAGACAACGGCTATGACGCTTAAAAAGGAAAGAAGGTCGCCGATAATTGCTTGCTGGCTTAATCCGATATCTCCCCATCCAACCATGATGGCACCAAGAACAGCGACGGCCATCGTCACGAGAATGTGCCGGCTTGCTCGCTCTTTAAAGAAGATAAAACCTAGTGAAAGGGCAACGATAGGCTGAAGAGCTAAAATAATCGTAGAGCTTGCTACGGTTGTAAGCTTCAACGAACCGAACCATAGGGCAAAGTGAAGGGCGAGAAACAGGCCAGCACCGAAAAAGAGTAGCCAATCATTTTTCGTTAACCGCTTGAACTCATCTCGTTTGCCCCAGACAATCGGTACTAGCAGAAAGCAGGCAAAATACATGCGATACATACTTAAAATTGTCGCGGGTGCCTCAGACCATTTGACAAAGATCGCAGCAAAGGAGATGGCGATAATCGAAAGGACAAGTGGGACGATGATCGATGGGTTGGTTTGTTCATTATTCACTTACATTTCTCCTTGCGACAACGAAATCGTGCTTCATATTGATCTTCGATTCTTCGCTCCTTAAAAGCTGGAGCTAGTACAATGTTATGATTTTGTATGGGCCCACTTGTTGACCGTTTGATATTCAAATGATTGAAGACGATCGAAGAGGATGTTCATATCTTCCTCAACAATAAGCTGCTCGAGGCAGGTAGATGAGAGAAATCCTTCGTTTACTGTATGGTCTAACATTTGCAGTAATGGCTGGAAGAACCTATTGATGTTAAAAACAGCAACAGGCTTTTCATGGTAGCCAATTTGCTGCCATGTAAAAATTTCAAATAGCTCCTCTAAAGTCCCGATCCCTCCTGGAAGAGTAACAAACGCATCGCTCCGCTCATACATTAATTGTTTACGTTCATGCATCGTCTCTACGATTAGAAGTTCACTTAATTCGATCGATGGGACGTTTTCGACAATCTTTTTCGGGATGATTCCGGTGACGCGCCCGCCGTTATCTAAAACCGATTGAGCTAAGACACCCATTAACCCTGCATTGCCTCCTCCGTAGATCACTTCCCATCCTTGTTTACCGATCTGTTCACCAAGCGCCCGGACTTGCTCCGCATAGATCGGGTGTTGACCAAGGGAGGAACCGGAAAATAAACAAATTTTCATCTTACATCACTACCTTTCCATCTATTAGTTTAATCGTATTTGTTTTGAAAGTAAAAGATGTATTCGAAATCTTTTGACGAGCTGCAACCCTGATGCTTTTTATTTCGTATTACTAATAGAGGGACAGGAGGGATTTTAAGATGAAGCACTTATTTTATAGCGTTACGTTTTTTATCGTTCTTGTTGGCATCAGTGGCTGTGGTACAGGCAATCATGAGGTAGACGCAGAAGGAGCCGCTGAGGATGTGGACGTGGAATCTGCCTCTATTATTGGTTACGTTGTGGACGTAAATGAAGAGACGACGCTCGTTGTGAGCATAGAAGCTGAACGATTTGACGACAGTGGAGGGAAAGAAGAATTTCACAATGCGATTCGCTTTTATCATATGCCTATCGAAGTTGAAATTGGTGAACGGATTGCTGTTTGGGCTGAGGGGGCGATCGCTTATTCTTATCCAGCACAAGCGGAGGTAGCTGATGTGGTTGTCTTGGAAGAAAAAAAGCCAGAGGGAGCAAAATTGTCCGAGAAGGAAGTCATTCAACGAGTGTTGTCAGAACAGGAGGAAAGCGCCCTATTAACATCCATTACCTTCGACAAAGAGTCGTCTCATTGGAATGTGCACTTACAAAATCTCTTCGGTCAAAAGCATGAACGGATCATTGATGAAAATAAACTTGATTAAAATGAATGAATCGTTGCCTACCTTCATGTATCATCATAGAAGAAGCTAAAAGGGAGGTGGGGATCGAATGGTGATGGCCACAACGCTTTTCTTGCTAGCTGGGTTAGCGGAAATTGGCGGTGGATATTTAATATGGCTTTGGCTTCGGGATGGAAAGCCTGTCTATCTTGGATTATTTGGCGCGGTCGCTCTTGCCCTCTATGGTGTGATCGCTACGTTTCAAGCATTTCCGTCATTCGGACGTGTCTATGCAGCTTACGGTGGAGTCTTTATTTTCCTTGCTGTTTTATGGGGCTGGTGGATAGATGGAAAAGCCCCTGATACATATGATTGGATCGGTGCCGTTATTTGCTTAGTGGGCGTAGGGATTATGCTGTGGGCGCCGAGGCCGTAGAAGGCGAGGGCTATAGTGAAATCGAAACAAATGAGTGAATATCGTCATGAACGTAATGAACCGATTTCAGAAGCGGATGTCAATAGAGCAGGAGAAGGTGACAGACCAAATGAGAGAAAAAGAAAAAATGTACCGGCTGTATGCTCGCAAACAAGCAACGGCCGGTCCATGTCGTCTACGAGGATCAGCTCGTTTGTGGCATCTTGGATCATGATCCTTTTCACGAAGGGCATACGTTACTCATTCCTAAAGCCCATGTGATAGAGTATGAGTAAAATGTTTGTGGGAGAAGAAAAAACCTCCTCATCCAAGTAATGGAAATTTCCGTTACTTGGATGAGGAGGCCACCAAGCGAAAGCGCGGTAGGGTTTAAGCAAAATGCATGAAAAAAGGGTCTCTCCTTGGTAGAATCATAGTCGACAAAAACCCGATTCAAAGGAGAAACCCTATGCAAAAGAATAACACAGAATACCCAACTTTAAAAGAACTTGAACAGCTAGTTTGGAGGAAGTTACAGGAAACCTTCTCAAGTGTGATGACCTGCATACTAGAGGAATATGACGAAGAAATTATGCAACAACGTGATAAGCAACGCTTCCATTATAAAGATAAACGGCCTCTAAAAATAGACAGTTTATTTGGTGAGATTGAG
>NZ_SNUY01000074.1 GCF_004376175.1 Halalkalibacterium halodurans | reverse complement strand
TAGCGATGGAAGAGAACCGAAGCTTTGAATCCACTCAACTCCTTTTAACAAAGAACTTACTCTCTCAGTCGTGTGTAGAAACGGTTGTCGTCGATATGTGGAAGCCGTTCCATAAAGCCATCCAAACGCTATTTCCAGCTGCTTGTCTTGTCATTGATAAATACCATGTCGTTCAAAAAGTGACTCAAGCTTTAGATCAAGTTAGAAAACGGTTTCCAACACTTAAAAAAGGTAGATTTGCCTTATTAAAAGGCTACGAAAATCTAACTGAACAACAAAAGCAACAGCTAGAAGGATGGCTCGACGAACATGATGAATTGGCCTTGGCTTACTACTTAAAAGAATCATTCCGTGACTTCTACCAAGCCAGTGACTATGACACAGCTGAAGAACTATTAGATAACTGGATCAATGAAGCAAAAGCAAGCCCATTTAGAGCTTATCAAGAGGTTGCCAGAACACTGGAGAAGTGGAAAGCATCTATCCTTCAGTACTTTCTCACTCCGTACACTAATGGTCGAATTGAAGGAACAAACCATAAAATTAAAAACATCAAAAGGCGAGCATATGGCTTTCGAAATATCCAACGATTTCGCTTACGTGTATTTTTGGAGTGTACGGGAAAAACTAATGAAAAACAGGCAGCTTAACAGCTTACAAATTCCTTCATCAGCTAGCCAAAGGGTAGTTGGTAGGTTGAAACCCGTCAAGGAACCCACTTGACCGCTTTCAACCTACCAACTGAATGGTGCCTAAGCAGATGAAGGAGTTCGACTAGATTAGTATCTAATCTCGCTAACTTTATTTCTGGAATTGTGCGTGTACCACAGAAAGTGGTGAAGAGACGTATAAATGGTTTCCATGTTTCCAAGGTCTTGCATACATCATGAAAAGAGGGGAAAGGACTCATCCTAGCTTCTTTTATCCAGTTATCTAAAAAAGTAGATGCATCTTTATAAGATGGTTGCTGGTATAAGTCATAAAACCACTCTTTTAGATAGTACGCATGAGCAAGTTCTTCGGATTGATCATGGTAGGCTTCCAATCTTTTGAACTGTTTCTCAGTTAGACGAAAGCGACGTTTTAGCAGACAGAAACGTCCCTTCTTGATTCCGTTAATCTCTTTACTTTTGGACTTTCGGACTGCGTCAAGAGCTAGGTTGATCTTTTGAACAACATGGTACTTATCAATCACAATAGAGGCTTTAGGAAAAAGTGTCTTACAAGCTCTAAAGAAAGGTTTCCACATGTCCATTACGACCACCGAAGGAGCCTTTTCAAAGGATTTTAGAAGAGTGATTGTGGAGTCATAATCACGATTCGCTCCCATTTGATGGACAGATCCCGTTTGAATATCTGTCACAACCGTTTCATAGTTATGGCCTTTTCGTACAGCAACTTCATCAATACCAATGACACCTGAACAAGAGTGCTCTTTCACTTCTTTCGAAGCGATATCATAGTAGATTCTTTCAACGGTCTTATAGCTAACTTTTAACTTTCGGCTTACATCACTGATTGTTGTACCAATGCACATTTCAAATACCTTCCTACGAAACCGATAGGTTTGATGTTTACCAGCAGGGATAGAAGATAGTGGCTCAGAAAAGACCTCTTGGCAATTCTGACAACGCCAGCGCTTTACATGTACAAACAGATAAAGAGTTTTATCTAATAGATCTAAATCCCGTACCTTTCTCATGCGCTGGTCATGCTTTTTAAGCATAGAGAAGCCACAATGAATGCAACATTTTGGCTGTTCGTTCGTTTCGACATCCAAATAGATGAAGTCCTTTAGAATCTCCTGTTTTAAAATTACAAACTCTGGCAATCCTAGTGGTAAACATATATTTGTTTTCACTCGCTATTTCCTCCTATTTTTTGTATTGGTCTACAAAAAGGATTGCCAGGAAATAGCGAGTTTTTTCATGTTTATAAAACTTTTTCACAGAAAATGACGATGAATCTTAAATAATAATAAGTTTAATGTGTGCATATGATTGGGGGACTTGTGCGAATGACCTTGGCAGTTGAGCGAACCACAGTTGAAGTCGTGCGATTGATGGTCAAAGTCGTGCGAATCCCTTCTAAAAAGGAAATTAAATTAAATGCTCTATCTATTAACCCATCCAAAAGAAGAACGGGTACCCAAAATATCTGAGTACCCGATGAATAACCTATAAATAATATGTCCCCCGTGAAACATTCTCTGTGAAACAAGAAAATTCGGGTGGTGACAGGCACCCCTGCGCTTCCTTCATATGAGCTTCCGCAGCCCCCGCTTCATTTCCCGGTTGAAGTTTTGTGTCAAATCATCATATAAACGGTCCCAGGTTTGTTTATACTCGGAGTAAAATGCCGGGTATTTCTTTTTCAAGTACAGAATGCCCGCAGCATAGTACTCTGCTTCTTGTTCCAGTTCATTGATTATATCCGGAGTAAAATTTTCCTCCAGCATCTGAATTGCCGGGTGATCTTCATCATCAAAGTATAAATGGACAGCCTGGCGCAGGATGAGAGGAAATAAATCCGTGTCGCGAAACAGCCGGTTGAAATCCTTTTCTATCCGCACTAACTTCTTGACTTCCTTGATTTGCTCTTTTAAGTCAAACATTCCCACATTAACTATTTTAGCTAAGTCAATAAATATATCGGCAACCCGGTAACTCTGGTGGATATACGCTTCTTCGTACTGCTCCATCAATACACTGAAGGCCCCGTCCTTTTCTTCTTCGTCTTCCATCCTTTTCAGAAACTTCCTGAAGCGGGTCTGTGCTTTAGACAAATCAGCCCACCGCCCAAGTCTCACAATAGTATGGACCCAGAGGATATAAGAATCAATATCTTCAAAACTTTCTTCGCCTTCTGCCGGCAGAGTCATTTCCGCAACGTCCAGAGCCTTGTCAGTCTTATCCATACCGAGACAGAGAAATATCATAGGCTCAGCTAAACCAGCAGAACGCGGGAATTCTTTTAATGCATCTTCCAGAATCCCATACGCTTCCGCTGTATATCCCTTTTCTATCAGCATTTTTGAAAAAACAGAGTAAATAAAATCAAGCTCAAGCCCTTCTTCTTCCAGAGCAGAAACATTATTGCTCAAATCATCAAACACGGCATATGCGCTCTCCAAGTCATCTAAACCAATGGAAGAGAACATGACGCCAATTTTCCCTGACAAGTTGTCAGGATCGATGGCCAGTAACTCGTTGTACTTTTTCTGGGCTTTTTGAAAATTCCCTTTTTCCACATCCTCCGATGCTTTCCTCAGGATATTCTCTATTTTCCCGCCGTATTTTCTGGAAATATCATACTCTTTCCGCTTCACCGGGTCTTTTAATACTTCATATGCCTGGCGTATTTTTTCAAATTGGTCCGGGTCAGTTTCCGGGGGATGTTTTTTAACTGCCTCAATATATTTTTCTTTTATCCTCCGCTGGCTGATCTTTGCGGTGGTCCCCAAAATCTTATATAAACTTTCGTCCGGAGTTACAGCCAAAGAAAACCCTCCTTCTATATACTCTTTATTCTCAGAATCAAAACCGTTTTTTTTTAATGGATATGCCTCCTGCTCTAAAAAAGCAAGCCTTCCTCCTGGAAACTTCGGGTTTTTAGAAAATATGCTTTTATTAAAATTCCAGAGGCATATTACAGTTCCAGGTCGACAGCTAAGTCGATGGCGCTCTCAATCGCTTCGTTAAGAACCTCCGTGTTTTTTTCTTCTGCCGCCGCAGCTAATCTGTTAATCACCGCATTTATCTGTTTTTCCGTTTCGCCGTCACGATTTTCCAGTTCTTTTGTAAAACGTCTTTTCCATTCATCCGCTTCTTTAATAAGGTCCTGAAGAGAGTCCGGTCTTTCTCTGCCTTCTTCTTGATTGTCATTTTCCAAAGGAGTGAACAAGTTAAGCTCTTCATCGGATGCATCCTCGTGCTCCTCCGGCTGGAAAGCCGCTTCCACTTTAGCCAGGCTGTCATAAAACGCCTCTTCTGAACTTCTGTCTAAAGCATCTTCAATAGTAACACTCATTTCCGCCCCGGTGCTCACACTCTTCGCGCTTACTTCAAGTATTCCGTTAAGGTTATAGCGGAAGGTGACATCCACCGCTTCTTCGCCTGCAGGCTTTAAAGGAAGCCCCTCCAGCAGAAACTCATTGAGAAAGTAGTTATCCTTGACCCATTTATTTTCCCCTTGATAGATTTCAATCTCCACCCCCGGCTGGTTATGGGAAGTTGTCGTATATCTTTCCGTCCGAGTCACGGGAATCGTCGTATTGCGGGGAATAATCGCATGGAACGCCCCAGGTTTACCAACGTTCCCTGGCTGGGCGCTTAACACAGCAATTCCCATCGAAAATGGGGCAACGTCAGTGACGATGAGCCCATTATCAGAAAACGCCCCGGATTTTATTCCCGCCTGGACAGCAGCACCTAATGCTACCGCTTCGTCCGGGTTAATATCCGTTTTTGGCTGCTTATTAAAAAATGAGGTGATGAGCTGTTGCACTTGAGGAATTTTCGTTGATCCGCCAACAAGGAGAATCTCGTCCACATCACCTGGCGCGAGGCCGGCATCCTCTAAAACATGACTAAGTTTTTCCTTTGTTTCATCCAGCAGCGGAGTGATAAGTGAGACGAATTCCTCCCTTTGTATAGTGCAATCCAGTCCAACAGGCGCGTTATTTTTCACAGTAATAACCGGAACCGATACGTCAACAGAGCTTTGAAACGATAAGTCCTTTTTTATTTTCTCCGCTTCTTCCTTCAAACGTGCTTTCCCTCGAATGTCTTCCCGTGGGTCTGTGCCATGTTCAGCCACCACTTTATCCGCCAGCCAGTCCACAAGAAGCCAGTCAAAATCCTCGCCCCCAAGCTGGTTATTTCCGGCGGAAGCCTTGACCTCCATGATTCCCCCCATAAGCTCCACGATAGAAACATCAAAGGTGCCTCCACCCAGATCATAAACGAGAATATGCTTGTCTTCATCCCCTTGCTGCAGACCGTACGCGAGAGCCGCGGCAGTCGGTTCATTTATAATTCTCTCCACGACAAAGCCTGCAAGCTCGCCAGCCTTTTTAACAGCTTGCCGCTGGGCATTCGTAAAATAGGCCGGCACAGTGATGACAGCTTCCTTATCGCCTTCTCCAAGCTCTTTATCAACCGATCTTTTAATTTCTTTTAAAATAAAAGCAGATAATTCTTCGGGAGTATATGCCTGGTCCCCCATGGAAAAAGTTATCTTTTCGCCCATGCTTCTTTTCACAGCCGCTTTCGTTCGCTCAGGCATGGCAACAAGGGCGTTCCGCGCCTCTTCTCCGGCGATTATCTGCCCATTTTGATTTAAAAGTACGACGGAGGGCATCAAACGTTCACCATTTTTCAGCGTAAGCATTTTGGGCTTCTGTTTGTGAATATAGGCGGCCGCGGAATTTGTCGTGCCTAAATCAATACCTACAATCGGCCGAAACGAGTTCTCTGCGGAATTTTTTGTTGGTGTCATTTCCTTTCCTCCTTTACAGTTGCAACTTGTCCTTTTCTGATTACTTCTCCAGATGAATTTGTGAAAGTCCTTTTATAAACGCGAAATACCTCAAAAGGACGGTGCGGTTCAGCAAGTTCGACTGCCTCCACCGCTTCCGCTAACGCAGGGTCGAACATGTCTCCCGGGCGGACGCTGTCACGCACTCCCGCTTCAGCAAGGAGCGATAATAGAGAATCCTTCCATTTTATTAATAGCTCAGCCCACTGTGTGTCCTCAGCCAAACCGGCATGGACAAGATCCATATCATCCACCTGCCGGATCAGTTTCTCAATGGCTGCATCGCTCAGAGGAACGGTTCCGGTTTCTTTCCTCGCGTCTAATAAACTTCCTATATCGCCGAGTTTCCCTTCGATATTTTTCCCTGTTTTATACTGGAGCCGGGTCGCCTTTTGAATCTGCTTGTCCATATCAGAAAGTTTTTCTTCCATGGAAGAAAATTGTTCCCTTGCTTCCCTAAGCTCTTGTATAAGCAGACTTTCTTCTTTTTTCCAGAACATAAATTTCATTCCCTGTTTCCTTCTTTCTGTATGAAGATTGACTGAAGGCTTCGATTATCAACAGCATGTTTATTAACCAATTAACGATTTTTTCTCCGCTGCTTTTTCGCATCCTTCCTTTTTTTTGTTTTTTGTTTTTTCGATGGTCCTTTTCTTTTCGAACCTGATTTATTTCCAAAGGGCGCATTGTCAAATAAAGACTTGCTTTCACTGGATAAATAACCGTTAAAGTTACTGAATGCTGGTTTATCGTCCATCTCTGGAGGAGATGTAAAGGTTTCTCTGAACATCGCTTTTTCCCCGGTAAATTCTTCCTCAGTTATACAATCCGGCTTTTCCCATACATGTACAAAATTAAATCTCCAAAGTTGGCTGCTATAATATTTAATCGCGTCATTTTTTCCAGCCTGAATAGTGTTTAACGCCTCTTGTTTTACATCTTGAGCAATTAACTGCTCCTGTTCCAAAAAGTCATAAATATATGGTAGTCCCCAAAGGAGCATAAATCCTGTTTCCCCGGTGCCTATACCTGTTAATAAATCGCCGGTTTCTTGCTTAAAATCTGAGGTGTTCAGGTCAAAGGAAACACCTCCTGCTTTACTTACAGTCAGAACCTTCAGGAACTCCCGCCAAATCTTCAGGCTGGCTGTAAATGGGATTTTTTTCCCGAAAAGCATGTATGCGGCGAACGCCCAGGATAGTTGATAAACTGCATCACTTGGAGCAGCCTCAAGGTGTGTATCCCAATCCTTTTTCTCAAAAACAGGGCCGGCCTCCCGTTCGGATATTCGTTTAAGAGCTGTTAAAGCAAGGGGCAAACTTTTATCCAGAAAGCCTGGCGCGACATTTAATCCTTCAAATTTCTTCTTCATCTGAATAAGTTTCACGTCAGAATTACCACTATCACTCAACAGGCTGAGATAGTATTCCTGAAATTCCTGATTGATAATTGCCTCTTTGAAGTCTCCTTCCGCTCCATAGATTAAATCCGGACTCTCCGCTATTTTCCTCCATACAGCTTCCGCAATTTCTATCGCTAAATCCGTTTGTTTGTATAACAGCAGTTTGTTAAATAAATGAATAAATACCTCTGGTGCTTTGGAAGGATTGCCGATATACGCCTGAAAATATTCCCTTACCTTCTCAATATCATTTTTATATAAATAATATTGTATAGGCGCGTCAGAAAGATAGTTAACCTCTTCTGCATAAAACTGAGGCGTATTCACTTTTAATACGTCAATTAATTCAATCGTGTCATCGAAACGTTTCCTTCTGAAAAGGCCCTCTTTTAAATCCACAAGGATGATCCCGAAATCATCATTTATTAACATCTCATCATCCGGCTGATTTCTCAATAAATCCATAACCAAAGTATACTGCTCAGCTACGGACGAACCCATAAATTGTTTATACCATTTTTCCTTTTCCCGAGCATAGTCCATCAATAATCCCTCCTTGAGGCAGAGGGACAGGTCTCTCGTCCCCCATTTATCGTTTATAATACCATAATACGACCGATACATTTTAATATCCAGAATTTTGGCGGAGATTTTGCTGTATGCTGACCAAGAGGATTTCCATAAATATCAACCCCGCCTGGCACCTGGTTTAAATCGGCAGCACCTTATTCTTAGCTGCTAAGAATGAGTTGCATTATGAAAATCCGTTCAACTTACTATGCAAATAATAATTATCATTTCCTGAAGTTTTTATAAGTCAGCGGCATTCGTTGTCCTTCCTTTCACTACCCCTAAACTTAAGTTTAACTCAATCCATAACACCAAAAAAATTATGTACACTAATAGGGGCGGCAGGTATCACCAGATCCGCCCCGTGAAACATTTGCTGTGAAACAAGATTATTCGGGTGGTGACAGGCCACCGCTACATATACTGCTCCGCAACATACTTTTCAAGTTTTAGTTTCTTTATACGTTCGACTGGCACAAGGAAGGTTACCGTCACGACGCCTGGATGGCGGCCGATTTCAATGGATCCGGTTATAGTTGCCCGGTTCATGACTTCCGGCACACTCATCTCAAGTAATTTAGCTGCTCTTTCCATTCCATTATCTGTAGCAGCATTTAAGTTTTCTCCCGTACCGATAAATGACAGCGGCAGAGACTCTTCTAACTGCTTTTCCATTCCCCACTCTGCAGCAAGCTGTTCCGCCTGTTTTCTCTCAGATGCAGTGATCGGTTTTGCCAAGTATGGCAAATCTTCCTCCACCGGCAGCAGAATTGGCCCGTCAATCGTGAGCCCCTTCAAAACCTCCACCTTCAGAGTTACGATGCCGGAAACATCCGTCGTATGGCCGGCTATTTCCCCATCCCCTTGCATGGCATGCATATCACCTAAATAAATACCGCCGCCTGGAACTTTCATCGGGCAAATGAGGACCGCCCCTTCACGGACCCGGTTAATGTCCATATGCCCGTCCGGTCTTCCAGCTCTTCCTTCGTTAACGTGTAATCATGGGGGCACCGACGAGAAACGAACCGAAGTCCCCGGCATTATGAGAATCAGGCATAGGTCTTGCCGGTGTCGTCCCCAGCTGACCAAGGAATGGCCGAAGCCTCGCAATAGCCCCGACAATATCATGGGGAGCAAACGTCACAATCGGGTTTTGAACGGAGTTTGCCGGAGTCAACATATAGTGTTTCCCATCATGGGCGATTTTCTCAGCACCCTGCTGGTTTAATGTAATCCCAACCTGCTTTCCATCATTAAATGTCATCGTATAAGCATTCGTAAATCTGAAAGGAGTAATATCCTCGCCGCATTCGGCACATCTGATTGCTTCCTGGCCGATTCCTTCTATTCTCGTATCCGGATTCACAGTACCGCAATTAGGACATTTCGGCGCAACGAAAGGATCACCGTTAAAACGCCCCTCCACCGGCTGATCATGACCAGAAGCAGTAGCAATGGAAGTAACACGGATCGACTCGATTTTTACCGCTATTGCGTCACCAACTTCAGCACCCTCCACATACACAGGCTTCGTAACTTCATGTCCGCCACGAAGACATGGAGTGATCATCGGCCCCTAGCAGCCTGGTGTTGTGTTGGCAACAATATGTCCCCCGTCTTTCACAGGCCCCAGCATTTCATCTTCAGGATCCAGCACCCCATTGATAAACTCATTAACCAGAATCGTCTCTTTCCCTTTCATTTTCCTCGCCTCCCTCAAGTTTTGTTACCGCTCACAACTCGAATATACACCAACTATTTTCCTATGAAAAATAAAAAGACTTGCCCTTTCACTTGATGATTTCGGTGGGGAAAAATAAAGATTCTGTTTCAGGAAGAACAGACGATTTTACAGCTCGAGATATTTCATTTAATAATGCCGCAGCGTGAAACATTCGCCGTGAAATCAAAACCACCAGTGTGAACTGGTGGTTTGCTCTTCGGCTAAAAGCCTTTGTTGCCGGCCTCGGCCTAAAAGGCCCACCGAATTGGTTTCCCTTCTGCACCACATTTACTCACCGATTCTAAAGAATCTCTTATTTCTTCTCATTTTTCTCGCCTGTAAATGGGTCATACTCTTCAAACAGCGTCAGTTGATCTCCCATGTAGTCTTCTCTTAGCTGATTTCTAATGTATTCTTGTATTTGTTTCTTATTTCTCCCCACCGTATCAACATAGAACCCTCGACACCAAAATTTCCGATTTCCATATCTATATTTTAAGTTAGCATGTCGGTCAAATATCATGAGACTACTCTTCCCTTTTAGAAAGCCCATAAATTGAGATACACTCAACTTTGGTGGAATACTTACTAGCATATGGATGTGATCCGGACATGCATTAGCTTCGTGTATCGTCACACCTTTTCGTTCACACAATTCCCTAATGATTTGGCCGATACTTTTCTTGTACTTTCCATAAATGATTTGCCTTCTATACTTTGGCGCAAACACAATGTGATACTTACAATTCCATGTTGTGTGTGCTAAACTGTTCTTGTCCTTCATTGGGCAATCCTCCTTCTATGGTGAGATGGTGCGGTCGGGAAACCTACTTTATCTTACCATGAAGCGAGGATTTTTTTACCACGCTAAAAGCTTTCTGGAGGGGCTGTCCCATAAGTCAAAATGATTGACTTATGGGCAGCCCTTTTGAATACAAAAAAATCGCCCCGTTCGTTATAATGTAAGTACCCACACAAACAAAATAAGAAAACGGAGGCGATTCTTTTGAGTAACTCTATAGCTACTTTCATTCATTATAACATGGACCAATTAGTCCTTCCAATGGATTTTAGCGATCTCATCCCCGAAGACCATGTGGCGCGTGTGGTGAATGACATGGTGGAAATGGTGGATGAAGATCTCTTCTACGCCCCATATAAAGGTGGCGGCCGGAGTGCCTACCACCCAAAGATGATGACGAAAATCATTTTGTATGCCTACACGCAAAAATTATATTCGTGTCGCGACATTGCCAAGTCCCTGCGTGAACATCTTCCGATGATGTGGTTGGCCGCTCGTCAAACACCAGATTTCCGCACCATTAATCGTTTTCGCTCGGAACGAATGAAAGACATCATTGAGCCATTGTTTACGTCCCTCATTCAGTTACTGCTCGACCAAAACTACATCACCATGGACAACTACTTTCTCGATGGAACCAAAATCGAGGCGAATGCCAATCGATATACGTTTGTTTGGAAAAAGTCCGTCCAGAAGTATAAGGAGCGGCTACAGGACAAGCTCGAAGAATTATTCGCCCACATTGAAGAGACGATTGATTCCGATAACCAGCAGGTAGAGAATGATCAAGGGGAAAACAAGCGTGTGACTTCTGAACAGTTACGTGAAGCTGTCACTCAAGTGGAAAAACAGGCGAATCAAGCGGAACAAGCCCTTCATGACGAACAAGATCCGGTTCTGAAAAAAGAGAAAAAAGCGGAAGCTCGTCACTGGCGCCAATTACATAAGAAGTTAAACACAGACTATCTGCCACGCTTAGAAAGATACGAAAATCAATTAGCGACATTCGGTGATCGAAATAGTTTCTCCAAAACCGATCGAGATGCCACATTTATGCGTATGAAGGAAGATCATATGAAAAACGGTCAACTGAAACCCGGATATAATGTACAGGCAGGGACCGAAAATCAATTCATTGTCGGTTATTCCATTCATCAACGCCCAACAGATACTCGTTGTTTGATTCCACACCTTCGTATGCTTGAAGAACGCCAACTTCCCTTTCCAAAGAAGCTAATCGCAGACGCTGGTTATGGAAGTGAGCCCAACTATTTATATATCGCTGAAAACGAATGGGATGCCCTCATCCCTTATCATACGATGAGAAAAGAAGAAAGCCGGGTCTATCGGAACGACCCATGGAAGGTACAGAACTGGACGTATTTGGAACATGATGATACCTATATATGCCCAAATAACCGGAGAGTGACTTTTCGATACTACCGCAAACGAACGGATGCCTACGGATACGAACGAGACTTCAAAATATATGAATGTGAAGACTGTACCGGGTGTCCATTCAAGACGGATTGTACAAAAGCGAAAGGCAATCGCCAGATTCACTATAATCCGGTATATGAAGAAGGAAAATCAAAAATGAAACGAGCCCTTGATACGGAAGAAGGCGCAAAGACCTATCGAAAACGGAAAACAGAGGTCGAAAGCGTGTTCGGTCATATCAAGGGCAATCGGTCGTTCCGTCGTTTTCACCTTCGTGGCCTTGACAAGGTGAACATTGAGTTTGGGCTGATCGCAATCGCCCACAACTTCCTGAAACAGGCGAAGACCATCCGCCTGTTTCAGGAAGAGATAAACCGATCATCGGAGACAAAAAGCCTGAAGCGACTTATAAATGTCACTTCAGGCTTTTCTTTTTAAGGGCTTTTGAGACAGCCCCTTTCAAAATCGCTAACAAGATTTTTCGGGCGGTGCCTGTCACCACCCGAAAAATCCCTACTTCTTTTTTGACTATTTATAACTCAACTTTCGCATCTAAAAAACATTAACCACCCCTTGATATGACTGGGGTCTTTCGGAAAAAAGTATTAAAAAATCACACAAAAATACATCCCAATTTGGTAAAATATAGTCACCACAACTAAACCAGAAAGGGATGTATTTTAAGAAGAAGTCGTTCGTCTCTATGGGAAGCGTTGGGATATCGAATGTTTTTTCAAAGTCGCTAAATCCCACCTTCGTTTGGCGAAAGAATGCCAATCGCGCCATTATGATGCGCTGGTTGCCCATACCACCATCGTTTTCGCACGCTATATCATGCTTGCCGTAAGTTCCCGTGAAGAGAAGGATCCAAAAACGATTGGACAGCTCTTCTATTTGTGCTGCGATGAAATGGAAGATGTTCGGTTCGCCCAGGCATTTATGATGGTCATAGATGCATTGAAATCAACACTTTCCAAGGAACCCGTGCTTTCTGAAGAAAAAGTCCAATCCATCATCGATGAGCTGTTTGATAGTCTTCCTCAATTTCTACAGAAGACATTTCTTGGTGATGGTGAATTTCATGCGCAAGCTGCATAGTTCGTTTGGTTTGGGTTAAGGCGTATCAAGGGTTATAGGCTTATTTTGTGGTGCGAAAGTTGAGTTATAATATATAATTTCCTTTATAGTTCTTTTTACTTATACCTATCCTCCCGCCTCCGACTAAATAACCCAAAATAAGAAAAAAGTATCATTACAAAAGGTTGAGGGGGAAGTTAGCAGCCTGCTCCACCATACAAACAGAAAGGAAGGATCGCATTATGTCAAACGACTTACAATCCAAAATCGGCGAAGGTCTGTCAAAGTTTCAGGGAGGTATTGAACAAGGGAAGCAAAAGCTGCAAACCACAAAGGAAATCAACCGTCTGAAAAAAATGGTTCAGGAGAGCGCCCTGAAGAAGTCCGAAGCTTTAATTGAGCTTGGCCAGCTTGCATACCAAAAGTTACGCACAGGTGAAATAACAGATTCAGAGTTTTCCAAAACAGCAGAAGGCATCGCAGAGCTGGACAAACAGATGTATTCGGCAAACCAAAACATAGAAGCGTTGAGTCAGAGCAGTGCGGAGGGTCAGGTAATCTGTACTTCCTGCAGTGCAGCAAACGGTCCCGACGATAAGTTTTGCGGCGGTTGCGGCAGTAAATTGGAGAAAGAAACTGTCCAGGAATCAACGGCTCGCTCGTGTTCTGCATGTGAAACCTCCTATCCTGCCTCGGCTAATTTCTGCCCATGCTGCGGTAAAAAAGTCCCTGTTGCAGTATAAGCCGGAAAGCTTTTAAACCGGTCCTACCCACCAGGAACTTTTACAAATCTACACAACTAAAACCCTACATAATTAAGGACGGTGAATATTTTGCATTGTACACATTGCGGAACAAAAAATGAACAAGGTGCCCTCTACTGTGTTAATGACGGCATGCCATTAACTACTACTTACGGCGCCCAGGTTACACGGAGTGAAAGCAAGTACTGCAGTAACTGCAGCGAACAGCATTCAACAGAGGCAGTTTATTGTACCGGCTGCGGACACTCCCTTGAAAAAATCAGCGCTGCCCATAAAGAATCAGGCTTCCACCAGACAGCGGCAGGATCAGATAACAGCAGCGGTTACCTCCACTCCCAAGAAGGGGCACTAAAAAGTTTACAGGACATTTTCCAGAAAGATAATCTGCTCCATGCAGCTAAATGGAGCGGTATGGCAGCTGCCACGTTATTCATTCTTACTTTCATCATCAGCTCCACCTTTAACAGTTATATCCAAGGATTGATCATGGACGAGATTTCCAGTGAAATTGGAATGTTACTTTCTCCGGACATCCTGCAGAACCTGAAACTTATCACTGCCAGTGACCTGCTGCTTCTCGGCCATATGTCAGGGGTAAGCTACGGTGCCGATATTGCGTTTGCAAGCTTTCATCTCACAACAACGAGTGGGCTTTTCCTGTTCCTTACAATTCCCGCAGTTGTCCTTATCCTGGCCGGTTACCTGATGAACCGTAACCAGCAGAGCTCGGCAATGCTGCCACGCCTTTATAATAATCTTTCCTTTGCACTCGTTTACGCTGTATTGATCGCATTCATCAGCCTGTTCGGCGGTGCTTCCATCAGTGTACCGGACCCTTCAGGCTTCATTGGCGATATAACGGTGTCAGCAAGCTACGGTTTCTTCGCTACTTTTATAAATGCCTTAATCATCAGCCTGATTTTCACCACTGCAGGGGCTGTACTCTCCGTTCCGAGGTCAGTGAGCCCAGGGAAAAACACAAGTTACGGTGTATCTATATCCCGTGCAGCAGTCAACACAGTGGCCGGGCTGACCATCATGTTTTTTGCAGCGTTCATTACCATATCTGCACATGATGAATTCAGCACTGCCACTACAGGAGAGCGGACGCTCGTAGCATCACAGACAGGCGGCTATTTCTGGTCACTGTCCCAGCTGGCTTCCCTCAGCTTTGATGCACAGATGGACTATGAACAGGTGAGTGCAAGCTATTCCGTGCTCGGAGGAGTCAAGGTGACACCGTACGACCCTTACCTTGAAGAAGATTTGAAGGAAGTTTTCGGCGGATATCTATGGCTGCTTGTCCTGATCCCCCTGGCCATCCATTTCTGGACGGGAGGGGTACTCTTGAAAGCAAGCTCCGGAAACCTGCTCTATGAAATCGGCGCCTACGCCCTTGCCTTTGGTATCGTTAACGCGGCACTCGTTTCCATCACCCGCTTCTCGGTCACTACCAACATTAGCGATGCCTTTACGATGACTCTCGGCTTCTCTACCTTCGCTGTACTTTTGTTCAGCTCGGTCCTTGCCTTTATTGGCACATATGCCGGCGCTATGTTTTTCACAAGCCGGGTAAACAGCAATACTGCTTCACATCAGGCAGCTTAAACAGACCAACGGCTTCCTGCTAAAAAAACATAACTTCAATTTACAATAAAGGAGAACATCCAATGAATTTTTGTACAAAATGTGGTGCAAAGCATGAGACTTCATCTGGTTTTTGTACGGAATGCGGCTCTGAAATGAAAGTGTCCGGCACGCCGGACGCTCCCGGGCCAAAGCAATCCCTGCCTTCTTTTTCGAAAAAAACAATGGTCATCGGCGGAAGTGTGATTGCTGCCGCTTCCTTATTTTTCGGTTTGTATAAAGCAGGTGAAGCATATATAGATCCGGAAAAACGACTGGATCAATTCACAGAAGCAGTGAGTGAAGGCGACGCAGAAGCACTTATGAGCTACCTCAACTATGCTGGCGACGGAGAAGATTTCACAGAGGAATCTGCAGCAGCTATTCTAGCCTATTTCAACGACTACCCTTATTTAAAAGACGAAATGTTACATGCTTTCCATGAGCAGGCCCGTTCCTACAAAGGGAATATCAGCCTTGCCGCCGAAGAGCCGGTGCACGATGAATACTGGGAAATTCCGCTCATTACCTTTGAGAAAACGGGGAAAAAATTCTTCCTCTATGATAACTATGAGTTTACCGTCCATCCCCAGGAGCTGCATGTATACACTAATTACCACGACGTGCAGTTTTTCGTGAACGGAACCGAAACAGAACCGCAATATACCCACGAGGACATGGTTACGCTCGGCACCTTCCCTCCAGGCGTCCATAATGTGAAGGCCGTACTGGACAGCGAGTTCATGGAACTGGAAGTAGAAACGGATGTTGAATTATTCCATGAAAACTATGCCGATCTCTGGTTCAGCATCAGCTATACAGAAATCGACTCCTCTATTGCCGGGGCAGACATATTCTTAAATGGGGAAAATACTGGTGCTTCAGTCCCTGCAGAAGGGGAATATTTCGGGCCGCTTCTGCTTGACGGGTCATTAACTATGCACCTTGAAAAAGAAACTCCGTTCGGTACGATCGAGAGCCAGCCGCGGACAGTGGACTCTGAATATATGTCATTCAGCTTTACACTGAGCGAGGAAGACGCCGAGTCCGTTTTTGAAACAGTCAATGAATACCTGCATGACTGGAAAGAAGCTAAGATTTCACGAAGCATGTCTTCTGTACAGCATGCGGGGCCGTCACTTAGGGAACAGCTTACAAGGACGATCAATTCCATGAACAGGAATGACCAGCTTTATATCGGGAGCCTTTTAACCACCAGCTTCGACCTGGACTCCATTGTTGTATACGAACAGGACGGCAGATGGCAGGCATCTGTTTCCACCGCGGAAAACTGGAAAGAAGCTGATTATTACAGCGGCTATTCTCCGAATATATATGATGAACTGTATAACATGACTTATGCCCTGACTTATGACGAAGATGACAGCACGTGGCTCATCAGCAACGTGGAATCTTCCTGGGGCTCTATCGGCGACAATGTGAAAGAGTATACCTTTGAAGGGGACGACCTTGATGCAGAAGTGCATGAAACAATGATGGCAGCGGTCGAAGAAGATCTCAGCCAGTTCTCTTCCCTGATGCAGTCATTCGTTTCGGCGAGTGTGGGTGCGATCAATTCACCCTAAGCAAAGCACTAATAGAATAACTACTGAGAAACCGGACAAAATTTTCGCTCGGATACTTCTGAAATTAAATAACTTTTTCATTTCCTTCGCCCCTCTGTTCAAGTTTTGCAGTTCTTCCAGGAGTAATATTTAAAATAACTTACCCACTGCTTCAGCTATTCTTTCCGGGGTGAAAGGCTTTACGATAAAATCTTTTGCACCGGACTGAATGGCTTCTACAACCATCCCTTGCTGGCCCATGGCTGAACACATAATGATCTTTGCGTTATTATCAATTTTTTTAATCTCTTTGACGGCTTCTACCCCGTTCATTTCCGGCATAGTAATATCCATCGTCACCAGGTCCGGTCTTAATTCCTCATACAATTCCACGGAAACCTTTCCGTTTTCCGCGATTGTGTCAACCTTTTGTGGGAGGAATATTTTCCATTCTCATAGGTGTAAGCGAATTCAGAATGTTAGGGTTCTCCTCTGTTAAGAATCTTAGGGCTTTTAAAAGCCTTTCAAGTCTTTCAGTGCTCGGTAAACTGGAATATTCGCTCTTTGTTTGAGATACATGATGTTATTTCGTGTCGCTTCACCAATTGTACTCTCGACCTTCTCCAGAAAGTACTTGGGAGGACGTTCTTCCTTTGGCTCTGTCCATTCTTCAACACGTCCCATTAGTGTTTTGAGAGGGAGTTTATCCATTAACGCAACCATCGCTGTCATCATGGCACTAGCGCCTTTTTCAACCCAACTTCGTCCATTCTTCAAACGTTTCGCAAAAACACTCATGGTTCCCTCAGCACTTCCCATTGGGCGGAACCCTGTCGGATCAATCCCCTGATCTTTCAGCCATTGTCTGTAATCTCCCAATGCTTCGGGGTACTGTTCAAGCTGATGAATCAACGCCTCTAAACG
Organism: Halalkalibacterium halodurans; assembly: GCF_004376175.1. Classification (GTDB taxonomy): domain Bacteria; phylum Bacillota; class Bacilli; order Bacillales; family Bacillaceae_D; genus Halalkalibacterium; species Halalkalibacterium halodurans. Next base: position 983 of record NZ_SNUY01000074.1, on the reverse strand, counting down.
CTCTTCTTTCGCTTCTGTCTCAAGCGTTCCCACTGCACTGTTGAGCTCTGTTATAAGTGTTTCTCCATCATACTTTGCGAGGGCTTTCTGCATGGCTCGATAACGCCTGTGATCTCGAAACAGTCTCCTGATATCACGTGCCACATGGAAACGATCAATCGTGAAGAAGGCTCGTCCTTGAAAATAGTCTCGACAAGCGGTAATCCAAGTCGCTCCATCCCCGTTAATGACAAGTCGATGCACCGCTGGATCATAGTCAAACGCCTCCATGAGAAAAGTCTCAAGCCCCTCCCAAAACGGTTCTTTCCCCCGATGAACATAATGTCGCTTCTCCTTTAAACTCACCCTTTTTCCGTTGACCTCCCAGCCTTGATGAACCGCTGCGATTTTCTCTTCTTTCCCTTTGATTCGTTTCTCTTGTCGCTTTAGATACAGTCCATCCACCTCGATAAACAATACTGGATGTGTGATAGGCTGACGGTCTTTCTGCGTCGCTTCTACTTCTAACAGATGTTGGCGAATGGCTTCATGACTAATGACACGATAACCAAGAAGAGTCTCAAGCGTGTTCGATGCCTTTCGGTAGGAAGGACTTGTCACAGCGAGCTCAATCGCGGCTTCTTCTACCAAAGGGCTAAAACCTTTTATCCCCTCAAATTGCAGGTACTGGTCAAGGAGATAAACATATTTCCCTGTTTCACGATCTCGATAGTAGGAACGCTTCAGCTCAATCTCACCAAATAAACTGTCTATTTTTAGAGGCCGTTTATCTTTATAATGGAAGCGTTGCTTATCACGTTGTTGCATAATTTCTTCGTCATATTCCTCTAGTATGCAGGTCATCACACTTGAGAAGGTTTCCTGTAACTTCCTCCAAACTAGCTGTTCAAGTTCTTTTAAAGTTGGGTATTCTGTGTTATTCTTTTGCATAGGGTTTCTCCTTTGAATCGGGTTTTTGTCGACTATGATTCTACCAAGGAGAG
>NZ_SNUY01000073.1 GCF_004376175.1 Halalkalibacterium halodurans | reverse complement strand
TGGTTTTCGGCGTTATGATCGCTTGCGAAGCCGTATTCTCTTGCATCATCAATTCAAACATCAGACATTCGGGGTAGGATAAGAGGGGCTCGCCCTCCTATGCCACCCCAACATTTGACTAAGAACCGGTTTTTTTATTCTCTTGTGAACGTTTTTCGCAAGTGACAATCTGCCCCTTTAATCTAAAAAGCACAAATCCATAGGCATATGTTGCTAGGGGAACCGCATAGGATGGAAGCGAAGCAAGGAGAGAAAGACAAGCTGTGTTCAATCATAAACGATGCGGTTGTGTCATAGAGTGTATCGTACTGATCGTGAACGAGCACAGGTGAACTGAATTCCAGATGAGGAGGAATGAAAATGACGCAAGAACGACCTTCAAAGTTGTCGTTTTCCATTGAAGAAACCGTTTGGCTTAATAAAGGGCAAGAAGTAAAAGAAATATTGGCAATGTCCCTTGAGCCTGATATTCGGATCGAAGAAAAGCAGGATCATGTCTATATTAAAGGCGGCTTAAGACTTCTTGGAGAATATGTACCGACGGAAGAGGAAGCGACCCTTGATCCAACTTCGGCCATTCAAGAACAGGTGTCGTTTCGTTCAGTCGAAGAAGTGACCATTGATGACGAGGGAAAGGGGAGCATTCAACATTTTTTCCCGATTGATGTGACGATTCCTTTAAATCGAATTCAAAAACTAGACGATATTTACGTTCAAGTTGATTCATTTGATTATGACTTGCCAGAACGAAGCTGCATTCAATTAACGGCAGATGTGTCGATTAGCGGTATGACAAGTGAGCCTCCTGTGTCAAAGCAAAAAGCACAATCGGAGCGTCCAGCAGCCATCGACCCACTCCCGAAGCCACCACAGTTAGAGCCTATCCCATCTACTTTTTCGTTTGAAGCGAAGAAACCGTTTGTGAATGAGGAGGCTGGTGCATGGAATGAGGGAGTGCAGTCTCGACAAACATTTAAATTTCAACCAGCAGATAATGAAAATAAACTAGAGGAAGATGTGGTTGTATCGAACGAAGAGCAGGCACACGAAGGGGAGCCAATAGAGGAATCAAAAGCGGATCAGGCAAAAGTGGAGGAGTCTACAGCCTCCGTTCAAAAGCAGCAAGAGGAAAATCATCATCAAGAAGTTACATCAGTTGCTAATCAGGATGAGACAGCAGACGGGCAAGTCAACGAAGAAAATGCTATTGAACCAGCGCTGATGCGTGGAGAAGTAGACGTAGAACACGATGATTCCGAAAGTGTGGAAGAAGAAGAGAATCCTACGAAAATTCAACTTGGCGTTCAGCGAGAGGAAGTAGCAATAGACGAGGAATCACAAGAAGATCTAGGGGAAGATACAGACGAACCAAAAGGACATCGAGAAGAGAATGCCCTTTATTTAACAAAAATGATGACGAACGGTGAAGAGGAATTTTCGAAGTTAAAGATGTGCATCATTCAAGAAAATGAATCTCTTGATATGATCGCCGAGCGATATGATATTTCGACAAGTCACTTAATACGTTTCAATCGTTTAACAGAGGAACGGGTGGAAGAAGGGCAAATTCTTTACATTCCTGTCCCATCACATCAGTCGAAAGAGGGGTAAGGAGGAGCAGTTATGGCTCTTGTCAACCACTTGAAGGAAAATTACTCATATCAGGAAGTGGTCCAGCTTTCCGACCATCTCATTCAAACAGAGTATGGCCATAAGAGGATTGAATATTGGGACGAATTTGATTTACTTGAATGGCATGTTGCTTGGCGAGATACATGCCAGCAGCCCCCGCATGTGTTTGTTGATCGAATGATACGAACGAAAGATGGGCGAACCGCCATTCCGTATGAACATCAATGGATTACCGTACATGATCATATGGAAGGAGCGGTTCCGCTTCAATTAGAAGAAAATCGGGAGGCGATATGGGGAGCGTTCATCGGGAACATGCTGGCATTTGGTGAACAAACCCCGTATAGCGCTTCAACTCAGGAACGTTTAATCGCTCCCTCTTCTGTTGGAACAGGGGGGCAATGGGCAGCACTTGTACGAGAGGGTAAAAAACGAATTCAGCAATCTGAGCAATTAACGGCATGGTTTTCCAAGCTTGAGCCTCCAACATTACCAGCGTCACTGTCCATCGATCGTGGATACTCTTGGAACGGGTTATTTTTCTTCTGTCCAAGAAAAGAGGAACCTCAGAAGAGCTATGCTCCGTTACGAACCTTTCTTCTATTGTGGATGGAGGAGTATGGCACGGACTCATTAAAACGTCTTCTTGATGAAATGGATGATTTTCACCCTTTAACAGACGGACAAGGGTATCTACTATTAGCTGAATGTTTGAAGCCGTATGAACTTCAAGGTGTACGGGAAGGTAAAGATGTGCGAAAGGAATGGGAGAAAGCACGTAAGCTAGTGCGAGAATTAAGCGGTTGGCTTGACGAAAAAAAGAAGGTGAGTGATTATGCAACAAGCTCAACTACCTCTTGAGGCGATTTTGTATCAGTATGATTTATATCCAGAAGCGGTAGAGGACCATGGGGAGAACGTGAAGAAACTCGTCACAAAGCACGGTTTATTTGCCTTAAAAAAGACGCAAATGACACGATCGCAAGCCGATTGGTTCGTCTACTGTATGAGAAAGCTTGATCGTTTAGGCTATCGGAAAGTGGTCCCTCTTTTACCGACAAAGTTTGGTGAATATACACTGACAGATCGAGATACGAGTTTTTATGTGATGCCATGGATTGAATCAATTCCTTACAATGCCCGTGAATCACAAGAAGAGAAGCTGGCAGATCAGCTCGGTGTCATTCATCGTTTGACCGTAAAGACACAGCCGTTCTCGAAGGAGCAGCTTGAAGCTTCATACAACGAGCTGCGTGACCGATGGGATTCGCGATGGCTGACAATGAATCGCTTTGCAGATCAGGCGGAACGAAAAACGTATATGTCTCCTTATGAGCTAACGTTATTAACTCACTTTTCATTTTTAGAGCATATGGCCCACACGGCGAAGGAGTCCCTTGAAGCATGGTATGAGACGTGCTTGGAGAAAGAAAAATATCGAAGCGTCCTCTGTCACGGAAGGCTAAGCCGCGCCCATGCTTTTTTTAATGAGCGACATGAACCGTTGTTGTTTAACTTTGAGCGGGCTGCATTGGACACACCTGCTCGTGATTTAGCCAGCTTTTTTAGACATAGCTTTCCGCACGCCCTTTGGTCTGAAGAGGAAGGGCACCGCTGGCTTTATCGTTATGAGCAACACCTTCCATTACTAGAGGAAGAAAAACGGTTATTGCACGCCTATTTATCCTTTCCAGATCCAGTTATATACGGGATCGAAGCTTATCAACAGCAATCTGGTCCTCCATCAGAAGTCAAACATGTGAAGCGATTGGAGAAACGTTTGCTTAATTTGCGGCGAGTTGAACGATTTTCGAAAAGTTTGCTCCCCACACCAGCTATCAACGAAAGCGGACTATCATGACTGCCTTCTTACGAAGGTAGTCTCTTTGCACTTTATGAAGTTTTCCTTTTATAAGATTGGGCTATCCGCCCTATCCTAATATATGGATGCCATCATGTTTTAGAATAACCGAATGAGCATACAGCAATAAAGGAAGATAAGGAATGTTAATAAAATGACGTCAAACGAAGTCGGGAAAAACAGTGTACGAAAAAATTGAAAAATGATTAACGGTAAAAGAAATTGGGCGATGATCGCGCGAATTTTTAAATACCATGGGGGTTTTTTGTAGTACGGTCGTCTCATCCGAAAGCACCTCTCACATACGGTGTATGATCTTGTTATCAGCCTATGCGTTTTCAAGGCAACTGGTGCATCGGCCCATGTATAATTATCATAAAAAGAGATCATGCTGTTGTTGACGATCCAATGAAGGAACGCTAAAATACTTATAAACGTATAATGTACATAATCTTAAATGCACAGATAGGGAAGAGTAGCTTCCGAACCCTTTTCAGAGAGAGGAATCCATTGGCTGGGAGGTTCCTTAGGATGTACGAGGTGAAGGTCGCCCTGGAGCAGCTTTACTGAACACAAGTAAGTAAGGTCGGCGAAAAGCCGTTATCATGTCGAGTGTGCCAATGGTGATGATTCCATAGGCAAACAAAGGTGGTACCGCGAGTAAACTCTCTTCGTCCTTTGAGCGAAGGGGGTTTTTTATGTTACTGCCGTAATTAAAGGTAAGCAAGGAGGAAAAAAGATGACAAAGCAGGATCAAGAAATGCCAACAAAATATCATCCACAAGACATTGAATCGAAGTGGTATGAATATTGGATTGAAGGGAAATTTTTTGAAGCTACATCTGATGAGACGAAAAAACCATACACCATAGTTATTCCACCACCGAATGTAACAGGGAAACTGCATCTAGGGCATGCGTGGGATACGGCGCTACAAGATATTCTCTCACGAGTAAAGCGAATGCAAGGGTATGATACCCTTTGGTTACCAGGGATGGACCATGCAGGGATTGCCACACAAGCAAAGGTAGAGGCGAAATTGCGAGAGGAAGGTAAGTCTAGATACGACTTAGGGCGCGAGGCGTTTGTGGAGAAAACGTGGGAATGGAAAGAAGAATATGCTGATTTTATTCGTCAGCAGTGGGCAAAACTTGGCCTCTCTCTCGACTATTCCCGCGAGCGATTTACGTTGGACGAAGGGCTGTCTAAAGCGGTTCGAGAAGTGTTTGTCAAGCTCTATGAGAAGGGGCTTATCTACCGGGGAGAATATATTATTAACTGGGACCCAGTGACGAAAACGGCCCTATCGGATATCGAAGTCATTTACAAAGATGTGCAAGGCTATTTCTATCATATGAAATACCCATTAGCCGATGGAGACGGAGCAATTGAGGTTGCCACGACGCGCCCGGAAACGATGCTTGGTGATACGGCTGTAGCCGTACATCCTGAGGATGAGCGGTATCAACACCTCATCGGCAAAATGGTGAAGCTTCCTATAACCGGACGAGAGATTCCAATTGTTGCTGATGATTATGTCGATATGGAATTTGGCTCTGGAGCGGTAAAAATTACTCCAGCCCATGATCCAAATGACTTTGAAATCGGTAACCGCCACAACCTTCCGCGCATTCTCGTTATGAATGAGGACGGGACGATGAATGAGAAGGCTGGCCAATATGAAGGCATGGATCGATTTGAATGCCGGAAGCAGATTGTCAAAGACCTACAAGAACAAGGGGTTTTATTTAAAATCGAAGAGCATGTTCACTCGGTCGGGCATTCAGAGCGTAGTGGTGCGGTAGTCGAGCCTTACTTATCGACACAATGGTTTGTCAAGATGAAGCCACTGGCGGAGCAAGCAATTGAACTGCAAACAACAGAAAACAAAGTCAACTTTGTCCCGGACCGATTCGAAAAAACATATCTTCGCTGGATGGAAAACATTCGCGACTGGTGCATTTCTCGTCAGCTTTGGTGGGGGCATCGTATTCCTGCATGGTACCATAAAGAAACAGGAGAAGTGTATGTAGGACATGAAGCGCCGCAGGATAAAGACAATTGGAAACAAGATGAGGACGTTCTTGATACGTGGTTTAGCTCAGCCCTATGGCCGTTTTCAACGATGGGATGGCCAGATGAGGAAGCACCAGACTACAAGCGTTACTACTCAACTGATGCGCTAGTGACAGGCTATGACATTATCTTCTTCTGGGTATCACGGATGATTTTCCAAGGCCTTGAATTTACCGGTCAGCCACCGTTTAAAGATGTATTAATCCACGGTCTCGTTCGGGATGCAGAAGGACGAAAGATGTCCAAGTCGCTTGGTAATGGTGTAGACCCAATGGAAGTGATCGACAAATACGGAGCCGATGCCTTACGCTTCTTCTTAGCTACAGGTAGTTCCCCGGGAAATGATTTGCGCTTTTACTGGGAAAAAGTCGAATCAACATGGAATTTCGGCAATAAAATTTGGAATGCATCTCGCTTTGCTCTTTTGAACATGGATGGAATGTCCTATGATGAAATTGACTTAACAGGTGAGAAATCAATTGCTGATCAATGGATTTTAACACGTCTTCAAGAAACGATTGAAACAGTCACGCGCTTAATCGATGCTTACGAATTCGGTGAAGTCGGTCGCCATTTATATAACTTTATTTGGGATGATCTATGTGATTGGTATATTGAAATGGCGAAACTCCCTTTATATGGGGAAGACGAAGTGGCGAAAAAGACGACTCGTTCTGTATTAGCCTACGTTCTTGACCAAACGATGCGTCTCTTACATCCACTCATGCCGTTTATTACCGAGGAAATATGGCAGCATTTGCCGCATGAGGGCGAATCGATCACTGTTGCTTCATGGCCGGTGAAATCAGAAGAATTTACGTTTGAACAAGCGATGGGCGACATGGAGCTATTGAAAGACATTATTCGCTCTGTCCGCAATACCCGTGCGGAACTAAATGTTCCGATGAGCAAGGAAATTGAATTGCATATTCAAGCGAAGAACGAAGACGTTCTGACTCAGCTAGAGCGAGGGAAGCACTACATTGAAAAGTTTTGTAACCCTAGCACGCTTGTAATGGGAACGGCGATTGAAAAACCAGAGAAATCCATGTCGAATGTTTTATCAGGGGTTGAGCTTTACTTACCGTTGGCTGGATTGTTAGATTTAGAGGAAGAAATTGCTCGCCTTGAAAAAGAAGAGAATAAGCTTGAAAAAGAAGTAGAACGAGTACAGAAAAAACTGTCTAATCAAGGTTTTTTAGCAAAGGCCCCAGAGAAAGTAATCGAAGAAGAGCGGAAGAAGGAAGCGGATTATCTCGAAAAACGAGCAGCGGTCAGAGCAAGAATTAAAGAACTAAAAGGATAAAAAGAGGGCGCTGTCCCAAAAGCACCTTCAAACATAAAATCGGGAGAACCGTTTGATGAGATTCTCCCGATTTTTGTGTTGGTGTGATTTCGTTGGTTCCTTCGAGCGACAGCGGGCGACTCCAGCGGGAAAAGCAACAACGGAAGATCGCCGAGAGTGGGGTTCTCGAGGAAGCTGGAGCGTTGCACGTGGCAAAGAAACACGACGAATGCAAACAAAGTGTGCGTGAGTCGATGTTGCAAAAGCGTCCGCCAAGTAGCCATTTCGAACGAATAAGCAAAAAGCAGCCTCAAAAGATAGACTTTTGAACCAGTGCTCTTTTACGCTTTAAAATAGTAGGCGCTCTCTTGTCTTTTTACCTTCATGCGAGTACGAAAGATGAATAAATGATAAGTTATAGGTTATATGTAATAGGTATTTAGTTCTTATTAGTCAATTTTCGACAATCTTTCTCATCCTTCTTTTTGCGTGTATATGGTATGATGGAATCAAGGAATAAGGTAATGGTTAGTTAAAAATTTTCTAATATGTCTGTTAAAAGACGATTTGTATTTCCTCATTGCTGGCTGGATGAACTCTCGTTATAATCATGTCATACTTGATAGACATGGAGGAAAATAGCTGTGCAAAATGAAAGGCAAGCCATTGAATGGATTCATTCTTTTTTACCGTTTGGAATTAAGCCAGGTTTACAACGAATTGAATGGATGTTGGAGAAGCTTGGACACCCAGAAAAAGAGTTAAACGTTGTTCATATCGGTGGAACGAACGGAAAGGGTTCAACGGTTAGCTTTATGCGTTGCATGCTCACCGAAGCAGGCTACAACGTAGGTACGTTTACATCTCCTTATATTGAACATTTTAGGGAACGTATTGCTTATAAAGGCGAACCGATCAGTAGCGAAGAGCTTGTACGAAGCTGCTTAAATATTATCGACGTGGTCGAAGAGCTGAAAAGGACAGATTTGGGGAGCCCCACGGAGTTTGAGGTTATTACGGTCATAGCCTTTGACTTTTTTGCCCGTGTGAACCCTGACATCGTTCTACTAGAGGTCGGGCTTGGGGGGAGACTTGACTCCACAAATATTGTGACCCCGCTTCTATCGATTATTACGTCAATTGGACACGATCACATGAACGTATTGGGGGGAACCCTTGAAAGCATTGCTTATGAAAAAGCGGGGATTATTAAGCCGGATATTCCAGCCATCGTTCATGTTAAACAACCTGAAGCGTTTCGGGTGATTCAGGATAAGGCGAACAAGGTGAAAGCTCCGCTCTTTGCTTACGGAACTGATTTCCACTCCTTGCCCAAAAGTGTGACAATGGATAAACAGTTTTTTTCATATCAATCACAATCAGGTCTCACCCTATCATTAGAAACGGTAATGAAAGGCCACCATCAAATAGAGAATGCAAGTATGGCGATTCAAGCCATCGAACAATTACGATCCATGAAACACTACGAGCTCTCTAATGACCATATTGTTAGGGGGATTAGGAACACGACATGGATTGGGCGTTTTGAAAAAATATCTGAAGCACCGCTTACGTTTGTAGATGGAGCTCATAATGAAGAAGGCATGAAAGCACTAGCCGAATTACTAGCGCTTCACTTTCCAACGTATAAGTATCGCTTTGTCATGGCTGTAACGAAAGAAAAAGAGATGAAAGCTTTACTGGCCCCTTATGTTGACCTTCCCGCTTCTTTTACTTTTACGACATTTGAATTTGAACGAGCTCAGAAAGCAGAGCAATTGTATGAACAAGCGCCTGTTTATAACAAATCCATTTGTGCAGATTGGAAAGTGGCCATTAGGCGAGAACGAGAAAGTTGTAAAGCTAATGAAATGGTTATCATCTGCGGGTCACTTTATTTTATTTCAAAAGTTAGGGCGTTTCTGTTAGAGAGATAACGTGTATTCCGCTGGGGAGGTGAGCAATGCGATGAATCTAAAGCAAAAGCAATGGTTATGGGGACTGTATCTTGGGTATCTTGTCGTATTGTTCGCTTTAAGCGTTGTTCTCATTCCCCGCGGTGATTTGACCGCTATTGAAAAAATAAGCTTTTTACTCTTGATGATCTTAACGGCGTCGATGCCGATCATTTATCGTGGCCATGTGCTCACCCTTTTTCAGTGGGTGAGTCTGGCTGTCTTTTTGAAATATGGGCTTCTTGTAGAAATTGTCATGACCCAATTTGCGATCATTACTGCTCTATACTCAGCTGGTGTACGATATGGAAGCCTATATAGAATTCCAGTAAACACATTTATTTTTTTGATTACTTCCCTTGTGTCAGCCGCTGTTTTTTATTTTTTAGGTGGTGAAGTTGGACGAGGTTTAGCCTTAACTTTTCAACAACAGCTCGTTCCGATATTTGCATATGCGGTGACGTTTCTAGTCGTTAATCATACCTTGATTCACTTGTTTCGGGTACTTGTATTAAAGGCGAATTCTTCATTTCTGAAGGGGATTATGCGAGAAGTAGCCATCTCTAGCATTATGCTACCGTTAGGTTTAATGCTTTTATATTTATCAGAAGCAGTTGGTCTCGTGGCAGTCTTTATTTTAGGATCTTTTTTTGCGGGGATCGGCATGTTTTTGCAAATGTATCATAAGAGCCAGTATACGAACCGAATGCTAAAGGACGTGACAGAGTACGGCCATGAGTTAAATGCTTGTAACACACGGGAGAAGTTAATTCATCTATTTGCCGTACAAGTAGAGCAGTTTTTAGAAGCTGATACGGTTGTTCTTTATGAGGGGAAACAACAGGAACTCAATCTGTTGAATGGCAGTTTACTAGATGCTGAATGGTCAAACCATTTTCAAAACGGAGATCTTTATAGTAAAAACGTTTATGAGACAGGAAGCCCTTATACGATGCTAAGAAGAGAAGACGGTGACCTACGAGATATCCGCTTGCCTGAAATCTATCAGTCTGTTGTTTCATTACCGATTCGTCAAAAAGAAGATACGTATGGAGTCATTACGGTTTTTTCAAAGAACATGTATCATTTTAAGAAGCAGCGGATTCATATGCTAGAAATATTGGTCAATATTTTTGCTGTCGCGATTAAAAATGTTGACTTGCTAGAAACGACAAAACAAGAAAGCGTCCGCGATCCTTTAACTGGCCTTTATAATTTTCGTTATATGATGGAAGCATTGAAGAAAACCGTGAATGAGGCTGACTTCCCGTTTTCAATTATTCTTCTGGATCTGGATCATTTCAAAAAGATTAATGATACGTATGGGCATCAAAGTGGGAATGATGTACTTGAAGCGGTGGCTGATCGGATGAGAAAGATATGTCCAGATAACAGTGTGATTTCTCGGTATGGTGGAGAAGAATTTGTCATATTGCTACCTCATCATGGTGAAGAGGACGCACGTCAAGTGGGAATTCTACTTCAACAGGATTTCTCTTCTCGCTCGATACTCATTCGATCCGATCTATTAGTAGGAGAAACGGTGGACATTAAAGTCACCGCAAGCTTCGGTATAGCAGAGGCTGGAAAAAAAGATCATGCCATGGACCTCATACGTAAAGCTGATCGGGCGATGTATAACGGTGCTAAGTCAAAGGGACGTAATCGAGTCGCGACCTATAGCGATATAAAACAAGAGCACTCCCTATCATTGTAAGAAGAGATCCTATCTTGTGAAAATGATGAAAAGGAATAGACATTTTCATCCTATCCTTTATACTTAAAGTGGGAGATTTCCACCACTTCCGAAAACAATATTATTTGTGAGGTTTTGCCATTTGCATCAGATTGATGTGATGTCGTTTCTCCTACTCTTCGTGCTCGGTATGGTACTTGGTTCGTTTTTTAATGTGATCGGTTTGCGTGTGCCGAAAGGACAATCAATCGTGGCTCCTCGCTCCCATTGCCCATACTGTAAAAGGACACTTGCCACGATTGAGTTAATCCCTGTCCTTTCCTATGTTTGGCAAAGAGGCCGATGCCGAAACTGTCGTCAAAAAATATCTCCCCTTTACCCATTCGTCGAGTTAGCTGTAGGGTCCGGTTTTTCCATAATGCTTCTTGTCTTTGGCTGGAATATGGAATTACTTGTAGCTCTCGCGCTCGTCTCTCTCTTTTCGATCATCTTTGTTAGTGACCTTGTTTACATGATCATTCCAGACCGCATCATTCTCTTCTTTGCTATCTTATTTGTTCTTTTTCGCGCAACGCTCGCTCCACTAAACCCGTGGTGGGATGCTTGGGCAGGAGCCGTTGTAGGATACATCTTATTGTTCATCGTCTATTTGATCTATCCTAACGGAATCGGTGGAGGAGATGTGAAGCTTTTTACTGTCCTCGGATTCGTATTAGGGTGGAAACTTACACTAGTAGCGATAATGCTATCCAGCCTTTTTGGCGCGATTGGAGGCGGTGTTGGGATGATGCTGGGAAGAATTAAAAGACGAGAGCCCATTCCATTTGGTCCATTTATCATCTTAGGTAGCCTCACTGCTTATTTGTATGGAGATGCTCTTATTCAATGGTACGTACGTTGGCTTTAAAACCTAAAAAAGTAGTGTCCAATGAAAAGTAATCGTTTTTTGCTTAAATGGTTCTATGAAATTCATTCGTTTAATAGACTTTAGGGAAAGGTGGAATTGCTAGAGAGGGTGTTGAGAATATGGATCAAAATAAGGCAAAAGTCTCGATTCGTCTGAATGGAAAGCGCCAACCATTTCAAGAATTAGTTGAGAACAACCCAACCTCAGCTGCAAAAAAAAATGACAGAAGCCGAAAGCCTAGAGAAGATGCAGATAAAGTGATCGATTTTCATAAAAGGTATGAAGATCGTATTCGGAATGAAGAACCATTTTGGGATGACGGGAACCGGAAGAAGAGTCCAAAAATCCCTTACAAACGTAAGAAAAAAAAGCCGTACGGAACAAATGAGAGATTCGCACTAAAAGTGAAAAAAGTGCCGGTTATTCTCATTATGGCACTCGTATCAGCTTTAATCGTCGGGACAAGCTTAGGGTTCATTGTACTGACCATCTTTACAGCTGATGAATTACCTGTGGCATCTGGTGAAGTGCAGGAGACGGTTCCAGCTGTTTCACAAGGGGATGCTTCTTTTCCCGAGTTAGCGGTTGAGGTTGTCCAAGGTGGTGCTTTTACTTCAATTGAGGCTGGAGAAGCGGTCATCGCAAGCCTACAAGAGAAGGGAAGGGCAGCTGCTCTAGTAGAAAGTGATGATTCAGTTTACATGTTTATTGGCTTAGCGCAAGATCGGGCAAAAGCACAGGATGTGGCTCAAGCTTATTCAGAATTAGATCAAGATACGTACATTAAATCATTTGCAGCACCAACTTCCGATAGCAAAAGGTTAAACGAGGAAACCATTCAATGGCTTCATGACATGGAGTCAAGTTATCAGCAGTTAGTCAGTCTCTCGGTGGATGGATTAACAGCAGGAGGAGCAACGATCACAAAAGAGTCTGTTGAAGGAATACGAAAAGAGGTAGAAAGGCTTCACGGACAGCAGAAAACCGCCTTTCAGGAACTTGATGAATCGACAGCTTCCCATCTTCAAGTAATCAATGAACATTTAATCCAAGCCGGAAATCACCTAGCATCGTATGTCTCAACACAAGATGGAAACGCCCTTTGGAAAACGCAACAGGAGCTCCTAGATGCCCTTGTACAGTATCAACTGTTTTCGCGCGAGACCTCCCGTTCTTAAATGGCGAGGTCTCGCTTTTTTTGTGATTAGTATAAGCCCATTCTAATTCCAATTTATACTCTTGAATCGGGAAAAAACTCACATGGGTTGGAGCTTCCTTTTGATTGTTGTTTGTTGAAAAATTTGGTATGATGGTCTCATACCTTGTACAATAGAGATGTTAATCTTTATTGAAAGAGGTGCTCCCTTCATGAAACCACTTATTTTAGCTTCAGGTTCCCCACGCAGAAAGCAGCTTCTAGAACAAATGAACGTCCCTTTCACAGTATGTAAAAGTACAATTGATGAAACTTTTGATCCAACGTTCCCACCAGATGAGGTTGTACAGCAACTAGCAAGACAAAAGGCACAAGACGTAGCAAAAAAACACGAGGACTCTTTCATCCTCGCCGCAGATACAATCGTTGTCTTTCAAGGACGTATTCTTGGGAAACCAGCAACAGAGCAAGAAGCTAGACAGATGTTATCCCAACTATCGGATCAATCCCACGAAGTGTTAACAGGAGTGGCGCTCTTGCATCAGGGGCAAGTCGAAACGTTTGTGGAAACAACCGAAGTCCGATTCTGGCCGCTTACGGTCACTGAAATTGAAACATATCTGCAAACAGGTGAACCGTTTGATAAGGCAGGAGCTTATGGTATCCAAGGTTTAGGTGCCTATTTAGTGAAGGAACTTAAGGGGGATTATTATAACGTTGTCGGGTTACCCCTTTCGAGAACAGTACGTGCTCTAAAGGTCCATGGATTTTCCACACGATTTTAGCAACTGCTTTGTTAGGTTTGGCTCCTTCATTTCCTTTTTTCTAGAAAAGTAATAAGTATAAGATTTTGTGATTTTTCGAACACTTTTTAAGAAAGGAGTACTCCCTTTTGTCGAATATGTCTATGACGCTTCGTGATGTTCCAAACAGGGAACGACCACGGGAGAGGTTGCTGCATGAAGGTGCTCACGCGCTTTCTAATCAAGAAATAATAGCGATTATGCTTCGGACAGGTACAAAGAACGAATCTGTGCTACAGCTTGCACAACATGTTTTATGTCATTTCGACGGTCTGCGGTTGTTGAGAGAAGCGACGGTAGAGGAGTTGACGAGCATTCATGGTATCGGTGAAGCAAAGGCGATAGAATTTTGTGCCGCGATTGAACTAGGCCGAAGAATTCATACGATGCAGGAGATGGATCGGTATGTGATTCGCACTCCAGAAGACGTGTCGCGCTTTGTTATGGAAGAAATGCGTTTTCTCAGCCAAGAGAATTTTGTTTGTCTGTATTTAAATACGAAAAACCAAGTTCTTCATAAGCAAACCGTATTCATCGGGAGTTTAAACGCTAGCATCGTCCACCCCCGTGAAGTGTTCAAGGAAGCGTTACGAAGGTCAGCCGCTTCACTCATCTGCCTCCATAATCATCCATCCGGAGACCCAACTCCAAGCCGAGAAGATATTGAAGTGACACACCGATTAGCACAGGTGGGAAAATTGATCGGGATTGAACTGCTAGATCATGTGATCATTGGTGATCGAACATTCGTTAGCTTAAAGGAAAAAGGACATTTACCATTTTCATAAAAATCAGCGAAAGGTCTGTATAAAATCGCAATAAAAATGTAAAATGATCAAAGGGAAATGAAAGGCTATGTTTTTAGAGGAAATTTCGATATAATATTTGTTATGACTTCGGTTATTCATGAAGGGAGATACATAGATGTTCGGTGGGTTTTCAAAAGATATTGGAATTGATTTAGGTACAGCAAATACACTTGTATATGTCAAAGGAAAAGGGATTGTATTACGTGAGCCTTCTGTCGTGGCTAAACGTACGGATACTGGGACGATCGAAGCGGTCGGAAACGATGCTAAAAACATGATCGGTCGTACGCCGGGTAATATTGTCGCTACACGTCCAATGAAGGACGGGGTTATCGCAGACTTCGAAACGACAGCCACTATGCTAAAATACTTCATTCGTCAAGCGCAAAAAAATCGTTCAATTTTCACGAGAAAGCCTGCAGTCATGGTTTGCGTACCATCGGGAATTACAGCAGTCGAAAAGAGAGCGGTGGAAGATGCGACAAAACAGGCTGGGGCAAAGTACGCATATACGCTAGAAGAGCCATTTGCGGCTGCAATCGGAGCTGATTTGCCAGTATGGGAGCCGACAGGTAGCATGGTCGTTGATATTGGTGGTGGAACAACAGAAGTAGCCATTATCTCTTTGGGTGGCATTGTCACGAGCCAGTCCATCCGTGTAGCTGGAGATGAAATGGATGAGGCGATTATCCAATACATTAAGAAAACGTATAATTTAATGATTGGGGAACGGACAGCAGAAGCATTAAAGCTTGAGATTGGTTCGGCAGGTTCACCTGAAGGGGTAGACAATATGGATATTCGCGGTCGGGATTTATTAACAGGATTACCGAAAACGATTGAAGTCACGGCTGAAGAAATATCCAAGGCTCTATCGGACACCGTTCAAACCATCATTGAAGCTGTAAAAAATACTCTTGAACAGTCACCGCCAGAACTTGCTGCAGATATTATGGATCGTGGCATTGTGTTAACAGGTGGTGGTGCTTTGTTACGAAACTTAGATAAAGTGTTGAGTGACGAAACAAACATGCCAGTCATCGTTGCCGAAGAACCGCTTGATTGTGTAGCGATTGGCACAGGGCGAGCATTGGAAAACTTGCATTTATTTCGGTCCAAGGCTGGGATTACATCAAGCGCTGACCGAAAATCGTGAGTAGGTGCTTGGGATGCCATCATTTTTTTCAAACAAAAAACTAATTGTACTGCTCGTAAGCATTATTGTTTTGGTGGCTTTGATTGGCTATTCATTGAGTGACCGGGAACGATTGACGTGGGCAGAGCGTTTTTTGCATGATTCCGTTGGTTGGGTTCAGTCGATCGTTATGAGACCCGCACATTTAGTCGCGGGTTTCTTTGAGGAGGTTTCTGAACTCCGCCACCTTTATGAGGAAAACCAAACGTTGAAGGCACGGCTTGAAGAATATGCGCAAATATCCGTTGAGCGAAATGTGTTAAAAGAAGAAAATGAATCATTGCGTGAAATTCTTGATTTAGAAGAAAGTCTATCAGACTATCGAATGCGTAATGCGGTCGTTACTTTCAGGTCACCTGACCGTTGGAATGAAGCGATCGGAATTAACATAGGGAGTCAGCACGGTGTGGAAGACGACATGGCCGTCGTCTCATCCAATGGTTATTTGATCGGAAAAATTCAACGAGTAAGTGAGTTCTCTTCCCGAGTACAATTGTTGACAGATACGGATCGAACGAATCGTGTATCTGCACGAATCGATGGTGATGATAAAGCAGGTCCTGTTGGATTTATTGAGGGGTATGATGATGAAACGGGCCTTTTAGTTATGAGAAAGCTAGAGATGGATGCAGAGATTGAACCTGGACAACTTGTGTCAACTTCTGGTTTAGGGACTGTTTATCCACGTGGCATTATCATCGGTGAAGTGGAACGGGTAGAGCCGGACGAGTATGGATTAACACAAAATGCATACATCAGGCCATACGCCGATTTACTCTCACTCGATTACGTCATCGTGATTGAACGATTAAGTACAGCAATGGACCCTGAACTTATTGAGGAGGGAGGACTGTGAGTCGTTTCATCCTCCCAGGGCTGATGTTTTTCATTTTTATTCTTGAAGGCACATTGTTTCAACTAGTCATCACAGAGCGGTTTGCAAGTGAGATTATGATTGTCCCTAGGTTTCTCATCGTTATGCTTGTATTTATCGGCATATACTTAGGGCGGTGGAGTGGTGCGTTATACGGGTTGATCTTTGGACTGCTATTTGATGTTGTCTATACGGATTTAATCGGTGTTTATATGTTTGGATTCGCCTTGTTAGGATACGGTTTTGCTCTAACATATAAATGGCTACAATATAGCAATCTCACGCAAGTCACATTAGCGTTTTTAGCCGTTTTTCTTTTTGAGTACTACCAATACGGTCTTTTGCAAATCATTGGCCTTACAGAGATGGACCATACAATGTTTTTTCAGCATCGTCTTTTGCCAACACTGGCGTTAAATGGGGCGTTTGCCATACTAATGGTGCTTCCGATGCGAAAATTGTTACAATATGTCTTGAAAATGGCGAGATTTCGAGAAAAATAAGGACGAAAAAAGGGAAACGAAATACCTGTGTGGAATTAGATAAACAACACGGTATTTTCAAGTGGATGGATCAACGTCTAACACTGAAGGTACTTGTGCTTCGCTGAGGTGAACATGGACGATGACAACACAAAAAAAACAAGCTGTAACCATTAAAGGGACGAAGGATGGTCTTACCTTTCATTTAGATGATCGCTGCTCGTTCGACAGTATTGTTGGGGAGCTAGCTGAAAAGCTGTCTTCGAAACATTATCAAATGGAAGACCAACCAAGAATACAGGTTAAAGTAGATGTTGGCTATCGCTATTTAACTGTAGAACAGAAGCGACATATTCAAGAATTGATTACCGATGGACGAAACTTGGACGTTGAGGAGTTTGTGTCCCAAGTCATGACAAAAGAAGAGGCTGAAGAAAAAAGGAAAGAAGCACAAATCGTTTCTGTAGCAAAAGTCATTCGTTCTGGACAAGTGTTTTCAGTGGATGGTGATTTGCTGCTAATTGGGGATGTAAACCCTGGAGGAACGATTCGAGCTTCTGGAAATATTTTTGTGATAGGCTCCTTGCGTGGCATTGCTCATGCTGGTTATAAAGGAAACGGAGAGGCGGTCATTGCAACGTCGCACATGGCACCTGCTCAACTGCGGATTGGAGAACAAATTTTTCATTGGTCCAAGGAAGAGCAACAAGCTGGCGACCGGATCATGGAATGTGCATACATTGCATCGGATACGAATGAAATTCAGCTAGATCGCGTTCAGAAGTTGTTAAAGATAAGACCAAATCTCGCAACGTTTTTGGACGAAATGGTAGAGCAATAGAGGAAAGAAAGGGGAATTACGCGTGGGAGAGGCAATCGTTATTACAAGCGGTAAGGGTGGAGTTGGTAAAACGACAACGTCTGCAAATATAGGAACCGCCCTTGCCCTTTCAGGAAAAAAAGTTTGTTTAGTCGACACGGACATTGGCTTGCGTAATTTAGATGTGGTGATGGGTTTAGAAAATCGCATTATTTATGACCTTGTCGATGTAGTGGAAGGGCGTTGTCGGCTAAAGCAGGCGCTCATCAAAGATAAACGCTTTGAATGTTTGAATTTGTTACCTGCTGCGCAAACGAAAGATAAGTCTGCAGTAACCCCTGAACAAATGAAGGAAATCGTCGAGGAGCTTAAACAAGAATATGACTATGTCTTGATCGATTGTCCGGCTGGGATCGAACAAGGCTTTAAAAATGCGGTCGCGGGGGCGGATAAAGCGATTGTCGTTACAACTCCTGAAATTTCTTCAGTCCGTGATGCTGATCGGATCATTGGCCTTCTCGAGAAGGAAGAGGTTGAAGCACCGCGTCTCGTCGTCAATCGAATCCGTGGCCATATGATGAAAAACGGAGAGATGCTGGATGTGGACGAGATTGTTTCCATCTTAGCCATCGAACTATTAGGAATTGTCGTTGACGATGAGAATGTGATTAAATTTTCAAACAAGGGAGAGCCGATTGCGCTTCATCCTGATAGCAAGGCCTCAGTTGCCTATCGAAATATTGCACGACGCATTTTAGGAGAAACGGTTCCGCTCATGTCATTCGAGCAAGAAAAGGGCGTCCTAGCGAAAATAAAATCATTTTTTGGGGTTCGTTAAACACGACCCTACATATGAAATCGGAGGGAGGCTGGGACAAAACTAGCCAAAAATAGTAAGTAAAAAGGTTCCAAGCAAATAATAAGTGCTTGGAACCTTTTTTGTGGAGTTTTTCTTATTTCCTGGCCCTATGTCACCGTTCGTGGCCGTGTACTTTCTCAAGTTCACGGCCATAAATGCAAACCCCAATTCATTTTTCACTTTATCTTTGCCTCTGACGGACATTCGAGTGAAACCCAAATTAGCCTTCAGAAAACCGAA
>NZ_SNUY01000072.1 GCF_004376175.1 Halalkalibacterium halodurans | reverse complement strand
AATGCCTTTGGTTTTCGGCGTTATGATCGCTTGCGAAACCGTATTCTCTTGCATCATCAATTCAAACATCAAACATTCGGGGTAGGATAAGAGGGGCTCGCCCTCCTATGCCACCCCAACATTTGACGGAGAACCTTTTTTTATCTATTCACAATCGGATTAATCGACACGATCCTCATCAAGTGATCAACACCGTTCCCTATGCGATGACAAAAAGCGTTGTAACATCCTTTGCTGTTTACATCAGAACAATTGTGACGCCTTATAAATGAAGGTATAATGGAAGTGGAGAGAACGTGAGGTGAAGTCGTTGCAACGTGTAACTAATTGTATTGTCGTTGATCATGATCAAGTATTATTATTGCAAAAACCTAGACGTGGCTGGTGGGTCGCTCCTGGAGGGAAAATGGAGGAAGGAGAATCCATCCTTGAGACAGTCAAGCGTGAATATTGGGAGGAAACGGGCATTACCGTTAAAAACCCTGAATTGAAGGGGATTTTTTCAATGGTGATCTTCGATGAAGGGAAGATTGTTTCCGAATGGATGCTCTTTACGTTTAAGGCAACTGAGCATGAGGGCGAAATGCTTAAACAATCTCCGGAAGGAAAGCTCGAGTGGAAAAAGAAGGATGAGGTTCTTGAACTCCCAATGGCTGCAGGGGATAAATGGATTTTTAAGCATGTCCTTCATTCTGATCGCCTCTTGTATGGCACCTTTCACTATACACCAGATTTTGAGCTATTATCGTATCGGTTAGACCCAGAACCACAAATGAAAAAGGGGGTCTGAAAGATGAACGTAAAGGAAGAAATCGATATTGTCATTATTACAGGAATGTCTGGAGCAGGGAAAACCGTTGCCGTACAAAGCCTCGAAGATTTAGGATACTTCTGTGTAGATAATCTGCCCCCAGCGCTCATTCCTAAGTTTATTGAGTTAATTGAAAGTTCTAGCGGGAAAATGAATAAGCTGGCCCTTGTGATCGACCTACGTGGACAAACGTTTTTCGATCAGCTGTTTGAGTCGATTGATCTTCTTGACCAATCATCACTGTCAAAGTATAACATTCAAATTTTATTCTTGGATGCAAAGGATGCCAAGCTTGTTCAACGCTATAAAGAGACACGCAGGTCTCATCCGCTTGCGAAGCACGGTTTGCCTCTCGATGGCATAAAAAAGGAAAGAGAACTATTAGAGGATTTAAAAGGGCGAGCACAACAAATTATTGATACAACCGACTTAAAGCCCATCCAATTGCGGGAGAAAATTATTCAACGTTTTTCATGTGAAGAACATCATTCATTCACCGTAAATATGATGTCATTTGGGTTTAAGTATGGGATACCGATTGACGCAGATTTAGTATTTGATGTTCGGTTTTTACCGAATCCCCATTATGTCGATCACTTGCGCCCGAAAACAGGGCTGGAGGAAGAAGTGTCCTCCTATGTTTTAAAATGGACGGAAACACAGCAGTTTATCGAGAAGCTAGAAGATTTACTTTCCTTCATGCTCCCACAGTATAAGCGGGAAGGGAAAAGCCAGGTTGTGATTGGAATCGGTTGTACAGGAGGAAAACACCGCTCCGTCACATTAGCAGAACATTTTGCCAAGGTGTTTGCTAATGAATATATGATGCACGTCAGCCATCGAGACGTGGAAAAGGGGAAGGAACGTTAACGTGAGAAAAAAGAATGTAGTCGTCTTTGGTGGGGGAACAGGGTTATCAGTCCTGTTGCGAGGGTTGAAAACCTTTCCTGTTTCCATCACGGCGATCGTTACCGTAGCAGATGATGGGGGGAGCTCCGGTCGTCTTCGGAAAGAGCTAGACATTCCACCGCCAGGCGATGTGCGCAATGTGCTTGTCGCGCTATCAGAAGTCGAACCGTTACTCGAGCAATTGTTTCAGCACCGGTTTGAAAATGGCAATGGGCTGTCTGGACATTCGCTGGGAAATTTACTTCTTGCAGGAATGACATCGATTACAGGCGACTTTGCCCGTGGTATTTCTGAAATGAGTAAGGTCCTTAATGTTCGAGGGAAAGTGTTACCCGCTTCGAACCGGAGTATTATTTTGCATGGAGAGATGGAGGATGGGACGATCGTAACAGGCGAATCGTCCATTCCGAAAGCAGGAAAAAAGATTAAACGTGTATTTTTAACGCCAAAAGATACGAAGCCGTTGCGAGAGGGGCTCGAAGCCATTCGAAAGGCAGATGTGATTGTCATCGGACCTGGAAGTCTTTATACGAGTGTTCTGCCCAATTTGCTCGTTCCGGGCATTTGTGAGGCGATTAAGCAATCAACCGCACGAAAAGTATATATATGCAATGTTATGACACAAAGTGGAGAGACCGATGGCTATACGGCAAGTGACCATTTGCAAGCGATAATTGATCATTGCGGTGTGGGAATTGTCGATGATATTCTCGTGCATGGCGAGCCAATTTCTGATACGGTTAAAGCAAAGTATGCAAAAGAGAAAGCAGAGCCTGTCATCGTCGATGAACATAAATTAAAGGCATTAGGCGTAGGAACGATAAGTGATTACTTTGTACTTGAACAAGATGATGTTCTCCGTCATAATGCTAGTAAAGTTTCAGAGGCGATTCTTGAGGGAAAGCCAAGAACCTCGTCATCTATTCAATGAGTGTAGTGAAAGCGAAATCAAGGTTGCGACAGGCTACACGTAACATATAAAGGGGTGAGGTGCGTGTCTTTCGCAGCCACGACAAAGAAAGAGTTAACCCAGTTGGAAACGGATTTATGTTGTTCAAAGGCAGAGCTTGCCGCTCTCATTCGCATGAACGGATCCCTTTCCTTTGTAAATAAACAATTAGGGCTTGATGTGACGACAGAAAATGCAGCGATTGCGAGACGGATCTACACACTCATTAAAAAAGTATTTCCGATGATGTTCGTTGAACTTCTTGTGCGAAAAAAAATGAGATTGAAGAAAAACAATGTCTATCTTGTCCGCTTGAAGCAGGAAGCGGAGACATTGCTCAAAGAACTAAAAATTATCGGAGAAGGATTTCAAATCCACCGGACGATCTCCACTGACATTGTTAGCGCCACATGCTGTCGTCGAGCCTATTTGCGGGGAGCGTTTCTCGCTGGAGGTTCGATTAACCACCCTGAAACCTCTTCGTACCACCTTGAGATATTCTCACTATATGAGGAACATAACGAGTCTCTTTGTGAATTAATGAACTCTTTTCAATTAAACGCAAAAAAATTGGAACGTAAAAAAGGGTTTATTACGTATATTAAGGAAAGTGAAAAGATCACTGAGTTTTTAAATATTATTGGTGCCCACCAAGCGCTGCTCTATTTTGAAGACGTTCGCATTATGAAGGATATGCGGAATTCAGTCAATCGCCTGGTGAACTGTGAGACGGCCAACTTAAATAAAACAGTGGGAGCCGCCTTACGTCAAGTCGAGAACATAAAGTTTCTTGATCAAGAAATTGGGTTAGATGCTCTACCGACAAAACTTCGAGAAATTGCCGAATTACGTTTAAAACACCAAGACGTCACCTTAAAGGAACTCGGGGAAATGGTCGAAAGTGGGAAAGTGAGCAAATCGGGTGTGAATCACCGACTGCGAAAAATCGACGAACTCGCTGAAAAACTACGTGCTGGTGTTCCTGCTGAATCATCATCGTCCCGATGACACATACCATTTTAGTTTAATTAGATTGGAGGAGATTGGATTGGTTGAAAAACAAGTAGAAGTGAAGCTGAAAACAGGATTACAAGCTCGCCCTGCTGCTCTCTTTGTTCAGGAAGCGAATCGCTTCATCTCAGAAATCTTCATTGAGAAGGATGGAAAGAAAGTAAATGCCAAAAGCATCATGGGTCTCATGAGCTTGGCCATTGGCTCCGGATCAACGATCACATTGATCACAGAAGGAAATGATGAACAGGAAGCGATGGAGGCTCTTATCGCATTCATCGAAAAGGAATAACGTACGTAAATAAAAAATAAGCAAGGGAGCTCCCTTGCTTATTTTTTATTTTGTTGTTTCAATCACTTTGTCGATGAGCCCATACTCGCGAGCTTTTTCGGCTGTCATGAAATTGTCGCGGTCAGTATCCTTCGCGATTTGCTCAAGCGGTTGGCCTGTGCGCTCTGCTAAAATGCGATTCAATGTTTCACGCATTTCAAGAATTCGGCGTGTATGGATTTCGATATCGGATGCTTGCCCACGTGTTCCGCCAAGCGGTTGATGAATCATCACTTCACTGTTAGGTAAAGCAAACCGTTTCCCTTTTGCACCAGCCGCAAGTAAGAAGGCTCCCATTGAAGCGGCCATCCCGATGCAAATGGTTGAGACGTTTGGTTTAATGTACTGCATCGTGTCGTAGATTGCCATTCCCGCAGTAATTGAGCCACCTGGGCTGTTAATATAAAGAGAGATATCTTTATCAGGGTCTTCCGCTTGTAAGAACAGCAATTGGGCGACAATGGAATTGGCTACATTGTCGTCAATCGCAGTACCGAGCATAATAATCCGGTCTTTCAGTAGTCGAGAATAAATGTCATACGCGCGTTCGCCGCGGTTTGTTTGTTCAATGACAGTAGGAATTAAATTCATAGATACTGCCTCCTTTATTTTTTTAACTCAGATGATGAAGCCTTACTCATCGCTTCTATGTACATATTACCTAAAAGGTCAAAGAAGGTCAAATGAAAAGTCTTAACCTGGATAAATTCATATTCACCTTCCTTCGGATAAATCCCTGCTTACCATCGTTACCTTTTTTGAAATGAATTAAACATTTATTCAGGACAAGTTGAAGGTAAGTAAAGTTTTTCTATTAGTGCATGATCTCGATCCTCATGTATAATATGTAGTAGAGTGTTAAAAGATCTGCCAAAATAAATTTTACCGTAAGCGCTTACAATCGTCAGCGGTTAGACGTTTATATGCTATGATGAAAACAAGTGAGGAGGATCGACATGGAATTTGGTCTTTTCCAACAGCAGACGACAAGTCTTGTCATGACAAATGAATTACGTCAGGCGATCTCCTTATTACAATATTCAACAGTAGACTTGGCAGCGTTTATTGAGGAACAAGCTCTTGAAAACCCGTTAATCGAGCTAAAAGATCGGTCAGATCGTGTCCTATCTGAACATATCAGAATGATGAGGGAAGAGCGCCCAGAAGGAGAAGGGACATTAGATTGGAGCCAATCATCTCCTTTTGACTATTTACATGTTGAACGACTGAATTTAAGTGACTATTTAATTCAACAAGCGAGAGATTTGCCTTTAAATAAAAATGAGTTTGAATGGCTTTGTTATTTTATTTATAGTTTGCGTGATGACGGCTATTTATCGAGAAGTCTTCATAGCCTTCAAGCGGATCTTGGTCTAACCGATCAAGAGGCGGAAAAAACACTGTATCATTTACAACATTTAGAGCCTGCTGGGATCGGAGCTAGGTCTCTTCAAGAATGCCTTCTGCTTCAACTTCAACGGAAAAAGCAGCGAGACCCATTGGCTGAGACGATCGTCGAACATTATATGGAACTATTAGCGGAGAAAAGGTGGAAGATGATTGCTGATGACTTACAAATTTCATTAGCAGATGTGCAGCGTGTGTATGATTGCATTCAGCATCTTGACCCGAGACCGGGCAGTCAAATAGGGGGAGAGCCGACAAACTACCTTGTTCCAGATGTGACGATCGATTGGGTTGAAGGTGAGCTAACGATTTTATTGCAGGATGACTATTTACCGAAAATTACGCTGAACCGGCAATACCAGACGTTGTTAACGGATGGAGAAGGGGAAGCGGCGCAATATGCGAAGGAAAAGTATCATCAGATGCAATGGCTCGTGAAAAGCATTCAGCAGCGCCAGCAGACGCTTTTAAAGGTAACAGAAGCGATCTTGCGTAAGCAGCGAGCGTTCTTTGAAGAGAAAGAAGGTGCTCTTCAGCCGCTCACCTTGCGTGAGGTGGCAGAAGAAATTGGCGTCCATGAGTCTACGGTCAGCCGAGCAACGACCAATAAGTATGCGCAAACACCGCGAGGGCTTCTGGAATTAAAAAGCTTTTTCGTCTCGTCGATTTCGAGTCGGTTTGGTGAAAAGGGGCCTTCTAGTGACTCAGTGAAGAAGCTTGTTCGAAAACTAGTTGAAGAGGAGAACAAAGCGAAGCCATTATCAGACCAAAAGATTGCCCATCTTTTAAAGGATCAATACAACGTTGAAGCTTCAAGACGAGTGATCGCAAAATACCGTGATGAGCTTGGGATCCCATCGTCCACAAAGCGAAAACGTTATGGATAGAGAGGATAGCGATAATGTTGAAGGTGACGTTCTATTCAAAGGAGCAGTGCCCTTTATGTGATAAAGGGCTAGCTAAAATGAAACGATTAAAAGACGAATTTTCGTTTGATCTAGAAGTTGTTGATATTTACGAAGATGATGAATTGCTTGAAAAATATCAGCTTATGATCCCTGTCGTGGCCATTAACGGTGAACAGGTTGATTACGGAATGATTGACGAACAAAAAGTGAAAACGTGGTTTCTTGAAAAAATAAACTAATATCGCTTGTGAAGTGACCGTATCCTTGATAGAATAAAAATGAAGATAAGGATATGGTCTTTATTTTTTGGCTTAATCGGGACGTAAAATGTCTATGAGGGTCAAAAAACGTCCCGGATAGGTTGGGTTTGCGTACAAAGGAGAGTTTGTTGCTATGGATCAACTAATTGACATCCAACGTAAGCTAGCGCCAGACGTTCTAGACATCATGATCAAGCGCTATCGAATCTTGCAATACATACGACTCATGCAACCGATTGGCCGGCGAAGCTTATCTTCAAGTTTAGCGATTTCTGAGCGAGTGTTACGCGGGGAAGTAACGTTTCTGAAGGATCAAGGGTTACTCATGTTTGCACCGACGGGCATGTACGTGACAGCGGAAGGCGAGAAGCTCTATGAACAGCTAGAAGGGGTGATGAAGGAGCTGCTCGGTTTACGCGATCTAGAAGCGAAATTAAGGTCACGTCTAGGTGTAAAAGAAGCGATTGTCGTTCCAGGAGATAGTGATGCTTTTACTTGGGTGAAGCGCGAGTTAGGACGAGCGTGTATCGCCCGTATGAAGGAAGCGGTCAAGCCTCATGATGTCATTGCTGTAATGGGGGGGACGACTCTGGCGGCGGTAGCGGAAATGATGACGCCCGATCCGAACATGGAAACGGTCACGTTTGTCCCGGCAAGAGGGGGCCTTGGCGAGCAAGTAGAAAACCAGGCGAACACCATTAGCGCGCAAATGGCTGGGAAAGCTGGGGCCAATTATAAGTTGCTTCACGTTCCAGACCAGCTCAGTGAAGAAACGTACGCTTCACTCATCGCCGAACCAGGTGTGCGAGATATTCTTGAAAAAATCAAGTCAGCGAGCATGGTGATTCATGGAATTGGGGAAGCTAATACTATGGCTTTGCGTCGAGGTTCTAGTGAAGAGTTCTTACACAAGCTTACAGAGGAGCAAGTAGTGGCTGAGGCTTTTGGTTATTATTTTGATAAAAAGGGAACTGTCCGTTATAAGCAGCGCACGATCGGACTTCAGCTCGACACGCTAGATGATTCGAAGCTGGTGATTTCAGTGGCTGGAGGGGCGTCAAAAGCAGAGGCCATTTCCGCTTACATGAATTATCGCCCAAGCGATGTGTTAATCACAGATGAGGAAGCTGCCAAACGGTTGCTCTCAATGTAATGGTTCAAGTCACTTAGTATTTTTTGCTAAGTAACTATAAAACATTTTTTCACCAAACACGAGGAGGAGTTTTTTATGGCTACAAAGATTGGAATTAACGGTTTTGGACGTATCGGTCGTAACGTGTTCCGTGCAGCACTTAATAACCCAAATGTGGAAGTCGTGGCAATCAACGACTTAACAGATGCAAACATGCTTGCACATCTTCTCAAGTACGATTCTGTTCATGGCAAGCTTGACGCTGAAGTGAAAGTGGATGGAGATAGCCTTGTTATTAACGGTCATTCTGTAAAAGTTAAAGCAGAGCGCGACCCAGCACAACTAGGTTGGGGAGATCTTGGCGTAGAGGTTGTTGTAGAATCAACAGGCCGTTTCACAAACCGTGAAGATGCAGCGAAGCATCTAGAAGCTGGTGCGAAGAAGGTCATTATCTCTGCTCCTGCGAAAGATGAAGACATTACCGTCGTTATGGGTGTTAACGAAAATAAATATGACCCAGCGAACCATCATGTCCTTTCAAATGCTTCTTGTACAACAAACTGCTTAGCACCATTTGCAAAAGTACTTAACGATAAATTCGGCATTCGTCGCGGAATGATGACGACTGTTCACTCTTATACAAACGATCAGCAAATTCTTGATTTACCACACAAAGATTACCGTCGTGCTCGTGCGGCTGCTGAAAACATCATTCCAACGACAACAGGAGCAGCAAAAGCCGTTGCCCTCGTCCTACCTGAATTAAAAGGGAAACTTAACGGTGGAGCGATGCGCGTACCAACACCTAACGTATCTTTAGTCGACCTAGTAGCTGAGCTTGATAAAGAGGTAACAGCTGAAGAAGTAAACGCAGCTCTTAAAGAAGCAGCTGAAGGCGATCTTAAAGGAATTCTTGCATACAGCGAGGAGCCGCTTGTTTCTGGCGACTACAACGGAAACCCTGCGTCTTCTACAATTGATGCCCTTTCAACGATGGTGATGGAAGGCAACATGGTCAAAGTCATTTCTTGGTATGATAACGAGTCTGGTTACTCTCACCGTGTTGTAGATCTCGTTGATTATATCGCAAAACAAGGCCTATAATAGAGTTGCGTTTGACAACGTGAAAGAGGAGGAAGAGAAAACGATCTTTTCTCCTCTTTCGATTGTCTACATATCGGATATTACGGTGCGTATAAAGGAGGCTCACAATGAACAAACAATCTGTTCGTGATGTGGAATTACAAGGGAAAAAAGTGTTTTGTCGCGTTGATTTTAACGTGCCGATGAAAGATGGGGTCGTGACAGATGATACGAGAATTCGTGCCGCGTTACCAACGATTCAATTGTTAGCAGAAAAAGGCGCACGCATCATTCTCGCAAGCCATCTCGGTCGTCCGAAAGGAGAAGTTGTAGAGGAACTTAGACTCGATCCAGTTGCTGCTAGACTGCAAGAGCTTCTTGGAAAGCCTGTAGCGAAAGTCAATGTCGCCCACGGACCAGAGGCAGAGCAAGCGGCGAACGAACTGAAAGATGGCGATGTGCTTTTGCTTGAAAATGTTCGTTTTTACCCTGGGGAAGAAAAAAATGATCCAGAGCTAGCAAAAGCTTTTGCGTCTTTAGCGGATGTCTATGTGAACGACGCCTTCGGTGCAGCACACCGTGCCCACGCGTCAACGGAAGGTATTGCACACCATGTTACGGCTGTTGCAGGCTTGCTCATGGAAAAGGAGCTTGAGGTGCTTGGCAAGGCTCTTTCCAACCCTGAGCGCCCATTTACAGCGATCATTGGTGGAGCAAAAGTGAAAGATAAAATTGGTGTCATTGAAAACCTTTTAGATAAAGTTGATAACTTAATTATTGGCGGCGGACTTGCGTACACATTCATCAAAGCGCAAGGACATGAGATCGGCAAATCTCTTTTAGAAGCAGACAAAATGGATTTGGCTCTTTCCTTCATGGAAAAGGCGAAAGAAAAAGGAGTCAACTTCTACGTACCACAAGATGCGATTGTAGCCGATGATTTCTCGAATGATGCGAATACGAAAGCGGTGGACATTGATCGAATCCCAGCCGATTGGGAAGCGCTCGATATCGGTCCAAAAACGCGCGAGACCTACCGCAATGTCATTCAATCCTCAAAGCTCGTCATTTGGAACGGGCCAATGGGTGTATTTGAGCTCGATGCTTTTGCTGGTGGCACGAAAGCTGTTGCTGAAGCGCTTGCTGATGCAAACGATACGTATTCTGTCATAGGCGGTGGAGATTCGGCGGCCGCTGTAGAAAAGTTCGGTTTAGCTAACCAGATGAGCCATATCTCAACAGGTGGTGGAGCATCTCTTGAGTTTATGGAAGGGAAAGCTTTACCTGGCGTTGTAGCGTTAAACGATAAATAAAGGGACGAGAGGTGAGCCACAATGAGAAAACCGATCATTGCAGGAAACTGGAAGATGAATAAAACCGTAGGTGAGGCAAAAGCATTCGTGGAAGAAGTAAAAGGGGCGATCCCTTCAAGCGATAAAGTCGATTCCGTCGTTTGTTCACCAGCTTTATTCCTCGAAGGACTTGTACAAAAAGCAGAAGGAACAGAGCTTCGCATCGGTGCGCAAAACATGCATTTTGAAGAAAGTGGAGCGTTTACTGGCGAAATTAGCCCTGTCGCCCTATCTGACATGAAAGTAGACTATGTGATTCTTGGACATTCCGAGCGTCGTGACATGTTTGCTGAAACGGATGAGCTCGTAAATAAAAAGACGCATGCTGCGTTTGCCCATGGCTTAACGCCGATCGTATGTGTTGGTGAGACGCTAGAAGAGCGCGAGGCGAATCAAACATATGATGTCGTAAAAACCCAAGTGGAAAAAGGCTTGGAAGGCTTAACAGACGAGCAAGTAAAAGCAACTGTGATCGCATATGAGCCTGTTTGGGCGATCGGAACAGGAAAGTCGTCTTCCGCTGAGGATGCAAATGATGTTTGCTCGTACATTCGTAAAGTTGTGACAGAGAAGTTCTCCCAAGAAGCCGCTGACGCAGTTCGCATTCAATACGGAGGAAGTGTAAAACCAGCAAACATTGCTGAATACATGGCCCAATCAGATATTGATGGCGCCCTTGTAGGTGGTGCTAGCTTAGACCCGCAATCATTCCTTCAACTGTTGGAGGCTGTAAAATGAGCAAGAAACCCGTTGCATTGATCATTTTAGATGGCTTTGCGATGCGCGACGAGGCGAAAGGAAACGCGGTGGCTCAAGCGAATAAGCCGAACTTTGATCGCTATTGGAATCAGTATCCACACGCATTATTAAAGGCCGATGGTGAAGCGGTCGGCTTACCGGAAGGGCAAATGGGGAACTCCGAAGTCGGTCACTTAAACATCGGTGCCGGCCGGATTGTTTACCAAAGCTTAACTCGTGTCAACCTTTCCATCCGCGAAGGCGAATTTTTCGAAAATGAAACGTTTTTAAATGCGATGAACCACGTGAAGGAAAAAGGGTCTAGTCTTCACATTTATGGCCTTGTGTCAGATGGAGGCATTCATAGTCATATTAACCATTTATATGCACTGCTTGAACTTGCGAAAAGAGAGCAGGTGGAACGGGTGTACATCCATGGTTTCTTAGATGGTCGTGATGTTGGTCCAACCTCAGCAGAAACGTATCTCGTTGACCTAGAAGCGAAAATGAAGGAGCTCGGTGTCGGTGAGCTTGCCACTCTACATGGCCGTTATTATGCGATGGATCGCGACAAGCGCTGGGATCGTGTGGAAAAATCGTATCGGGCGATGGTATATGGCGAAGGTCCAGCTTATTCATCAGCTCTTGACGTCATTAAGGACAGCTATGAAAACTCGATTCACGATGAGTTTGTTATCCCTTCTGTCATTACGAACGAAGATGGCTCTCCAGTAGCGACGATTGAAGATGATGATGCAATTATTTTCTTCAACTTCCGTCCAGACCGGGCCATCCAAATGTCACAAGTGTTTACGAATAAAGATTTCCGTGGATTTGATCGTGGTGAAAAACTTCCGCAAAATGTATACTATGTATGTCTGACTCATTTCAGCGAGACGGTTCAAGGAGACGTGGCATTTAAGCCGACCAACTTGGATAATACCCTTGGTGAAGTGTTGGCCCAGCAAAATTACAAACAACTGCGGATTGCGGAAACGGAAAAATATCCGCACGTCACCTTCTTCTTTAGCGGTGGACGAGAGGAGCCGTTCCCAGGAGAAGAGCGAATTTTAATCGATTCTCCGAAAGTGGCAACCTATGACTTAAAACCGGAAATGAGTGCCTATGAAGTGACGGACGCTTTGTTAAACGAAATTGAGGCGGACAAGCACGATGTAATCATTTTAAACTTTGCGAATCCTGATATGGTTGGACATTCTGGTATGCTTGAGCCGACAATTAAAGCGGTAGAAGCAGTCGATGAGTGTTTAGGGAAGGTCGTGGACGCGATTCTAGCTAAAGGTGGTGCAGCTGTCATTACCGCTGATCACGGAAACGCAGACGAGGTCGTCACATTGGAAGGGAAGCCCATGACGGCGCACACGACCAACAAAGTGCCGGTCATCGTAACAGAGGAAGGATTGAACTTGCGTGAAGATGGGATTTTAGCCGATCTTTCTCCGACGGTTCTCCACCTCCTTGGCGGAAAACAACCAGCCGAAATGACAGGAAAAACATTAATTAAGTAAACGTTTGTTTAAGGTTCGATCAAGGGGCAGGGTTTCCATCCCGTAACCTTGTATGATTAATAAAGAAGAATAGCAAAAAGGAGATGGATTTGAGATGACAATCATTACTGATGTATACGCTCGTGAAGTATTAGATTCCCGTGGAAACCCGACGGTTGAAGTGGAGGTTTACTTAGAATCTGGTGCAATGGGACGTGCCCTTGTCCCAAGTGGTGCTTCGACTGGTGAGTACGAAGCTGTTGAGCTTCGCGATGGTGGAGAGCGCTTTTTAGGAAAAGGTGTCTTAAAAGCCGTTGAGAACGTGAACGAGGTCATTGCACCTGAACTTATTGGCTTCGACGCTCTTGATCAAATCGGGATCGATCAACATATGATTGAGCTTGATGGAACAGAAAATAAAGGAAAACTTGGCGCGAATGCCATTCTTGGAGTATCCATGGCGGTTGCTCGTGCGGCAGCGAATGCTCTTGACCTTCCGCTTTATGTATACCTCGGCGGATTTAACGCAAAACAGCTTCCTGTGCCAATGATGAACATCATCAATGGTGGAGAGCACGCAGATAACAACGTCGATATTCAAGAATTTATGATCATGCCAGTCGGTGCGGAAAGCTTTAAAGAAGCGCTTCGTACAGGGACGGAAATTTTCCACAGCTTGAAAAAAGTTCTTAAGTCAAAAGGCTACAACACAGCTGTTGGTGACGAAGGTGGTTTCGCGCCAAACCTTTCTTCGAATGAAGAAGCGTTACAAACGATCATCGAAGCGATCGAGCAAGCTGGTTACACTCCAGGGGAGCAAGTGAAGCTTGCAATGGACGTTGCCTCTTCTGAGCTTTACAACAAAGAAGATGGAAAGTACCACCTTTCTGGCGAAGGAAAAGTTCTTTCTTCTGAAGAAATGGTTGCCTTCTATGAAGAGCTTGTTGCTAAATATCCAATCATCTCCATCGAAGACGGCCTTGATGAGAACGATTGGGAAGGACATAAAATGCTTACAGACCGTCTTGGCGACAAAGTCCAGCTTGTCGGTGACGACTTGTTCGTAACAAACACGAAAAAGCTTGCCCAAGGAATCGAGCAAGGGGTCGGCAACTCGATCCTAATCAAAGTGAATCAAATCGGTACATTAACGGAAACGTTCGATGCGATCGAAATGGCAAAACGCGCGGGTTACACAGCTGTTATCTCTCACCGCTCTGGTGAAACAGAAGATAGCACGATCGCTGACATTGCTGTTGCGACAAACGCAGGCCAAATCAAAACAGGTGCTCCGTCCCGTACAGACCGTGTGGCGAAGTACAATCAACTTCTACGCATTGAAGATGAGCTTGGCAATTTAGCACAATATAACGGTCTTCAATCGTTCTACAACCTTAAAAAGTAATAACGTTTAAAGCGAGAACCATCTTCCACAAAGCGGGTGGTTTTTCGTTTGACTCTCGCCCTTTTGGCCAAGGTGTCTCACCGCTGGCTTACCGTCAGTTTTGACTCATGTAAAGAAGCTATTTGTCAATTCTAACCCTTTGTGGTACATTTATAGAAGCGCATATGTGCTTGTGGAGGTGTGTAAAAGGTGCAAACGGTCGCGTTTGTTTTATTGATTATTGTCTCGATCTCACTAATTGCTGTAGTGTTGTTGCAGTCAGGAAGAAGTGCCGGATTATCTGGCGCCATTTCCGGGGGAGCAGAGCAATTAGTAGGGAAACAGAAGGCACGCGGGATTGATGCATTTCTTGCTCGTGCTACGGTCGTGCTAGCAGTGTTGTTTTTCGTGCTAACCATTGCAGTTGCATACTTTATGTAATTTAAAGCAGTAGGTTGCTAAGCCTACTGCTTTCTTCATGGATTTTGTACAGGTAAAATAGGGTACATGGACCATGTTTTACCGACGGTCTTTTGTGGAAACCTAATAAACAATGACATCTGAGAATAGAGAAAGGAAGATGGAGATGAAGCTCGTCGCACCAAAGCCATTTACATTTGAAGGAGGAACGCGTGCCGTCCTTTTATTGCACGGATTTACAGGCACAACCGCCGATGTCCGCATGCTTGGTCGCTATTTGCAAGAAAAAGGCTACACGTGTCATGCTCCTTTATATAAAGGACATGGAGTGCCACCAGAAGAGCTCATTCAAACCGGACCTAATGATTGGTGGAAAGATGTTGAAGCAGGCTACCAACACTTAAAGGAACAAGGATATGAAGAAATTGCTGTATGCGGTCTTTCACTTGGTGGAGTGTTTTCATTGAAAATCGGATACACTCTACCAGTGAAGGGGATTGTCCCAATGTGTGCTCCCATGCGACCTAAAACCGATGATGCTATCTATAAAGGTGTGCTTGAGTATGCAGAGGAATACAAACGACGGGAAAAAAAGAGCGATGAGCAAATTGAGGAGGAAATGGAGCGATTCAAGTCAGCACCCCAGACGACATTATTTGGCTTGAAGCAGCTCATTGAGGATGTAAGAGATCACCTCGATCACATCTATGCCCCTGTGTTCGTCGTCCAAGCACGTCATGATGAAATGATCGATGTTGAAAGCGCCAATGTGATCCACGATACTGTGGAATCGGACGAGAAGTCTCTCAAATGGTATGAGGACTCAACGCATGTAATTACGTTAGATAAAGAAAAAGAACAGCTACATGAAGATGTGTATCGCTTTTTAGAAGGGCTGAATTGGTCCGAGTAAAGGGCTGTAGACGGATAGAAGAAGCTTCACATCAAGCTGTTATAGAAAGAAAGGAGATTTGCTATGAATGAACAAAAAGCGCAGCAACTGTTGACGTTCTTTCGTGAACAAGCTGAGAAGCCGCTATCTGTCAACGAGCTAGAAGAAGCGTTAAACTTAGAAGACGCTCAAGAGTTTAAAGAGTTAGTACAGGTTTTAAATGAAATGGAGGAAAAAGGTCTCCTCGTTCGAACGAGGAGCAATCGCTACGGTGTCCCTGAAAAGATGAATTTACTTAGAGGAGTCGTCCAAGGGCATGCTAAAGGATTTGCGTTCGTCATCCCAGAAGAAGAAGGACACTCCGATG
Source organism: Halalkalibacterium halodurans (assembly GCF_004376175.1). GTDB lineage: Bacteria > Bacillota > Bacilli > Bacillales > Bacillaceae_D > Halalkalibacterium > Halalkalibacterium halodurans. Next base: position 3,737 of record NZ_SNUY01000072.1, on the reverse strand, counting down.
TTTACGTCTCGCATGTGGATTTAGAAAGTGCCATGAATGGGGACCGAGTGATCGTGCGCCTTCATCCTCATTCAACAGGAACCCGCCCTGAGGGAAAGGTGATCCGCATTTTAGAGCGGGGCGTAAGTGAAGTGATCGGTACGTATGTTGACCACCAAACGTACGGCCTTGTCGTAGCCGACGACAAACGGATTCCGAACGACATTTTAATTGTAAACCCTGAAGCGCAAGGCCTTGTGGACGGTCACAAAGTCATTGTGAAGATTACGAAATATCCAGAGGGGCGCATGAGTGCCGAAGGGGAAGTTATCAGCATTCTCGGTCATAAAAATGACCCTGGCATGGATATTTTATCGATCATTTATAAATATGGCATCCCGCAAGCATTCCCGGAAGAGGTGCTACAACAAGCGCAAAACATCCCTGACGAAATTGACGCAGGCGAGATTAAAAACCGCCGCGATTTACGTGACGAGCCGCTTGTGACGATCGATGGTGCTGATGCGAAAGATTTGGATGATGCTGTTCATGTGAGCCGGTTAGAAAACGGCAATTTTAAGCTAGGTGTTCACATTGCCGATGTGAGCTATTATGTGAAAGAAAAGTCACCGATCGATCTAGAAGCGGCTGAGCGAGGGACGAGTGTCTATCTTGTGGACCGTGTCATTCCGATGATTCCGCACCGATTGTCTAACGGGATTTGTAGTTTAAATCCTCAGGTCGATCGTCTCACCTTGTCATGCGAGATGGAAATCACCCGTGATGGGCAAGTCGTCAATCACGAAATTTTTCAAAGCGTGATTCGCACAAATGAACGAATGACGTACCATGATGTAAACAAGATTCTCGTTGAAAAAGAGGAGGAGCTTCGCAACCGCTACGAGCCGCTCGTCCCTATGTTTGAGGACATGGAGGAGCTTGCCGCGATCTTACGTAAAAAGCGGTTCGGCCGTGGGGCGATCGATTTTGACTTTAAAGAAGCAAAAGTGCTAGTGGATGAAGAAGGAAAACCATCAGATGTCGTCATTAGAGAGCGCGGTGTAGCGGAAAAGCTCATTGAAGAGTTCATGCTTGCAGCAAACGAGACGGTTGCTGAACATTTCCATTGGCTCAAGCTGCCGTTTATGTATCGAATTCATGAAGATCCAGACAGCGAAAAGCTAGGGCGCTTCCTTGAGTTCATTACGAATTTCGGATATGTTGTCAGAGGAACGGCAAATACGGTTCACCCTCGGGCACTGCAAAAGCTGTTAGAAGAAGTTCGCGGCGAACCAGAGGAGCAAGTCATTAGCACAGTCATGCTCCGCTCAATGCAGCAAGCAAAATACGATCCGACAAGCCTTGGCCATTTTGGACTTTCAACCGAGTTTTATACTCACTTTACGTCGCCTATTCGCCGTTACCCTGACTTGATCGTCCATCGCCTCATCCGAGAATATTTAATCAAAGGAAATGTGGACGAAGAAACGCAAGAGAAATGGCGTGAAAGGCTTCCTGAGATTGCCCGTCATTGTTCAGAAATGGAACGACGAGCCGTCGATGCTGAGCGAGAAACAGACGATGTGAAAAAGGCGCAATTCATGGAAGATAAAATCGGTGAAACCTTCACGGGCATTATTAGCGGAGTGACGAATTTCGGAATTTTCGTGGAGCTGGATAATACGATTGAAGGGCTCGTTCACGTAAGCTATTTGACCGATGACTATTACCGTTACGATGAAAAGCATTACGCGATGATCGGTGAACGTTCCGGCAATGTGTTTCGGATCGGGGATGAAATCGAGGTCCGTGTCATTAATGTCAACGTTGAGGAAGCCTCGATTGACTTTGAAATCGTCGGCATGAAGCCGCGCAAGCAGCGTCCTGACAAAAGTCGTCCAAAGGTCATCGAAGGCGGGAAGCGTAAGAAAAAAGAGAACCGAGAAGCCTTGGCCCTCGATGGCAGCAAGCCGAAAAAGAAAAAGAAGAAAAAAGCGTTTTATGAAAATGCTCCGAGCGCCAAGCGGAAAAAAGGGAAAAAGCGCAAGCGCTAAAGAACAAGAGGTTGACAGGCGGACTGCCATTGTTGACCTCTTGTTGGTTGATTTCATCCCCCACGCTTGCTATGATAAAGTAATGAGATGGAAAGGCAAAAAGGTGTGAATGTCATGGGTGAAACGGAAGGAAAAGTAATCGCGCAAAATAAAAAGGCGCGCCACGATTATTTCATTGAGGAAACGTTTGAAGCTGGCATGGTGCTACAAGGAACGGAAATTAAGTCCATTCGTGCGGGTCGTGCGAACTTAAAAGACTCGTTTGCACGAGTGTCGAACGGAGAAGTGTACTTACACAACTGCCACATTAGTGAATACGAACAGGGCAACCGTTATAACCATGAACCGACAAGAGCGCGGAAGCTACTGTTGCACAAAAAGCAGATTGATACGTTGATTGGCCAGACGCAGCAAAAAGGATACACGATTGTGCCATTAAAAATCTATATTAAAAATGGGTTTGCCAAATGTTTAATCGGCCTCGGCAAAGGAAAGAAAACCTTCGACAAGCGCGAAACGCTAAGACGCCGGGATGCAAAACGTGAAGTCGAGCGCGCGTTAAAAGAAAAAAATCGCTAGTCCCTCTTGAAATTGTTTGTACGCATGTTATAATAAGAAGTCCAGAGCAAAATGCTCTTTTTTTAACTTGGGGACGTTCTGGATTCGACAGGAATAGGTCGAGCTTAAGTGGCGAGCCGAGGTGGCGAACTCGTTAAAACGCCATCGCCAATAACTGGCAAAGAAAACAACAACTTCGCATTAGCTGCCTAAGCTAGCAAATGCGGTTCCGCCCTCCATCGCCCATGTGGTAGGTGTCGGGACTCACTTTTAGTGGGCTACGCCTCTCACCCTCCGTCTGTGGGTGAAGGAAGAGATTTATCAGACTAGCCTTACGGAAGCCTGTCGCTGGGCTGAAGTAACGGCGAAATGCGAATACAGTGACTACGCTCGTAGAAGCTTAAGTACTCGTTATTTCTGGACGTGGGTTCGATTCCCACCGTCTCCACTTATTACGGATAAACATTGATTTCACGGGGTTTGTGACAGGAACCATAAAATTTCCGTTTGGAAACTTTATGGTTCCTTTTATTTTAGGAAATTTTAGGCTCTACAATAAATGTTGGGGTTTTTGCACAAAAGAGGGCAAAAAAAATGCACGCAGGCTCCTTTATCCATTATCCTTGAATTGCCTAGAAACAAAGAAAGGATAGGAGCTGCGTGTACGATGAATTTTACCATGGATTTGCCCGGATTAAAAGGTGTGAAGGTCACAAAGATGGAGGAACGAGAGGACTTTATCGCGCTCCATGTAGAAATGCCGCGAACGCCTCATCGTTGCCCATCCTGCGGGGAGAGAACCGAGAGAATCCATGATTACCGCATCCAAAAAGTTCAACATCTCAAGCTCTTTGAACGGTGGGTGTATCTATTCTATCGAAAGCGCCGGTACGCGTGCAGATGCGGGAAGCGGTTTGCGGAGAAAGCCTGTTTTGTAGAGCGATATCAGCGTCAGACAGTGGAATGGAATCAAGCGTTTCGCTTACGGCTCATTCAAGGGAAGAACTTTACGGACACAGCGAATCAATTCCAAACGTCCGTGACAACTGCCATGCGCCGGTTTGATCAATTGGCGGCCCCCCTCGTGAAGAAGGTGGATCACCTTCCTCCTCGGATTGCGATTGATGATTACAAAGGGGATACGAA
>NZ_SNUY01000071.1 GCF_004376175.1 Halalkalibacterium halodurans | reverse complement strand
ATCTACAGAAATCAGGGGGTGGCAATTTTTTTGCTTATAAAGCCCTCTAATATAGGATTTAATAACCTATTTCTATATAAAGTTTTGACAATACGCAATCCCAGGTAGTGTCAAAACTTCTATGAAAACCTTATTTGGATCTAACACTACTACCATTTATTAGGTGGAAAGGCCGCGCTATCGCTCTTGACAAACACACCAATGGTTTATTCAGAGGTCAATCAAGGGCGAAGGGAACAAAAGAAGGCATGCTAAATAAACCCTTGACTTTTTCCATTTTAAACCATTGGCAAGTTCGGTTTGTCAAGAGTTCGCTTCGCCGATAGCTGAATAGGGCTCAGCTAAACAAAAGTTAGGCTGACTGTTGTTGAATCCAGTCTTGAGCTAATCCAATAAGGGCTGTCCACCTCGCTGGCATGGTTGGTAGCTTTTCTAATTCTGGAATTGTGACTGGCACTTTCCCTTCGAGTGAAGAATGTGGACGTAAGAAGTTAAAGTAAGCCACAAACAATGTCACAAAAGAAACAGATCCTTGTTCAGAACCAAAGCCGTGCGTCGATCGATAATTCCCTTTAAACGTGCGATTTAGTCTCTCGATGATTAGCTTGAGAGGTCGATACTCTCTAGAGACATCGTCTTCTTTTGTTAGCCCGATGACCTGTTTTACGTCAAACGATATGTGGTTCTCTGCGAAGTAATGCTGTGCCAACAAGTAAATAGGGTTACCATCTACTACAAATGGTAGGTTTTCTGGTATTTCTTTCAGTTTCACTAGTACTTCATCAATCGCTCGTATCGCTGTTGCGGTGTCGCGATTTGGTGATACTGGATACGAAAGAATGACTTTCTTGACCGCATCAAAAAAGATGACCAGGTAATGCCAACGACCGTTGACCCGGATGTACGTTTCAGCCCCACAAAATTGATCCGAGAGCTCATACGGAAAGTAGTCGATATAAGGCTTGAGCCATAATGCGACGCTGTTTTCGTAGTTAAGGATACTTTGATGGGAGACAGACACACCGTGAATATCCTTCATGATCGCTGCCGTTTTACGGGCCGATAATCCGTAATTGACATGATACTTCAAGATGAGCCCAAGCGTATGTGGGGAAACATACAATCTTGATAAATCGACTTTTGGCTGTTTTGGTGATTGTTTTGTTAACGGTTGATAGTCGATGTGGAACTTCCGGTAAATGTAGCGAACTTTCAGCGATTGTGGATCTTCTTTAAACTGTTTTTTCTCTTTTTTGGTCATGGCATTCAAGTTCTTTTGATAATAAGAACAACGATTATTTTTACACTTAAACACGTGAAAATCTTTTCGTTCTTTAATTTTTTCTAGCGTTTTAAGACAGTGAGGACACTTAAGGATGGCCTCTTTCTGATAACGACTCTTTTTATTGAAAACACACGCACACACCTTACATTGATATTGTCCTTTTCCTCCGGTGTTTGCGTACAAATACGCAGAAGGAGCACCACACTTCGGACAACATAAGGTAGACGGTACGGGCGTAGAATTCGCTCGTCGCTGTACTGGTTTTAACGGTTTCCCTTTGGATTGAAGGTGTTCCGCTAATAAAAGCTGATAATCGAGCCTTTCTAGTTTTTCAATGATAGGTAAATCATCAATTTGAAGCTTTCGATAAGGCTGATTAACAGGAGCTTCTTTGGGTTTATCGAACATGCTTTTTCCAATCAATAGAGTAAGCAAAGTTCGAATAATTTGAGAGTGTAAAATATTTTGTGTAAATAGAAATGCACTAAATGATGTTCATAGAAAAAAGAAGACCCTTTCTGTAGAATAAAGTTAGCCGACTAAATTCACAGAAAAGAGGTCTTCCCTATGAATCATATTACTACAGATTTAATCGAAGCACTAGCACAAAAACAATATATCGAAGAAGTTTTTAGTCAGCATTTGGAAACAGCTATCAATCAGCTGTTGAAACATGACTTAACTGTCTTTTTAGACTATGAGCCTTATGATCGAGTAGGTTTTCATTCTGGTAATTCCCGTAATGGCTTTTACGATCGTACGTTTAAAACCGAATACGGAGAACTACATCTTCGTATCCCTAGAGACCGTAATGGCGAGTTCCAACAACAAACAATAGCTCCTTATAAGCGTTCCAATGATACGCTGGAACAGTTTGTCAGTCATCTTTATGAAAAAGGGAGTACGACAAATGAAATCGCTAATCTTATCGAGCGAATGTATGGACATCACTATTCCAAACAAACGGTTTCGAACCTAACGCAACTTGTTTCTGAAGACGTGCAGGCTTTCCATGAACGAAAGCTGGAAGAACGCTATGTGTGCATTTACCTAGATGCCACTCATATTCCGATTCGACGTCAAACGGTTGAAAAAGAAGCTGTCTACATCGCTATTGGTATTACGGAAGAAGGAAACAAAGAAGTTTTAGACTTTACCATTGCACCAACAGAGTCTTCTCACGTATGGGAAGAACTCATCCAATGCCTACATGAGCGAGGAGTAGAAAACGTCCTTCTGTTCATTTCCGATGGATTGCCAGGGATGACGGATAGCATTCATCGCGTCTATCCAAAGGCGAAGCATCAAGTGTGCTGTGTACATGTCGCTCGAAACATTTCCAGTAAAGTACGTGTATAGGATCGCGCAGCCATTCTCGATGATTTCAAGGCTGTCTATCAAGCGAAAGACCGTGAAGAAGCTTTAGAAGCCTTAGAACAATTGCAAAGTAAGTGGGAAAAGCCCTATCCACGTGTCATTGAATCTGTGATGAACAATGAACAGATCTTAACGTTTTATGATTTTCCAGCTTCCATTCGTCGCAGCATCTACTCGACAAATTTAATTGAAGCTGTTAACAAAGAAATCAAACGATATGTCAAACGCAAAGAACAATTCCCGAATGAAGAATCCTTAGAACGTTTTCTCGTGACACGGTTTCTAGACTATAATCACAAATTTGGCATGCGTTGTCATCGAGGCTTTGAAAAGGCAAAATCAGAATTGATACTCATGTTTGAAGCACTAGAATATTAAGCTCTAGCACCAATCCGCCATCCTAGACCTTGTTTGCGGTCGTGGTGTTGTGTACGTTGGCGGATGGGAAAAATAAAGCCCTATGTGGGACTTCATCCGCACACCGAGCGTACCACGACCGACCTTTTCTAAGTTCTCGCTGGCTGGGTCCCTGAACCCAACCAGCAAGAACTAAGAAAAGGCACAAGGTCAAGGAGAAGCAGCTACCGCTGTGGCTCTGTGTTTCAGCTAAAATCGAAGTTTTACCACGTAAAATAAGCAGGGCTAACCTATCTACTAGAAACAGGGGTATTTACACAAAATTATTGACACACCCAATAATTTGTTCTTGATCGTTTATAAAAGTTAATAAATAGGTTATAATTTGAGGGTACAAATTGTCACTTCCTTTTCTGGAATTGGGTGGTTGGTAACCTCAATTATCTACAGAAATCAGGGAGTGGCAATTTTTTTGCTTATAAAGCCCTCTAACATAGGATTTAATAGCCTATTTTATATAAAGTTTTGACAATACGCAATCCCATGAAGGGGTGAAAAAATGGATGCAATAGTAGGGAACTCAAGGGGGGATGATCATGCGAACCATTGGACTGATTGGGGGAATGAGCTGGGAATCCTCAGCTGAGTATTATCGAATCATTAACAAGGAAGTGAAAAACAAATTAGGGGGATTACACTCAGCCAAGTGCCTGTTGTATAGTGTCGATTTTGACGAAATTGAACGATTTCAAGCTGCTGGCGATTGGGATCAAGCTGGTGAAAGATTAGGCAATGTGGCGTTCGCATTAGAAAAAGCAGGTGCAGATTTTATTGTCCTCTGTACAAACACGATGCATAAAGTCACTAGCCACATAGAAGAAAAAATCCAAATTCCTATCCTCCACATTGCCGATGCAACGGCAAATCAAATCCAAAAATCTACTATCCAAACCGTTGGCTTACTAGGGACCAGCTATACGATGGAACAAGATTTTTATAAATCCCGAATAGAGTCTCGAGGCATTAAGGTCATCACCCCAACTAAACGGGAAAGAGACATGATCAACAAAGTAATATATGAAGAATTATGTGTAGGACGCATTAGGCCATCGTCAAAGAAGTATTACGAGGAAGTCATGAATCGCTTAGTTGCTCATGGAGCAGAAGGCATCATATTAGGTTGTACAGAAATTGGATTATTGGTCCAACAAGAAGATTCAAAAGTACCGTTGTTCAATACAACCGTTATTCATGCCTTAGAAGCCGTTCATCTCGCTCTAGCACACCATTAAATTATTCGGGGGCCATCACAACATTTTTGATCGTGAAAAGCCCCCTATTCGAATGCGCCTAAGAACATGATCATAGAAACGTGAACTGACATTCGACTTGAACGAGTCGCCGCTCTCTAACGGCAAAGTCTAGCGTTTGGACGGTCTCTTCCTCGCCAAAATGATTGAAAAACGTATGGGTATGGACTGTCCATTCAAGCAAATGGCGATCAAAGGTAATTTTAAGCTTATGCTCCCCTTCTAGTACGATGCCGTCGTTAGTAGAAGATAGAGGAAGGTCGGGAATGATGAAACGTTCCACAATCGACAGCGGTTTCTCGGAAAACTGATAGAAATCGGATAGAAGTAAGCTAGGATGAGCCCCTTTTCGCCAAGTGAAGGTACGCTTTAACTTTTGGAGCGAGTCGATATCATACGCGTGTTCTAGCTCCATCTCTATCCGATCGACGTCATTTCCAATCGACACATTCCTGACCGTTGCCGTATGAGACCGTCCTGCTTTTTGATATTGCTGATTAATGATCGGAACCGAGTGTCCTTGTGAGCCATTACATAAAAAAGAATAACGCTTCTCATTAAAGTAGTCTTCACAATACATCCCGCAGCCTAAATCTTTTACCACCGCTTCACCGTCTGCAAACAGCATAAAGTGGCCGAGATCGTTATGATTATGCGGCTCATCGTTATCGCCTCCTTTGCATGCGAACACATAAGGAGCCTGACGCGAAATCAACCACTGGGCGTCACGCAAATAAGTGCTTTGATTGGCCCACGGCTCGCCTCGCTTCGTTTCATCAAACCATAAGAGATTTCGAAAGGCAGGCGCCCATCGGCTACAATGATCCGCTGTATAAGGAGCACGGAGATCAGCCTCTGGAACTTCTACGCCTTGGTCGATTTTATTCAAATAATGCATGAGCCCTAAAAAAATCGTCCCCGTTGGCATCGAGTCGGAAAAGTTGACGACGTGATGTTTATGAACGAAACACTTTTGCGGAAAGCGAGCGATTTGTTGGACTTTATCCCCTTGGAGTAAATCGATCGCGCCAGCGGTTTTCGTCAGCAGCAAATCTGCCAAATACGTGTAATAGCCAAACCCATATTGCCAATACGCATAGCCTTCCGTACACGCACCATCATCCTTGAACCCCGCTAAGTAACAGTCCATCGTTCGCAGCACTCGCTCTAAAATCGTAGCAAGCACCTCTTCATCCTCGATGAGATGGAGCGCGGCCGAGCCGATGGAGCCCGCACAGACAGCCGCCCAATTATGTGTTGCCGTCTCCCATTCAAACTCTTGTTGCTGTAAAAACGGCTGTAAAACTCTCCGATTAACCTCCTCAATCATTCGCTTCTGCACCAACGGATCAAGCCGATTGTGTAATAATTGAGACAATTCGCTAAGAGTAAACGCTGTTTCCGCCGCAAACAGATCGACCGTATAGCTCGTTTGTATGCCGGATAACCGTATTCCAGTGTCCATCTCAGGGCTGTTCTGTAAATGGGCCGGCAAGCACCACGTGTATTCATGGCAAATCGCCCAAAGCACATCTTGCAGCTGCTCAAAATAGACGGTTTGTTCTCGTTCAATCAATGCCATAAGCGCAAATGTATTGAGCCTGCGCCGTCTCTCAAAGTAAAGCTTCTCATAATCAAGCCGCAACCCACGGTCCCGGAAAAGCGTAAACCTCGAAAACGGAATTTCGAGCAAAGGTTCACGTAAAAGCCGGTTCGCCTCCTCCCGTATTTCAGCGATCATCCCTTGATAGGACGGCTTTTCCCTGATCGCTTGAAACCATTCATCTTGCGCCTGTTGTGAGGAGAACAGCAAGGGTGCTGAATCGTTTTTTACGAGCGGTAGGATTTGTTCTCGTTGCATCACCACTTTACTCACCGTTTATCGCTCCGAGATTCACTTCTATTGGCACCCGATTCGGAAACGATACGATGATGGTTTCCCCCACCACTTGCACCGTAGGGACAGTCGCCCAGCTATAATCATCACCGACTTCGCCATAGACCGCGCTTACGAGCATCGCTGTACCGCGATTTACTCTCGTTTTCACGGTCGGTAAAACGGTCCGTGGGTGAAGCACGTTTGTGTTTGCGTTCGGAAAGATGAGCTCGGCTTTGCCCTCACCGTACAAATTGACAATCCCGCTCGCAGCCGTTGCACCTCTTGCTACGCAGCGGGTTGCATCAGGAAGTAGCTCCGTTTCCCCGTGTTCCAATCCTAAGGCAAATCCCCCATCTGCCGCATCAAGCACCCTGCTCGTTTCGATGCGGTGAATTCGCACATGCCACGGAACACCAGGGATGATCCATGTTTTCACCTCTACATCTTGCCACGGGTGCCACTTCGCATAGAGAAACTGATCGCGGACAGAGGATTCCTCGCCATAACGTTTCACGCGGTAAAGATTATCTCCTTCACTTAAGGCAAGCATCGAGTCAAACGCGCCTTGCCCAAGACCCCACTCCGCTCGCGGAACGCTAAAACCGAAAACGGTGGAGTACGCAAATTTTTCATATTTAGCCGACGTGTGCGTATGCTCATTGGACGACGGATGGCCAGAGTTAAAGGCGACAACATGTTGCCCTCGTTCATCTCGGCAAATGACCATGTGCGGTTCTGTTTGAACGGCCTGCTTTTGTAACACCGGTAAGGGCTCTTCCTCCACTTGCCAAAAGGGGTGATCTTTATCGAGCGCTAAAGGTAAAAACGTTTTTAACGCCCAATAAGGAGAGCCAGGTGCGTTATAGTTTTCTGCCATGACCATGTTTGGATAAGTATACCCGATCGTCAACAATCCGTTGGAATCAAAAATGGGCTGCTGAAACCACCAGCGCAAATGACGAAAAATAAGCCCCTTCATCTCACCTAACGAAAATGGCTGAATGCCCGCAAATACGGCTGCGCTCCAAAAGGATGCTTGTGCGAAGCGATACGTTAAGCTTCTTCCGTATGGAATCGCGGGTCCATCTGCTGCAAACCAATAAATAAAGTCTTGCGCAAATTCCACGGCCCGCGCTTTATAGGAGGCCGAACGAACCGGGTCATTATTCTCCATCACCTTTGCATAAACGAGCCCATAGAAATGAATCGCAAACGGAACATAGTAGTCGCTATGCCCCCCAGCTCCGTCTGTATACCAACCATTCCCTACATAAAATTGTTCGATCCGAGCCAAGTTCTCATCAATTGTTTGTTGATCGTAAGGCTGCCCGACACGTTTAAGGCCTAAATTGACGAGCACCGGAAAGAACAGCCAATTACAGTCCCACACCTTGACGTTATTGATTTTCGCTAACCAACGACTCAGATGTTCCTTTTCCTCAGAAGAAAGGGGCTCCCACACTTTTTCAGGAATGAGGAGAAGGGCGAGACCGAAGGCAGCCATTTCCACCGCGCGCTGATCATAGTCGGTCACGTCTCCCCAATATTCAGGGTGCTGCGGATTGGTGCCATGTTTGATCCCTTGAAGATGACGTTCCCATAGCGCGTACGTCTCATCGGAGCTCGCGAGGAGAGGCACCAACCCCCAAAGCATTCTTGAAAAACCTTCAAATCCTGCTACTGCCTCAGGGTAGACGGCACCGGTGTTCCCGAAATGAAGGCGGGCAAACCCTTCGCTATAATAGGGTTTAACTGGTTCAAAGATTCGTTTTAAAAGGCCTGATAGATCGTCTCTCGTTTCGATTGCGACAGCCTCTGTGCTCATAACCATTCCCATGTCTCACTCCTTTATCGCTTTCTACCAAAATCGTTCCCGCTCGCCTTTTAAACTCGTTAACCCTTCAACGAAAAAGTAGTCTCCGTAAATAAGAGGGACATCGATATTTTTCCCTTCAGGGTAATGACTTGTGCCGTGTAATATCAACCCGTCCTGACCGTCGTCCTCCCACGTCCCGTACCGTTCGTACAACGAGCGGAGAATGTTAACACCGGCCTGCTTGTAAATGTCCGCCTCTGTTCGCGGGACAAGGGTAGAAATGAACAACAATCCACACGCGGCGATCGCCCCTGCCGAGGAATCCCGATCGTTCTTCACCCCTTCTGGTAACCGGAAATCCCAATAAGGAACAAAGTCCTCCGGTAAGTTGGCGATAAAGAAATGGGCGACGCTTTTCGCTGCCTGTAAATATGCATCCTTCTCCGTATAATGGTATAGGAGCGCCAAGCCATAAATCGCCCAACCAGCCCCCCGCGACCATGCCGAATCAGGGGCAAACCCTTGTCCTCCGATCGCTCCTACCTTTTCCCCCGTCTCCGCATCAAATGTCACGATATGGTGGACCGAGCCATCCTTACGAATAAAATGAGCTAACACCGTCTCCCCGTGCCTTTCCGCCGCATGACGAAACCTCGGATCGCCTGTCTCCTTCGATGCCCAAAACAGGAGCGGTAAATTCATTACGCAATCAATGATCGCCCAGCCTGAATTTTCATCCCCTTCAAACCACGGGTTCCAGGCACGAATATAGTTACCCTTACAGTTGAACCGTCCTAGCAATAAATTGGCGACGAGCAAGGCGCGCCTCTTCGCTTCCTCGTCCCCTGTCAGCTTATAGTGGGCCACACTCGTTAACGTCCACATAAACCCCATATCATGATCAAGTTTATAATAATCGGTTATGACCGTATCTAATCGCACCTCACATTGTTCCGCGATCGCTTTCAACGTTTCATCCCCCGTCTCGCGGTACATATGCCAAAGCAGCCCCGGCCAAAATCCGGCAGTCCACCAATGGGGTGGCTCAAGCTGATACGTTCCATCGACGCTCGCATGGGGAAAATTAGCCCCGATTTTCTTGCTCGTGCGTGATATTTTCGTGTAAACCTTTTGCAATGCTTCTTCTACCCAGTCTACATGGTTTGTCATCGTTTCACCTTTTTCCGTTTCAAATTACGTCTACAGGGCCCACTTACACATGCTCTCCCCGATATTCAATCGGCGTAATGCCTTCATAGCTTTTAAACACTTTTATAAAGTAGCTTTGATTGTCATACCCTAGCCGTTCACAAATTTTCCCTACAGGCTCTACCGTTTGCTCGAGCAATTCCTTCGCCCGGTTCATTTTCGCCTTCGTCACATACTCCACAAATGTTTCGCCCACTTCCTTCTTAAACAAACGGCTAAAATAGCTCGGGTTTAAAAACAGATGGTTCGCCACTTCCTCCAATGTAATTTTCTTTTCTAGATGAGCAGACACGTACTGAAAGGCCTCCAGCACTTCTTTTCGCCTCGTTTGCGAGGTGATTTCAACCACGGCTGCAAGAAGCGAGTCGAAGTAATCTGTTAACCAAGCGCTCAGCTCGTCGAGCGTATCAATCGCAAACACTTCTTCGTGAAGGACTTCCTCCGAATAATTGGCATTAAAAAACTGCAACGCTTTTAGCTTCACCTTTACGTCTAACAACAGCTTCAGCACCCATTCCTTCACAGCCTCAAACGAGTATCGCTCGCTAGCAAACCGCTCGATCCACTCATGCACGGTTTGTTTCACTTGCGGTTGATTTCGCTCAATGATCAAGCGTCTCATGGCAACGGCCGCCTCATCATACCAATTGAATAGCCCTTCGGTTACTCGCGCGTCAGGCTGCTTCTTTTCAATCGCGCCTGCTTTCATATAAAAGCGCTGGTTTTTGTTTTTGACTAAATGCTCGATCTCTCGCTTAAAGGACGATTGATTATGAACATGCTCCCCAATGACACACCCGAGGGAAAGCTGCAAGTCTGAATGAACGGCTCGCTGAATCGCGCTCACACATTCCATCATGATGCCGTAACAGTCCGACTTTACGCTTGAACGATAAGGAAAGAGAAGGAAGAATTCTTTCAACGAAAACGCAAAATGAATCCCCTTGGTTTCATACGTCTCAAGCACGTCCTGCACCACACGTTGAATCGAACAGACTAGCTGATCCTCGGGTTGATCCAATTGTTTGGCCATGCGGTAATTTTGCATAAAACATAACGCTGGAATGTAGCGATTGTCCTCTACATCGAACCCATATGAACGGGCTTCCTCATACCATTCCTTTTCTTGACCAGTTGGCTGGTTGATCGTTTTGCGGATGAACTCACGCTTCCTTGACTCTTGATTCTGTGAAGCGATTTGGTGTAGCTTCGTTTCTTGCTTCGTCTTTTCATTTTCTCGTTCGATGTTCTTTTTAAGGCCTGTTAGAACCGATGTAAGATCTTCCGGATTCAACGTATCTTTCAATAAATAATCTTGGATTTGCAGCAAAAGGGCCTGCCGCGTAAATTCGTAGTCACTGTGACAAGACAACACGCTCACTTGAATCAGCGGATTCTTCTCTTTCATTTGCTTGATCAATTCAATGCCATTCATTTTCGGCATACCGATATCGGTAATTAAAATATCTGGCATCTCTTCCTGTAAGGCATAATCCAAGGCGCTTGCTCCATTTTCATGAGTGCTTTGCAGAGTCAACCCAAGCTTCTCCCATTCGATGGTTTCCGACAATAGCTCCAACACTGGATAATCATCATCAACCAGCATCACTTTGTACATCTGCTTCTCTCCCTCCTCTCGAAACGTACATGCTAACCTTCGTACCTTTTCCTCTCAAACTATGAACCTCCATGGCAAATGCTTCTCCAAATGTCATCCGCATTCGTTCATAGACGTTGGAAATTCCGAGATTGGAAAAACCTTTTTTATGCTTCCCATCCACGAGATCGGCTTGAATCGAAAGACTGTGCCGCAGCTTGTGTAACGCCTCTTCATTCATCCCTTGCCCATTATCTTCAATGACAATGACGAAATCGTTTTGATGGATATACGCTTCTACCGAAATGACGCCGGCACTTTGATTGAGTCCATGAATCATCGAGTTTTCAATGATCGGCTGTAAAATAAACCGCGGAATCTCCTCAGAATAAACTTCCGGTGAGACATTAATTTTCAGTTCCACCTTTTCTTTCTGCCTCATGTTCATGAGCTTGACAAAGTCTTTGACAATGTCCACTTCCTCTTGAAACGGAATCATTCCCTTCTCTTTCTCAATCGTCATCCGCAACAATTTGGAGAGAGAACTGATCATTTCAGCGCTCTCATAATCGCCTTTTCGCATCACTTTCATCCGGATCGAATTCAACACATTGAATAGAAAATGGGGGTTGATTTGCGCTTGTAGCATCGCAAATTCGGCTTTCCGTTTCCTCACTTGCGTTTCGGTGATTTCCTTGATCATTTCATTGATCCGGTCTAGCATCTGATTAAACGAATGGGAGAGATTGCCAATCTCGTCCTGACTGCGAATGTTCGAACGGACCTTTAAATTTCCCCCTTGCACGGTCGTCGCCACCTGTCCGAGGTGAACGAGCGGCTTTGTAACCGTTTGCAGAACAGACGTTAATAATAGAAAAAAGAGAACAAAGGAGATGAATTGAGCAAAAAAGACGTTGTCAAACAAATGATTCATTTTGCTAATCGCTTGCTTGTACGGGTTCATCGAAACTAGCTTCCAGCCCGTATAAGAGAGCGGGTGGTCGGCATACACATACGTTTCTTTTTCGACTTCAATCATATTGGAAGCTTTCGCTTGTGCCACTTGTTCCGCATAAGGAAACGTGGTCCCGATCTGTTCGTTGTCGCTATGGGATAAAATGCGGTTCGCCGAGTCAACGAGCAGCATGTCGCCACTGTCTTGGATTCCCGCAAACGCTTGTTTGATTTCACTTTCCATAATCGTCACAATCACATAGCCGTAAATACGCAAATTAGCGTCTCGTAACGTCCTGGCGACGGAAATTTGGTATGGATTTTCCTCCCGCTCGGATGCAAAAACGGTCGGCTGGCTACCGATCCATATCGTCTCATAGCCGTACACCTCCTCTAGCTGCTTAAACCACGGCTCTTGAAACAGCATCTCCGGGTTATAGTCGGCTAGCGGATAGTTCGTATAGTACATGCCGTTTTTCAGCAAGATCGTCACATAAGACTTTTCTCCGAGCAACGTCATGTTTTCAATCGTCTTTGTGACCTTCCGATATTCTAAATACTCTTCATACTTGATATTTTTTGGCTTTCTATCAGCATTGGCATTCTTTTTCAAAATCGTATTAATCTCTGAATCGAGCTGAACGTAATTGACCGCATACAGCATGTCGTCAAAAATCTTTGAGACATAGGATCCCGCTAAGCTCAATTCGCGATTAGCATTCGAAATCGCCTGTTCCTTCATGGCATCTTTCGTCAAATAACTATACACGTACAAGGTGATCATCGCCGGAATCATAAGGCATACAACAGCAATAAGGATCACTTTAAAACGAAAAGAACGGGGCGCCAGCTTTCGCTTCATCCGATTCCACATAACCAACCTCCTCATTTAGAATGAAAAAGAGGGGACGGAAACGGTTTACGCCCCTATACGATTATTCTAACAGACGTTTACTGATTATTCTCAATAATCTCTTGCCCTCGTTCTTGCATTTTCTCAAGCGTCGTGTCGAGATCTTGATCGTCTAAAATGAGCTTCTCGTATTCCTCACCAATCACTTTATAAAGCTCGGCTTGATAGGACACAGGGGCAATCATTTTCGACGACTGGGCGTTTTGCAACACATTGACTAAAGAGTCGCGATCTACTTTTTCAGGCGCCACCGTTTCTGCTAAAATGCCGTCAATGATCGTCCCGAGATCCTCGTCACTTACCCCGTTCCATGACGGAACGTTTTTCCCTTGGACGACTTGCCCTTCCGTTGTGTACCAGCGAATAAACGTATACGCCTCCTCCTTATGCTCCGAATTGGCTGCGACCGCCATATAATCCGTTGTCACAGGGGTATACGATTCCCCGCTTAGATCATTTTTCGGGTAAGGCGCCACTCCGACGTTGAAATCAAGTGGAAATTGATCCGTTCCCCCAAGCTCCGTATTCATCCAGCTTCCGATCAGAATCATGCTCGCATCTTGACCGAAAAATTGATTCCGGTAATGAAGCTTCTGCGAAATAATATCCGTGTACGGCACAGCCGATTGATCTTCTTTCTCCATTTGCACGCGCATTTCTAACGTTTTCTTAAATAGCGGATGGTCGAGATTGGACGTTCCATCATCTTTAATGAACTCTGTATCATTCTCCTCACTCGCAAGCGCTAGTTTCATAAATTCCATCCAGCCGTCCCCTTGTGGACCGTGGAAGTACGTACCGTAATGATCGTCTGTCGTTAAGTCTTTCGCATAGGCCATAAAATCATCCCATGTCCAATCGGTCGGCACGTCCAATCCAGCCTCTTCTAAGTGGTCCTTATTCATCAAGACGTACCAAGGGTTGAATTTACCTGGGAGCGCATAATATTGGCCGTCAATTTGCGTATCGACCTTATATTCTTCTGTCATCGCAAAGCCTTCTTCGCTAATGAATTCATCGATCGGGGCGACCATTCCTAAATGCACCCGTTGCGCATAACTTGCCGGATCACTGAACATTAACACATCAAGCTGCTCCCCAGAAGCGGCAGCTAAATCGAGCTTTTGAATCGCTTCCTGTGAATCACCCTTCTCACTTAAAATAACTAAATCAATGTTGATGTTAGGATGCTCTTCTTCAAAAGCGGCAATCGTGTGCGCCCAGTTATAGCTAGCCTCGTTACCGTGTGTATGAAATTTAATCGTTACCGTTTCTTCGCTATCATGTCCATTATCATCATTCGTTGCCGATGTGCTATCGCCACTACCACCCGAACACCCCGCCAACCCGATCATGAGGACGGCAGAAGCAAAAACAGTGGATACCCATGTTTTCTTCATTCTATTTCCCCCTTGTATTCTATTATAAAAACCCTTACAAACCGAATTATAGCAAAGCGATTTCTTCATGAGACGGAAATAATTTTACCAATATTAAAAATAATTTGACATCTATTCATTAGACAAAAGGGGGCAACACAGATTCACTACCCTTTCACCCCGCCAAGGGCAATCCCTTCGATGACTTGCTTTTGCCCGATGACGAAAATAATTAACAACGGGAGAATCGCCGAAACAGCAGCCGCCATAATGAGAGAATAAAACTCCCCGTTAATCGTCGTAAATTTTTGCATCGCTAACTGAATCGTGTACAAGGCATCTGTCCGTAAAAAGATCAACGGATTTTGATAATCGTTCCACGTCCAAATGAATCGCAAAATCGCATAGGTAGCAATGGCCGGCCTAACAATCGGCAGTGCGATGAGCCAAAAAATTTTCCAATGCCCAGCCCCGTCAATTTTAGCCGCTTCAATGTATTCATTATGAACGCCCATAAAAAACTGGCGCAGCATAAACGTTCCAAGAACGCTGAAGCTTCCTAACAAAATGAGCCCAAGGTGACTGTCAAACAAGCCGATTTGACGATACAAAATAAACTGCGGGACTAAGCTCGCCTGCTGCGGAACCATATACGTCGCTAACACGATGAGAAACAACCACTTCCCCGCTGGAAACCTCACCTTCGAAAACCCGTAAGCGGCAAGCGCCGATACCGTACACGAAACGACCGTCGTTAACACCGCTACTTTTAAGGAGTTCCAATAATAAAGATAAAAAGGATAATCGCCAAACCACACTTGCATATAGTTGTTAAAGCCGTTCCACCGCTCAGGAATCCATTGAATCGGATACGTGAAAACGTCCGCTTCAATTTTAAACGAGGTGGACAGCATCCAAGCGAAAGGCAGCAAAAACATGACGCTGAGCAAAAAGACGATGATCGTCGTCAACCATTTTTGGATATTGATCGTTTTCAATGAACCTTCTCCCCTTTTCTCAGTAATTAACCCATTTCTTCTGTCCGATCCATTGAATGATCGTAATGAGAAAGACAATGATGAACAAAATCATCGCCATCGCCGACGAATAGCCAATATCTAAATGAACAAAGGCCGTATCATACAAGTGCCAGACGAGCACGCTCGTCGAATGCATCGGCCCCCCTTTTGTTAGCACCGCGATCAGGTCAAACACTTTAAAGCTCGCAATAATCCCCGTAATCAGCAAAAAGAAAGAAGTTGGAGACACCATCGGGAACGTAATCTTGCGGAATTTATCCCACGCGTTTGCTCCGTCCATCTCCGCCGCTTCATACAATTCTTTCGGAATCGCTTGCAGTCCAGCAATGTAAATGATCAAATTGAACCCGACCGATATCCAAATTTGAATGAGCATGACGGAAATGAGCGCGAAGCTCGGATCGGCAATCCACTTTGGCGGGTCGGCTATCCCTAGGGCCATTAACGTTTGGTTAATCGGCCCGGCCGACGGATGGAACAACACTTGCCATACAACCGCAATCGCGACCACACTAGAAATGTACGGCATGAAAAAAGCAACCTTGAAATAGCTCTTCATGTAAACGCTTTTATCAATGACCACCGCTAACACAAGGGAAATCCCCATACAGATCGGAACGGTAAACAAAAAGATGCCATTGTTTAAAAGCGATTTCAAAAACACGCTATCTGTCATCAACTCTTTGAAATTTCCGAAGCCGACCCACTGCAACTGATCGATGTTTTGGATGAATTTCCAGTCGGCCATACTTAAAATGAACGTTGCCACAATCGGCAATAACACTAAGACGGTAACACCGATTAACATCGGTGCAACAAACAGCCAACCTGCTAGATTTTCATATCGATCAAGCGTTGATTTTTTCTTCTTCACCACGCCTACCTCTGAGGAAGTCGATAACCTTTCTGTTTTAATACTCATCTGTTATCTCCTCTCTAACGATTTGAATCTATTATAAAAGAGATAAGGCCTAAAGGCTTAACGCTATTTTGATAACAATTGCAATAATTTTGACTTTTACAGTGAGGACCACTACATCAAAAAACCACTCTTACGTGAGAGTGGTTGAGCCCGTCGCCGGTTGAATCGTTGAAAAGATGCTATAGGAAATAAACATAAGGGCAAAGCTGAGGCCACTGCCGAAAAAAAGGAGCGCCACCCCAGGCAAGAGCAACCCGAGCAATACAGCGGTAAAGGCTGTGACCGCCATGACCACCGTTCGCAACGGGAAGGACGTCCCCACCAGAATCGCCGACCGGAAATAATGCAAGAGACTCCCTTCAAAATGAACATAGATCGGGAAAATATAAAGAAGCACGACCGCCACGACGAGGCAAAACAAGCTAAAACAGATGAGCAGCACATAGTACAAAGCCCCCGTCATCGCATGAATAATGACGTAGTTCACATACAGGACGACTAGCGTCAGCAAGACCAACCCGAACAACAGATTCGCCTTACGAAACTCCTTTTTATAAATCGTCCAAAACGTAGAATAGACCGAAAAGCTTTGCTCCCCCATAATCCACTTACGGACAATCGAGAACATCGCGACAGTCGCCGGGGCAAACCCGAACAACCCAAGGCCAACCACCGTAAACAACAGCCATAGCCCATTCACGAACGCGAGCCTCGTAATCCATTCACACATGCGAAACAATCCACCTGTCCACCCAGCCGATTCCACAGTCGTCGCCTCCTCCGCTTTTCCCCCTATCGTAGGGCGAAATGATGCAAAGGAGTAGGCACAGATTTTACCGATTTAAAAATAATTTGACTTCTTTTATGAGGGGGGAAGGCCCCTTATACGTCACGTACCGGAAATCGTTGCAGCATCTCCTTTAACCCAGCAGCAAATTGATCAACGTAGGTCAAATCGGTTTCAAACTCAAATTGCAGCTGCGCCCCCTCGCCAACAGGATATTCCACGTAGCCACTTACAACGACTTTTTTCAGCTGGTTGAACGAAAACGTCAATTGGAAGAACGGCTCGATCGGATCAAACACAGCCTCGTTTATCGCCAGCGCGCGAAACTGTTTGAGCTCTGCTACAAAGTCCTCCACAACACCTCCTGACAAGATGATCTCATCAAATGCCACCTTAAACCCAGGCAGTGTGAAGGAAAGAGGATTTCGATGCCAATCCGCATCATATTCATTGTCAGCCTCTGGGTAGGCATAGCCGTACGAACCAATGCGGAAGCAGTGTAAGCCATCCTGTGACATTAATTCGGCAAACGGAAACGGATTCGTCATGTTATGTCACTCCTTTTTTCGATTGAAAATAACAAATGAAGCCGTTGGTCGGTGGAATTTCCACACAAACAGAGCTGATGGATGAATTCACTCCACCAATAACAATCCAATAAAATCCTATTATAACATGTGGTTCCTCTTATGAAGGACAAAAAAATCCCTACTATGCGTATAGTAGAGATTCACCCATTTAGCGTTCGTCTGTATAGTACATGAGCGCGATCGCCCCTGGACCAGTGTGAGTGCTAATGATCGGCGTCGTATCGACGAGCGAAATGTCTTTAAAGCTCGTTAATTCCTTTAAAGCATCCTTCACTTGATTCGCCAAGTCACGAGCTTCCACTTGCGCAATCCCGATCCCTTTGACGATCTTATCAGACGTTTCTTCTTCAAACTTTTTCGTCAAAAACTTAATCATTTGCATGTAGCTTCTAACTTTTGTCACTGGCGTATAGACGCCATCTTGCAAGGACGCCACTGGCTTTATTTTTAAGAGCGAGCCGACCAATGCCTTGCCCCGCCCGATTCGCCCTCCTTTCACTAAATACTCCAACGTATCCACCATAATATAGAGGGACGTGTTATTCCGAATAACCTCTAGCCGTGCCACGATCGCGTCAACCGTCTCCCCAGACGCCGCCATGTCACAGGCTTCCCTCACTTGAAAGCTTAAGGCTAAAGAAATATATTTTGAATCCACCACCGTCACATTCGAATCTGACATATCAGCAGCCGTCTTCGCCGCGGCATACGTCCCGCTCATCCCACTTGTCATATGAATCGAGAGCACTTCGCTACCGTCTGCCCCTAATCTGTCATACACCTCTAAAAACGAACCTACCGATGGCTGCGAACTCTTGGGAATGTCCTCAGATTGAACCAATTGATTCACAAACTCTTTCGACGTAATCTCGACTCCATCTAGATAGGATTCCCCGTTAATTGTCACTGACAACGGAACGATTGTCACATCTAGTTGTTCTATCACTTCTTTTGGCAAATCAATCGTCGAGTCAGTCACAATTTTCACTTTTTTACTCACTGGAGCACCCCTTTTAAAAAAGCGCCAAGCACCGTCTGTCCTCCCTTGGATGTACGCCCGCAGCATTAGCGGACAACCACTCACACGAGACGATGGCGCCTTGCGCTAGACTTAATAAAAAATATATACTCTCTCCATTCTATATGAAATCGCTACCACCAACAACCGTAAAATGATGGCTATTCTTGTAGAATTGGTGGCGGGGAGGAGGAAGAGTATAACAAAATAGTAGCCCCGTGGATTTCACGGGGCTATCGGCATCATATGAGGATCAAGTTCCACTATTATGTTTTTGCTGGATCGTGAATCCATCTCCAGAACTGCTACTTTGACTCAGGTCTTGAGGATTAACAAAGCCAAAGATCAAACTTGCAGCAATTAGCGATAAGTCTGCCTCCTCATGTAATGTAGGTATTTTCTCTTTTGCCTGTAGTGCCTCAATTATATCTTTCCGCTTAATTCTGTCGTACCACTCATTCAGCCGATTTGTGACTTCACTACTGGCTATTATTTTAATCATCATCTTGAAAGCGAGAGAACACTGAAACAAAGTTTAAGGTTGATAGTATTATCCTAACAATCAAACAAGTTCCCAAATTCCCCTTGGTGATTTTTCAGCATCTTTCATTATTCCCTTGCGCCGTAACTCGTTAGCTGCCCACCTAATGTCATATTGCCATGTATAAAACAAATCACCTGATTCTTTCAATTCGGTCTCGTAGTGACTCCAGACATACTTGGAAATTGTAACAATATTTGCTGATCCACCAGCTGACTCTAAAGCTTCCTTCACCATATGTTGAAGTTCTTCTTTGTGCAGCATGATCTTTTCTCCTTTTTTTCTCATTTGAAAAAAGTTCAAAACTTCTTTTATCTATAGCAAGTTTCAAATATTTTTTATTATTAGATCAATCAACGAATACATTCCCCCATTAGTTATCCCTTCCAATGTAGAAGATGTTGTACGAATTAATCCAGGGTTATGAATATTCGAATTTAGAAAGTTACGAAACTGATTAGATTTAATACTATTAAAACTCTTTCTCATATTTTCATCAGGGAAGACTGTACTTATATTTTTACTAATATGGTTTTCTATATTGCTTAGCATTGGGAGGTACCGTCAAGAATTTTGTGTAAGCTCGCAGGGTTTCCTTTGGAATTGCCAATATATTAGACCTTAAGCAGCCTTGGTGACTACACAAAAAGTTTCAGAAGGTTCTGTCAAGGGCGAAGTGTATAC